>JBGAFQ010000047.1:0-20218 GCA_044227195.1 Thiobacillus sp.
TCGTTCGCCACCAGGTTGGTTTGCACGTAGGCATTCGCACCCGCTGCAAGGGCGTGTGCGGAAAAAAGCAGGCTCAGTGCCGAGACGATGGCGCCAAGCCGGGAGGGGCTTGCATGGAACATCATGGGTTCTCCTCGATGGCATTGCGGTGGCTGGCTTGCCGGAAGGCTGGCTGGCTGCGTACTTCAGCGAAATTCGCCGTGACCGGAGTCACGGCGAATTGTTTACCGCTTCCCTCTTCCCGTCCGGGGATATCCGGATGGGAGAAGGAAGACGCGCCAGACTCAGGCCTGACGGCGACGGCGGGCCATGAAGCCCACCAGACCCAGACCCGCCAGCATCATGGCGTAGGTTTCGGCTTCGGGAACCGGGGTGATTTCAACCAGCACATCGTTGCCGCTCGCGGGATGCTGAACGTTGATGTACATCTTGCCGTTAACGATATACATGCCGGTCGACTCGGCGCCCTTGGTGCGCAGCGTCGCGATCACGCTCATGGACTCGGCGACGCCATCGTGGTTCGCATCGACGGTGCTCCAGATGTTCTCGACGCCGCCGTCCTGGTCTTCGATGATGTACATGGTGCCGTCGGGGCCGATCGCCAGGTTGTCGGCGTTGCTGAAAGGCGCGCCCACGGGCAAGCCTGTCGCCGAGTCGATGGTGTCGGTGCTCGCAAACAAGCTGGTCACACCGGTGGTCAGGTTGAGGCTGTAGACGCGGCTGCGACCGTCGGCTGTGTTGCCGTTATTGTCCGAATCGGTGGTGGTGAAGTACAGGAGCTGGTCGCCGTTGGCCAGGTTCTGGATTTCCAGGTCTTCGGGGCGGTTGAAGCTCGTGAGGTTCAGGGTATCGGCCGTAACGCGGCCGTCGATGGTGCCGTCACCGAGCACGGTGGAGACGCCCGAGATGGCGCCGCCGTTCACGTCGGTAATCGCAACCCAGGTGGACGCGCCCGTAATGGCCGGGCCGTTGGTGCCTTCGAACTGGCCGCCCGCACCCACGTTCAGGGCAAAGGTCTGGCCTGCAGCGAAGTAGTCGTCGCCGTTGGTGGCGTTCGGGTTGGCCGACACGTATTTGTACACCGAACCGCCGTTCAGCTCGTCGACGAAATACATCGATTTGTTGGCATCGAAAGCCAAGCCTTCGTGCGAGACGCGCGGGATGATGCTGCGCTGAATGAAGGTGCCGTTGTTGGCGGTTGCGGTGGTCGGGTTGGTGACTTCGAACAGGCGGCCCTTGGTGCTGCCGGTGCCCCAGGATTCTTCGGCGGTCAGGTAGCCGCCCCAGGGGGTCCAGCGCGAAGCGTCGCCGGAAACGAAGTTCTGGGTGCCGGGCGCGACGATGGTGACGGTACGCGTGTTGTAGTTGCTGTCCCACAGGTCGACGCGCTGCACGCCGGCGGTGCCGGTTTCGAACGGCATGAACAGATAGCGATTGGCGTCAACGCCGGTGCGGTTGGAATCGATCATGTCCCAGCTGCCCGAGTTGGAACCGGGCACCAGTGCATTTTGATTGGTGCGGTTGGCGATGACTGTCTGGGTCCAGCCGGGTGCCAGGATGTAGGGGGCGGTCATTTCCTGAGCGTCGCCGACCGGCAGAGTCGGGGTGGTGTAGGGGACGGCTGCCTGGGCACCGCCGGCGATCGCGACCAGCGCGAAGGACAGCATGACGTTGAGTGGCTTGCGTGCAAACATGGAAGAACTCCCTAGTAGATATGGCTGTAATGTGCAGAAGGATTGCGGTCGTCCGCTCCCGGGGATGACCGCGTACGACTTTATCCGCCGGGCATTACAGGTTTTGTGTTAAATCACCGGTACTTTCATGAGCCGTTCGGCTCTCATGCGTCATTCGATTTGGGTTAGGGCGCCATTCGCCGTGTCCGACCAACACCTTCGCTCGCATACAGGACCAACCCGGTTGGCCGTCCGGGTTTCGACCCGGTTGCTTATCCCGACGCTGCGTCTCGCCCACTATGCAGCCGTGGTCTCGCGCACGGTGCGCAGACAGCCAACCAAGGAGCGAACGATGAACAAACTGACCCTGTCCCTGCTGTTGTCCGGTCTGCTGCTGGGCAGCGCCCATGCCGAAACCAGCGCCTCGCCGGGATTCGACCGCGTCGGCCTGGCGGGCGACAAACCTGCGCTGGTTCAGACCGCACGCGTGGCCGCACCGGGCGAAGGCCGCCGCGCCGACAACGCGGCATTGCCGGAACGTCGCCGCGAAATGGCGCGCCGCCTGGTGTGGCTGATGCTGAGCGCGCGCTGATGCGCCTACAGTTTCAGCGGCCCGACGTGCGCCACCGCGCCGGGATCCTCGCGCCACAATGCCGGATCGGCGTCGACGTAGCATTCGATCAGGATGCCGTCGGGGTCGCGGCAATACAGCGCCTGGCTGACGCGATGGTCAGCCTGGCCGACGATGGACACGCCCTGTTCCGCGAGCTGTGCGCGAAAGGCGCGCAATTCGTCCAGCGAATCGCCGACCTTGAACGCCAGATGGCTGAGCCCAATTTGCCGGGGCCCGACCTGCCGCTCGTCCGGCGGCGCTGCACCCGGGCCGATCTCGAGCAGCGCGAGGTCGTGATGGTTCTCGCCGCACGAAAAGAACGCCATGTGGGGCCCGTAGCGCGCCACTTCGATCAGGCCCAGGGCATCGCGGTAAAACGCGGCCGACGTTTCGAGGTCGCGCACTTTTAGTACTGCGTGTCCAAGCTTTACCGCGCGCATGGTCTCTCCCCTCATTCGTTCACGTCGCCGTCCACGTAGACCCAGCGGCCGTCTAGGCGGACGAAGCGGCTGGTCTCGTGCAATTTGAACGCGCGGCCGTTGAGCTTGTAGCGCGCGACGAACTCGACCGTCGCGTGTCCGTCGTCCTGCAGCGCGTGCGACTTCACCGCGAGCCCGAGCCACTGCGGACGCGGCGCGGCCTCCAGACCCAGGTCCGCCGGGCAGGTGTCGGGATGCCAGGTGGCGCGCAGATAGTCGCCCAGCCCGCGCACGTAGGCGCTGTAGCGCGAACGCATCAGCCGTTCGGCATCCGGCGCCGCCGCGCCGGCGTGGAAAACCCCGCAGCACTGCGCATAGGCCTTGCCCGAACCGCAGGGGCAGGCATTGTCCGTCGTCGTCGTCATTTCGCGGGACAGCGCAGTTTCGGTTTCAGCGCCGGCCACACCGCGTCGAGCATGGCCGCCTGCGCCTGTTCGTTGGGATGGATGCCGTCGGCCTGCATCATGCCGGACTGGATGCCGACGCCGCAGACGAAGCACGGCACGCGCGCCACCTTCTCCTCGCGCGCCAGATCGACATAGATCTTCGCCATCGCCTCGCCGTAGGCGCGCCCGTAGTTGGGCAGCACCGGCGCGTCGAGCAGCACCACCCACGCGCCGGCGGCCTTCGCCTGGCGGATCAGCGTGCGCAGATTGTCGCGAATCGCGGCGGGCGGCGTGCCGCGCAGGGCGTCGTTGCCGCCCAGCTCGATCACCACGCCCTGCGGCTTCTGGCGCGCCAAGGCCGGCTTCAGCCGCTGCAGGCCGTTCTGCGTGGTGTCGCCGGCGATGCTGGCGTTGACCGCCCGCCAGGCCGGCGCCGCTTTCTTCAGCCGCGCGTTTAGCCGATCCACCCAGCCTGTCCCTGCGGCCAGGCCATAGCCGGAACTCAGGCTGTCGCCGACGATCAACAGGGAACACTGCGCGGCAAGGGCCGCGCCGGGCACGCCCAGACACAACACCAGCAGCCACGCGCGATAATCGATCCACTTTCCCACTAGCCAGTTCCTTTCGAGCCCACCTCAATGACGCCTCCCGATAGCGCCCGGTTCCCCATTGTCCAGGCGCACGCGCTTTCGCAGCGCGTGCCCACCGCCGACGGCACGCTTGCGATACTCGACGATGTCTCCCTCGACGTCCAGGCCGGCGAGACGCTGGCGATCACCGGCGCCTCGGGCTCGGGCAAGTCCACGCTACTGGGACTGCTCGCCGGGCTCGACCAGGCCTCGGCCGGCGACATCCATCTGCTGGGCCACAGCCTCGCCGATCTCGACGAGGACGCCCGCGCGCGGCTGCGCGCCGGGCGCGTCGGCTTCGTGTTCCAGTCGTTTCAACTGCTGCCCGCACTCACCGCGCTGGAAAACGTGCTGCTGCCGCTGGAACTGGCCGGCCGCGCAGAGAGCGTGGCTGTTCCCGCTTCAGCGGGTTTACAGCCACGGCCTACCCCTAGCGGGTGCGCCCGCGAGCGCGCCGCGCACTGGCTCGCGCGCGTGGGTCTGGCCGAGCGCGCCGGCCACACGCCGCGCCAGCTTTCCGGCGGCGAGCAGCAGCGGGTGGCGCTCGCGCGCGCCTTCGCCACCGACCCCGCCCTCGTTTTCGCCGACGAGCCCACTGGCAACCTCGACGCCGACACCGGCGCGCGCATCATCGACCTGCTGTTCGAGCTGAACGCCTCGGCCGGCACCACGCTGATCCTCGTCACCCACGACCCCATGCTCGCCGCGCGCTGCCAGCGCCGGCTGCACCTCGTCGCCGGGCGCGTCGCAGAAACGGCACCGGCATGAGCCTCGTTCGCCTGGCCCTGTGGCTGCTGCGACGCGAGCGGGCGAGCGGCGAATGGCGCGTGCTGCTGCTCGCGCTCGTCGTCGGCGTGGGCAGCGTCGCCACTACCGGCTTTCTCGGCGACCGCGTCGCGCGCGCCATGCGCGACGAAGGCGCGCGTTTTCTCGGCGCCGACCTGCTCGTCACCAGCCCGCGTCCCATCGACGCCTGGCCCGCGAACGCGCTCGCCGCCAGCCGGGCGCTGGAATTCGCCAGCATGGTCAGCCGCAATGACGCCTTCCAGCTCGCCAGCGTGCGCGCGGTCGATGCCGCGTATCCGCTGCGCGGCAGCGTGCGCATCGCCGACCGCGCCTTTGCGCCCGGCGCGCCGCGGCCCGCGCAGCCGCCGCGCGGCGCGATCTACGTCGACCAGCAGTTGCTGCCGCTGCTCGACGCCGCCGTGGGCGACACGGTGCGGATCGGCGAAGCCGGCTTCCGCATCGCCGGCGTGGTGGCCGAAGAGCCGGGGCAACTGGGCGGCGTGTTCGGCATCGCGCCGCGCGTGTTCCTGCGCGCCGACGAGGTGGCCGCCACACGCGTGCTGCAGCCCGGCAGCCGTCTCAGCTATCTGTATCAATTCGCCGGCGCCCCCGAGGCTACCGCCGCCTTCGCCGCCGCGCTGAAACCCGCGCTCGACGACACCCAGCGCCTGATCGGCGCGCGCGAAGGCGTGGAAAACCTGCGCGACGGTTTCGACAAGCTCGACACCTATCTGCAGCTCACCGCGCTGGTGAGCCTGCTGCTCGCCGTGGCGGCCATCGCCATCGCCGCGCATCGCCACGCGCTGCGGCACTACGACCAGGCCGCGCTGCTGCGCTGCATGGGCGCCACCACCCGGCAGTTGCGCACGCTCTATCTCGCGCAGTTCCTCGTGCTGGGCCTGATCGGCAGCCTCGCGGGCGTGGCTTTGGGCGCGCTGCTGCAGCAGGGGCTCGCCGGTTTCATCCTGCCCGATACGCTCGCCACCCTGCCCCGGCTCGGCGCAGCCCCGGTCTTCATCGCGCTGGCGAGCGGGCTCACGGCGCTGGCCGGTGCGGCCCTGCCCGCCCTGATCCGCTTGATCCGCGTGCCGCCGCTGCGGGTGCTGCGGCGCGACCTGCCCCCCGTGCCCATTTCAGCCTGGATCGGCGCATCGATCAGCGGTGCGGTGCTGCTGGCGCTGATCGCGGCCTACGCGGGCGACGTCAAACTGGTGGCTGGTTTCGTCGGCGCCCTGGCGGGGCTGGCCGCCGTGCTGGCGGGGCTCGCCCGGCTTGCGCTCGTCGCCGGGCGCGGCGTGCAGCGTCTGGCTACCGGGCCGCTGCGCTTCGGCCTGTCGCAGTTGTTGCGCCACCGCTTCGACAGCACCCTGCAACTCGGGGCCTTCACCCTCGCGCTGTTTCTCGTCGCCCTGCTTGCGCTGGTGCGCAGCGACCTCGTCGAAGGCTGGCGGCAGCAACTGCCGCCCGGCGCGCCGAATCATTTTCTGGTGAATATCGCGCCGGAGCAGAAAAATGCAGTGGGCGCGTGGCTGGCCGACCGCAAGCTCGAAGCCTCGCGCCTCTACCCCATGATTCGCGGCCGGCTGGTGGAAAGGAACGGCCAGCCCATCGCCGCCACCCTGCCCCCCGAAGCGCGCGACAGCAGCACCCTGCGGCGCGAGCTCAACCTCACCTGGGCTGCCGACCTGCCCGCCAACAACCGGATCCTGGCGGGGCGCTGGCACGGCGAACGCGTATCAAACGACATCTCCGTCGAATCCGGCATGGCGGAGCGCCTCCATCTTTCGGTAGGCGACAGCCTCGGCTTCCAGATCGGCGACCAGACCATCCGCGCGCGCATCGGCAGCCTGCGCAGCGTGAAATGGGAATCGATGCAGCCCAATTTCTTCGTCATCTTTTCCCCCGGCGCGCTCGACGCCCTGCCCGCGAGCTACATCGCCAGCGTCTACGTGCCGCCCGGCACCCACGTCATGCCCGGTTTCGTGAAGACCTTCCCCGGCATCACCGTGCTCGCGGTGGACACCCTCATCGGCAAACTCGAAGCCGTGTTCGCGCGCATCATCGGCGCGATCCAGCTGCTGCTGGGATTCCTGCTCGCCGCAGGCATGGCCGTCGTCGTCGCCACCCTGCTCGCCAGCCTCGACGCGCGCCGGCACGAAGCCGTGCTGCTGCGCACCCTGGGCGCCGAGCGCGCCTGGCTGGCGAAAGGCCTGCTCGCCGAATTCCTCGCCCTGGGCGTGCTCGCCGGTCTATTGGCCAGCGCCTGCGCCGAACTCGCCATGGCCGTCATCGCCGACCGCCTGTTCGACCTGCCCGGCCGCGTCCACCCCTGGTTGTGGCTGGCGCTGCCCGCCGCCGGCGCGCTGCTGGTGATGGCCAGCGGCTGGCTCACCACGCGGCACATCGTACGCGTGCCGCCGATGCAGTCGATTCGGGCATTGGGGTGATGGGGAAAGGCTGGAGGTCGGCCATTGCCGCCAGTGGCGTTGGTGGAGTTAAACGGCTGGTGTCGCGCAAGTTGCAGACATCGACTGGGTAGGCTGCTTGAACGGCCGCCTTCGCCAGTCGCGAGGAACGCACCCGACATATCAGATGGTCGGGCTATGCAACTAATGACGGCTATAGGATAAGAACCGGAGCAGTGTCTGAGGGACGCGCCGCTCGCGGCTTATCCTCGTTGAGCGGTAAGTTAGAGGCAGCAGAAATGAAATGAACACATCGATTGGCTATGCCGAGTTTCACCCCGCTCCACTCAACTGTGTGAGTCAATTTTTTGCGTCGTGCCTCGCGCCGAGCCCATGATAGCTAAGCTTCTGGTAGATGGCGCGCTGCGTGAGGCTTAGCGCCGCGGCCATCTCCCGAACATCACCGTTGGTCTGTTCCATCAACGACTCCAGTATCCGCCGCTCGACCTCGTCGGCAGCATTCTTTTTCAGCTGTCGCAGGTCGGCCGTCTCGCTCACCGGCACATGCCCAAGGCGCGGCGTCAAATCCAGGCTGATGCGTTGGATTACCGAACCGTCGGCAAATAAGAAGGAGCGTTCGAGGACATTCTCCAATTCCCGAACATTGCCAGGCCAGGCATGTTCCTCCAGACAGCGCATCGCTGCCGGAGATACTTCTTTGACCTCTGTCTGGTAGCGATCCGCAAACCGCCGCAGTAGCATTTTCACCAAGGGCGTTATGTCTTCGCGCCGATCACGCAGCGGTGGTATATGCAACGGCACGACATTCAGGCGGAAGAACAGGTCCTTGCGGAACTCACCACGTTCGACCAGTTCGGCAAGATTGCGATTGCTGGCAGCGATGATCCGGACATCACAGGCGATCGGTTGGTGCCCGCCGACCCGCTCGAACCGGCCCTCCTGCAATACCCGTAGCAATGACACCTGGGCCTTTGGCGACAGGCTGTCTATTTCGTCCAGAAACAAGGTGCCTTGGTCGGCGAGTTCGAACCGGCCCTGTCGTTGCTGTTTGGCATCGGTGAAGGCGCCACGCTCATGGCCGAACAGTTCACTCTCGACCAGATCTGCCGGGAGGCTGCCGCAATTCACCGCGACAAAGGGCTGGTTCAGGCGAGAAGACATGCCATGGATGGACCTTGCCAGTATTTCCTTGCCGACTCCGGTCTCGCCGCTGAGCAGCACAGTCGCACGAGTATCGGCGATCCTCTCCACCGCGCGCAGCAGATCACGCATTTGCATACTGCTTGCGATCAGGCAAGGACGAGTCGATATGTCCTCGTTCGCATGTCGCGCGGAATCCTGGCTCCATAGAGTATGCAGGCGCTGCTCGATGACCTTTTGCAACTCATCCGGGGCACGGACCTCGGCAATGACCTGATAACCATCACTGAAATACTCGTCGCCGAGTACTTCCGACGCGGCAGATGTGTCCAGGTGGATACAGATATCGCAGTGGTCGCTACCAAGCGCAATGCGGCTCTTCAGTTCAACTTTCGCGTAGCCGAAATTACGCGCCGCAATACCGCCGAAGATGCTGGAGGTCATGTGGCATAGCGCCGGGGCCGAATGTACCAAGTCGCCGAAAGGGCATCGATTGGCACGGATATCCACCCGTTGTTTGTCGCTAGAGACCACCGCGAATTCGCCACCAATGCTGTTCTTAATGTTCACGATCAGTTGTGCATATTGCTCGGGTGCCAGTGCTCCGCGTAGATCCTCCATTGCTCGGTAGCGCTCCTCCAGGCAGGCACTTGCCTTGAACACAATCTGATGAATAAAAGACTGCAAGCTGGTGCAACTGGAAAAGGGGGCTATGTCCCGAGCTTCATCAATGAAGGTATGGAGAAACTCCTCGGGGGTCAGGTTTGACATCTGTGAGACTCCTCGTCGCTAAAGCGAAAACGTCTTTGGATGAAGCGCCACTTCAGTGAGTGTAGTTGCGCTTCACTTAAACGGCTTGGGTTACGTTGTAAGTAATTGATTTCGCTGGGCAGCGTTGTTGGCATTCATATTGCCTGCAGGAACTGCGCCAGACGATATTCGCCGGTCTGGCAGGAAGCAGAGGAAAAGCAGTACGGCAAGAATTGAATCCAACTCTAAGGGGGAGAAGATGATGAAAAGAGTGATTGGCAGCGCACTCGTCGGTTCAATGCTCTGCATAGTGAGCGCTTATGCGGAAGAGGGGCCTTGGCTGGTGCGTCTTCGCGCTCTCAACATGCATGTCGATAACGATAATTCTACGACTGCTGTTGTTCCGGCCTTGGGGAAGGCCGAGATGGAGGATAAATGGTTTCCAGAGGTGGACGTGACGTATTTCTTCACAAAGAACGTTGCGACGGAGTTGATTCTCACCTATCCGCAAGAGCATGACGTCACTTTTTCCGGCACCAAGATTGGCTCGGTTACACACCTCCCACCCACACTGACGCTGCAGTATCACTTTCTACCGGGGGGGTCCGTACGGCCATACGCTGGCGTGGGTCTGAATTACACCCGTCTTACGAGCGTCAAGCTCAATGCCGCGCCAGCGCTTGGTGTCGATGCCCCGATCGATATGAATCGCAACAGCTGGGGGCTGGCCGGCCAAGTGGGGGTTGACTTCCAGATGGCGCCCAACTGGTTCGTCAATTTGGACGTGAAGTACGTGAAGATCGAAGCAAAAGACATCCGCATTTCTGGTGGCGCACTGGCCGGCACCAAGGTGACCGATCTCGACGTGAGTCCGTGGTTGACGAGCATTGGTATCGGGTATCGCTTCTAGAGAGGCCCTGGCGTCATCTTTTCATTTTTGGCCGGTCATGAGGCAGGCATTCCAGGAAGGAGTGCCGGTGTGACCGTTCGTTCCGCGTTGATGAGTTGGAAGACAAAAGAAAGAGAACCACAACATGGCACATATCGTTATTCTCGGAGCGGGCATCGGGGGCATGCCGATGGCGTTCGAGATGCTTGAAAGCGCGCGAGCCGAGGACCGTATTACGGTTATCTCCAATACGCCCAATTTCCATTTCGTTCCCTCCAACCCCTGGGTGGCGGTCAACTGGCGCGCCCGTGCGGACATCGAGCTGCCGATCGAACCCATTCTCAAGAGGAAAAACATCGACTTCCTTCCGATCGCCGCGAAGCGCGTGCACCCCGCCGAAAACCGGGTTGAGTTGGAGAATGGCCTCATTGTCATCTACGACTATCTGGTGATCGCCACCGGCCCAAAACTGGCTTTCGACGAGATCGAGGGCCTGGGCCCCCACGGGTACACCCAGTCCATCTGTCACGTCGACCATGCCGTCACCTCCAACGACAACTGGCAGGCCTTCGTCAAAGACCCCGGCCCCATCGTCGTCGGCGCCGTCCAGGGCGCCTCGTGCTATGGCCCCGCCTACGAATTCGCGATGATCATGGAAACCGACCTGCGCCGCCGCAAGCTACGCGACAAGGTACACATCACCTTCGTCACCGCGGAACCCTACATCGGTCATCTCGGTCTCGGCGGCGTAGGCAACTCAAAGGGCATGATCGAATCGGCCTTCCGCGACAAGCACATCAAATGGATCTGCAACGCCAAGGTCACCAAGGTCGAAGCCGGCAAGATGTTCGTCACGGAGGTGAACGAGGACGGCACCGAGAAAAAGCAGCACGAGCTACCGTTCAAGTACTCCATGATGCTGCCCGCCTTCAAGGGCGTGGACGCCGTCCTCGGCATCGAAGGATTGACCAACCCGCGCGGCTTCATTGTCATCGACCCGTACCAGCGCAATCCCACCTTCAAGAACGTCTTCTCGGTCGGCGTATGCGTTGCCATTCCACCTGTCGAGGCAACGCCCATTCCGGTCGGCACGCCGAAGACAGGTTACATGATCGAGTCGATGGTGACGGCGACCGCACACAACATCCGCGCGCTACTCGACGGCAAGGAGCCGGCCGAAAAAGCGACCTGGAACGCCGTGTGCCTGGCCGATTTCGGCGATAGCGGGATCGCCTTCGTCGCCCTGCCACAGATTCCGCCTCGAAACGTGAACTGGTTTTCCCAGGGCAAGTGGGTGCACCTGGCCAAAATCGCCTTCGAGAAGTATTTCCTGCGCAAGATTAAGAAGGGCGATGTTGGACCGCTCTACGAAAATATCGCTTTGCGCGCGCTGGGTATTTCCAAGCTCAAGAAATAGTTGTGTTGCGTCATACATGTCGAGGACGAGGAAGAGATGAGGGTAGTTAGCAGGGCGCTCCGCAGGGCCAGTGTGGCGGGGGCGACGCTCATCTACCCGCAAGAGCACGACGTCGGCAGATTGGTGCCCGTGCCGGTATGAGGGTCGTCATACTCACCATCGCCGACACCAAAGAAGAGATATCCGATGCGATCAGCGGTGTCGAGAGTTACGTCGTCGAGAACAGCGAGCAAGTATTGCACGCGTTGTCCGCGATTCTCGGCCACTTCGCGTGGCAGAGCAGCAGCCCGCTGGACATCATGCAAGGCATAGCGCGCGACGAGTCGCCTGCAACAACGCTGGAAGCGCTCACCACGCGCGAGACGGAGATCGTCGGATTTGTGAAGCAAGGCTTAAGCAACAGGGTCATCGCCTCCAAAATCAAGCGATCCGAGAACACGGTACGCAACCACTTGCGCAACATTATGGGAAAACTTGGCCTCAAGAACCGTGTGCAGCTCGCGACCCTGGCCTTGAAGGAAGATTGGCACTGCCGCAGATTGATCGCCCGGTAATTTCCGCTCCCATTTTTAGTAGTCGCCAGAATGGAGTTAGTCGGCGAGCTTCAATTTCCGCATCGGCGTGATGAGCTAAAAAATTATCGTTCCTGTGAAGCTCTGCCTCAATTGATTGAAGTGTGCTTCACAAAAACGAGGATGCTATCTGCCGGATTGGTAAAAAAGGTGTGATGGCGTATTTGGCAGGAATAACGAGGTAGTAGCACGAGGTTTTAATTTAAATCTAGGTTAGGGAGTCAGTAAGGATGAGGAGAGTAACTAGTGGGGGGCTAGCCGGGGATGTTGTGACGGAGCCGATTTCCAGCTATCAAAATAAGCGCAATGCTGTGACACCGTATGACCCAGCCCGACAAGCTGTCAGGACCTTCCCATGAGCCTGCTCGCTATGATTCTTCTTGCCAGCGCCGCCGGCGGACTGCTGTCCGTGCTGCTGGCGAGCGTGGCTCTGAACCTGAAGGCGGAGTGGGTGCCGGTGATGGTGAGCTATGCCATCGGCGCTCTGCTGGGGGCAGCCTTTCTCGAAATTCTTCCACACGCCATGGAGCATGCCGGCGAGTACGAGACTCTAGGCGCTACGGTATTGGCCGGCATCTTCGGCTTCTTCATCCTGGAAAAGCTGGTGCTCTGGCGACATTGCCACGCCGAGCATTGCGAGGCCCACGGCGCGCCTGTCGGCGGTGATCATCACCATGATCACGGCCGCTCCGGGCTGATGATCACGGTGGGTGACACTGTCCATAACTTCGTGGACGGCGTGATGATCACCGCTGCCTTCCTGGTGGACGTAAAGCTCGGAATGGTGACGGCTTTCGCCATTGCCGCCCATGAGATACCTCAGGAACTCGGCGATTTTCTCATTCTGCTCCATTCGGGTTACAGCAAGGTTCAGGCATTGATACTGAACCTCCTATCCGGTGCCGCCATGCTGCTAGGCGCTTTGCTGGGCTATTTCCTGTTGACTCCTCTGGACAGTCTGCTGCCGTACATGCTCGCCTTGGCTGCCTCGGGCATGATTTACGTTGCCGTTGCCGATTTGATCCCCGGATTGCACAAACGGGCGGAACTGATTCACACAGCTCAGCAAGCCTTGCTGATCGGCCTCGGGGTGCTGACCGTCTGGGGGGGTGGGGTTCTCGCCGAGGGATGGATGGCCGCTCCGCATTAACGGCTTTGGGATTCCTGACCGTCGGACGCGACGGCGGCGCTATGAATAGCTCTGGAACCATGAAATTCACTTGCCGTCGCCTCCGAGGATCTTCGGAAGTTTGATTGACGAAACGTCACGAATGGAAATTCGATATCTTCGGTACTTCATAGCTGTTGCGGAAGAACTGCGCTTTTACCGTGCGGCGCAACGTACGCATATCGAGCAATCTCCACTCTCACGGGTAATCAAACATCTGGAGCATTGCCTGGTTGAACAGTTGTTCGAGCGGACGACACGTACCCCCCGCCTAACGTGGGCTGGCGAGATATTTTTCGGCGAAGCATGTCCTATTTTCCTTGCAACTGGCTTTAGCGAGCGCCAAAACCGCAGCCAAAGGTTATCGAGAAGTTGAACATCGCACTCTCGGATGACATTGACCCGGTACGGCTTTCCGTTCTGTTGGCGCGGTGCCGTGAAGAAGAGCCCGACGTAGAAATTCGGTTGTTTGAGTTGCCTCTGGCCCAACAGCTAGTAGGACTGCGTTCCGGCTTGTATGACGCTGGATTCAGCCAGACCCTCGACGAGCCGGATGGGATTGTCTCTCAGGTCGCTTGGAGCGATTCACTCGTAGTTGCCGTACCTGCGCGCCATCCATTACTTGCGCACACGAATATACCGATCGAGGAAGTGCTCCGTTATCCATTGATACTGTGCCATCCACAGAGCGGTGAAGGGAGTCATCGGCAGATCCAACACTATCTGCGCACAGTGCGAATAGCTCCCGTCATTGCGGAGCAAGTGGTGACCTTCGATTTGATGATGGTGTTTGTGGCAGCTGGCTTTGGAATAGGCTTGGCAAACGAGTCTCATACGAATACTTATCGTCACCTGGATGTTGTGACACGATCTCTTTCAGGGGATAGGCATGCGGTAGAAACTCGTCTGCTGAGAGTCGACTCGGAACCATCTCCTCCTCTGCGCCGTTTCATCGATCGCATTGGCTCGTTGAATCCTGAATAACTTCAGTTTCTGAATGTTCCTTTTGGTCGTCCCTTAATGCTTTGATTGCCCGCCGGAAGGCTACCGTGTCCCCCCGTGCTTGCTTGGTTCTTTGAATTGGGAAAAGCGAGTTTTAAAACTGATGACGCCGGTGAGAGGCCACACTCAACCGTTGTTAAGGGAAGGAAGCGTTGCTTCTAAACTGTGAAGCTGCTCTTTTTATGACAATTTCCATTACTTTTCAGAAAGTTATGTTTTTTTCTCCTCTGTTTACAGAAACCACAATTCACTGAATCCCAGATAAAGTTTATTAAGTGATTGATATTATTTTATTAGTTTGGCTGGTTCGGTTTGTGCTTTAAGTTGCCTTGACGGGCATTCTCCTGTACTGACTCCTCATGCCCGTTATCTTCGGCGGGCCCAATCGGGCCCGCTTTTTTTCTCCTGTTCCCCTCCCATGCGCTGTCGCAAGTTGGCTTAGGAAGGGGCTTCTTGTTCTGCTTAGCCAAACGAACCCATAGGTCCAGGATAAGTCACTTCTTCGAGTTTCCCAGTGTCAACATCATAGATAAACCCACGAACGGTGCACGCGTCGGGCCCGCTCGTCGGAATCCAGGGATGATTCAGAATCGTCGACATGCCACGGCGTACGTCCCATTCCAATCTCTCTGTGCTTTTTTCATTGCGCGGCGAATCGAGCGCTTCGATCTGCCCGCGGAAGGGATGAAAGGCCACGGGAGACGACGAAGCTTTTCCTGTCGCGGTGAACGAACGGCCCGTTGCCTGCCCCAGCAAGTTTTCAGCCGCAGGGTCACCCTCGAGTCCCGCCTTGAGCAGGTCATCCGTGAAAGCGAGCATGCCGCAGCGCGTGTGATGAATGAGAATGATCTCGTTGGTGTTCAAGAGGTGATGCGAAATGATCAAACAACGAATAGCGTCCTCCGTTACGACACCACCAGCATTGCGAATGATGTGTGCTTCGCCAGTCTGGAGACCAAGAAGATCTTCGACATCGAGTCGGGCGTCCATGCAGGCAACGACTGCGACATGCCGGGATGGCTGGATCGGCTGCTTGCCAGGATAGGCGGCTTTATGCAGTGTTTGGCCGCTTGCATAGTGCTTATTGTTTTCCAGAAACTGATCAGTAGTTGAGTTTGCCATTGGTTTCTCCTTAGATTGCGTAAGCGGCAGCGAATCGCCTGCCCATTAGTTGACCAGCATAGGGCCAGCCAACTTGGATTCAGCAAATAAAGTGCCAGATATTGGTTACTTATAAATCAAATACTTAGTCTTGCATTAAAGCAGGTTTGCGAAGCGACGCTTCATCTTATGAAGTAATCATTCATAGCGTGTGAGTTTGAAAACCGAGTGCCCGCAGGCGCCCTGTGGATTGCCGGATGACCTCGTTGATGCGGGCCAGGGCCTCATCACGTGGCGGGTTGTTATCAGAGAATTCGAGGTCCAAGTCGACATACAGACCTGGCATGTCACGGATGTGCAGATTGATCGCGGTACCGCTCTTGAAGGCAAACGTATCGTCCACAATAACGGGCGGCGCGACTTAGGTCAGCGGGCGTGCGATGTCAAGATACGTTTGGTTCTTCTAGGTCGGGAACACTCATTCGCAGAAGCTAATGCGGATACTTGCGTTACTGACAAGCGGCCGACCGGTACGAAACTCAGTGCGGACGTATTTCCCTTACGTTGCGTATGACCGCTTCGGCCGAACAAAAGACCTTCCCACTCGCCATCCCCTCACCCCTGCTGCCAGCCTCGCCTCCGATTGTTCGGGGCAGCTTGTCTATATTGAAAAGCGGGTCTGATTCAAGGGAGGCACGTCATGCTGTCCGGCATTGTGTTGGCTCTGGCCATTCTGGCTGGGGCGGTGGGTTTCCATTTGTTCTCCAGGCGTCAAGCCGCGCGTGCCGCTGCGGTTTCGCGCGTGCCTCGCGCCCGCTCCTACCATTGCGTGGAAATCCAGGGCGACGGCGATGTCTGCTCGGCCGCCCGGCGGCTTGCGGGGCAGCGCTTTCTGTCCGGCGAGGCGCCGGGGCTGCCGGTGCCGGGCTGCAGCCATGCGCACTGCACGTGCAGCTACGTGCACCACGACGACCGGCGCCAGGACGACCGCCGCAATCCTTACGGCCAGGGGGTGGTTCCGCACGGCATCGCGGGGGAACGCAGGGCTCGTGCAAACCGCCGCCGCGCCGGCGAATCCGGCTTCCGGCCCTCGATTTCCATCGGCTGAGGCGCGTTGTTCCGCAGGCCGCTGCGTGCGCGATGCGGCCTGTCGGCCGCCGGCTGCGAAGCCGTGGCAGTGGCCGTGGCAGTGGACGCCACCCGTCTCCCCGAAGTATTTGAGGATGCCGCCGATGCCGTTGCCGGGGGATGGATTGCACAACGCGGATGCGATATCGCGGCCGTGCCCGGGCTGCTAGGCTAGCGCTTCCCTCCCCCACTTCCCACCACGATGTCGGACATCCTGCTGATCCCCGGAATCGGGGGACACCCGCGTTTCCATCAGTCTCTCGTCGACGGGTTGAGCCAGCGCCACCATGTCCACACCGCGCCGCACGGCGACTTCTTCGCCCCGCCGTTCGCCGGTCTCGCGCCGCACGTCGAATACTGGCGCACGCGCATGCAAACCATCGAAACGGACGCGCTCACCGTGGTTGCGGTGTCCTTCGGCGTCCATGTGGTGCCGGGCCTGTTGCAGGCCGCCGGTTCGCCCGTCCGACGCATCGTCCTGATCTCGCCCTGGCTGCCGCGCGCGGCCGGCCGGTTCGCCCTGGCGCTGGCCGGGGCGGTGCCGGAGCGCATCGCGGCGCCGTGGCTGGCGCGCCGCCTGATGCGCTGGTCGGAAGAGACGGGCGACGTCGCGGCAATCGCGCAATTGCGGACGGAGCTCTACGACGATCCCGACCGCGTCGCCGCACGCTGGCGCCAGCGCCTGCTTGCGATCCGCCATGGGCTGGACTGGATGCAGCTCGACCGGCTGGCGCGGGACATGCCGGTCGAGCTGGTTTTCGGGCAGGACGAAAGACTTAACCGGCACCAGCGGGCGCAGGCCGACGCGCTGGCGGCGCGGAACCCGCGCGCACGCGTCTGGCGCATCGCGGGCGGCCACGAGATCGGCCAGCGCTGGACAGCCGGACTGGCGACGGCGTTCGATACGATCCTGGCAAACGAATGACGGATAATCGGCGGAAGTTCATCGCCCGTCGAACACCGCCATGAAACGCTATCTCGTCCCCGCCCTTGCCTCCGTGCTCGTCACCTTCGGCCTGTGGTTCTACACCCGCGACAGCGTGCAGTCGCTCATCATCGGCCTGCTGACCAATCTGACCTTTCTCGTCATCGAGTATTTCCAGGTGATCACCCAGGTTTCCAGGTACCTGGAAACGCACAAGGGACTGATCGAGTCGTCCAGAACGGTCGTCGCCGCGGCGGAAAAGATGCGCGCGCTGGAAAACGGCGGCGCGTCCGTCCAGAAGTGGATCGCCGAGCGCGCCTTCAAGCGGCTGGACGACAAACTCACCGATCTGGCAGGCGAACGGTGGACGGTGGAGTCCGTGGAAGGGTTCATCGACCTGGCCGAGAAGCTGTTCGAGCAGGAAACCTGCAAGCGGGAATATCGCGGCACCAGCGTGGTCACCGACTACAAGGCCTATTGGCAGACCGCGCTGGGCCATCAGTTCCAGAAGATCACGGCGCGGGCGATGGCGCGGGGCATCGCCGTCAGGCGCGTGTTCATCCTGGACAGCGCAAAGGACGTCGAGGACATCACGCCGCTCATGCGCATGCAGGCGGAAGCGAACATCGAAGTCCGCTATCTGCTGCGCAACGAAGCCCCGACGGGCACGCCCATGATCGACTTCGGAATCTGGGACAACCGGGCGGCGATGCAGCTGTCGGAAGCGCGGCACGCGGGTTCGGCATTCCGCGCGACGCTGCTGCTCAATGCGGCGGAAGTCAAACATCTGGCCGACACCTTCGACCTGCTTTTCGAGGCCGCGAAAAGATTCGACGGACACGCGCAGGGCGCGCCCGCGTCCGAACCGAAGGGTTCCGCCTGAAGCCCGGGCCCGATGGCACCCATCCTCGTAACGGGCGCCGCGGGTTTTCTCGGCAGCACGATCTGCCGCCAGCTTGTCGAGGCGGGCCTGGACGTCCGGGCCTACACCCGCGCGGGCGCGTCCCATCCCACGCTCGATGCCCTGCCGGTCGAACGCCATCGGGGCGACATCAACGACATGCCGGCATTGCAACGTGCCATGCGGGGCTGCGGCGGCGTCATCCACACGGTGGTGCTGGGCCGCTATGGCCGCCGGCACTGGAACGAACTTCATCGCGTCAACGCGCAGGGCACGCAAAGCGTCCTTGAGAGCTGTCTCCGCACGGGTGTCGAACGTGCCACCGTCCTCGACACGATCAGCGGATTTCCCGCTTCGCGCCAAGCCGAGGTGCGCGTCCCGGATTTCGTCTGCGATGCCGGAACGCTGTCCCTGTATCCCTACCTGCACAGCAAGATGGAGGCGCGCGCGATCGCCGAACGCTACCGCGACAGGCTGCGGATCGCCGTCCTCTACTGTTCGCCCTTGTACGGCGCGGGGGACAAGCACGGTCACACGGGTGTGCTCTTCCAGTTGCTGCATCGCGGTCTGCGGATCGCCCCGCCCGGCGGGACTTCGGTGGTCAGCGTGGAGGATGCGGCCCGCGCCTGCATCCTGGCGACGACGCACCCGGACGCACCGGCTCGCATGGTGGTTTCGAGCGAGCACCTTTCGTTCGCGGAAATCTACAACCGGATTCTGGAAACCGTCGCTCCCACCCGCCGCGTCGGGTGCACGATTCCCGCGTGGTGCTATTTCCCGGCCATCGCCGCCGCAGCCCTGGCCGACCGCCTCGGCCTCGACTCCCAGTTCACGCCCTACCTCATCCGCAACGGTTTCCGCTTCCGCTACTTCGATTCCGGCCAAACCCAGGCCATGCTCGGCTGGAAACCCGGGATCGCGATTGCGGACGCGATCGGCAGGCAGGCCGCCTGGATGCGGACGCATGGCCGGCTCCCCGCGCACGCCTGAAACCCTGTACAAGCAGGGGCTTTCTTCACCGGATTGTCATCGCGGATTGCTAGTGTCTCCGCACCCCGTTCGCCGCACTGTCGGCGCACGGTTCGCGCCCCCGCTCAACACAGGAGATCCCCCATGTCCGAATCCGTTTCCCTCTCGCGTCGCCGCGCACTCCAGCTGCTGTCCGGCGTGCCGATGCTGCCGCTGGCGTCCTCGCTGGCCGGCCTGCCGCTCGTCGCCGAAGCCCATCCCATGGGCATGCCGGTGCGCTACCGTTTCAACGGCATGGCGGCGCCCACCCTGGACAACCCTGCGCAGATGGCCGAGACCTGGGTTGCCTCGACCCTGACCAAGACCGTCGGCCGCCGCTCCGAAACCTACGCGCTGGGCTACGAAACCTTCTTCATGACCGGCGACACCGTGCCGGCAGCCGACGGCGGCTCCATCGTGGCCGGCGGCTACTTCGACATCAACAACGCGCCCATCCTCGACCTGTCGTCGCCGGACAAACGCGCTGGGCTACGAAACCTTCTTCATGACCGGCGACACCGTGCCGGCAGCCGACGGCGGCTCCATCGTGGCCGGCGGCTACTTCGACATCAACAACGCGCCCATCCTCGACCTGTCGTCGCCGGACAAACGCCAGTTCTTCTCCGACTGCCCGGACGGCATGTCGCTGCTCACCCTGCCCGGCTGCCGGTCGCGCCGCCGCGACAACGAGCGCGTCTTCGCCGTGGTGCAATTCGAGTACGTCACCCGTAACGTTGCCGGCGCTTCCATGTATGGCCTGCTACCCTCGCCCATCGCCGTGCTGGCCCTCGACCAGGACAGGCGCACCGGCAAGCTGGAACTGGTGAGCTACCACAATGTGGACACCAGCGACGCGCACGGCCTGTGGATCACCTGCGGCGCCAGCCGTTCGCCCTGGAACACCCACCTGTCGAGCGAGGAATACGAGCCCGACGCGGTGACCATCGCGACCAACAGCCAGTTCAAGGGCTTCAGCAAGAATCTGTACGGCGACGAGAACGCCGCCAACCCCTACCACTACGGCCATTTGCCCGAGGTGACCGTGCATCCGGACGGCACCGGCAGCATCAGGAAGCACTACTGCCTAGGCCGCATCTCGCACGAGCTGGTGCAGGTGATGCCCGACGAGCGCACCGTGCTGATGGGCGACGACGCCACCAGCGGCGGCCTCTTCATGTTCGTGGCCGACCGCAAGCGCGACCTGTCCGCCGGCACGCTGTACGTG
>JBGAFQ010000048.1:0-19805 GCA_044227195.1 Thiobacillus sp.
ATGCCGTCGGCGCTGCCGGGGCTGTCGGCGCAGAAAGCCAGCGAACTGTTGCAGCAGACGGACCGCCTGATCAAGACCGTGCCCGAAGTGGCGCATGTCTTCGGCAAGGCCGGCCGCGCCGAAACCGCCACCGATCCAGCGCCGCTGGAGATGTTCGAGACCACGATCCAGTTCAAGCCGCGCGATCAATGGCGGCCGGGCATGACCCCGGACAAGCTAGTCGAGGAACTGGATCGCGCGGTCAAGGTGCCCGGGCTCGCCAACATCTGGATTCCGCCCATCCGCAACCGCATCGACATGCTCGCCACCGGCATCAAGAGCCCGATCGGCGTCAAGATCTCGGGTAGCAATCTGGCGGACATCGACCGTATCGCGCAGCAGGTCGAACAGGTTGCCAAGACGGTACCCGGCGTCTCGTCCGCGCTGGCCGAGCGGCTTACCGGCGGCCGCTATGTCGATGTCGATATCGACCGCGCCGCGGCCGCCCGCTACGGCCTCAACATCGCCGACGTGCAAGCGGTCGTGTCCGGGCTCGTCGGCGGCGAGAACGTCGGCGAGACGGTCGAGGGGCTGGCGCGCTATCCCATCAACCTGCGCTACCCGCGCGAATGGCGCGACACCGTCGAGCGGCTGACGCAATTGCCCATCGTCACGCCCATGGGCAGCCAGATCACGCTGGGCATGGTGGCGCGGGTCGCAGTGTCGGATGGCCCGCCCATGCTCAAGAGCGAAAACGCCCGCCCCTCGGGCTGGGTGTATGTGGACGTGCGCGGCCGCGACCTGGCTTCGGTGGTGGCGGACCTGCGTGCCGCGGTGGCACGCGAGGTCAAGCTCGAACCCGGCATGAGTCTGGCCTACTCGGGACAGTTCGAGTTCATGGAACGGGCCAATGCGCGCCTGGAACTGGTCGTACCGGCCACGCTGCTCATCATCTTCGTGCTGCTGTATCTCACCTTCAGGCGCTTCGACGAAGCCTTGCTCATCATGGTCACGCTGCCCTTCGCGCTCACCGGCGGGGTGTGGTTCCTGTACCTGCTCGGCTACAACCTGTCGGTTGCCACCGGCGTCGGCTTCATTGCGCTGGCCGGCGTGTCGGCCGAGTTCGGCGTGATCATGTTGCTGTACCTGAAGCAGGCCTGGCACAGGCGAATCGATGACGGCAACGAGACCGAGGCGACCCTGATCGAAGCCATCCGCGAGGGCGCTGTCCTGCGTGTGCGGCCCAAGGCCATGACGGTGGCGGTCATCATTGCCGGCCTCCTGCCCATTCTGTGGGGCAGCGGCACCGGCAGCGAAATCATGAGCCGCATCGCCGCGCCCATGGTGGGCGGCATGGTCACCGCGCCGCTGCTGTCCCTGTTCGTGATTCCGGCTGCGTACCGGCTGATGCGCCGCCGGCAACTTCCTTCGGCCGTTAACCCGAAAACTCAAGGAGAATGAAGATGAAAGCACTGGCCACTTCCATGATGGTCGCGCTGATGGCATGCACGCCGGCACTTGCCGCGGACATGAGCGACATGAAAACGAATGCCTCGTCCGGCATGCAGGGTGACGGCAAGAATCAGGTGCAGGGGGCGGGCATCGTGAAATCCGTCGACCCGGACCGAGGCACCATCACAATTGCCCATCAAGCCATCCCTGCGCTGAAATGGCCCGCGATGACGATGCCGTTCAAGATCGACAGGCAGCTCGCCTCAACCGTCAAACCTGGTCAGCGCGTGGCGTTTGAACTCGTGTCCAATGCGATGGGCGGCACTATCACGAAAGTGACAGTCTTGAAGTAAGCATGTAGCGCGCCCTAAACATGTCGCGACGAGAGGGCGCGCAATCATTACTTCAGCAAGCAGCACTTGGTCAATACTGATTGGACGAGCGTCTTCGATATTTCGTATTTCATGAAGTTTGCTTCCGAACAGGAAGAAGGCATCACCTTTCCTCGGTTATCGCACGCAGCTCCTTAGGCTCATGCCATCCTGTAACGACGCAATCAATGGGCAGGAAACATTACCCGGTCGGGCGTGGCAAGCGCACACGAGTTCGGACAGCACGGCCTCCATGCGAGCCAGGTCGGCCAGCTTGTCGCGCACGTCCTTAAGCTTGTGCTCGGCCAGGACACTAGCTTCCTTGCAGTGGGTGCCATCCTCCAGCCGTAGCAGATCCGCGACCTCATCCAAGCTGAACCCGAGTCGCTGGGCCGATTTCACAAATCGTACCCGCGTCACGTCCGCCGCGCCATAGCGGCGAATGCTGCCGTAGGGCTTGCGCGGCTCCGGTAGCAGACCTTTGCGCTGATAGAACCTTATTGTCTCCACGTTGACTCCGGCCGCCTTGGCGAAGGCGCCGATAGTCAGGTTCTCCAAATTACACTCCATGCCTCTTGACTCCGTACCTAACTACGGGAGCAATCTTACGCAGTCTGTATTGGATTCTGAGGAAAAGTTATGTCGCAAGGAAAAATCGTTCGATTGCCGCTCATCGGCGGCGTCATTGCCGCCATCGCCGCCTCCCTGTGCTGCGTCGGCCCACTTGTGCTGGTCATGCTCGGCATCGGTGGCGCCTGGGTGTCCAATCTCGCCGTACTGGAGCCATTCCGACCCTACTTCCTCGGGGCGGCCATCATTGCCCTGTTCTTCGCCTGGAAAAAGATCTACCGCGACTCAGCGGCAACCGTCTGCAGGCAGGGTTCCCTGTGCGTCATGCCGCAGAGCAACCGTATCTACAAGGTGCTGTTTTGGATTGTGGCCGTGCTCATCGTTCTCGCCATGACCTTTCCCGACATCGCCCCGCTGTTCTACTAAAGGAGTCTCGCCATGAAAACGCTCGTTTCGGCGCAAGCCAGAAAACTGATTCTCGCCTCAATCCTCGCTTTTGCCTTAACCGATGCTGCGTTCGCCGCCGTGCGCACCGTCACGCTGTCCGTGCCCGGCATGTACTGCGCGGTCTGCCCGATCACCGTGAAGAAGGCGCTTGAAAAGGTGCCGGGCGTGTCCAAAACGACCGTTTCCTTCGAGAAAAAAGAAGCCATCGTGACCTTTGACGATGCCAAGACCAGCGTCAAGGCGTTGGAAGACGCCACCTTCGAGGCCGGCTACGAATCCAAACTGAAAGAAGCGCCTGCCAAATGAGCGAGCAGACTTTCCACATCACCGGCATGACCTGCGATCACTGCGCCGCATCCGTGAAACAGGCACTGTTGACGGTAGCCGGTGTAAGCCGGGCTGATGTGTCTTATCCCGATGCAACGGCCCGTGTGCAAATTAGCGGGGACATTTCCGTCAACTCGCTGCTCGACGCCGTGCGCGCCGAGGGCTACGGCGCAGAAGTCGTGGGCGGCGCCCCGCCCAGGACCGAAGCCAAACTCAGCGTCGCCATCATCGGCACCGGCTCGGGCGCCTTCGCGGCTGCCATCCGCGCAGTGGAGGAAGGTGCTGAAGTGACCGTGATCGAGGCTGGCGTCGTCGGCGGCACCTGCGTCAATGTCGGCTGCGTACCCTCGAAAATTCTGATTCGCGCAGCCCATGTGGCGAATCTGCAAGCCAAACATCCGTTTCCTGGTCTGGCCAAACACACGCCTGTGCTGGATCGCAAAGCCCTGGTCGCGCAGCAGCAGGGGCGCGTAGAAGAACTGCGCTATGCCAAATACGAAAGCATTCTGGAAACCAACCCCGGCATCAACCTGCTGCGCGGCTTCGCGCGATTCGAGGATGCCGAAACTCTCGTCGTACGCCAGGACGATGGCAGCGAACAGCGCCTCACGCCCGACCGCATTCTGATTGCTACTGGCCGATCGCCGCAGATTCCTGACGTGCCGGGTCTTGCCGGCACGCCGTTCTGGACTTCGACCGAGGCATTGATCGCTGAGGAATCGCCGGCCCATTTGATCGTATACGGCGGCTCGGTGGTGGCACTGGAACTCGCGCAGGCGTATCTGCGCTTGGGCAGTCGGGTCACCCTCGTTGCCCGCGGCACATTGCTATCCAAAGAAGATCTGGCCATTGGCGAAGGGCTCAAGGTCGCGCTGGAGGAAGAAGGCATGCGGATTCTCACGAACACCGCCGTGAAATCTGTACACTTCGACGGCAAGGCGTTTGAACTTGAAACAAGTGCGGGCGCGCTCGGCGGCGACCGGCTGCTCATCGCCACAGGCCGCAAACCCAATACGGCGGGTCTTGATCTCGCGCGTGCCGGCGTGGCCATGGATGCTAGCGGTGCCATCGTCGTGGACGACCATATGCGCACTTCCGTGCCGCACATCTATGCAGCGGGCGACTGCACAAATGCGCCACAGTTCGTGTACGTGGCGGCAGCGGCGGGCACCCGCGCGGTCAACAACATGACCGGAGGCGATGCGGCGCTCGATCTCTCGGTGGTGCCGGCGGTGGTGTTCACCGATCCGCAGGTGGCCACGGTGGGCCTCACCGAAGCGCAAGCAAATAAGCTTGGCATGGAAACTGACAGCCGCACACTCACGCTCGATAATGTGCCGCGCGCACTGGCGAATTTTGATACGAGCGGCTTTATCAAGCTGGTGGCGGGCAAGCATTCCGGACGGATATTGGGTGCGCAAGTATTGGCGGCAGAAGGTGGCGAAATCATCCAAACCGCTGCCCTTGCCATCAGGAATAACATGACCGTCGCCGACCTGGCAGCACAACTGTTCCCTTATCTCACGATGGTGGAAGGACTGAAGCTCTGTGCCCAGACCTTCACCAAGGATGTGAAGCAATTGTCCTGCTGTGCAGGGTGAGTTTGGGGGCACGTGGATTGAGCTTGGTCCTTGAATGACTGCTTTCGACTGCAGATTCAAACCGGTGTGGATAACGGATACTCGGCATTGTCCGCTCTCTGAAAAGTTGGAAGATCGTCCTCGACCCTGAATGGCTATCACGTCGTGATCGCTGGTAGCATGAAGCTCCCTCAACCAACCCAAGGGATATTCATGAAAAAATCTGAATTGATCGAAGCCGCTGCAGCCGAAGCTGATATCAGCAAGGCCGCTGCTGGAAGGGCGCTCGATGCGATCCTCGACGCGGTCGTTAAAGCAGTCGCAAAGGGCGACCCCGTTACCCTCGTGGGTTTCGGCACCTTCAAATCGTCCAAACGCGTGGCTCGCACTGGCCGCAATCCACAGACAGGTGCCGAAATCAAGATTGCAGCTTCGACTGTGCCGCGCTTCACGGCTGGGGCTGGCTTCAAGGTAGCGGTCGGGGGTAAGAAAGCTACCAAAAAGAAGTGATGTAATAAAAAATGAGCGTGGCGCTGCCCTAAGTGGCGCCACGCCCGCAAGACAGACTGGCTAGTGCTTTTCCTCTCCCAGCACACTGCGCAGATTACCTAGCACCACCGGCCAGAATCTCCGTCTCCGCGCGAATCCTATGCTGCGCAGGCTTCCTGAACCGGCCATGGGTGGAAGCGTGCTTGGCTTTTCTGCCCCCATGCCCAGCCTGCTCGTATAGGCTGTTGAGCGCTGGGCAGCCGCCAATCCGTGCCACCCTACAGATTCAAGCCATCGTCGCCAGGTCAGCATCTCTTTCCAGGTCACGCCCTCCTGCAATCGTTCGCGCAATGGCAATATGTATTGCAAACACGAATCGTTCTTGTTAGCATATCTATCAGTATCCGTTGATACAACGAAATAACCCGACATTTAGCCAGCCAACGGGCTTCTCCGCCCCAGTAGCTAGCCGATGGTCTCTAGTCGCCGCAGAAAAGGAGAAACCCATGCGTTTTCGTAACTGTATTAATCGTGCCGCGCTGGCGGTGTTGACGGCAAGCTTTGCCACAATGGCGTTCGCCGTGGAATACCCGATCGGCACCCCTCAACAACGTTACGGGATGGAGATCGGCGCCGTTTATCTGCAACCGGTGGAAATGGAGCCGGAAGGCATGATGCGCCCCACCAAGGATTCCGATGTGCATTTGGAGGCCGACATCCACGCCTTGGCCAACAACCCCAACGGGTTCGAAGAAGGCGCCTGGATGCCGTATCTGGGTGTGAAATACGAGGTTACCAAGATCGGCAGCAACGATAGGATCAGCGGCGATTTCATGCCGATGGTCGCCAACGACGGCCCCCACTACGGCGACAACGTCAAGCTCAAGGGGCCGGGGAAATACCGCGTCAAATACACCATTTCGCCCCCCTCGGCGGATCCGCACACCCATTTCGGCCGCCATATCGATCGTCTGACAGGTGTGCGTCCATGGTTCAAGCCTTTCGAGGTGGAATACGAGTTCACCTATGTGGGCGTCGGAAAAAAAGGGGGGTACTAGTATGACCGGCTACGCGGCACGTATCGGGCTGCTGGCGGCGGTCATGATCACTTCCTTCCCTGCCTTGGCGGCGGAGGATGCCGATACCACCCGCCTGCTACAGCGCCTCATGGAACGGGTGGAAAAACTCGAAAAGCGAAACGCCGAACTCGAAAAGGCTTTGCAGCCCCATGCTACTGATGCAAATAGCCAGATCGAGGCGCGCCTGAAGGTTCTGGAAGAGCGTAACGCGCAACTCGATTCCGCGCTGTCCACCGAGGACGTCAGCGAGAAGGAACCGGAACTGGCGTCACGCCTGAAGGCGGTCGAATACCAGACGCTGGATATCCAGAAGCAGGCGAAGGTCATCGACTCCATCGAAGGATTTTCCGCCGGCGCGAACTTCAGCACGGTTGCCCAGCGGGCGAGCGGCATCGATACCAGCGGCACCGAACTCAATTACCGTGCGGACATCACGGTGACCACGCCGACCATCAAGACCGGCGACATCGAGAGCAAGCTGTTCGGCCATTTCCGTGTCGGCCAGGGCAAGGGGCTGGGCGACAAGTTCACCTCCTTTGTGGGGCCCAATGCCACCTCGTTCCAACTCGGCTCAGTAGTCCCACCAGAAACCAGTGCCATGATGCTGGCTGAAGCCTGGTACCAGGCTGACATCCCGCTGCCGTATGGCGGCTTCAAGCCCAATTCGCGGCAAACCCTCACCGTCAATTTCGGCAAGATGGATCCCTTCGCGTTCTTCGACCGGAACGCGGCGGCCAACGACGAAACCCGCCAGTTCCTGGCGAGCCCGTTCGTCCATAACGCACTGCTGGACAACCCGCTGGCGGCCAACATCGGCGCCGACGGTTTCGGCTTCTCGCCGGGCATGCGCGTGTCCTACTTCAACTGGGGCGCAAAACCCGAGACCTACCGCCTGTCCCTCGGCGTATTCGGCGCGGGACGCAGCGCCAATTTTAGCGATTCCTTCAAGTCGCCGTTCGTGATTCTCCAGGCGGAAACCAGCCGGCGCTTCTTTGCCGGACTTGAAGGCAACTACCGGGTTTATCTCTGGCGCAACGGCCAGGCGCCGACCTTCGTCACGGGTGAGACTGCTTCCCATCGCGGCATCGGATTCAATTTCGACCAGCGACTCGGCGACGGCATCACGCTGTTCGGACGCCTGGGTACGGGCAGCGGCGACCGCCTGCCTTTCGATCGTGCCGCCAGTTTTGGCGCCGAATTCAATGGCAGCTATTGGGACCGGGGAGCCGACGCCATTGGCCTTGCCATAGGAAGCAATCGCACCAGCAAGGACTTCCGTGCCCAATCCGCAACCGTGGATGCGGATGCCAATGGCATACCCGACTATGGCTTTGTCGCCACCGGTTGGGAGCAGGTCGTGGAGACGTATTACCGCTTTCATGTCCATGAGCGATTCGAACTGACACCCGACTTCCAGTACATCCGCAATCCGGCTGGCAACGCGGACGCACGGACGGTGACGATTCTCGGTGTGCGGGCCAATCTGGCCTTCTGACGAGGAGACAATATGAACAGAAACAAAGCCGCAAACGTCATGCTCGACACCATGCCTCGGCTTTTGCGCGCCCATGCCGCCGCCGGCCTCGCCCTCGTCGCGGCAGCCTGCCTGCTCGCGCCTGTCGGAGCCGGCGCCGCCGACTTGCCCACCTATACCGTGCTGGCCAAGGACGGGCGACTCATCCCCGACACGCTGAACGTGCCAGCCGGCGTGCGTTTCAAGATCGTGGTGCGCAACCAGGGGCGGGACGCCATCGAGTTCGAAAGCCTGCAGCTCCGGAAAGAGAAAGTACTCGCGCCTGGCGCGGAGTCCTTCGTGGTGATCGCCCCGCTCAAGCCCGGCGAGTACGAGTTCTTCGACGAATTTCACCCAAATACCGGGCGCACCCGCATCGTTGTGAAATAAAAGGAGTGGCATATGGGTAATGCGCTTTTCATCGTCTGGCGGGAAACCATCGAAGCAATGCTGGTAATTGGCATTCTGCACGGATGGCTCAGCGCCCGCCCCGACGCTCGCGCCGGCTTCCCCTGGCTCTGGGGTGGAATCGCGGCAGGCCTGGGGCTTGCGGTGTTCCTGGCCGTGACGATCATGGATATCCAGTCGTTGGTGTCGGCGAATGCGCTGGAATGGTTTCAGGCCATCATGCCGCTGGCGGCTTGTGGCCTGATTTTCCAGATGGTCTGGTGGATGCGCCGCCACGGCGCCGGTCTGAAAAAGGAACTGGAAGCAGGGATGGCGAGCGCCGCCGATCGGGCCAACTGGCTGGGCATTGCGGTCCTGGCGGCAGTGGCGGTGGGCCGCGAAGGCGCGGAGACGGTGGTGTTCCTCTACGGCGCGGTCAAGGGCAGCGCGAATGCCGACATTGCCCTGGGTAGCGCGACCGGTTTCCTGCTCGCCCTGGCCGCCTATTGGCTGCTTTCCCGCGGCAGCCGGTTTGTTTCGTGGCGCGCCTTTTTCCGCGTCACGGAAGTGATGCTCCTGCTGCTGGGCGGGGCGCTGCTGGTGGACGGCACGGAAAAACTCGTCGGTCTGGAAGCCCTGCCGCCGCTGGCCGACCCGCTGTGGAACACGGCATTCCTGCTGGACGACAGCACGCGGACAGGCGGGCTCGTGGCCGCCTTCACCGGTTACCGGGCGGCGCCATCGGGCATGGCCTACGCATTGCTCACGGCCTACTGGGCACTTGCCCTTGGCGTGCTACTCAAATTGAAACCGATGAGGCGCAAGGCATGAATACAGCGACAGGGCGTATCATGGCTACGGGTTCGAACACAGGCTGGCTCGCCCGCCTGGGGCTCGCCATGCGACGCTACCGCAACGCCATCGTCGCAGCGCAATGGTTCGTGGTGCTGGGCTACCTTGTGCTGGTGGCCGTGCCGGCTTTTCTGCCCTTGCCGCCCGACCAGGCCCATATCTGGAACAATCTCACCCGCTTTGCCCAGTTCATGTTCTGGGGCATCTGGTGGCCCTTCGTCATATTGTCCATCATGGCACTGGGTCGGATGTGGTGCGGGGTGCTGTGCCCGGAGGGTGCGCTCACCGAATGGGTTTCCCGGTTCGGCCTGGGGCGCGGCATTCCGCGCTGGATGAAGTGGGGCGGCTGGCCGTTCGTGGCTTTCGTCATGACCACCGTGTTCGGGCAAATGACCAGCGTTTACGAATACCCGAAGCCCGCCCTGCTCATCCTCGGCGGTTCGACCGTCGGGGCCATTGCCGTGGGGCTGATCTGGGGGCGCGAAAAACGGGTCTGGTGCAAGCACCTGTGCCCCGTTTCCGGCGTGTTCGGCCTGCTGGCAAAGATCGCGCCCGTCCACTTCAAGGTCGATCAAACGGCCTGGGACGCGGCGCCTGCCGGCCATCGCACCAGCCGCCAGCACGTTATCAACTGCGCCCCGTTGATCAACATCCGGCGCATGGAAAGCGCCTCGGCCTGCCATGCGTGCGGCCGCTGCGCCGGAGAACGGAATGCGGTGAAACTCGCCCTGCGTTCGCCCAATGCCGAAATACTCGGCCATCCCGGCGCCCCCGAAAACAAGGCTGGGGAAATGAACGATTGGCCTGCGCGCCTGCTGGTCTTCGGCATGCTGGGCGTGGCGCTCGGGGCCTTCCAGTGGAGCGCTTCTCCCTGGCTGGTGGCCGCGAAACAGGCTGCGGCAGGGTGGCTGGTAGATCACGAGGTCTGGTGGCCGCTCAACGAGGCAGGACACTGGTGGCTGTTCACCTATTATCCGGAAGCGAACGACGTCTTCACCTGGCTGGATGGCGGGCTATTGCTCGCCTATATCGCCGCCGAAACGCTCGTCGTCGGCGGCTGGGTGTGGGGCTGGCTCAAGCTGGCCGGCATGCTGACGGGATTGCCTTGGCAGCGGCTGTCCCAAACTCTTATTCCCTTCGCCGGAACCAGTGTTTTCGTAGGCCTGAGCCAGCTTACAACCTCCCAACTGGCTGGCGAAAGGGTGATCCTGCCTTGGGCCAATGACGCACGCATAGCGCTGCTGGCGGTCGCCGCCATCTGGAGTGCGAATCTTGCATGGCGTCTGGCGAAACGTAACGGCGCCTCGGGCGCATTGGGAATATTGGTGGCCGCAGCTTTTCCGCTTGCCGCCTGGGGTACCCAGTTTTTTATCTGGTGAACCCTGAATGAGCTTTATGTTTTTCGGGTAAATCACCTCTCAACGGGTCATGGCCGTTTTGCCCTAGCGTTGCCCAAACGCTCTCCTGAGTGGGTTGGTCATCAATGGTTTAACGTAACGGCCAATGCCCCTGGCTTTCCTCAGTGAATTACGTGTCCTCCGAGGCTAACGAGTTTCCCCTGCTTCATTTGATGTCGGCGATCTTTAACACTATTTCCAGCGGACAGATATTGGTAAAGCCGCTCTGGAACAGATTGAAACCCGTGAAAGCGGCGAGCCATAGCCAGTTCTCGTCCATGAAAACTGGGCTGCCATGCATGCCCAGTGCGAGTGACAGCAGTACAAAGGAACCGGCGACCGTTCTAACTATCCGAAGTGCAGACATTCATCTTTCTCCTTTGATGGGCGTAATTTCAAATTGATCGATTACCATGCGCTTCCCGTGGTGCCGCATCAGCCGATCTGCGCTTGGCCGCGTGCATGGCGAGGTTGGCTACCTGGACCAGCCCTTCGAAATCCTTGCCGTGCATCGGGTAGACCGCGAAGCCCGCGCTGGGAATGCAAGTCACGCTGCCATCCGGGACCTCCAGCGGCTGGCGCAGGGCAGCTTCAATGTTTTCCGCCAGACGCTTAGCCTGCTCGCCCGAGACATCCTCGGACAATACGGCGAATTCGCTGCCGGTGAGCCGCACCAGCGTGTCGTGTTTGCCTAGCACAGCCTGGATACGGGCTGCGGCGCTTTGCAAGACTTGCGCCAGATCGGGCCGGTCGAAGAAACCGCCGTCGGGGCTCTTGGCGTCCCCGATATCCAGGAACAGCAGCGAAAAGGTCAACGGGCGCCGCTTTGCCCGGTTGATGAGCGTCTGCATGTGCTCCAGCAGGAAATAGCGGTTGGGCAGGCCGGTGACTGGGTCGTGGCGGTACAGATAGCCAAGTTCCCGGTTCTTTTTCCGGGAGAGGTGCAACAGCCCCATCATCACGGCGGTCGCCATGAGGAAGAGCGCCATGACAAGCAAGGCCTCGCGTATTATGCCGCGGCGCGCATTCTCGAACAGGCCGGCCTCCGGCAGATCGACCAGGTTCCAGGCGGTTCCGGCCACCGGCAAGCTGTAGCCGATGCGCCGCATTTCTTCGGCGCTGAGTTTGAAATCTCGCTTGAGCAGGATGCGCGGACCAATATCCGTGATCTCGATCAGGCCGGGAATCTTTTTGTGCAGCAGCAGCAGGCGATGGCCGGGAATCTGGCCGTGGCGCAGAGCGCGTGCCAGCAGATCGGCAGGGAAGCTGACGAAGAATATGCCCTGGGCAACGCCGCTCTTTTCCCAGTCCACCATGACATCGAAGTGGTAAACGTCCGGATGGGGATGGACGTAGACCTCGCTGTGTGCCCGGTCGGCCGCGAACTGCCTGATGTCGCGCTGGCAGACTTCGCCTACCAGCCCATCAAAGTCCTCCAGCAGCGGATTACCGCTGCGGTTGGCGAGGGTGAAGGCGAACGCCTCGGGAAAGTTAAACCGCACACGCTGGTTCAACTGATCGTGCAGGATCAAGCCCTCCGGATGGGAACGCAGCTTGTCCAGTAGCTCCTTTTCGCTATTGGCGAACAGGTGTACCGAGCGGCGCAGCTCGGTCAGATAAGTGCCGATCTCGCCAGCGGTACCGCTCACCGAACTGCGCATGAGGCTTTCCTGCTTGCGCCGGAATTCCTCGTAACGGGCATCGGCATCCCAGGCCAGCAGCGCACCCACCATGGCGAGCATGACGCAGACAAGTAGCCATACGGGCAATTGGGAATTCCGCCGGCGTTTCATTGCGTCCACCATCTATTCCATCCGCAAGGGGCTGCGCGCAGCTATTTCGCGCGTCAGCAGCGTCTCGAATTCGGCGGAGGGCAGCGGCTTGCTGAAGTAGTAGCCCTGCATGAAATCGCACTTCATGGATTGAAGGAGCTTCATCTGTTCTTCCGTTTCCACGCCCTCGGCGATGACCTTCAGGCCCATTTTCTGCCCCATGTCGATCACTGCCGCCACGATGGATGCGTCGTTGGCATCGGTGATGACGTCGCGCACGAACGAGCGGTCGATCTTCACCACATCCACCGGAAGACGCTGCAGGGCGGACAAGGAGGAATGGCCGGTACCGAAATCGTCGATGGCGATGGTGATGCCCATTTCCCGCAGGGCACGCAAGGTGCCGATCACAGCGTCGGTATGCTCCAGAATCATGCTTTCGGTAATTTCCAGTTCCAGGCAGGACGGATCCAGGCCGCTGCGTTCCAGGGCCTGGCTGACCTGCTTGAGCAGGTGGGGGTACTGGAGTTGGCGCGGTGAGAGGTTGACCGCAACCCTGATGGGCGGCAGCCCTGCATCCTGCCAGGTACGCGCTTGTTCGCAGGCATGGCGGAGCACCCATTCGCCGAGCGGGACGATCAGCTCGCTGTCCTCTGCCAAAGGAATGAAGCGGTCGGGCATGATCAGCCCGAGTTCGGGATGCTGCCAGCGCACCAGCGCTTCCATGCCGACGATTTCTCCGCTGATCTGTCCGATTTGCGGCTGGTATTGCAACAGGATTTGCGGCTGGTAATGCAGGCGCAGATTTTCCTGGTTGATGGCCTTGCGCAATGCGCCTTCCATGCTGACACGCTCGGCCAGGGCGGTGTTCATTTCCGGCGCGTAGAGCCGGTAAACGCCACGCCCATGATGCTTGGCGTTATACATGGCGGCATCGGCGTTCTTCAGCAGGGTGTCCGTATCGTCCGCGTCGAGGGGAAACACCGTGATGCCGATGCTGGCCGAGGAGAATAGCTCGTGTTCGCCGAGGTGGAACGGCTGGGCAAACAGTTCGATGATCTTGTCGGCCACCATTTCCGCATCGCGGACATGGGCGACATCGTCGAGCAGGATGGTGAATTCGTCGCCGCCCAGCCGGGCTACCGTATCGCATCTGCGCACCACACCGCGCAGGCGTTCGGCGACCAGGCGCAGCAATTCGTCGCCGGTTTCATGGCCAAGGGTGTCATTGACGTTCTTGAAACGGTCGAGGTCGAGGAACATCAGCGCCAGCAGTTTCGGATGGCGCTGCGCCTGGGCCACGGCCTGGGTCAGCCGGTCGATGAACAGGCGGCGGTTGGGCAGGCCGGTGAGCATGTCGTAATAGGCCATCTGCGTCAGCTGCTCCTCGTACGTCTTGCGCTCGCTGATGTCCTGCGTCACCGCGGCCATGAGCTGCTGCTCGCCATCCCGGAAGGCGCTGACGGACAACAGCATGGGGAAAGATTCGCCATTCTTTCTGCGGGCAGCGAATGAAAGCACGTCGCCGTCGAGGAGCCGGGCGCAGGATTCACGTAGGCCGGACTCGTCTTCCACCAGATGATAGAAGGGCATGCCCGCCGCCTCGCTGGCGTCGTAGCCGAACATGCGCTGCGCGGAGGCGTTGAGGGCCTCGATCTGGCAATTCTGGTTGATGATGACCACGCCCTCCGCCAGATTCTCCAGCACCGCGCGGTGGCGGGATTCATGCGCCGCCGCTTCCTCGCCGCGTTTTACGATCTCGCTTCGCATGAACTCCAGGTCCCTGGCCAGATCGCTGACCTCATCGAGATTGGTATCGATGCTCAGGGTGCGGCGCATGTCGCCGCCGGCGATTTCGCGGGAAGCGTGCCGCAATTCGGTGAGCGGCCGGGTCAGGCGCATGGCCAGCGCAGCGGACATCAGCAACAGCAGCCAAAGGTAGATAAATCCGATGGCGAAGCCGAAATGATACAAACTGCGAATTTTCTCGCCCAGGAAGGATTCGTCGTAACACAGGCGGAGGATGCCGTGCGTTTCGCCGTTCTGGGCGGTGACCGGTACGGCCAGACAGTAGTTGTTGTCGCCATGCTCGCCGAAGGACAGGTCTTCCCTGAACGCAGGATCCGCGGCGCCTGTCGGGTCGAAGCGCGCGTATGTCACTTCGCCGGACAACTGGACGTCGGCCAGCAGGGCGGCAACCCGGTCTTGCCGGGTATCCTGTCCCACCAGGTTGGACAGGATTTGCGCCTGACCGCGCACATGGTTGATGAACTGCTCCTGGTAGTCGCGCTTGACGAAATGCATGACGCCCGCGATCAGGATGGCGCCGATCACGAAATTCATCAGCAGCATGCCGGTGATCATCCGGCCCGGCATGCTGCGCAAAAAACGGGTGATCAGTTTTCCTGCCATAGCTCGGCCACGACCTTGAGATTGGGCCACGCGGCGGCCCGGTCGGCCCACATATAGGTCACGGCGGACTTGTCGGCCAGCAGAGCGTCGACCAGCGCCGTTTCCGAATCGAAGCGCGCCGGGCGGCTACCGCCGCCGCGCATGGCCCGAATGAGCAGGGCGCGCTCGTAAGCATCGCGCGACATGAAAACAACCTTCTGCAAAAACGCTTCCTCCAGCACAGGATCGCTGGCGTTACGCAGAGGATGCATGGGGTCATTGGACGGCGTAGCGGCAACCGGCACGCCCAGGAACAGCTTGCGGGTGTCGCCCGGCGACAAACGGCCGAGGTCCGAGCCGCGAGCGGCGACCAGCACCATCTTGCGCATGCCGTTCGCCCAAACGGCGCCTACGCCGGGCAGCCACGTAGTCGCCAAGCTGCAAAATAGCGCCGCGATGAATCTTCTTCTTGTCATGGGAATACTGCACTCCACTGAATCTGCACCTGGCGGTAGCTGGTATCCAGCCTTTCCACATGGCTGGCTTCGATTTTTACTGCCTGGTTCCAGGTCACGTCATAGCGCAGGCCGATCAACTGCTTGTTCAGCTCGAAGTCTGGTATCAGTGCAAGCAAGGGATCGTTATTCGTGCCGCCGGTTTCCTCCATCCGTATTAGGGCGGTGCTGCGTGGCGAAAATCGGTATTCGCCCTGCACATAGCCGTACAGGAAGTTGCCGGAAGCCATTGCGCCGCTGCCCTCCAACTTGTTGGAAAAGACGTACAGTTCAGCAATGACGCGGAACGGATCGGATTCCCAATTGGCGAATAACCCTCCGACGTCCTGTGTGATGCCGGTCCAATTGCTGTTCTCTACGGGTATCTTGTTGCGCGCGAAGAAGACGCCGGCCTGGGTGGGCGATGTCTCGTCCGGCGTGTAGGACAGGCGAAGACCCAGCGAGAGATCGCCGAGCTTGCCGGCCCCCACGATGTCGGGGGATACCAGCCCGTTTTTCATGACCGCCCCCTTGCCGATGCCGAGGGAATAGTTGAGCAGGCCCTCTCCCCATTGGACGAGCTTGCCTTCCATCTGCGCGCCCACATAGTGCAGCGGCAGCGGGGCGGAATCGTCCACTACGCCGGGTTTGTCGATGGCCGTTTGCAGGTAGGCGCCATGGTTGAACTGGGTGTTCCAGTAACCTTGCAGATTATGGAATTTTCCGATCGACAGGGTATTTTGGGGATTGAGTCGCCACCCCACGTTCAGGCGGGCCAGTTCTTGCTCGTGTTCGGAAACGAATATCTCGGCGAGCCAGGTCATGGAACTGAGGCCGCCGGTGCCGAGCACATCCAGCACGGGTTCGATGTGATTGCGCTCTAGCTCGTCCCCCTGCGGCAATCCCGTCCGGTGAACCGCGGTGACGGCGGGAAAGAACAGCCACTCGGACCGGGATTCTGCATAGGTGTTCAGTGGCGCGGCGCAAAGTACCAAGGCAACGGCCAGCACGCGGACTGACGGCTTGACCGTATGGCAGATCGGCATGAGTTTTCTCCCCCGCAAATTTTTATGGGCATATTTTAGTTATCGGCACGCGGCATGCTGCCATGAGCCTTTGTATGCATTTGTCTCCCCCAGGTGGTGCGATGAGGGAAGGGTACGGGAGAAATCAGCGGGGTGGTCTGAACAGGGTTTCGCCCAGCATGGGCGACGCGGGGGTGACCAGAAAACCGGATATGCGGATTGAAAAGGAGACGATGGCCGATAGAGCCGAAAAGGAATTCAGGTGCGCCAATAGGTCGTTTGCAACATGGCAGCCATGATTGCAGAGCCGGGTTCGGTTGCCATCGTCGTGCGTTACCACAATTGAGATTGGAGTTGTGACCTCTGGCGAATGTAAAACAACCCCCGGCCAAGTATCAGGGTCTTCATACTGGATGAGCGCGCCCCCAATACTGCTTGTCAGCAGCATCAGAATGGTCAGTATGGAGAGAAGCTTTCGCGGCAGGAGTCCCAATTCCACGCTTCTTTGTTTTTAGTACATTCGTTGAGAAGACGATGGCATTTTATTGTCAAGTTGTTCTTGGGTGTCAAATTTTTCTGATAGTGCATCTCCGGGATGCCGAGGATCTTTCCCGTTCGCCCGATAGCCCAACAGACGTAACGCGTTGATCACCACCACCACGGTCGACCCCTCGTGTATCAGCACCGCCAGCCCGATCCCCGCCCAGCCGAACAGGGTGGCGGGGATAAGCAGCACCACCACGCCCAGCGAGACGAACAGGTTCTGCCAGATAATGCGCCGCGATGCACGGCTCAGGGCCACGGCGAAGGGCAGCTTGCTCAAATCGTCGGCCATCAGCGCCACGTCCGCGGTTTCCAGCGCCACGTCCGTTCCCGCGCCGCCCATGGCGATGCCCACGGTGGCGCGCGCCATGGCGGGGGCGTCGTTGACCCCGTCGCCTACCATGGCTACCTGCCCGTAGCGCTCTCCGAGCGCTTCCATGGCCTTGACCTTGTCTTCCGGCAACAGGCCCGCCTGCACCTCGTCCAGACCGATCGCGTCGGCGATGTTGCGGCCCACGCGCTCGTTGTCGCCGGTGAGCATGATGGTTTTGCGGATGCCGATCCGGCGTAGCCCTTCCAGAACCTGCTTCACGCCCTCGCGCGGGGTGTCTGCCAGAGCCAGTACGCCGAGGAACTGCCCGTTCGCCTGGATCAGCATGAGGGTCTTGCCTTCGTTCTGGAGGCGTTCCGTGTGCCGTTGAATCGCCTCGGGGACGGCTTCGCCGTCGAACAGCCTGGCGTTGCCGATGGCGATTTTTTGTCCATCGAATTCGGCGCGCAATCCTTTTCCGGTCACGGCTTCGACTTCGCCGGCCTCGCTCCAGCTCAACCCGCGCCGCTTCGCCTCCATCACCACCGCCTGTGCCAGCGGGTGGGCGCTGCGGCTTTCCACGGCGGCGGCCAAGGTCAGCAGCCGTGCCTCGTCTCCGCTGACGGCAACCACGTCGGTCACTTCAGGCTTGCCGACGGTCAGGGTGCCGGTCTTGTCGAAAGCTATCGCGGTGAGCACGCCGAGATTTTCCAGATGCGCGCCGCCCTTGATCAGCACGCCGCCGCGCGCGGCGCGCGCGATGCCGGACAGCACCGCCGACGGCGTCGCGATGGCGAGCGCGCAGGGGGACGCCGCCACCAGCACCGCCATGGCGCGGTAGAAGGATTCGGCGAAGGGGAAGCCGAACAGCGGCGGCAGCACGATGAGCAGCGCGGCGCCCAGCAGCACCACGGGCACGAAGACCCGCTCGAAGCGGTCGGTGAAACGCTGGGTGGGCGATTTCTGCGTCTGCGCCTCGGCCACCATCTCCACCATGCGTGAAAGCGTGCTCTCCCGCGCCAGTTTGGTGACCTCGACGATAAGCGCGCCTTCGCCGTTGACCGTGCCGGCGAACACCTTGTCGCCCGGCTGCTTGTCCACCGGCATGGATTCGCCGGTGACCGGAGCCTGGTCCACCGCCGAATTGCCGAAGGCCACCTGGCCGTCGGCGGGAATGCGGCTGCCGGGCTTCACGACCACCCGGTCGCCGCGCAGCAGATCTTCCACCCGCACTTCGACCTCCGCGCCGTCCCGTTGCACCAGCGCGGTCTTGGGCGCCAGTTCCGCCAGCGCTTCGATGGCCTTGCGGGCCCGGTCCATGGCCATGTGTTCCAGCGCATGACCCAGGCTGAACAGGAACAGCAGCAGCGCGCCTTCCTCCCAGGCGCCGAGAGCCGCCGCCCCGGCCGCCGCGACGATCATCAAGGTGTCGATATCGAAGCTGCGGCTCTTCACACTCTGCCAGGCGTCGCGCAGGGTGTAGAAACCGCCCGCCGCGTAGGCGCCCAGCAACAGTCCGAGCGAGAGCGTGTGCGGCGCGCCGGCGAGGCCCGCGAGCCAGCCGGCCAGCAACAGCAGGCCGGCGACGCCGCTGAAAATAAGCTCGCGATGCTCCGCGAACCAGCCGGCCTCGCGGCCTTCTTCCAGCACGGCATAACCGAGCGCCTGGATGCGCTGGACGATCGCCGGGCGCTTGATTTTTTCGCCGTCATACTCCAGGCGCAAACGCTCGGCGGCGTAGCTCACCGAGGCCTCCAGCACGCCGTCCGTGCGTTGCAGGGCATGCTCGATCACGACGGCGCAGGTGGGGCAGTCCATGCCGTCGATGCGCAGGCTCTCATGACGGAAGCGGTTGCCGATTTTCGCCCCGGCCGCCTGCGCCAGTTCGCGCACCCGGCTCACGCTGAAACGCTGCGGGTCGTAGTGCAGGCACAGGCGAGCGCCGCCGTCTTCGTGAACCAGGTGTACTTTTTCCAGGCCCTCGGCTTGCAGTAAATTGGTCAGCCGCCCCACGCAGGCGTCGCGCTCATCGGGGATTTCCGGCAAGACCAAGGACAGCTCCAGTTCAAGTTTTTCGGCCATGTTGCCGCTCCTCAAGAATCAAACGATCACAGCGGGATATGTGCTGCGTTACTGCCGGGGTTTGCCGCATTGGCCGCAAAACTGCGCGCCCGCTGTCAATTCCGCGCCGCAACCGGAACAGTTGGCGGCCGCCAGGGAAGCGCCGCATTGCCGGCAGAAGCGCGCATCGCGCGCATTGGCGCTGCCGCACTTGAGGCAGGTGATTGCCGGGCTGCTGTCTTGCGGATAGCCTGGATTACCCCCAAAGCCCCCATGCCTGGAACCGCCGTGATGGCCGCCTCGGTAGCCGCCGTGGTGGCCGCCGAATCCACCCCGCATCAAATTGCCGAACATGCGTTCAAGGAATCCCATGATTTACTCCTTCAATAGTTGACTGAGATAAAAATCCGATTTCGTTTACCAGCTTCAGGACGTGGGCACAGGCCATGACCTGAAACCAGTTTGCTCGTTACATTGCCCCGACAGGGATTGCCCTGACAACGTCGGTCACGAATATCCACCCTGGATCGGCCTGACCGGTGCGGGCGGTGCGCGCGATGATGCCCACGAGTTCGTCCACCTGATGGTCTTCACAGACCAGTTCCAGCTTGGATTCGTGAATGACCTCTTCGGCCAGTTCGATGGAGTAGTGCTGCTCCCTCGCGTCTACCGCCTTCAGCAGGCTCTGCACGGGGACGACGGTGAGATTGCGGCAGCCGGCGTTCGCATTGCATTGCCCCGAGTCCTTGAGGGCGCGGATCACGTC
>JBGAFQ010000049.1:0-19259 GCA_044227195.1 Thiobacillus sp.
CGGCAACGCGCTGACCAATGCCGGCACGCTGTCGCCCGGCGGGCGCGGCACGGTGCAGACCACCGCCTTCACCGGCAACTACGTGCAGCAGGCGGGCGGCCGCTTCGTCGCCGACCTCGACCTGCGCAACGACGTCTCGGACCGGCTCGACCTTGCCGGAAGCGCCAGTCTCGACGGCACGCTGCAGCTCGGCTTCGTCAACGGCGGCTGGGCCCGGCCCGGCAGCCGGCAGGCCGGCGTGTTCAGCGGCACCGGCAGCGTCGGCAATGCGGGCCTCGCGCTTGTCGCCCCTCAGTCGGCCATCGCCGCGTTCACGCTGGTGTCGCCCACCCCCAACACGATGGCGCTGGCTTACACCATCGACTACGCGCCGGGCGGGCTCAACGCCAACCAGGCGCGCATGGCGGCCTACGTCAACGCCATCCAGCAGGCCGGGGGCACGGCCGCGTTCGCGCCGTACGCCGAACAGCTCGTCAACATGCCCGACGTGGCATCGCTCGGCACGGCCTACGACCAGCTCAGCCCGGCGCCGCTCGTCGCCACGGCCACCACCGCCGTGCACGCGGACATGCGCTTCTCCGACGCGCTGCACAGCTGCCGCGTGCGCGAAGGCGAATTCCGCTTCGTCAGCGAAGGCGAATGCAGCTGGGTGCGCCTGAGCGACAGCCGGCTCGACCAGGATCACACCGGTTCCAACCTCGGCTTCGACAGCCGCACCACCACCCTCGCGGCCGGCGCGCAGAAACACGTCGCTCCGGACTGGAGTGCGGGCCTCGGCTTCTCGGTCGACACCAGCACGCTCAAGGTCGCCAGCAACGCACGCAGCGAAGGCAAGCTGTTCGCCGTGGGCGCCATCGCCAAACGCAACGTCGGCGCCGACGCCTTCACCGCATCGCTCGACCTCGCCTACGGCAGCTACGACACCGACCGCAACGTCGGTCTCGCCGTCGCCAGCAGCGACCAGCACGTCGGCCTCGCCTCCGCGCATGTGCGCTGGTCGCGCGACTACGAGCAGGACAAGGTCTGGTACGTGCGGCCGCTGCTCGACGTCGGCCTCACCTACGCCTACCACGGCGCATTCGACGAAACGGGTGCAGGCGGCGCGAACCTCAGCGCGAAAAGCGGCAGCGATACCCTGCTGAGCCTGCAGCCCGGCGTGGAGTTCGGCCGCGAACTCGCCCTGGCCGACGGCACCCTGCTGCGCCCCTACGGCCGTGTCGGCATGACCCACTACGCCTCCGGCACCGGCACCACGGTCACCGCCTCGCTGCAGGGCGCGCCGGTGGGGACCGCGCCGTTCACCGTCGAAAGCCGGATGGACAGGACCTACGGCGACCTGAGCCTGGGGCTCGACGTGCTGCGCACCAGCGGCTGGACGTTACGCGTCGGCTACACCGGGCAGTTCTCCACGCATTCGGAGGAACACGGCGCAATGCTGAAGCTGGCGATTCCATTCTGAAGACGGATATGAAGAGCGGCGCGCGTCTCCAGCCGGCGCGCCGTGGCGGGCAAGTAGGCTGAACGCTGCAACAACCGTAAACCCTTTTGTGAAGGAAGAACGATGCAAACGAAGAACACTGCGTACATGCTGGCCGGCGGATTGATGCTGGCGGCCCTGAGCGGATGCGTCGCCACCATGGTGGGCGAGCAGGCAGCCAACCAGGTGGCGCCGCCGAGCGTGGAGACATTCAGTTTCGATGTCTCGACCCCCGGCGCCGGCGCCGGCACCTTGCTGGTCCAGACCCGGCAGCCTTCCTACCAGCTGGCCGTCGAGCGCTACGCCATCCGGATCGACGACCGCGCGCCGCTGGTCGTCTCCAAGCAGAGCGACGTCACCATCCGGCTGAATGCAGGCAGGCACGCGCTGAGCTTTTACGCCACTGCGGCCGATCCGGCGGAAAGCAATAAGGTCACGTTCGGCAAGCCCTTCGACAAGGAAGTCGTGATTGCGGACAATGAAGTGCTGAAGCTTCGATTTACCGGCCCCTACCGGCTACTGGGTTCGGGCAATGTCGAGGAATTGAAATAGCGGGGGATATCCATCTGCGCTGGCGACATTGCGTCGATGATGCGGGCATGGAGTCCATGCCCGTGCGATTGGGATTCGCCCGCGCATGCTGTGCATGGGTTTCAGCAGTTCGGCCGAAGCGGCCGGTCAACCAATACACCTTAACTCGCCTGATATTTCTCCAACAGGTATTCTGTGAACACTCGCGTCTTGAGCGGCACGTATTCCCGTGAAGGTGTAACCAGCCAGACACCTCCCTGAAAATCGGTTGGTGTGACCTGGTAGTTTTCGAACAGCCGGATCAGGGAACCGGTTTCGACTTCGGCGCCGACCAGCCAGTCGGGCAACAGCGTCAATCCCATTCCTTCCAGCGCACAGTGTTTGACCGCTCGTGAATGGGTGATCAGGCAATTCCCGCTCACCGGCACCTCGATGAGGTCGCCACCTTCATTGCGAAACAACCATTTGGACGTCGAGAAACCAGCTCGCGGAAACAGAATGCAGTTGTGGGACGCCACCTCCTGAGGCAGTGTGGGCGCGCCGTGCGTGTCGAGATATTTCCGTGCAGCACACAGAAAGAAGGACATGGTGGTTAAGCGCCGCGCCACATAGCTTGAATCGCGCAGCGTTCCGACCCGGACGGCAACATCGATTCGTTCCTCAATGAGGTCCAGGTTGGCATCCGTCAGAATCAACTCGACAGTCAAAGAGGGGTAGCGTTCGGCCAGATCCGGCAGCATCGGCGCGATGTACATCTCGCCATAGACCACTCCCGCAGTAACCCGTAACACGCCTTTGGGCTCGGTGTTGAGATCGAGTGCCAACTGGTTTGCGGACTGCAACTCGGCAAGCAAGGGCGCAATTCGCTCGAAGTACGCAAGGCCCATTTCGGTGGGTGCCAGCTTGCGCGTACTGCGCTGGAACAAACGAATACCAAGCTGCTTTTCCAGGTCGGCAAGGGCACGCGAAACGGTGGAGGGTGCGATGTCCCGTGCTCGTGCAATCTCCGTGAAGCTGCGCGTGCGCATCAGCTCCACGAACAGTTCGAGCGTCTCAATGTCCATATTTTGCAATTTACGCAATAGTCATTTGCCATGGTACATATTTATTGCGAAGGATGCCGGCTCTATCTTGCAACGCTCCAATTCACCCGATACAGGAGATTTGCCATGACCGAGTCCAGCGTAATTCCATCCTACCGAGAGGAACTGCAGGGCCTGAGACAACAACTGGGCCAGATGCTGCCCGCCGACAAGCTTGCGCTTTTCGACCGGGACGCGACGCGTCTGGGCGAGGAATACCCCGCTGCGCTACCGCTCAAGGTCGGCGACATGGCGCCGGATTTCGCGTTGCTCAACGCGAAGGGGCAGACCGTGCAATTGCGCGAAATGCTTCGACACGGCGCGGTGGTGTTGACGTTCTATCGCGGTGTCTGGTGTCCGTACTGCAATCTGGAGCTGAGAAGCTATCAGCAAATCCTTCCCCTGCTTGCCGAAGCAGGCGCCCAGCTCGTGGCCGTGTCACCGATGAAGCCCGACAGCTCCTCGGACATGGTCACGGCCAACATGCTTGAATTCGAGGTGCTCAGCGATATCGGCAACAAGGTGGCGAGACAGTACACCAGCGTTATCGTCAATCCGCAAAGTTCTGTCCAGGCGATGGCCGAGTTGGGCTATGACTTCTTCCGTTTCTACGAAGACGACTCGGCGGAGTTGCCTGTGCCGGCGACCTACGTGATTGCCAGCAACGGCAAAATCCTGTTTGCCGGCTCCGAGGGCGGTGACTATCGGCAACGCGTAGAACCCGGGGCAATCCTGGAGGTTCTCAACAGGTAAAGTGCCGGCTGGTCCGGATGTGAGTGACCGGTTCTGGCCTGGGCCTTGCCGGTCACCCACTCACCATCGGTTGACCGGTTTAGGTTCAGTAGCAGGCCGGTATTGGGTCTAATTGAGGGACATGCGCAGGCCGGAATCGGCGCTGCCCGGCCCCATAAGAAACGCCAGCAAAAGACGCGGGGCCATCGACAACGGGATCAACAACAATCGGGAGGAACGCAGCCGTGAAATCCCCCTTTACTCACCCGCATCGGCAGGCAATCTCTGCTGATGGGGTTTTTGCACAGCTTCGTTAGGCCGCATACCATTGATTCGCATCCGTCTTGGTGATCTGAACGACATTCCCGCACTCGAGTCCATCGAGCTTGAAACGGCGCGCTTGTTCTCACCGCTGGATCTGCCCGCCCCACTGGCTCAACCATTGCCCGAGGCACACGTTGCGGCCGGTATATCTGCGTCGCTCTTGTGGGTCGCAGAAGTATCGCCATCGCGGCCGGTGGGCTTCGTCCTTTGTGAGAGACCAAGTCCGTCCTGCCTGCATATCCGTGAGATGGACGTTCACCCGAGATTTGGCCGCAAGGGCATCGGAGCCAAACTGCTCGCGCATGCCTGCGTTGCCGCACATGACTTTGGCCTCTCGTTTGTCACGCTCACAACGTTCAGCCACCTGCAGTGGAACGCGCCCTTCTACACAAAGCACGGCTTTCGTGTCTTGGAAGATTTTGCGCCATTTCCCTACCTTGCCACGACCCTGGAGCACGAACGCAGTCTCGGACTTCGTAACCGTGTTGCTATGGTCAAGAATGCGGCCTAACCCCTTATATGGACTCCCCCCAAGGTCAAGCGTTGATCGATTTTTCTGGCGTACGGAATTGCGTGCAGTCGTATATCCGGCATCCTGAGTGGGTTCTCTTTGACCCGTGCCGACATGGAATCTGCTCACGGTGCGCCAATCGCTACAAGCGGCAGCCTGGGTGCCGGCGGGGTTACCGGCGTCAGTCCGTGATGAGGCAATCGTTTGAGCCATGATGGGCGATCAGCCTCTTCGCAAACGCTGGGGGGTCTTCAAACTCAAAATTCGCTTCAATCCGCTACGGCGTACGCCGTGTGGTTCATCTTCCTGTTCTCCTCGCGCCGGGTCTGGCTTCCGTAAGGCTCATGGTGCTTGAGCACGGCATAGCAGATGCGCGCCAGCTTGTTGGCCAGCGCGCAGGCGGCCTTGTTGTGGTTGGTCCGGCCCTGCACCCTGAGCGCCCAGTCCTTCAGGCCGTCGACCTGACGCCCGGCCTGTCTGGCCATGACGGCTGACCTGAGCACAGCATGGGCGCCGTGCGTGAGCATCCGCAAATAGCGGTCTCCCAGCTTGGAGATGCGGCCCAGGTGGCGCTTGCTCCCGGAGGAATGTTCCTTCGGCGTGAGGCCGAACCAGCTGGCGAAGTGGCGGGCGTCGCGGTAGTGGCCGGCTTCGTCCGAGGTGGCTGCGACCAGGGCGGTGGCGGCATCGGTCTTGTTGCGCTTCACATAGGCACGCACATACTTGGCGGGCAGCAGCTTCACTTCGATGCCGAGGCCGGATAGATGGCGCGCCCAGTGATGGGTGGAGCCGCAGGCTTCCATGACAACGAGGGAGACGTCGCGGTTGTGGAACCAGCGCTCGAACTGGCTGCGGGTCAGGCGGTGGGTTTCGACGACTTTCCACGATGCATCGGCCACAGCCAGCTGGAAAACGGACTTGGCAAGGTCAACGGCTACGGTAGTAGACTTCATGTTGGACTCCTTTCGTTGAAGACATCTGATCCCCACCCCCATGAAGACCAGTGACGCCAACTATGGCGACAAAATGACGCGGGAGCCCATCCCATCATCAGAGCGAACACCGCTCGCTTCGCTCACGGCTTTCGCCCCTTCGGGGTGTCGCTCAACTCGAAAACCTTGGGCGCCATGAGCACACACCCTGTCGAGCTTTGCGATGAGGCGGCATGCCTTGAACTCGATGCGCTTCTCGTAGAGCGGATCTACGAGTTCAATGCCGAAGCGACGGGCTACCGCGACGGGAAACTCCTTGGGGCCCTACTACGAGACGAATCAGGCCAAGTGATCGCAGCACTCAATGGCCACACGTGGGGCGGGTGCTGCGTCATTGCTCACTTGTGGGTGCACGAGTCCCAGCGTGGCCGCGGCCTGGGCAAGGAACTCCTCCGGATCGCCGAGACTGAAGCCGAGAAAAGGGGTTGCGAGCAAGTCGTACTCTCAACTCACACATTCCAGGCGCCGGGCTTCTATGAGCGGCTTGGCTACGAGCAACACGCCTTGATTCGCGGCCAGCCCAAAGGGCACGCGAACATTACCTACGTCAAGCACATCGCAAGCAGGAGCGGCGCCTAACCCTTCGTATATGGAGTGGGCATGACTCGATACGTGATTGACCCGGAAATTGCATTGACTTTGGCCGAACGTGAAGCTGAGATTCCCGCGCATCACCAGTTGCTGGCTCCAACTCTTCTGAGGTCACAGGTTCTGGCTCAACTTTTTGCCGAAGTGCAGCGTGGCGATCTGAGCCGAAAGGAGGCTGACCGTCGCCTGGACTACCTGCGAGGGCTTCGAATTCGCCTTCTGGGTGACCGCGTGCTGCAACAGGTTGCCTGGCGGGTTGCTGTTGAGCTAGGTTGGCAAGACACCTTCGATGCTGAGTACGTTGCCTTGACCAAACTCCAAGCAGACGCATTTGTGACAAGGAACGCCTCGCTGGCACATGCCGCAGGCAAAGTGGTCTCCGTAGTGACGTTGGATGCCCTGTTGTCATCGTGAACCGCACCGCCCGTAAGTGAACAGCGCCCACCCAACAATCGCTTCGAGAGGGACGCCACGGCGGCAAGCCGGCCCCGCGCCCCTCAGGTTAACGTAGGCCGCATCAACATGGAGCCTCGCATGATTATCCCTCCCGGTTTCAACACGGTGACTCCCTATTTCTTCGTCTCCGACGCTCCCGCCTTCATCACCTTTCTCACCGAGGCGTTCGGTGGCGTCGAACTCGGCCGCAACGTGTCCGAGAGTCGAGTGGCGAATGCTCAAGTACGGCTCGGCACGTCAACCGTCATGGTCAGTGAGGCTTCCGAGCAGTTTCCGGCCATGTTTGCGTCGTACTACCTATACGTGTCCAACGCTGATCATGCCATGGAGCAGGCCATCAGCGCCGGAGCGACCACCATCCTCGCCGTCAGCAACATGCCCTACGGCGACCGACAGGGTGGGGTCAAGGACCCCCACGGCAACATCTGGTGGCTCTCGCAACGCCTACAACCCGACCCCTACTATCCGTGAATGCCGGCACCACTCATCAGACATCACAATGCGGCCTAACCCCGACATGCAGCGGACTCGCTACGCTCGCCGCTGATGCCAGACGTTGAATGGTGCTTTTGCCGGTAAGTGGCGAATACCGTACACATGGAGCGGTCAGCCTGACCGGCAGCAATGGCCGACAAACAGCCACAGTCAATCTCAACACTGTCGAACTCCCCCACCCCCATCCGTCGTACAGTCAGGGCCTGCACTGTCGCAGCTACCCCCTTCGATCAGGAGCCTGACATGTCCGACCGTACCGTTCGTCTGCATCGCGTCATCCGTACCACGCCCGACAAACTCTACCGCGCCTTCACCGAGGCCGCGGCGCTGGTCAGGTGGCTGCCGCCGTATGGCTTCACCTGCACCGTGCATCACCTGGATGCCACGGTCGGCGGGTCGTTCCGCATGGCCTTCCGCAATTTTTCCAGCGGCAGCGAACATGCCTTCGGCGGCGAATATCTGGAGCTGGTGCCGCACCGCCTGATCCGCTACACCGACCGCTTCGACGATCCGAATCTGCCCGGGATGATCGAGGTCACGGTGACGCTGGAGCCGGTGTCCTGCGGCACGGCGCTGTCGATCGAGCAGGCGGGCATCCCCGAGGCGATTCCGCTGGAGATGTGCTATCTCGGCTGGCAGGAATCGCTGGCGCAGCTCGCCGCGCTGGTGGAGCCGGATATTCCCGGCTGAGCCCGATGCTCAGCCGGGGCGCTCGGCCACGATGCGCAGCCGCCGGTAGTCCGCCTGCCACGCGCCGTCGCGCCAGAGCGCCGGCCGGAGCGCGGTTTCCGTTTCGCCGAGCACGGCTTCGCACGTTGGCGCGTCCAGGCCGTCGAGGTGGTGCGGCAGAAACTGCAGCAGCCACTGCCGCAGGCCATCTTCACCCTTGAGCGGCGTGGGCAGCTCGAAATGCCAGGCGGCGCGCACGACGAGGCCGTGCAGTTCCAGCCGCGCGGCGTAGCCGGACAGGCGCGGAAAGAACCACGGGCTGCGGTAGTCGCGCCGGGCGATGCGGCGCAACGCGGCGGCGAAGGCGGTTTCAAGCGCTGCGCAGTTGCGGTGGCCGCCGAATTCGGCGACGAGGCGTCCGCCGGGCTTGAGCGCGCGGGCGATGCCGCGTGCCGCCTCGTCCGCGCGCGGCACCCAGTGCAGCACGGCGTGCGAGTAGACGGCGTCGAATGCCGCTTCGAACGGCAGCGCGGCGGCGTCGGCGACGCGGAAATCCAGCGCCGGAAAACGCGTGCGCGCGCTGTCGATCATGGCGGCCGAGGCGTCGACGCCGACGACCTGCGCGCCACGTTCGGCGATGGTGGCGGCGACGTCGCCGGTGCCGCAGCCGAGGTCGAGGATGCGTTCGCCGGCCTGCGGGGCCAGCAGGCCGACGAGCGCCTGCCCGCGTTCGATGATGAAGCCGTGGCGGCCGAGGTAGCGTTGGGTGTCCCAGAGCATGGGCGTCTCCTCAGCGCACGCGCGCGGCCGCCAGGCCGGACAGCGCGCGCCACTGGTGCACCGAGAGGCCCAGGCCGATGAGCAGGGTGCCGGACCATACGCGCACGCCGACGTGTTCGCCGTTGAGCGCGCTGCCCAGCAGCAGGGCGAGCACGGGCGTGACCAGGGTGATGAGCGCGACCTTGCCGGCTTCCAGGTGCTTGATCACGTAGTAGTAGAGCGCAAAGCCCACCACCGAACCGAACACGCCGAGGTAGACGATGGCGGCGCCGGCGCGCGGCGGCACGGCATGGGGCAGGCGGCCGTCGGTGCCCAGCCACACCAGGGCGAACAGCGGCAGCGCCACGACGAGGGTACCGGCGGTGGTGGCCAGCGGCGGGCTGTCGTCGCCGATGCGCTTCACCCACACCAGGCTGGCCGAATACAGCGTCACCGCGGCGAGCAGCGCGCCCACGCCGGCCACCGCATGGGCACCGCCCATTTCGTGGCTGTCGCCGAAGATGACCGCGAGGCCGGCCAGCCCCAGCAGCATGCCGGCGAGCTTGGCGCGGGTCAGCGCTTCCTCTTCCAGCCACAGCAGCGCCATCACGCCGGTGACGAGCGGCGACAGGCCGAACAGCACCGAGACGAGACCGGAGTGGATGTACTGCGCACCCCAGTAGGTGAGCGTCATGGCGCCGAACATGCCGAGGCCGCCGGCGAGGTAGCTGGCGCGGGCGCGGCGGTGCAGCGGCAGGCCGATGCGCCACACGGCGAGCGCGAGCGCGGCGACGGCGAAGCCGATGACCATGCGCGCGGCGACGGCGAAGGCGAAGCTGGTGTCCTGGGCGCTCCACTGGATGGCGAGCGGCGTGGTGGCCCAGATGAGGATGACGCCGAGGTAGGCGGCGGGAACGGACATGGGGGTTCTCCTGCGGTCAGGTGGTGGGCGGATGCAAGGCGGCGTGCGTGGCCAGTTCGCTCCGGATGAAAGCGGCGATCATGGCGCGCCAGGTGGCTTCGGCCACCGCGGGGTCGGCACCGAGCGTGCGGGCGTGGGCGACGACGCCGGCGATCACGGCCTCGACGCGCTGCGGGGCAGGAATTTCTGCGGCGCTGCGTTTGAAGCGTGCGGCCTGCCTTACGCAATCGCCGCGCGCGGCCAGCAGCACGAGCATTTGCCGGTCGATGCGATCGATTTCATCGCGGACCTGTTCCAGCGAATGGCAGCTTTCGATGTTCATGGGCGACTCCTGTACGAACGACAAAAACAAAAAGGCCGCGAACCTTTGCGGGGTCCGCGGCCTTTTCGGGGAAATGGGGTGCTTACTGGGGGATCAGCTTTCCTCGGGCCCGGACGTGCGCATGCGCAGCCACGTGCACAGCGGCAGTCGGCGAATGACGACGGGCAGGGAAGAAAGGTGAGCCATGGCCGCATTCTGGCCGGGGCGTCGGCGCGCTGTCAACGCGCGCACGGTGCGGCGTGCGGCGCTGTGGCGGATGCGCCACAGCCGCTTCAGTCGCGCCCCAGTCCGTGGGCCTTGAGCTTGCGGTAGAGCGTGCGTTCGGTGACGCCGAGCGCGGCGGCGACGCGTGCGCGGTGGCCGTCGTGCGCGTCGAGCAGTTGCTGCAGGTGGGCGCGCTCCACGTCGCGCAGCGACGCGGGCGCAGGCTCGGCGTGCGCCTGCGCGACGCGCGGCGGCAGCCGCAGGTCGGCGGCGCGGATGAGGCCGTCGCGGCAACTGAGCGCGGCGTGCTGCAGCAGGTTGCGCAGTTCGCGCACGTTGCCGGGGAAATCGTAGGCCTGCAGGGCGGCCAGCGCATCGGGGGCGAGGCGGCAGGTGCACTGGCCGCCGGTGAGTCGCTTCAGCAGGAAGTTCGCCAGTTCCGGCAGGTCGGTCGCACGCTCGCGCAGCGGCGGCAGGGTGACGTCGATGCCGGCCAGGCGGTAATACAGGTCGAGCCGGAAACGCTTGGCGTCGATTTCGTCGAGCAACTTGCGGTTGGTGGCGGAGACGACGCGCACGTCGGCGGTGAGCGTCTGGGTGCCGCCGACGCGGCGGAATTCGCCGGTTTCCAGCACGCGCAGCAGCTTGGCCTGCATGGTCAGGGGGATTTCGCCGATCTCGTCGAGGAAGAGGGTGCCGCTGTCGGCGAGTTCGAACAGGCCTTTCTTCATGCCGCCGCTGCCGGAGAAGGCGCCGCGTTCGTGGCCGAACAGTTCGCTTTCGAACAGGCTTTCCGGCACCGCCGCGCAGTTGATCACGATGAAGGCGGCGCCGGCACGGCTGGAGCGCGCGTGGATGAAGCGCGCCGCGAGTTCCTTGCCGACGCCGGATTCGCCGTACAGCAGGATGGAGGCCTCGCTCTCGGCGACGCGCGCGAGGTGGTCGACGCATTCGAGAAAGGCGGGCGAGCGGCCCACCATCTGCAGGGTGTCGCACAGGCTGCCGGGCTCGGTTTCCAGCGGGAACATCTGCTCGCCCAGATAGACCGCCCCGTCGGCACCGCGCAGCAGGTGGCCGCGGATGCGGATGCGCTCGGGCTGGTCGTCGGCATGGAAATGGGTGTGGATGACCTCGACGGCCTCGCCGTGGCCGAACAGCGCGCGGTGCGGGCAGTCCTCGCCGTTCTCGTGGCAGGGGCGGTCGGAATGGTGCGACACCTTGTGGCAGTGCTGGCCGACGATCACGTCCGGCGAGACGCCGTGGCTGTCGCAGTAACGCTGGTTGGCGGCGACGATGCGGTACTGGCTGTCGATCACCACGAAGGGTTGTTCATGGGTGTCGATAAGGCTCTTGATGTCGAGGCCCATAGGAGTCGTTCCTGTCATGACGTCCTGCAAAACTGACATGACGTTAGTGTCATGTCAAGCTGGCGGTGGGCTGGGAAAGGGCTAGAAATGGGCTATCAATAGATGGCATGGCGGTTGCTATGCAGTTCCCATCCCAATAATCAGGAGAGATGTACAACATGGCACACATCGTCATTCTCGGCGCCGGCGTGGGCGGCATGACCATGGCCTACGAGATGCGCGAATCGGCGCGCAAGGAAGACAAGGTCACCGTCATTTCCAATCTGCCGTATTTCCAGTTCACGCCGTCCAATCCCTGGGTGGCGGTCAACTGGCGCAAGCGCGACGACGTCACGATCGATGCGGGCAAGTACCTCAACAAGAAGGGCATCGATTTCATTCCGGTGGGCGCGGCGCGCGTGCATCCGGACAAGAACCAGGTCGAGCTCACCGACGGCCGCAGCATCGAGTACGACTATCTGGTGATCGCCACCGGGCCCAAGCTGGCCTTCGACGAAGTGCCGGGCCTCGGCCCCGAGGGCCACACCCATTCGGTGTGCCAGGTCGAGCATGCGGTGAATTCCGGCAAGGCCTGGGAGCGTTTCGTGGAAACCCCGGGCCCCATCGTGGTGGGCGCAGTGCAGGGCGCCTCGTGCTACGGTCCGGCCTACGAATTCGCCATGATCATGGACACCGACCTGCGCCGCCGCAAGATCCGCGACAAGGTGCCGATGACCTACGTCACCGCCGAACCCTATATCGGCCATCTCGGCCTGGGCGGCGTCGGCGATTCCAAGGGGCTGCTCGAATCCGCCATGCGCGAGCGCCACATCAAGTGGATCTGCAACGCCAAGGTGACCAGGGTCGAGGCCGGCAAGATGTTCGTCGCCGAACACAACGACAAGGGCGAGGTGATCAAGGAACACGAACTGTCCTTCGCCTATTCGATGATGCTGCCCGCGTTCAAGGGCATCGACGCGGTGTTCGGCGTGGAAGGCCTCACCAATCCGCGCGGCTTCATCACCATCGACGCCCACCAGCGCAACCCCACGTTCAAGAACGTGTTCTCGGTCGGCGTGTGCGTCGCCATTCCGCCGGTGGAAGCCACCCCGGTGCCCACCGGCACGCCCAAGACCGGCTACATGATCGAATCCATGGTCACTGCCGTGGCGCACAACATCCGTTCCCTGCTCGACGGCAAGGAGCCGGAGGAAAAAGCCACCTGGAACGCAATCTGCCTGGCCGATTTCGGCGACACCGGCGCCGCCTTCGTGGCGCTGCCGCAGATTCCGCCGCGCAATGTGAACTGGTTCAAGGAAGGCAAGTGGGTGCACCTTGCCAAGGTCGCGTTCGAGAAGTACTTCATGAACAAGATGAAGAAGGGTTCGACCGAACCGCTGTACGAGAAATACGTGCTCGGCATGCTGGGCATCAAGAAACTCAAGTGAGGCGCGATGGCGGGGCAGGGCCCGCGCGGGCCGGACAGGTTTGATGCAGTGAAGGCGTAGTGCAGGGCCCGCGCCCGAAGTCGGGGGAACGGGCATCGATTGTTGTCAATACGAGGGGACTGATATGGAACAAAACAACAGCAGACGTGATTTCATGAAGTTGAGCGGCGCCATGCTCGCCGCGGGGGCCGCGGGCATGGCCGGCGTCGCCCGGTCGAACCTGGCCGGCGCCGCGCCGGCGGTCGCGACCCGCATGACGGCGGCGCTGCCGAAGGCCAAGGGCCCGCGCCTGGTCGTGGTGGGCGGCGGCACCTCCGGCCTGACCATCGCCAAGTACGCCAAGAAGGAACACCCGAAGTTCGACGTGGTGCTGGTGGAAAAACGCGACATGTATTCGTCGTGCTTCTCCAGCAACATGTGGTACTCGGGCACCGTCAACCTGGAGTTCCTCGCCGACCACAGCTTCCTGGATGCCGCGGTCAACAACGGCTACACCTACTTCAACGCGACGGTGACCGGGCTGGACCGCACCAGCCGCACCCTGGTCACCAGCGAGGGCGACATCCACTACGACTTCCTGGTTCTGGCCCCCGGCATCTCGTACGACTTCGACAAGATCGGCGTGAAGGACGTCGAGGTGATGACCGCGCTGCGCCAGATGTACCCCGGCGGCTTCATCTCGCCGACCGAGCACGTCACGATCCACCGCAAGGTCAAGGAATTCGAGGGCGGCATCTTCGTGCAGACCGTGCCCTCCGGCAACTATCGCTGCCTGCCCGGACCTTACGAGCGCGCCTGCCTGATCGCCTCGACCTTCAAGCAGAACAAGATCAAGGGCAAGGTGCTGGTGCTGGATGCCAACCCCGAGATCACCATCAAGAAGGAAGGCTTCCACGCGGCGTTCAACGAGCTGTACAAGGACTACATCGAATGGCTGCCGTCCAAGGCGGTCACCGGCGTCGACCTGGACAAGAAAATCATCAAGACCGAGTTCGACGAGTACAAGTTCGACGATGCGGCGATCTACGCCAACGTGCGCGGCTCAACGCTGATCGAGCAGCTCGGCCTGATGGCGCCGGCGAGCAAGAGCAACCAGAAGGAAGCCAACATCGACACGCGCTACTACAACATCGTCGGCGACCCGCACGTGTACGTGACCGGCGATTCGCGTCCGCATCCGTATTCCAAGAGCGCCAACACGTCCAACACCGAAGGCCACTACATGGCCAAGGTGCTGGCGGCGCGCGCGCAGGGCAAGGAAATCCCGTGGGTCAGCCCGCGCACCATCTGCTATTCGATGGTGAATGCCCATCCGATGGAAGCGATCAGCGTCGACGCCGGCTACGACTACAGCAGCGAGAAGGACGCCATCACCGGCTTCTCCAAGGACACCAAGACCTTCGAGAACCGCGATGCGGCCAAGGGCCAGGCCACGCTGGAATGGGCGCGCGGCATGTACCGCGACATGTTCGACGCCTGAGCGCGGAAGGCATGACAAATCCGGCTGCGGCCGCAACCGCCCTTCGGGGCGGTTTTTTTCCTTCGGAGAATGAAGATGGATAGACGTGGATTCGTGAAACTATGCGCAGGCAGCGCGGCGCTCGCCCTGGCCGACTGGGAGCGCATGGCGGTGGCGGCCGGCTTCGAGGCCTTCCCCGCCGCGAAGCTGACCAACAAGATCGGCATCCCGCTCAAGGGCGCGGAAATCCCCACCGGCGAGGCGCTGGTGTTTGCCTATCCGGTCGCGGGCGTGCCCTGCTTCCTGATCAATCTGGGCGACAAGCCCAGCCAGTCGAACACGGCGCTGAAGAACGAGGACGGCGACTACAAGTGGCAGGGCGGCGTGGGGCCCAAGGGACAGTTCGTGGCCTTCGTGGCGATCTGCACGCACCAGATGAGCTATCCGCAGCCCGAGGTGTCCTACCTGCGCTATGCCGCAAGCGGCAGCGAGTTGGCCGGCGGCCCCGGCCGGATCGTGTGCTGCGCGCATGCAAGCGTGTTCGATCCCGCCGACGGCTCCAGGGTCGTCAGCGGGCCCGCGCCCATGCCGCTCATGCCGGTCAGCCTCAGCTACGATCCGGTCAGCGACGAGCTGTCCGCCGACGGCATCATGGGGATGGAGTTCGTCAAGCGCTTCTTCAAGACCTACAAGGCGGATCTCAACGCCCGCTTCGGTCCCGGCGGCTATCGCCAGGAAGTCGGCCCCAAGACCGCCTGTATTCCGCTCGGCGAATACAGCGGCGTCGTGCCGGCGTGCTGAAGCCGCCATGCGCCCGTTCCGGATAGCCGGATAAGGCGCATCCCCCAGGCATTCCCGGCCTCTCCTAGGCCACTGCTCGGGCGCCCTCGCGGCGCCCATTTTTTTGCCGGACGCGCGGCGCCGGCCGGCTATAATCGCCAGCCTGCGCGCCGATTTTCCACACGCGGCGCGGCGAAGGACACGCCATGCTTCTGATGATCGACAACTACGACAGCTTCACCTACAACCTCGTGCAGTATTTTGGCGAGCTGGGCGAAGAGGTGAAAGTCGTGCGCAACGACGAGATCGACCTCGCCGGCATCGCCGACCTGCACCCCGACCACATCGTCGTCTCGCCCGGCCCCTGCACGCCCAACGAAGCCGGCGTGTCGGTGCCGCTGATCGGGGAATTTGCCGGCAAGGTGCCGATCCTGGGCGTGTGCCTCGGCCACCAGAGCATCGGCCAGGCGTTCGGCGGCAGGATCGTCCGTGCCAGGGAACTGATGCACGGCAAGACCTCGATGATCCATCACACCGACCGCGGCGTGTTCAAGGGCCTGCCCAATCCCTTCCGCGCCACCCGCTACCATTCGCTGGTGATCGAGCGCGAGTCGCTGCCCGATTGCCTGGAAATCACCGCGTGGACCGACGACGGCGAGATCATGGGCGTGCGTCACAAGACGCTGATGGTCGAGGGCGTGCAGTTCCATCCGGAGTCGATCCTGACCGAACATGGGCATGCGATGCTCGCCAACTTCCTGAAGGAACGCATCTGATGCAGCACAAGGACCTGCTCGCGCTGCTGATCGAACGCCACGACCTGCCGCGCGAAGCGATGCTGGCGGCGATGCGCGCCGTGATGGGCGGCGAGTGGACGCCGGCGCAGATCGCCGGCTTCCTGATCGCGCTGCGCATGAAGGGCGAGTCGGTGACCGAGATCGCCGCGGCCGCCGAAGTCATGCGCGAACTGTCGACCAGGGTGCCGCTCGCGGGCGTCGAGCATCTGGTCGATACCTGCGGCACCGGCGGCGACGGTGCGCACACCTTCAACATTTCCACCGCCGCCGCCTTCGTCGCGGCCGCGTGCGGCGCACGCGTCGCCAAGCACGGCGGGCGCTCGGTGTCGTCCACCTCGGGCAGCGCCGATGTGCTGGAGGCGCTGGGCGTGAACGTCAACCTCGCGCCGGAAAATGTCGCCGAGGCGGTAAAGACGATCGGCGTCGGCTTCATGTTCGCGCCCAACCACCACAGCGCCATGAGGCACGCCGCGCCGGTGCGCAGGGAGCTCGGCGTGCGCACGCTGTTCAACCTGCTGGGGCCGCTCACCAATCCGGCCGGCGCGCCGAACCAGGTGATGGGCGTGTTCGGCCGCGAACTCACCGGCACGCTGGCCCGCGTGCTGCATGCGCTGGGCAGCCGCCACGTGCTGGTCGTGTACGCCGAGGAAGGTCTCGACGAGATCAGCCTCGCCTCGCCGACCGCCGTGGCCGAACTGAAGGACGGCCGCGTCACCGAATACGAACTCGAACCGGGACTGTTCGGCCTGCCGCAGGTGGCGGCGAGCGAGCTGGTGGTGAAGAGCAGGGACGAAGCGGTGGAGATGCTGCTTGCTGCGCTGGAAAACCGCCATCCCGGCGCCGCCGCCATCGTCGCGCTCAATGCCGGTGCCGCGATCTACGTGTCCGGCCGCGCGGCCAGCCTGATGGACGGGGTCGGTCAGGCACGCACGGCGATCTCCAGCCTTGCGGCGCGCGACACGCTCGAACACTACCGACGCTTCAGCCAGTCATGAGCGACATCCTCGAAAAGATCCTCGCCACCAAGCGCAGCGAAATCGCCGAGGCGCGTACCGACGTGCCGCTGGCGGAAATGCGCGCGCGCGCCGCCGCCGCTGCGCCGCCGCGCGATTTCGTGGGCGCGTTGCGCGCCAAGCACGCGGCCGGCCGGCCGGCGGTGATCGCGGAGATCAAGAAGGCCAGTCCCAGCAAGGGCGTGATCCGCCCGGATTTCCGCCCGGCCGAGATCGCGGCGAGCTACGAGGCGGGCGGTGCGGCCTGCCTGTCGGTGCTCACCGATGTCGAGTATTTCCAGGGCAGCCCCGGCTACCTCATGCAGGCGCGCGCCGCCTGCCACCTGCCGGTGCTGCGCAAGGACTTCATGATCGATCCCTACCAGGTGTACGAGGCGCGCGCGATGGGCGCCGACTGCATCCTGCTCATCGTCGCCGCGCTGGAACCCCGGCTGATGCAGGAGCTGGAAGCACTGGCGATGGAACTGGGCATGGCAGTGCTGGTGGAATCGCACAACGCCGGGGAACTCGAGGCTGCGCTGCAACTGAAGACGCCGCTGCAGGGCATCAACAACCGCAACCTGCGCACTTTCGAAGTCAGCCTCGACACTACGCTGAGCCTGCTGCCGAAGATCGGACCCGAACGCATCGTCGTCACCGAGTCCGGCATCCTTGCGCCCGCCGACGTGGCGCACATGCGCAGTCATCAGGTGAACACCTTCCTGGTGGGCGAGGCCTTCATGCGCGCCGACGATCCGGGGGCGGAACTGGCGCGGCTGTTTGCCTGAGCAGATTCGAAATTCAACCCGGATTGTCCGGTAGCCCCTCTCCCGCAAGCAGGGGAGGGGTTGGGGAGGGGGCGTCGGTTGCAACAATGGATTTTGTCGCGCTTGCCAACATTTCCCCTCTCCCCAGCCCTCTCCCGCTTGCGGGAGAGGGAGCAAGACCACGCCAGGCTCAGCGCTTCCCGCCGAACAGACTCCCCAGCACCCCGCGAATGATCGAGCGGCCGACCTGGCTGCCGATGGCGCGCGCGGCGGATTTGGCGAGCGCTTCGACCGCACCTTCGCGGCGGCCGACACCGCCGAGCACACTGCCCAGGACGCCGCCCACGCCCGCACTACCATTCGATTCCGCCTGCTTCGCAGCCTTGGCCTGCGCTTCGATCTGGGCTTCTGCCTCGGCCGCCTGCGTGGCCTGTTCGGTGCGCGCCTTCAGTTTTTCGTAGGCCGACTCGCGGTCGACGGTTTTTTCGTACACGCCGGCGACCAGCGAACCCTGCATCAGCTGCTTGCGCTGCACGTCGGTGATGGGGCCGATCTGGCCCTGCGGCGGCACGACGAAGGCGCGTTCTACCACGCCGGGACGGCCCTTGGCATCGAGGAAAGACACCAGCGCTTCGCCCACGCCCAGCTCGGTGATGGCGGCGTTCTCGTCGAGATCCGGGTTGTCGCGCATGGTTTCGGCGGCGGCCCGGACGGCCTTCTGGTCGCGCGCGGAGAAGGCGCGCAGGGCGTGCTGCACGCGGTTGCCCAGTTGCGACAGCACCTTGTCGGGGACGTCGGCCGGGTTCTGCGTGACGAAGTACACGCCCACGCCCTTGGAACGGATGAGCCGCACCACCTGCTCGATCTTGTCGACCAGCGCGTCGGGCGCGTCGTTGAAGAGCAGGTGTGCTTCGTCGAAGAAGAAGACGAGCTTGGGTTTGTCGAGATCGCCGGCTTCGGGGAGCTTCTCGAACAGTTCGGACAGCAGCCAGAGCAGAAGCGTGGCGTACAGCTTGGGCGACTGCATCAGCCTGTCCGCCGACAGGATGTTGACGATGCCGCGGCCGCGATCGGTCTGGATGAGATCGTCGATGTTGAGCATGGGCTCGCCGAAGATCCGTTCGCCGCCCTGCGATTCGAGGGCGAGCAGGCCGCGCTGGATGGCGCCGATGGAGGCGGACGAGACGTTGCCGTATTCGGTGGTGAAGGTCTTCGCGTTCTCGCCGACGTAGGCGAGCATCGCGCGCAGGTCCTTGAGGTCGAGCAGCAGCAGGCCGTTGTCGTCGGCCACCTTGAACACGAGATTCAGCACGCCGCCCTGCGTTTCGTTGAGGTCGAGCATGCGGCCCAGCAGCAGCGGCCCCATGTCGGAGACGGTCGCGCGCACCGGGTGTCCCATTTCGCCGAAGGGGTCCCAGAAAGTGGCGGGGTAGCCCTTGTTCGCATAGCCGTCGAGCTTGAGCAGTTCCACCCGTTCGGTCACCTTGGCGTTGCCGCCGCCGGGCTGCGAGATGCCCGACAGGTCGCCTTTCACGTCGGACATGAAGCAGGGCACGCCGATGTCGGAGAAATGCTCGGCCAGCGTCTGCAGGGTGACGGTCTTGCC
>JBGAFQ010000050.1:0-18908 GCA_044227195.1 Thiobacillus sp.
CCCGCAAGATCGCCAAGATGATCAAGAAGCGCTTCGACGACGACACCATGGCCGACCCGCTCAACGTCAACAAGGCCACGCCCGAGCTGATCGCCGGCTACGACTTCCTCATCCTCGGCACCCCCACCCTGGGCGAAGGCGAGATGCCCGGCCTGGACGCCGACTGCCAGAACGAAAGCTGGGCCGAATTCCTGCCGCGCCTGGCCGACGTCGACTTCAGCGGCAAGACCATCGCCCTGTACGGCCTGGGCGACCAGGAAAAATACCCCGACAACTTCGCCGACGCCCTGGGCGAGCTGTACGAATTCGTGAAAGCGCGCGGCGCCAAAGTCGTAGGCAAATGGCCCACCGACGGCTACGACTTCATCGCCTCGAAGGCGGAAATCGACGGCGAATTCGTCGGCCTGGTGCAGGACCTGGACAACCAGAAGATGCTGCTGGAAGACAGGCTGGAGACGTGGCTGCTGTTGATTGCGCGGGAGTTTGGGTTGGTGCTCAGTGCGGCAACTATTTAGCCTGTAGCAGTCGAAGCAACATTCAACGTTTGAGGTACCCGGCCTCGCGCGGTCCGGTTGACCGAGAGGCTAGATTTGCACATTCACTAGAAGATACGATTGACAATGATCGAATGCCGCGATGGCTTAAGGAGCGTCTGATCCAGACCAAAAGCCTTGAAGACTAAACGGTCCGCGCATTCGGCCACAAAGTGAAAGTTGTTCGGAAGTGTGGGGTCATCTATGACCAACTTCTGTAGGTAGTTGTGGGTTGATTCGTTTCGATACTTGAAAGCGGATGTGACGGCATCGTCAGAGTACGCGACACCATTGACTAGTAAAGCCCCAAGAAAGGATTTGAGATTGCGCGAACCATTTGGGGCGCCGGCAGCCACGCATACCCGCTTGTATTCCGTTTCATGTTGTGGAGACAGTGCGTCTCCGCGCCCTAGGCATTCAACTATTCTCCAGTAGCCGTCAAATCGTTCATACGTATAAGGGAGATTGAGAACGTCGTTATATCGACGCAGCAGCATGAGTAAATGCTCACGCTGCTCTGGTGTGCCTAATACATAAGAGTTAGTCGCTCTAAGCAGTGCAACTTGCAAACTCTCTGGGTCAATGGCGACTTGCCCGTGGCCAACGGAATCGATGAACTCACCGGCGAAGGTTGTTCCACCAAGCCATACTGCATTAGTTCTGGAAGGAAGAGCTAATACCTCCCCGATAATTACCCTGCGGCGCTGACAAAAGCCAAGGAATGGGGCAATGAACCTATGCAAGAAGTCATCAACGGAATAATGGACCTTCCACATCAGATCTTCGCCTTCATAGTCATCGTATGAGACAGTTAAACTTGCCGTACATGCCGAAGCGCGAGGGTTGTAATCGAATTTCTGTTTGTTCCCCATTGAATGGTAGGCCGCTAGGGCACCTTCGGCAGCGAAGTGGTCGGCACCATTGAAGATGCGGAAGCAAAACTCTAATGACGGGAAATCAGTTCTACCGAACTCCGACAATGCCGATGCGATTTCAATTGGGCGCTCAAGAACGCCTCCAAGTGAAAGGTTCCAAACGTTTGTGGGAGCCGAGGTCAGTTGGGACATTTGGCAGGTGACACAAAACAAAGGGGTCAGGGTCGATTAATTTTCGCGCCACTATCATATCGACAGATACCTTCCGGATCACCGAGTATCCAATGTTTGGTCTTGGTCGAACTTCGCCTGAGTGAGGTTTCCGGGCCTGCGCCACCTTCAGGTGAGCGGCGCCCACACGCCACAGTCGACGGTCTGTAAATAACGTATGAGTTATTGAATCGAGCCGGGCAGATAACCCATACGTTATTACGGAGCAGGCTTGGCGCCGCACACCGACACGCAATCGTCATCATTTCCTGCGCTTCCACCGGTTACCCTCGCAGAAATACAAAACAACAGCGGTGACGCATGTATCGCAGCTCGGATCGCCTGATCATCATTGACGCTGACGGCACGGTGATCGATGCCTTTGCGGCCATCTGCACCACCTTTTTCCAGCACGGGCTCGACCTGGGCGATCTGGAGCGTTTTCAGGAGCGCCACAAGCTGTTCAAGTACCTGGGCGGCATCAAGGAGTTTCCGCGCAACCTGGCCCGGCAGGTGAGCAAGCGGCAGCGCAAGGAACTGCTGAACACGCTCACCGACGTCTACCGCGAGGAGGCGAGCCTGTATCCGGGCATGCAGGCGCTGATCCGCGACTTGATCGAGACGCCGGGCATCCGGGTCGGCATGGTCACGCGCAACATCAGCCACGATCCGCACATCACGCTGGCGCGGCTGTTCGCGCGGCACGACCTGGACATAGACCGGCTGGATTTCCTGCACGTGCTGCCGCTGCGCGAGGGCAAGGCGCCCTACTACAAGGCGGCGCGCGAGGAGTTCGACATCAACCCGGCACGCGCCTACGCGGTGGGCGACGAGCACCGCGACTACGAGGCGGCGCTGTCCGCCGGCATCCATCCCTTCATCGTTTCGTACGGCTTCGAGAGCCACACGCGGCTGACGCAGAAATTCGTGATTCCCGAGGAAGTCATCTCGCCCGACCCCGGGACGCTGTGCGGCCGGGTGCGCCACGCGCTGGACATGCTGCCGGCCTGAGCCGGCGGCATGCGCTTGGCCATGCCTTACGCCGCCCGCGGCGGCGACCGCCCACAGATAGTTCGGCACCGGCGGCGCGTTCCCGGCACGGTATAAACGCCGGTGGCTTCCCTGGTGCGTTTGCGTCAGGTACCCGCGGCTTCTGCGTCAGGTTGCGGCCGCCCTTCGGCAAGACCCGCGTCGGCGGCGATGCCGGAAATGCACCCCGGCCGTGAGCTGGGCTTTTTGCGGACGGCCCACCGCTGCCCGAAGCGCAGGTCCGCAAATCCCGCTCTCGGGCGGGTCCGATGTGCCCCATGCGGGTGCATTCGGCGCCGCATGCCCTCTGGCGGTGCGGTCCATGTGCGTTGCGTCCATTCCGATCGATATCTTCTGCAACCGCCAGCACCAATAATGCTCAATCTGGTCGAAAGATTGCCGTTATGAACAACCAGTACATCGAACGCTACCGCAAGGAAGAAGAGGAATTCACGCTGGAGGAGTTCCTCGACATCTGCAAGCAGGATCGCATGGCGTATGCGAGTTCCGCCGAGCGCATGCTGGACGCGATCGGCGAACCGGAGCTGATCGACACCCGCCAGGATCCCCGCCTCTCCCGCCTGTTCTCCAACAAGGTCATCAAGGTCTACCCTGCTTTCAAAGATTTCTACGGCATGGAGGAAACGATCGAGCAGATCGTCTCCTACTTCCGCCACGCCGCCCAAGGCCTGGAAGAGAAGAAGCAGATACTCTATCTGCTGGGGCCGGTGGGCGGCGGCAAGTCCTCGCTGGCGGAAAAACTCAAGCACCTGATGGAGAAGGCGCCGTTCTACACCATCAAGGGGTCGCCGGTGAACGACTCGCCGCTTTCCCTGTTTTCCGCCGACGAGGATGGCGGCATCCTGGAGCAGGAATACGGCATCGCGCGCCGCTACCTCGGCCGCGTGCTGTCTCCCTGGGCGGTGAAGCGCCTGCACGAGTACAACGGCGATATCACCAAGTTCCGCGTGGTCAAGCGCTGGCCCTCGGTACTCGGCCAGGTCGGCATCGCCAAGACCGAGCCGGGCGACGAGAACAACCAGGACATCTCCTCCTTGGTCGGCAAGGTCGATATCCGCAAGCTGGAGAAATATTCGCAGGACGATCCGGATGCGTATAGTTATTCGGGCGGCCTGAGCCTCGCCAACCAGGGCTTGCTGGAGTTCGTCGAGATGTTCAAGGCGCCGATCAAGGTGCTGCACCCGCTGCTCACTGCGACCCAGGAAAGCAACTACAAGGGTACCGAGGGTTTCGGCGCGATCCCGTTCGACGGCGTGGTGCTGGCGCACAGCAACGAATCCGAGTGGACGACCTTCCGCAACAACAAGAACAACGAGGCCTTCCTCGACCGCATCTACATCGTCAAGGTGCCCTACTGCCTCCGCGTTTCCGAGGAAGTGAAGATCTACCAGAAGCTGCTGCAGCACAGCTCGCTGTCGGAGTCGCCCTGCGCGCCCGGTACGCTGGAGATGCTGGCGCAGTTCTCGGTGCTCACCCGGCTGAAGGAGCCCGAGAATTCGGGCATCTATTCCAAGATGCGCATCTACGACGGCGAGAACCTCAAGGACACCGACCCCAAGGCCAAGAGCTACCAGGAGTACCGCGATTTCGCCGGCGTCGACGAGGGCATGACCGGCATCTCGACCCGCTTCGCCTTCAAGATCCTGTCGCGCGTGTTCAACTTCGATCACAGCGAGGTCGCCGCCAATCCGGTGCACCTGCTCTACGTGCTGGAGCAGCAGATCGAGCAGGAGCAGCTGCCGCCCGAGACGGAACAACGCTACATCGCCTACCTGAAGGAATACCTGTCGCCGCACTACGCCGAGTTCATCGAGAAGGAACTGCAGACGGCCTACCTCGAGTCGTACTCGGAATACGGACAGAACATCTTCGACCGCTACGTGATCTATGCGGATATGTGGATTCAGGACCAGGAGTTCCGCGACCCGGACACCGGCGAGATCCTCGACCGCGCGCAGCTCAACACCGAGCTGGAGAAGATCGAGAAGCCCGCCGGCATCGCCAACCCGAAGGACTTCCGCAACGAGGTGGTCAACTTCGTGCTGCGCGCCCGCGCCCAGAACCACGGCAAGAACCCGACCTGGACGAGCTACGAGAAACTGCGCGTGGTGATCGAGAAGCGCATGTTCTCCAGCACCGAGGACCTGCTGCCGGTGATCTCCTTCAATGCCAAGGCGTCCAGCGACGAGCAGAAGAAGCACCAGGACTTCGTGCAGCGCATGGTCGCCAAGGGCTATACCGACAAGCAGGTGCGCCTGCTGGCCGAATGGTATCTGCGCGCGAGAAAGGCGTCCTGAGCGGGAGACGGCCATGAACCGGCTTGTCGACCGCCGCCTCTCCGGCAAGAACCGCAGCGCCGTCAACCGCCAGCGCTTCCTGCGCCGCTTCAAGGCGCAGATCCGCAAGGCGGCGGCCGAGGTCGTGTCCGGGCGCAAGGTGGCCGACCTGGAGCGCGGCGAAAGGATATCGATCCCTTCCAAGGATCTTGCCGAGCCGATCTTCCATCACGGCCCCGGCGGCCGCCGCAATATCGTGCTGCCGGGCAACCGCGAGTTCGTCAGCGGCGACCGCATCGACCGTCCCGATGGCGGCGGTGGTTCCGGCAGCGGCGGCGGCCCGGCCGACGAGCGCATGGACGAGTTCGTCTTCGAACTGTCCAAGGAAGAGTTCATGGACTATTTCTTCCAGGACCTGGCGCTGCCGGACCTGGTGAAGAAGCAGCTCGCCGCCGTCCCCGAAGTGAAACGGGCGCGCGCCGGTTTCGTCAGTCAGGGCAACCCCTCCAATCTGCACGTGGTGCGCTCGATGAAGCAGGCAATCGGCCGGCGGCTGGCGATGGCGGCCGGCCCGCGCGACGCCTTGCGCGAGGCCAGGGAGAAGCTTGACGAACTGGAGGCGAATGGCCTCGGCACGAGCGCGGAAGCCGACGAACTGCGGGAGGAAATCGAGGCGCTCAAGGCACGCGTCGCTGCCGTGCCCTTTCTCGACACCTGGGATATGCGCTATGCCAACCGGGTCGACCAGCCGACGCCCAGCAGCCAGGCCGTGATGTTCTGCCTGATGGACGTGTCGGGGTCGATGGACGAGAACCGCAAGAACATCGCCAAGCGCTTCTTCATGCTGCTCTACCTCTTCCTGACCAAGAGCTACGAGCGCATCGACGTGGTGTTCATTCGCCATCATACGGTCGCCAAGGAGGTCGACGAGGAGGATTTCTTCGCCTCGCGCGAGTCCGGCGGCACGGTGGTGTCGAGCGTCCTCGAGCTGATGCACGACATCATCCTCGAACGCTACCCCAGCGCCAGCTGGAACATCTACGCCGCGCAGGCTTCCGACGGCGACAACTGGGAAGACGATTCGCCGCGTTGCCGCGAACTTCTGCTGCAGAGCATCCTGCCGCTGACCCAGTACTTCGCCTACGTCGAGATCGAGGCCGAGGAGCCGCAGAGCCTGTGGCACGAATACGAGCAGGTGCGGGCGGCGAGCAAGCGCTTTGCGATGCAGCGCATCCTCACGCTGGAAGACATCTATCCGGTATTCCGCGAACTGTTCAGGAAGAAGGTGGCCTGATATGGAACCCGAAATCGAAACCGCCCGGACGGCCCCGCCCCCCGCCGAGCGCCAGCCGCTGTCGGTGGGCTCGGAGTGGAGCTTCGAGCTGCTCGAAACCTATGACCGCGAGATCGCGCGGGTGGCCGCGCACTACGGTCTCGACACCTACCCCAACCAGATCGAGGTCATCACCTCCGAGCAGATGATCGACGCCTACTCTTCGGTGGGCATGCCGGTGGGCTACCACCACTGGTCCTACGGCAAGCAGTTCCTGTCCACCCAGAAGGGCTACAAGCGCGGCCAGATGGGCCTCGCGTACGAAATCGTCATCAACTCCAACCCCTGCATCGCCTACCTCATGGAAGAGAACACCATGACCATGCAGGCGCTGGTGATCGCCCATGCCGCCTACGGCCACAATTCCTTCTTCAAGGGCAACTACCTGTTCCGCACCTGGACCGACGCCGAGGGCATCCTCGACTACCTGGTGTTCGCGCGCAATTTCATCGCGGAATGCGAGCAGCGCCATGGCGAGGAGGCGGTCGAAGAGCTGCTCGATTCCTGCCACGCCCTGATGAATCTCGGCGTCGACCGCTACAAGCGCCCGGCCCGGCTGTCGATGGCCAAGGAGCAGCTGCGCCAGACCGAGCGCGAGGCCTATCTGCAGTCGCAGGTCAACGACCTGTGGCGTACCCTGCCGGCGAAGGGGGCGGCCGAGCAGGAAAAACAGGCGGCCCGCTTTCCCAGCGAGCCGCAGGAGAACCTGTTGTATTTCATCGAGAAAAACGCGCCGCGGCTGGAGCCCTGGCAGCGCGAGGTCGTTCGCATCGTCAGGAAGATCGCGCAGTACTTCTACCCGCAGCGGCAGACTCAGGTGATGAACGAGGGCTGGGCCACTTTCTGGCACTACACCCTGCTCAACCATTTATATGAAGAGGGCAAGCTCACCGACGGCTTCATGATGGAGTTCCTGCAAAGCCACACCAACGTGGTCTACCAGCCGCCCTACAACAGCCGTTTCTACAGCGGCATCAACCCCTACGCGCTGGGCTTCGCCATGTTCACCGACCTGCGCCGCATCTGCGAGCACCCCACCGACGAGGACCGCCGCTGGTTCCCGGAGCTGGCTGGCAGCGACTGGGTGAAGTCGCTCGATTTCGCCATGCGCAACTTCAAGGACGAGAGCTTCGTCGCGCAATATCTCTCGCCCAAGCTGATCCGGGACCTCAAGCTGTTCGCCATGGTCGACGACGACCAGGACGACAAGCTGCAAGTCACCGCGATTCACGACGACGCCGGCTACCGCGCGGTGCGCCAGTTGCTGGCCGAGCACTACAACCTGGGCAACCGCGAACCCAACATCCAGGTGTACGAAGTCGACGTGTTCGGCGACCGCTCGCTCAGCCTGCGCCACTACATGCACGACCGTCGCCCGCTGGGCGAATCCACCCCGGAAATGCTGCGCCATGTCGCCCGCCTGTGGGGCTACACGGTGCGGATCGAAAGTGTGGACCAGGACGGCGCATCCCGGCTGGTGGCAACCAGCGAGGACTGAGGCTGGGCGGAGCCGGTTTCCGGCCGCCTCAGGCGGCCACCACCACGCCGCGCAGATACTTCAACACCGGCAGGGTCGAGGCGCTGTCGAGCGCCGTGTAGCCGCCGGTGGTTTCCTTCGCCAGGTCGGCGCCGGCTTCGACCAGTCGCCTGAGCACGTCGAGCTTGCCGGTGGAAGCGGCGTAGATGGCGCAGGTGGCGCCGTTAACGTTCTGGTTGTCGACCCGGGCGCCGTGGGCGATGAACAGCGCAACCAGTTCGGGGTCGCCGTGCACGCAGGCGAACCACAGTGCATGGTGGTCGTCGTCATTGACGTGGTTGGGGTCGGCGCCCAGCGCCAGCAGCTCTTCAACGTGCGCGCGTTCGCCCTTCAGCGCGGCCAGCATCAGCGGCGACATGCCGTTGTCGATGCGCGCATGCAGGCTGCCGGGCGGAAAGCCGCGTGCGGCGAGCCAGTCGGTCAGCGCGGGCGAGGGCGCGGCGGGCTGCGCCTGCGCGGCGAAGCGCTGCCAGCCTTCCCAGCCGTCCACCAGGTTGTAGACGCGGGTGTAGCCGAAGCCGGCGATGAACTGGCAGAGGTCGCGGCTGCTGTTGCCGCGGTAGCAGTAGACGAGGATCGGGCGGTCGCGCCGGCGCTCCTTCATCAGCGATTTCAGCAGTGCGTCGCTCACCGGCTCGGCGTCGTCGAGATGGCCCTGCGCAAAGCTGGCCGGGTCGCGAAAGTCGAGCACGAGCAATTCGGGTTCGGCCAGCAGCGCGGGCAGCGCGTCGGCGCGGATGTCGTGATAGTTCATGCGGCGGAATCCTGCGGGTCGGGCCCGGATGGGGACAGCGCGGCGCGCAGCGTCTGCTTGAAGCCTTTCATCACCGGCTTGGGAATCAGGCTTTCGGCGCGCACGCGCCAGGCGTGGATGGGTTCGGCCAGTGCAGGATCGCTGCCCTGGCGGGCCTGCGCGATCAGGGCGTGGACGTCGTCGCCGAGATGCAGGCCGGGTCGGGTCTTGACCGAGTCGTAGACGGCGGCGAGCGCGGTCTTCTCCGCCTCGCCCATCCTGCATTTGCCGTCCAGGATCTTGAGCATGATCGCGGCGACGCAGTCGAGGTGGGCCGGTTCGAAGGCCGTGTCCCGGGCCCACGCTGCGGCTGCGCGCGCGGCATCCCACAGCGTCTTGAAGCGCGAGTCCAGGTCGGAGAGCAGGCGGTCGGTTTCGTTCAGCGCGACGAAGCCGGCGCGCGGCGTGAGCGCGCCGGCTTCCAGGTCGCGCTTCAGGCGTTCGCGCCGGGCGTAGACCTCGGCGATGCGCGTCTTCAGGCGATGCATTTCCGTGGGATTGTCGGCGACGATGTGCATGCGCGCGATCAGATGCCTGCCGCCAGCGCGGCCACCACCGAGCTGCCGGTGCCATCGCTGGGGTCGAGTTGCCGCAACTGGTCGAGGATTTCCACCGAGGCGGCGGTGTTGCCGCGGCGCAGTTCGAGAAAGGCCATGGCCTTCAGCGTCAGCAGCGCAAAGCTCGCGGTCGGGCCGACCAGCATGTCCGGCGTCCACGCGCGCCAGTCGGGCGGCAGGGTGCCGAGGCGGGCGGCTTCGGCCATGCCGAGCGCGGCCATGTCGTAGGCGGCGTCGAAGGCGCATTCGCGGTTGTAGAACTTCACCAGCGCGCGGTACAGCGGCAGCGAGGCGGGGGCCAGGCTGCGGGCGATGCCGAACAGCAGCTCGGCGCCCGCAGGGTCGCTGCGATACTGCACCATGCCGCGCTGCAGCAGGACGAGGGCCTCGTCGGGCAGGTGGTCGATGTCCGCGTCATTCATAGGCGGGCCGGGTCAGCAGGCGGGGATCGTCGACGGGCATGCCCACGGCGAAGTGGTACAGCACCTGGAAGCGGGTGTCGGCGAGGCCGAGCACGTCGTGGTCGGCGTCGTCGAAGAAGCAGCCGATGCCGGTACCGCGCCAGCCGGCGGCTTCGGCTTCGAGCGTGACGACGTGGCCGAGCATGCCCGCCTCCCAGTGCAGGTGGCGGTAGGCGGCGGGGTGTTCGGCAAGCGGCGCGTCGAACTCGGCGACGAACATCAGGGTGAATGCGCTGTGCAACGCGATGTCCTGGTGGCACGACAGGGTGCGCGCGGTCTTCGCGGCGGCGGCCTGCAGCAGTTGATACAACGGCAGCGCGGCGTCGGCGGCGTCCCAGGCGAATTCGGCGCGGCAGGCAACGCGCAGCGCATCGCGTGCGGCCTCGCTGCGCGGCAGCGCATAGAGCCCGGGCGCGACCCCTTCCACCCGATGCACCAGCAGCACCGGATGCACGCGCGGCGCGTGCGGCCACAGATCCCATACCGGTGAGCCGCCGGGCAGCAGGCAGGCCAGCAAACGGCGGAACACGGCGTGCGGCAGGATCGATTTTCCGTCGAAGGCCTGGGCGCTGCGGCGCTGGAGGATGACCTGCACGGCAGGCGGGATTTCGACGCCCTCTCCCGCAGGCGGGAGAGCGTTGGGGAGAGGGAAGGTTTGTACGTCGTTGGCTGGGACCACACCGCGCGTGGCCGCCGCCGCCGCCTCGATCACCGGCCACGCATACAGCGGACGCGGGTCGAGCAGGCTGGGCGATCCCGCGTAGTGCTGCCACGCGGCCGGTAAGGAAGCGCTCGCATCGAGGGCGACGATCGCCTCGGGTTCCTCGGTTTCCACCCCCGCAAAATCCGCGGCGCGATCCAGCCCGAGATCATGGCCCAGGTCGAGCTGGCAGTAGCGGAAGGCGCGCTCGCCGTATTTCCAGGCTTCGCGCCAGTGGATGGAACTGAAGCCGAGCCACAAGCCGGTGGCGGTCGACGCGTCGTTCCACGCCCGCCGTTCCAGCACATGCGACTGGCTCTGGTAGTGGTGCAGGCCGTCAGTGACCCCTTGCACACCGGAGGCGATGACCCAGGTTTCGGTGGGGTGCAGGTTGCCCGAGGACGGGTTGGCCCGCAGCGCCCAGCGCGCGCCGGCGTATTCCTTCCAGGCGGTGATGCTCAGGCTGAGACGCAGCAAGGTGCTGAGCGAAATCACATCCAGCGGCGCGGGTGGCCGGGCGTCGGTCAGCGCATGCCAGGCGATGCCGGGGTCGGGCAGATGGCGCGGCAGGGCCAGGGCCGGCGCGCCCGCCCAGTGGCGGAAGGGATCGGGCTGCGCGTCCCAGTCCAGCGTGCCGGGGCCGGCGGCGTAGCGGTCAAGGTGGTGCTTGGTGCGCTGGTGATAGTCCAGCACCGTCCGGGCGGTCGAGGTCTGCGTGTCCATGCAGGCTTCGACCGGCGCAGCACCGGACAGTGCGGCGAGGCTCATGGCGCGGGCGGCTGGTAGCTCAGTTCGCCGGCGAGGCAGCCGATGGGATCGGCCAGGCTGCCGTTCGGCCCGGTCTCGAAACGCACCAGATAGATTTCGTCTTCGGGCGCGGCTTCGGCGTGGCCGACGTTGACCACCATGCCGCGGGTGCCGGCGGGCGCGAGCAGGTCGCCGGCGCGCATGCCGGGAATGCCGCTTTCGCCGGTTTCTTCCACGGGGTCGTTGAACAGGTCGAGGGCGGCGAACACGCGGTCGCCCGGCTGGTAGGTGCTCATCACGCAATCTCCACGGTGGTGACGGAGGCAGGCGGCGCGACGAAATGCACCTTCGCGGCCATGCCGGGCGTGAGCTGCACGTGGCCGGCCTCGTCGACCAGCATCACCTCGTGCACGCCCAGATTGCGCGCGACCGCCGGCCAGGCCGTGCTGCCGGCGACCACCAGCGCGGTCGCAGCGACGTCGGCGCGCGCGGCATCCGGGTGCAGCACGGTGGCGGAAACCACGTGCGTCGCCGGCTGGCCGGTGCGCGGGTCGATGATGTGCGGATAGCGTTTGTCGCCGTCCTGGCGGAATCGCTCGTAGGTGCCCGAGGTGACCACCGCCATGCGGCCGCTCACTTCGAGTGCGGCGAGTGCGCCCTCGCCCTGCGGATGGCGCACGCCGATCCGCCAGGGGCGTCCGCCGTGCGTGCCGGACACGGCGAGGTTGCCGCCCAGGTTGACCAGCGCGTCGTCGAAGCCGTGCGCGGCCAGGCGGTCGAGCGCCTGGTTCAGCGCCACGCCCTTGGCGTGGCCGCCGAGGTCGATCTGCACGTGCGGATTGCGGCTGCCGACGCGCGCGCCGTCGAAGCTGAGGTCATCCATGCTCGGCGCGGCGGCGACCAGCCCGGCGACCGCTGCGGCATGCGGCGGCGCGCCGACCGGCAGCTCGTCGTGGTGGAAGCCCCACAACCCGACCAGCTTGCCGATGGCGGGATTGAACAAGCCGCCGCTGGCGCGTGCCAGGTCGCGCACTTCGTGCAGCAGCGGCAGCAGGATCGGATCGACTTCGAGCGTGCGGCCGGCGGCGATGGCGCGGTTGAGGTCGCCCAGCGCACCCGGTTTCCACGCGTGCCAGTCGCGGTTCTGCCGGGTGAAGGCGTGCGAGACGTCGGCGATGGCGGCGCGCGCCGCTTCGCGATCGCGCGTCATCACGTCCACCGAGACCAGCGTGCCGAAGACGTACATGTCCTCGCCGACCAGGGTTTCAGCGCGCAGGGCGCCCACTGCCGGCAGCAGGCAGGCGCCGAGACCGAGCTTCATGAAATCACGACGGTTGAGCATGGTGTCCCTCCTTCAAAAATTTCAGCCGAGCAGAACTTCATAAGCGTGCCGCAGCAGGTCCATTTCCACCGGCATGCCGCCCGTCGCCTCGGTGATGGCGATGAACTTGCCGCCCAGCGCGGCGGCTTCGTCGAAAGGCGGGTCGATGGTGGTGAAGCTGGCGAGATGCAGGGCGACCGGGCCGTCCGGCGTGTCCACCGTGGCGTGGAATTCCGGCTCGTGCGCGAGGCTGCCGGCGGGCAGGCCGAGCCTGCTTTCCGCTGCCTGGATGAAGGCCGCCGGGTGATGCAGCACCTGCGGCGGCGGCGCGTCTTCCAACAGGTCGGACAGCGGCGGCAGCGGCGTGAAGGCGACGGTGCCGTGCGGCAGGCGCAGGAAGCGCAGGCGGCCGCTGGTCTTCTGCTTGTGGACCAGGATGAGACGGAGGTCGGCAGGCAGGTCCATGTCCCGTCTCACACCGCCGCCAGCAGGCGCGGCTCCGCCTTCACCACGCCGTCGCGCCCCCAGGCGGTGACCGCCTCGACGAACCAGTTGGGTTTGTCGGGATGCAGCACCAGTACGTCGTGCTCGGCGTAGTAGCTGCCGTCGCTGTTGAGCGTGAGGCTGCCGCAGCGGATGCCCTGTGGGTTGCGCCAGGTGCCTTCGTAGCTCGGCAGGCTGTTGGCGGGGTCGGTGACCTCGACGAAGACCGCGTCGTGCAGCTGAATCGCCAGCGAGGTGGCGCCCAGGCGTGCGGCTTCCTTGCGCAGCACGCCGCACAACTGTTCGGCGGTGGTTGCCAGGGTTTCGGGCAGCGCCATGTTCCGCTTACCAGATTTCGGCCGGCGCCTTGAGGCTTTCCACCGGCTGGCCGCCCAGCAGGTGCTGGTCGAAGATGGTGTTCACGTCGGATACCTTCACGTTGCTGTAGAGAATGCCCTCGGGATAGACCAGCACGTTCGGCCCCATGCCGCAGGGGCCGATGCAGCCCGTGAGGGTGACCGCGATCCTGTCGAAGACCTGGCGCTGCTGGTACTGGAACAGGAACTCGTCCTGCACTTCGCGACAGCCGCGTTCGGCGCACGAGCCGCGGGGATGTCCGGCGGGTCGCGCCTGGCTGCAGATGAATACGTGTTTCTCGGGTCTGGGCATGATGGTTCAGGCGTTCAGCGGCATGGGTTGGTGGGTGTGGCACTGCTTGGGGCAGACGCGTGCGCACGAGCCGCAGCCGATGCAGTCGAGCGCGTTGGCGATCGACATGACCATGTTGTTGTCCTCGTCGTCGTCATATGAATCGTCGTCGGCTTCGCGCTCGATCAGATCGAACACCTCGCGCGGGCAGACCTTGTAGCAGCGTCCGCAGCCGATGCAGGTCTTCTGGTTGAGTTCCACCAGGAAGGTCGGCGTCCAGCTCGCGCCGCCGCGGGTGAGTCCGGTGATGGGATCCATGTCAGGCCTCCTTCTGCGCCGCGGAAAGGCGCGCGTTGGCATCGGCCCAGGCCTTGCAGGCCTCGTAGGTCGATTGCGCGATGGGATGGATGTCCTCGTAGGCCGCCGGCAGGCGGTCCTCCACCAGGTCGTGCAACTGCGACGCCCACTCGCTGGCGACGCGCTTGAGTTTCTTGACCTCGCGGTCGAGGTCTTTCAGTTCGTCTTCGTTCATTTGTTTGCTCCTTGGGCAAGTAGTGAGTCGTGAGTAGCAGTTCGGTCACCACTCCCTACTCCCCACTCCCCAATCACAATTCAGCCACTTCCCGATGCGTGCCGATGATCTGCAGCGCCACCGACAGCAGCTTGTCGGCTTCGTCCTTCATCTTGGAGAGACTGTCGTAGCCGTAGCGATGCACGTCGCGCACGGTACGGTCCATCACCACCAGCTTGCCCACGGTGATGAGCGCGCGGCCGAAGCCTTCGTGGGTGATGTTCATCATCGGCACGGCCATCAGCCCGCACTCCTTTTCGATCAGCGCGGCGATGCCGTTGTAGAACGCCTTTACGCGCGACAGGGTCTGTTCGTCGGGATCGCCGATCACCGGAATCTCGCGGCGCTGGTCCTTGGTCAGGATGTAGGGCGCGAGGATGCGCTCCACCGGCCAGCCGTCGTAGGTGCCGTAGCTGTCGATGGCGCGCATCTGCTTCACCATCTCCTTGATGAAATCGGTTTCGAGGATGGGGTCGAGTTCGACCGTGGCGGCGTCAGTCATGCGGGTCTCCTTGAATGGGCAGATAAGAATCGGGTGCGGCGGACGGGGCAGTGCGCGAAAACTGGAAGCGTGGCGCGCGCGACGACAGGCGGGCGACGCCGAGGCCGACGGCAAAGCCTGCCAGCATGGACAGGGCTGCGGCGGCATCGCCGAAGCCGGACAGGGTCGCCACGACGGCGCCCAGCACCGACAGCAGGGTGGGGAGCAGGTAGGCCAGCAGGCCCGCACGCAGCAGGTCGGATTCCGCCAGGTTCATCACCAGGCTGTCGCCCGGCTGCACGGCCAGGTCGCAGCTCACCGCTACTGGGGCGCGACCGCGGCTGAAATATTTCCCCAGGCCAGACAGGCCGCAGGTGCTTTGCGAGTGGCAGGCCGCGCAGCCCTGCTCGGTCGAGGCCTCGACCCAGACCTTGCCGCTGCTGATCGAAATGACGCGGGTGCGGGTTTCGATCATTCCTGCCACTCCTCGTCCGCCATCGAACCGAAGCGGTCGCCCGTCTCCTGGCGCTTGATCTGCTTCACCATCCAGGCCGGCGGGCTGTTGACGAGGCTCTGGTTCAGCTCGCCGAGCAGCGTGTCGATGAGGGTGCCCTCCTCGACCTTGAGCGGCTGGATGCCGCGCGCCAGCAGCTGCTTGATGGCGGAGGCGCCGACGGCGTTGCAGTAGACGGCGGCGCAGTCCTGCAGCAGGTCGATCTTGCCGGCGAGCTTGCCTTCATGGCCGTCCATCGCGGTGTCGCTGTCGGTGAATTCGGCCACTTCGACCAGCCGCGCATCGTCGTCCGACAGCTCGTAGATGGCAAAGGATTCGGCGGCGCCGAAGTGCTGGTCGACCTGGCGGCGGTCGCTGCTGGCGAAGGCGATTTTCACGCGCATGTTCGGGGCCTCAGTGGGTGTGACCAGGCGCAGGTGACGCATGGCAGGCCTCCGCGGCGTGGTAGATGGAACGGTAGGGGGGAATCTCGTGGTGGCCGTTGCTCACCAGGATGTTGGCGAGGTCGAACAGCGTCTGCCGGGTGCCGCGATAGCCGACCCACAGCCGCTGGTAGCCGCCGATCAGGTCGTATTGCGGGAAGCCGGCGCGCAGCAGCGGCACGCCGAGGTGCTGCGCGGTTTCCAGCGCGTGCGAATTGCTGATGATCAGGTCGGCGCCGTGCGCGCGTGCCGCCAGCTCCAGGTCTTCGAGATCGCCCAGCTTGATCGTGGCGGTCGGCACCGCGTCGAGCACCGGTGCGCGCGACGGCGCGACCGCGGCGGTGACTTCGCAGCCCATGTCGGTGACCAGCTTCGCGTAGCCATACAGCAGGTCGGGATCGGCGGCGATGGCGATGCGCGCGAAGCCGAGCATGAAGTGGGTGTCGACCATCGCGTCCTGCAGCTGCGCGCGCTGGCGTTCGAGTTTTTCCGGGACCGGCTGGCCGGAGATCTGCGCCAGGGCATGGACGAAGGCATCGACCGCGTCCAGCCCCATCAGGCTGTCGAAGCGATGGTCGGGCACCTGGGTGCGTTCCTTCAGCAGGTCGGCGGCGGGGTCGAGCGAACGCCCGATGACCAGCGTGGCGATCGATTCGCCCATGGCGACGATCTCCGACACCGGCGTGCCGCCGGTGGTGAGCGGGCTCGTTTCGGCGTCGGTGAGATGGCCGTCGAGCGAGTCGCCGATGTCCGGCAGTACCACCGGCCGCAGGCCGAAGGCTTCGACCAGTTCCTTCACATGCTCGATGTCGCCCGGCGTCAGCAGCGAACCGGCTAGCACGTTCACCTGCTTGTGGCGGCGGCCGACGCAGGCACTGGCCGGCACCAGCACGTCGATCATGGCCTTCACCGCCAGCGCGTAGCCGCTTTCCAGGCAGCCGCTGAAATCGGGCGTGACCACCGGCACCACCGGGATGTCGGCGTACTCGGGATGGACGACGTGGAACTGCTTCGCCAGCCGGTAAATGTCCGCGCCCTGGGTTTCCGACAGCCCGGTGGTCGGCAGGCCGATCAGCGCGGGCCGGTTTTTCTCGGCGATGGCGCGCAGGCCTTCGATCACGTTGTCGTCGGCGCCGAGCACGGTGGACGACTGGTCCATCGCCGTGGTCTGCAGCGGGATCGGTTCGCGGAAATGGCGCACGAAGAACACCTTGCCGAAGGCGGTGCAGCCCTGCGAACCGTGCATCATCGGAATCGCGCGATGGATGCCGAGGAAGGCGAGCGAAGCGCCGACCGGCTGACTGACTTTCAGCGGGCTGACGGCGAGCGCCTTGTTGCGTTTGACGATTTCGGCCATTTTCTCAACCCCCCGTCGCAGTCATGACGACGCCCGGCGCCGAGGCATGCGCCCACGGCGCCGGCTTCCGCACCGATTCCCACACCGGGCTCTCGATCGTCAGCGCCAGCTGGCGCGCCAGTTCGGCCATGCCGGTGTAGCCGGCGTAGCCGAATTCGCGTTCCTGGTTGATGTCGAGGAAGGGGATGCGTGCCTTGAGCGCGACGTACATGTTGCGACCGCCGGCGATGAGGATGTCGGCCTGGTATTCGCGGAAGGTGGCGAGCAGCGCCTTGGGGCTGCCGTCGGTGATCATCTTGGTCTTCTCGCCCATCAGCTCGCGGATGCGCGCCTTGTCTTCCTCGGTCGACTTGCTGGTGCCGGTGGCGACCACTTCCATGCCCAGGTCCTGCAGCGCCGAAATGATCGACCACGATTTCACGCCGCCGGTATTGAGCAGCACGCGCTTGCCCTTGAGGCGCTGCCGCCACGGCTCCAGCGCGGCGTGGGCGCGGGCTTCCTCGCGCGCGATCATGGTCTCGACGCGTTCGGTCAGCGACGCGTCGCCGATCAGGCGGGCGAATTCGCGGAAGGCGTGGCTGGTGTCGGTGACGCCGTAGAAACTGCCCTCGAAGAAGGGCACGCCGTGCGTCGTTTCCAGCTTGCGCGCGACGTTCAAGAGCGCCTTGGCGCACACCACCATGCTGGCCTCGGCGCGATGCATCGCCTGTACCTGGTGGAAGCGCGCGTCGCCCGACAGCGTGCACAGGATGCGCAGCCCGAGTTCGTCGAACAGCGGCAGCACGTGCCAGAACTCGCCCGCGATGTTGTACTCGCCGATGAGATTCACGTCGTGCACGGTGATGCCGGGGCGCTGCGCCTCGGGCGGCACCGGGTCGGGATCGCGCGTGCCGATCACGTACTTGAACATGGAATCGCCGGCGATGCGGTTGCCGAGATTCTTGGTGCCGTAGAAGCCGGCGCTGTCGACCGGCACCACCGGCACACCGTAGCGCGCGGTCGCGTCCTTGCACACCGCGTCGACGTCGTCGCCGACCAGCGCCGGCACGCAGGTGTTGTAGACGAACACCGCGGCCGGCCGGTAGCTGTCGATGGCCTGCTTGATCGAATGGAACAGCCGCTTTTCGCTGCGGCCCATGATCACGTCCTGCTCGGTGAGGTCGGTGGTCATGCCGATCTTGTACAGCGTGGGGTCGGAGGAACGCGTGCCGCGGTTGTCCCAGCTCGAGCCGGCGCAGGCGATGGGGCCGTGCACGATGTGCGCGACGTCGGCGATCGGCAACAGCGCGATCTGCGCGCCGTCGAACGAGCAGCCGCCGGCCGTCGCGCCCGGCTTGGGCTTGGCGCAGCCGGACTTGGACTTCTTGTTGTGTTCGCAGGCCGGTTCGTTCAGCAGTTCGGCAATGTCCTTGGCTTGCATGGCGGCTCGCTCGGAAAATATCCTGAGCTGACTGTCGCAAGCGCCATGCCAGTGGTATGTGCTTGATTTCAGTGGAAATCGCGTGCGCGATCCGTGTAGCAAACCCTACACAGGCCTGCCGGGATGGGGGGTGGGTGACAAAGCGGCCTGCCTGATGGGCGCGCCGCTACCCCCGCGCTCAGTGCATGAGCTGGTACTGAAGGAGGTAGGTGCCTGCACCTGCCAGGTAGCCGATCAGGGCCAGGCCGCTGATTTTCCGGACGTACCAGAAGAAATGGATCTTCTCCAGGCCCATGGCGGCCACCCCGGCGGCCGAGCCGATGATGAGGATGGAGCCGCCCGTGCCTGCGCAATACGCGAGGAATTCCCAGAGGAAGTGGTTGGCCGGGAAGTCGGCCAGGTCGTACATGCCCATGGCGGCGGCGACGAGCGGCACGTTGTCGACGACCGCGCTCACCAGGCCGATGACCATCACGATGATGTCCTGCCGTCCGATGCTCAGGTCGAGCCACGCCGCCAGGGCGGCGAGGATGTGGGTATGTTCCAGCGTGGCGACCGCGAGCAGGATGCCGACGAAGAACACGATGGAGCTCATGTCGATGCGGCTCAGCGCGTGCAC
>JBGAFQ010000051.1:0-18334 GCA_044227195.1 Thiobacillus sp.
GAAGTGAATCAGCAGATTTTTCTCCGCAAGCAGACCGATATGGCGCAGGCGCACGTCGTTCCGGTGGGACAGCGAATCCAGGAAACCGGTCAGGTAGATCTTCGCCAGCGCGTCCTCCAGCGCGTCGAAAAACGCCACGATCGCGCTCACGGCATCCGTATTGCCGTCCTGGATCGCCAGTCGGATCAGGGCGTCGCGCAGATAGGAGATTTCCTGCCCGACGATGACGTAGGGCACGTTCTGCCGGAACGTCCGTGCCATCAGGTCGCGGCAGGTCAGGCTGTCCGGATCGAGCAGCAGGGCGTGCAGGCAGTCAACGAGTTCCTCGTGGCTGAATCCCGTTCCCGTCCTGCGGTGATCGAACTCCTCGATGCGCCAGGGACCGGTGTACTGCTTCCGGGATTGTGCGAGATACCGGACGATGTCCACACGCAGCGACTCCGAAACGATCAACGCCATTTCGGCGCTGGACATGATGTTCATGGGATCGTACGCCAGCCTGCCGGGCGATGGGGACGTGTCGTCATGTCACTTCGCCGCCAGTTCTTCGAGGCGGACGCGCATCACCTTGCCCGCCACGGCGTCGAGCGCCTCGATCTTGGCGATCGCCGCATTGACGTTTTTCTCGACCGTGATGTGGGTCAGCAGGATGATGTTGACCTGCACCTCGCCCTCGGCCGGCTCCTTCTGCACCATCGCGTCGATGGAGATGTTGCTGTCGGCGAGGATGCGGGTGATGTCGGCCAGCACGCCGGGGCGGTCGAAGGCGCGCAGGCGCAGGTAATACGCGGTGCGCACTTCGTCCATCGGCAGGATGGGCGTGTCGGCCAGCTGGTCGGGCTGGAATGCCAGGTGCGGCACGCGGTGATGCGGGTCGGCGGTATGCAGGCGCGTCACGTCGACCAGGTCGGCAACCACCGCGGAGGCGGTCGGCTCGGCGCCGGCACCGGCGCCGTAATACAGGGTCGGGCCGACGGCGTCGCCCTTCACCAGCACGGCGTTCATCGCGCCGTCCACGTTGGCGATCAGGCGGCGCTCGGGAATCAGCGTGGGATGCACGCGCAGCTCGATGCCGGCTTCGGCGCGGCGCGCGATGCCCAGCAGCTTGATGCGATAACCCAGCTCCTCGGCGTACTGCACGTCCTCGCGCGTGAGCTTCGAGATGCCCTCGGTGTAAGCCTTGTCGAACTGCATGGGAATGCCGAAGGCGATGGCCGACAGGATGGTGAGCTTGTGCGCGGCGTCGATGCCCTCGATGTCGAAAGTCGGGTCGGCCTCGGCGTAGCCCAGTGCCTGCGCTTCCTTCAGCACGTCCTCGAAGGCCGCCCCCTTGTCGCGCATCTCGGTGAGGATGAAGTTGCTGGTGCCGTTGATGATGCCCGCCAGCCACTCGATGCGGTTGGCGGTGAGGCCCTCGCGCAGCGCCTTGATGATGGGAATGCCGCCCGCGACCGCCGCCTCGAATGCGACCATCACGCCCTTGGCCTGCGCCGCGGCGAAGATTTCGTTGCCGTATTTGGCGACCAGGTGCTTGTTGGCGGTGACCACGTGCTTGCCGTTGGCGATCGCCTGCATCACCAGTTCGCGTGCCGGCTCCAGGCCGCCGATCAGTTCGACCACGATGTCGATGTCCGGATCGTCGACCACGTCGAAGGGGTTGGTCGAGAGCGGCAGGTCGCCCGCCAGCTTCTTCGCCTTGTCGAGGTTGCGCACGGCGGCGCGCACGACGCGTATTTCGCGGCCGGCGCGACGGGTGATCTCTTCGGCGTTGCGGCGCAGCACGGTGAGCGTGCCGCCGCCGACGGTGCCCAGGCCCAGGAGGCCGACATGGATGGGTTTCATGTTGGATTCTTCTCTTTCAGGAAATCGGTCAGCGATGCGCCCGGTTGCGGTCGAGGAAGCGCCCGACGCGGCCGATCGCCTCGGTCAGGTCTTCTTCGTGCGGCAGGAACACCACGCGGATGTGGTCGGGGTGCGGCCAGTTGAACCCGCTGCCCTGCACCACCAGCACGCGCTCCTCTTCCAGCAGGTTGAGGATGAATTTCTGGTCGTTGCTGATGTGATACAGCTTGGGATCCAGCTTGGGAAACAGGTACATCGCCGCCTTGGGCTTGACGCAGCTCACGCCCGGAATCTCGGTCAGCAGCTTGTGCGCGAGGTCGCGCTGGCGCGCCAGCCGCCCGCCCGGCGCGACCAGGTCGTTGATGCTCTGGTAGCCGCCCAGCGCGGTCTGGATCGCATACTGCCCCGGCACGTTCGAGCACAGGCGCATCGACGCCAGCATGTTCAGGCCTTCGAGGTAGTCGCGCGCGTGGCGCTTGTCGCCCGACACGATCAGCCAGCCCGAGCGGTAGCCGCAGGCGCGGTAGTTCTTCGACAGGCCGTTGAAGGTCACGATCAGCACGTCGTCCGCCAGCGAGGCGAGCGAAGTGTGGGTCGCGCCGTCGTACAGCACCTTGTCGTAGATTTCGTCCGCGTAGACGATGAGCTGGTGCTCGCGCGCGATTTCGACGATTTCGCGCAGCAGTTCCACCGGATACAGCGCGCCGGTGGGATTGTTCGGGTTGATGACGACGATGGCGCGGGTGTTGGGCGTGATCTTCGAGCGGATGTCGGCCAGATCGGGCAGCCAGCCGGCGCCTTCGTCGCACAGGTAGTGGCGTGGCTTGCCGCCGCCCAGGCTCACCGCCGCCGTCCACAGCGGATAGTCCGGCGCCGGCACCAGCACCTCGTCGCCGTTGTTGAGCAGTGCCTGCATCGACATCACGATGAGTTCGGACACGCCGTTGCCGACGAAGATGTCGTCGATGGTCACGCCGGCGATGCCCTTGCGCTGCGTCTCGTGCATGATCGCCTTGCGCGCCGAGAACAGACCCTTGGAGTCGCTGTAGCCCGAGGCGTTCGGCAGGTTCAGGATCACGTCCTGCACGATCTCTTCCGGCGCCTCGAAGCCGAACGGCGCGGGGTTGCCGATGTTCAGCTTGATGATGCGCTGGCCTTCTTCCTCCATCTGCTTGGCGCGCGCCATCACCGGCCCGCGGATGTCGTAGCAGACGTTGTCGAGCTTGGTCGATTTATGGATGGTGCGTAGGGTAGGCTTGTCGGCAGCCGTCACGGTCGGGTTCCCTGAAATTCAAGGCAAAACAATGCCTTGTAAAACGCCTGATTTTACCGGAGCCGCCCTGCCCCGGCAAACCCGGCTTCGCCTGCCGGCCCGCCCCTGTCGGCCGCGAACGGCCTCTGCTATGGTTTCGCCATGAAACTCCACCTCAACAGCGGCGGCGGCCAGGCGCTTTTCACCGGCTACGGCGCCGACCACGTCCTCATCGACGGCCGGCGCCACGACGCCAGCCTGCTGCTCAGCGCCCGCGGCATCGAGATCGCCCCCTGGGCCGGCCTCGGCTTCCCCGCCCTCACCGTGGCCCACTTCGCGTGGATCGCCCAGCGCGACCTCGACATCCTCCTGCTCGGCACCGGCACCCGCCTGCGCTTTCCCCCGCCCGCCATCACCCGTCCCCTGGTCGAGGCGCAAATCGGGCTGGAGGTGATGGACATCGGGGCGCTGTGCAGGACGTACAACATCCTCGTTTCGGAAGGGCGGAATGTGGGGGCGGCAGTGTTGATCGAGCCAATGTAAGAATTGTCGGGTTTCTTTGCAGACCAAAATCACCTATCGGGCAGCCACTTGCACACAAAGGCCCGTGATTGCCCCCCGCGCAGCTACGCAGGGCGCAATACCCGAGCGAATCCAGTCAATGATCGACCCAGTCAATAGCGATTTAATCTGTTTATTGCCTTAATCGTTTGACATGACCATTGCTTATGGTGTCATATGCTGAACCAATGCCGATAAAAACCCAATAAAACCTGATACCAATAACGAATAAAGCCTGACAGGCGCCGTGTAGCGCACTCGACTGGCGAATGCAGTGATAAAGCGCCAACGCCCGGAAGCGTGGTGTTGGTTTTCACTAAAACAGGCAGGAGGAGGCAGCATGAGCAAAACACCAAGGAGGTGTGGCTCGGTCAAGCAATTGGCTGGGCCACTGGCGATGTTGTTAGGCTGTGGCATTTCAACAGCCAACGCCGCGGTCGATACGCTATTCCACGAAAACTTTGAGGGATATAGCGTTTTCAACGACTACATTCCATCGGGCGATCCAGTCAATGCAGGTATTGCCAAACTCACGGAGGGGGCTGCGGAGACCTGGTACGGCGCCCGTTTCGAAAGTCCCAGCAATGGCACGATTAACAGTGACCTAGCCATTCAAAAGGTCGGCGGTGGCAGCAACACGAGCCACACTGGCCGCACCGAAGACGATGCGGGCATGGTCTTCAAGATCAGCGCCACAGGGTATAGCGGCATCACCTTGAGCTTTGATTGGCGAACGTTCTTGGCGGATACAGGCGACCGTTTTGTGGTCGGCTATCACGTGGGGCCGATCTCCGAATTCGGATCGTGCGATGGAAACGGTTCTTCGGGTTGTTTCGCCGACCTGCAGTCCGGCGCCAATTCATGGACCAATGGCTGGATCGAGTTACAAAGGGACAGCAAGTCGAATTCCTGGAATTCGGAAAGCTATGAACTGACCGCGGCTGAAGGCCAATCCGAAGTCTGGATTGCTTTCTGGCTGGACAACGGCGAAGGCGATTACGCCAAATTCGACAACGTCCTGGTTACGGGAACGGTTTCCGCCCCCGTCCCGGAAGCCGGCACTTACGCCATGATGCTGGCAGGGCTGGGCCTGGTTGGCTTCGCGGCAAGTCGTCGCAATAGAATCAAGCAGGCCTAGTTTCCAGCTTCACAGATTCCCCCTCGCGCTACCGGCGAGTGGGGGAATTTTTTTGCCTGTGCACTTCAGTTTCTGAATTATTCCGGCCTTCGTGGTTTGCGAAGCCCTGTCGGGACAAGACGAGCGACTGGATGCGTGGCACACGACTCCTCGTGCGCTTTGCGCGTAGCGGATCGAAGTCCCCGAGTGGGCTACACACGGCCACGGTCATGAGTCCGCGCTACCCGGCTGCAACGCTCCCCTCAGCACCAAGCCTGATGGAACGATCAAGCACCCGACCAGGCCGCCGAAACGGCAAGTCTCGGCTTATCCTCAATTTGCAAAAAAGAAGGGGCTACTACCCCGGCATCACCAGCCCAAAACTGGTAATCGCTTCGAACGCCCCGCAATCCTTGTGCGGCAGCTTCGAATCCGGATTGCACACCGCCAGCAGATGCGCGATGCCGTACGCCTGCGCGCTTTCCAGCACCGGCAGACTGTCGTCCACGAACAACGTGCGCGCCTTGTCGAAGGGTTCGACCCCCTGCAGCAACTGCCAGAAACCAGGATGCTCCTTCGGCAGGCCGATCTGGTGCGAGGAAATGAGCGCGTCGAACCAGGCATCCAGCCGGGTTTCGCGCATCTTGAGGCCGAGGCTCTTGGGGTGGGCGTTGGTGACCATGACGACGCGGCGGCCGGAATCGCGCAGGGCTTTCAGAAACGCCGGCACGTCAGGGCGCACGGCGATGAGGTGCAGCACTTCCTCCTTCAGCTGCATCACGTCGAGCGCGAGTTCGCTGCTCCAGAAATCGATGCAGTACCAGTTGAGCGTGCCGGCGTGGCGTTCGTAGTGCTGGTGCAGGCGTTCGCGCGCGACGGCCTCGTCGAGCCCGTGGTATTCGGCATAGCGGCGCGGCATGTGCTCGCGCCAGAAGTGGTTGTCGAAATGCAGGTCGAGCAGCGTGCCGTCCATGTCGAGGAAGACGGTGTCGATCCGGCTCCAGTCGATCATCGCATCGCCTCCACGTGGGCGACGGCGCTGCGGCCGAGCGCCCCGAGGTCGTAGCCGCCTTCGAGCACGGAGACGACGCGGCCCTGGGCGTGGCGGTCGGCCAGCGCGCAGAGTGCGCGGGTGATCCAGGCGTAGTCGTCCTCCACCAGATTCAGGCCGCCGAGCGGGTCGTCGCGATGCGCGTCGAAGCCGGCGGACACGCAGACGAGCTCGGGGCGGAAGGCATCGAGCGTGGGCAGCACGTCGCGTTCGAAGGCGTCCCGGAACATCCGGCCGTCGGTGCCCGCCTGCAGGGGCGCGGGCACGTAGCCGACGTGCGCGTGCGCGCCGCTGTGCGGATAGAAGGGATGGCGGAAGCTGGACAGCAGCAGCACGCGCGGCTCATCACGGAAGATATCTTCGCTGCCGTTGCCGTGGTGGACGTCGAAGTCGATGAGCGCGACGCGTGCGAGGCCATGCGCGGCAAGCGCATGATGAATGCCGACGGCGATGTTGTTGAAGAGACAGAAACCCATCGCGCGATCGGCCTCGGCGTGGTGGCCGGGCGGCCGCACGTTGCAGAAGGCGCGTTGCGCTTCGCCGGCCATCACCGCGTCGACCGCACGCACCGCCGCGCCGGCGGCCGCCAGTGCGGCGTCCCAGCTATGGGGGTTGAGCCCGGTGTCGGGGTCGAGCCAGGCCACGCCGCTGGCCGGCACGGCCGCGTGCACGCTTTCGATGTACGCGCGGGTATGGGCACGCGCCAGCTGTTCGATGGTGGCGTGCGACGGGGTGATTTCGGCGAGTTCGCCGAACCAGGGCGCGGCGCGCAAGGCCGCGTCCACGGCCTCGACACGCTTGGGCGATTCGGGATGCCAGGGGCCGACGTCGTGCTTCGCACAGTCGGCGTGCGTCAGGTAGGCGACGCGGTTCACGATTTCAGAACAGCTGGTCCTTGGACACGCCGCGCCGGCGCAGCATCTGGCGCAGGATGCGCAGCGCTTCCATCTGGATCTGCCGCACGCGCTCGCGCGTGACCTGCAGTTCCAGCGCCAGGTCTTCCAGCGTGCAGGCCTCGCAGTTGTTGAGGCCGAAGCGGCGCTCGATCACCCAGCGCTGCTTGTCGTTGAGCTGCTTCAGCCATTCGTGGACGTGGTGCTCGATTTCCTCCAGTTGGAGCATTTCGTCGGGCAGGTGCGCGTTGTCGTCGGCGATGGCCTCGCCGAGCGAGAGCGTGGGGTCGACGTCGAGCGGCGCGTCGAGCGAGGCGACCCGTTCGTTCAGCTGCATGATGCGGCGCACGTCCTCGACCGGATGGCCGGTGAGCGCGGCGATGTCGTCGCTGGTGGCGTCGGTGATGCCGTGGGTTTCCAGGTGGCGCTGCGCCCGCAGGTAGATGTTGAGTTCCTTGATGACGTGCACCGGCAGGCGGATGGTGCGCGACTGGTTCATGATCGCGCGCTCGATGTTCTGGCGGATCCACCAGGTGGCGTAGGTGGAGAAGCGGAAGCCGCGCTCGGGGTCGAACTTTTCCAGTGCGTGGATCAGGCCGAGGTTGCCCTCCTCCACCAGGTCGAGCAGCGCGAGGCCGCGGTTGGCGTAATGCTTGGCGATGTTGACCACCAGCCTGAGGTTGCGCTCGATCATGATCTGGCGCGCTTCGAAATCGCCCTGCACCACGCGCCGCGCCAGCGCGGCTTCTTCTTCTGCGGTGAGCAGCGGCGCCTGGCCGATCTCGTTGAGATACAGCTGGGTCACGTCCACCTGCGGTTCGTCGAGAATGGCGGACGCAAGGTCTTCTGCCGTGTCGCGCGCCGCGTGTTCGGTCGTTTCCAGTTCTTCGGCGGCGGGTTCGCCGGGAGTCGGTTCTTCGTGGTCGTCGTCGCGTTCCGTGCTCATGAGCGCTCCGGTAGATAGGCCAGGGGGTCGAGCGGTTTGCCGTAGCGGCGGATCTCGAAATGCAGTTTCACGCGGTCGGCATCGCTGTCGCCCATCAGTCCGATTTTCTGGCCGGCAGCAACAGTATCGCCTTCTTTCACCAGGATGGTTTCATTGTGCGCGTAGGCGGAGAGAAATTCGCCGGCATGCTTGACGATGAGCAGGCGGCCGTAGCCGCGCAGGCCGCTGCCGCTGTACACCACCTTGCCCGGCGCGACGGCGCGCACCGGCGTATTGCGCGCACCGACGATGTCGATGCCCTTGCCGCCCGCCGCGCCGAAGCGACCGGCGAGCGTGCCGTCGGCCGGCCACAGCCAGGTTTCCACGCTGACTGCGACCGGCGCTGCGGGCGGCGGCGCGGGTTTCTCGGCGACCGGCGGCGGCGCGGGTTTGTCCGGCACGGGTGCAGGCACACCGGCCACGGCCGTGCCGGACGCCTGCGCCCAGTTGGCTTCGGAATACGCCAGGGACACCCCCTGCGGCGTGCGCAGGAAGGGCACGTCCGCCAGTGGTTGCGCGCTCGGCTGTGGCGCTTCGTCCAGCGGCCTCACTTCCACCGCGCCGGGCGGCGCGGTCAGGCGCAAGGTCTGGCCGACGAAGATGCGGTCGGGCGATTCGAGCCGGTTCCACGCGGCGAGATCGCGGTAGTCGAGACTGTTGGCGAAGGCGATGGCGTACAGCGTGTCGCCGCGCGCCACGGTGTGCAGGCCGTTGCTCGACGGCGCGATCTGCGGCGCGTCGGCGCGCGCGGGTTCGGGTGTTTCGTGCGTCACCACTTTCGGCGGCGCCTGTCTGCGCGATGGGATGTCCTTCACCGGCGCAGGGCCGGGCGCGGTACACGCCGCGAGCAGCGCCGCCAGCGCCGCGACGCCCGCGTATTTCACGCCACCCCCGGCAGCAGGGGCACGAATTTCACGTCCTCGAGCAGGCGCTCCGCGCAGGTCTCGCCCTGGCGCTCGATCACGCACAGGGTCTGCGCGCTGCCGCCCTTGGGCATCACCAGCCGGCCGCCGTCGGCCAGCTGCTCTAGCAGTTCCTGCGGCACCTCGGGAAAGGCGGCGGCGATGACGATGGCATCGAAGGGCGCGAAATCCTTCGCCCCGTGCAGGCCGTCGCCGTGCTTGGGCTTGACGTTGTTGATGCGCAGTTCGCGCAGCCGCACGCGCGTCTTGCCGACCAGCTGGGCGATGCGGTCGAGCGACACTACCTCGCGCGCGATCTTCGCCAGCACCGCGGCCTGGTAGCCGCAGCCGAGGCCGATCTCGAGCACGCGGTTGAGCGCGCGGCCCTGGCCGGCCTCGCCGTGGCGCGCCAGCTCGGCCATGCGGGCGACGATGTAGGGATTGGAAATGGTCTGGCCGAAGCCGATGGGCAGCGCCGTATCCTCGTAGGCGCGCGACTCCAGCGCCTGGTCGACGAACAGGTGGCGCGGCACTGCGCCCATCGCGGCCAGCACGGTCTCGTCCCTGATGCCCTGTTCGCGCAGGCGCTCGACCATGCGGCCGCGCGTGCGCGCCGAGGTCATGCCGATGCCGGCGCGGGGGTTCAGGGTTTCAGCCATGCGCGCACGCTGTCCATCTGGTTGAAACGGGTGAGATCCATCTGCAGCGGCGTGATCGACACCCGCCCGTTCGCCACCGCGAAGAAGTCGGTGCCCTCCCCGGCGTCCTGCGCGGCGCCGGCGGCACCCACCCAGTACACGGTCTGGCCGCGCGGATTGGTCGTCTTCACCACCGATTCGGCCTTGTGGCGCCTGCCCAGGCGGGTGACGACCGGCGGCTCGATCTCGTCGTAGGGCGCATCCGGCACGTTGACGTTGAGCAGCATGGGTTCGGCGGGCGGCTGCGCCTGGATGCGCCGCACCAGGTCGGCCACCACGCGTGCGGCGGTGTCGAAGTGGCGGGCGTTGTGGCTGGCGAGCGAGACGGCGATCGACGGAATGCCGAGCAGATAGCCTTCGGTGGCGGCGGCCACGGTGCCGGAGTAGATCGTGTCGTCGCCCATGTTGGCGCCGTGGTTGATGCCGGAGACCACCATGTCGGGCAGGTGGTCGAGCATGCCGGTCACGGCCAGGTGCACGCAGTCGGTCGGCGTGCCGTTGACGTAGTAGAAGCCGCTGGGCGCCTGGCGCAGGATCAGCGGCCGGTCGAGCGTGAGCGAATTGGACGCGCCGCTGCGGTCGCGTTCCGGCGCCACCACGGTAACCTCGGCGAGCGAGGCCAGGCCCTGCGCCAGCGCGGCGAGGCCGGGCGCGAAGTAACCGTCGTCGTTGGAAAGCAGGATGCGCATCAGCGGTGGTCTCCGGGCCGGGTGCGCGTGAAATGCGGCGGGAATGCGCGGGTCAAAAACATGCCCGGATTCTAACACCGGGAGATGGCCGTTTCAGTCGTATTCCAGCGTGTAAAACGCATCGAAACTGCTCTGCTCGCCGGCCTGCGCTTCCAGCCGCACGCGCGGACTCAACTGGTACAGCACCTTCACCACCTGGTTGAGGCCGTCGAGGCTCTGCTCGTAGGACAGCGTGGCGCGCGAGGACAGGCGCTTGCCGACGCTGACGATGGCGGTGCCGAGGGTTTCGCCGTCGCCGGCGCGCACGTCGAAGCTGTCGATGCCCAGGCTCTCGGCGAGCCTGGCCTGGAAGTTTACCGACTCGGCCTGGCTGAGCAGCGCGCCCGCGGCGACCTGCAGCAACACGAATTCCTGCTGGCCGGCGTTGTCGAGGCCGTGGCCGAGCACAAGCCACGACAGCTTCTCGGTATCCGGCATCGCCGGCTCGGAATACAGCGTCACCACCGGCCGCTGCACCGTGCCGCGCACCTGCACGCCGGCTGTCACCGTCGGCGTCTTGCGCACCGCCAGCACGTCGAGCCCCGGATTGTCGACGGGACCCGCAAAGCGCAGCACGCCGCGTTCGATGTCGAGCGTCTGCGCGTAGGCGGCGTAGCGGCCCTTGGTCACCTGGATCGTGCCTTCGCCGCGCAGCACGTCGTTGACGGTGAACACGCGCAACCGGCCGCCGAGCTTCGCGTCCAGCCCGCCGCCCTTGAACAGGAAATCGTCGCCCAGGCCAAGCGCAAGATCGAGCGCCAGCGGGAAGCGCTGCGCCACGCCCGGCGCGCGCGGCGGCTGGCCGAGCACGACGACGTCGCCGGACAGGGCCGGGCGGCCGGCCTCCGGCATCTCCACCCGCGCGCGGTCGGCGACGAGGCTGCCGGTGAGACGCAGCCGCCCGTCGACGAAGGCGAGCTGCGTGGTACCCGACACGCTCACCTGCCGGTCGCTGCGGTGCGTCGCCGCGAATTTCTCGAAATCGAGCGTCAGCCCCGCCCGCGGATTGCGCCATTCCGCGTCGCCGCTCACCACGATGCGCCCGCTCTGCCCCTTCAGTTCGCCCTGGCGCACGCGCACGCGCTCGCCTTCCAGCACGAGGTCGAGCCTGCCATCCGCAATGGACACGCCTTCCTCCGGCATGGCGAAGCGGATTCTTTCCGCCAGGAGGTCGCCGCTCACGCGCGGCGCGGCGAGGCTGCCGCTGCCTGCAAGATTGGCCCCCAGCTGCGCGTCGAGTCGCACACCCACCGGCAGGAAGGGTTTCGCCAGCCGCAGGTCGGGCACGTCGACGCGCGCCGACCACGCGAGCGGCGCGCTGCGCGACACCACCGGCACGCCGGCTTCGGCGGCGAGCGGCACGCGCGCATCGACGCGCGCCTGGCCGGCATCGCGGGTGTCGAGTTCGGCGTGCAGGTGGGCCTGGTTCGCCGCCGCATGCAGCGTCATGTCCAGCCGCGTCAGGCCCAGCGCCAGATCGGGATCGGTCAGGCGCACGTCGCCGCTCGCGCGCACGAGACGCGCTTCGCCTTCGAGCGCGGCGCCCAGTTTCAGATTCCAGTCGCCGTTGACGCGCAGGTCGGTGCGGGCGGGCGGCGGCGGATCGAGCAGCGCCAGCACCGGCGCCATCGGCAGGTTGGCCAGGCTGCCGCGGCTGGCGAGCGCCGCGCCGTCGCGCCGCAATTCGGTCACGTCGACGCGGCCGCCGGCCAGCGTGAAGGCGAGCGCGTCGATGTGCTGGCGCGCGCGCGACAGCACGAGCGTCGCCGGCGCCAGCAGACGCATCGGCCACGCGCCTTGCACGTCCGCCGCTTTCACTTCGCCGCGCCAGGTTTGCGTGGCATCGAGCCCGCCCGCGAGCGCGGCGCTTGCATGCCAGTCCGGCAGGCGGGCGTCGAGCGTCAGCGTGTGCGCGTCGCGCCGGCCGGCGAGCGCGGCGTGCGCGTCGCGCACATCCAGCCCCGCCGCGCGCAGGCCGCGCGCATCGAGGACGCCGTCGAACGCACCGCGCGCCGACGCGACGAGTTTCAGCCGCGCGTCGAGCGATGCGACCGCGATCCCGCCCGGCAGACGCAGCCCCGCCGCCGTGGCGCGCGCGTCGATCTCCGGCACGTCGGGCTGGCCGGACAGCGTGCCCTGGCTCGCCAGCCGGCCGGCGAGGCCCAGATTCAGGCGCGCCAGCGCGGGGGCATCGATGTCCCAGGCCAGCCGGTCGCCGACGCGCCCCCAGGCACCCGTGAGTTTCGCGCGGTTGCCGGCGAGGTCGAGATCGACATTGGCGATGGCGAGGTGCGCATCCGCGTAGCGCAGCGTCGCCTGTCCGCGTACCGGCCGGCCTTCGAGTTCGCCGGGCGGCAGGGTGAACTGCGCGTCCAGCATCAGTGCCGGCGCGAGCGCGCCGCTCGCTTCGCCGCGCGCGTTCAGCCTGCCGCGCGGAAACGCGCCGAAGCGGGCGGGATTGATCTGCGTCGCGTCGAAGTTCAGCGCAAAGGCGCGGCTGGCATCGAGCTTCATCGTGCCGTGCGCGACGAGGCGACCGGCGGCGCCGCCGAAGTCGGCCGCGGTCAGTGCCAACACCCGGTCCGCGTGCAGGAGGATGAAGTGCCCCTGCCCCCAGCTTTCGCGCACCGTGCCGGCGAGCGTCTGTCGCTGCGCATCGCCGCCCAGTTCGAGATGCGCGGCGAGCCGGGTGGCGGCAAGATCGCGATGCAGGCCGGCGAGATCGAGGCGCGCACCGTCGAATGCCAGATCGAAGCGTCCGTGACGCCACCTGCCTTGCCCGCCCAGCTTGCCCACGGCGCCGAGATCGATGTCGAGGTGGCTGAAATCCGCTTGTGCGGCGTCGCCCAGCACCGCGCCGCTGAGCTGCACGAGTGGCAGGCGCCGCTGATCCAGCCTGCCCGGCAAGGCATTGACGAGGCTGAAGCTGCCGAACACGCGCTCGCCCGGCCGGCCCTCGAACACGCCGGAGAAGGCCAGCGCGGCCGCCGGCGCATCCGCCGCGAACCGGCGCGGATCGATGCCCTCGCCTGCGACCAGCAGCCGGACGAGCTTGACCGGCGCAAACGGCGCCGCCTCGCCGCGCGCGATGAAGCGCATGGCGTCGGCTTCGGCGGCAACGTCGAACTGCGGCGTCGCGAGCGTACCGGCAAGCGTCGCGCGTGCGCGCAGCGGCAGCGGCGCCGTGCCTGCCGCGTCGAGCTGCCCCGTCAGCGCGAAGGGCGCGTCCTTGCCGAGTTCGAACGCGCCATTCGCCGTGCCCCACGGCGTGGCCGCCGTCGCGTCCTGCAGCCGCCAGCGGTCCCCCTGTCCGTCGAGGCGGCCGCGCAGGTCGGTGAGACTCAGCACCGCGCCGGTCTCGTCGATGCGTTCGAAGCGCGCGAGATCGACGGCACGCACGTGCACGTCGACAGGCAAACGCAGGCTGGTCGGCAGTTCGGGGGGCGTGGTGTCCGGCTGCGTCACCGTGATGCGCAGCGCGCGCGCGGCCAGCAGATCGACGTCGAGCAAGCCGCGTCCCAGCGCGCGCGGTCGCCAGTCCACGTGCAGGCCGTCGAGCGCGATGCGCTGGGTGGCGGTTTCGATGCGCACGCTGCGGATGTCGAAGGGGCCGGCAAGCGTGCCTGCGAGGCCGTCGAACGCGACGCGGCCGCCCGACAGCGCCGTCGCCAGGCCGGCAAGTGCGCGCAGGCCGGGGGCGGTCGCAGCCAGGAACGCACCCGCCGCAAGCAGCACCGCGAGCGGGGCTGCCAGCGCGAGCGCCCGGCGCACTGCCCGTCTCAAAACGACACCCCGAGCGAAAAGTGCAGGCGGAATTCGCCGGTGTCCTCGCCGTAGGCGAGGTCGAGATTCACCGGCCCCACCGGCGAGCGGTAGCGCGCGCCGAGGCCGTAGCCGAACACCGGCGACAGGCTGCCTGGCGTATCCGCCGCGTCGCCCGCGTCGATGAACAGCGCCAGACCCCAGTCGCGATTGAAGAAATGGTTGTATTCGACGCTGCCGGTGGCGAGGTAGCGTACCGAGGCGACGCCGCCGCCGAGCGCACGGCCCAGGCTCTGGTAGGCGTAGCCGCGCACCGAATTGTCGCCGCCGGCGCGGAACAGGAAATCGGTGGGAATACCGTCGCGCGTGCCGGCCAGCACCGCACCGCCCTCGACGCGCAGCACCAGACGGTCGGCGCGGCCGAGGCGCACGTACTGCGTGTGGCGGCCGTACAAACGCACGAAGCCGGTATCGGACAGCAGGGCCGCCGCCGCGCCGCCGCCCTGCAGCGTAAGCACGTGGCCTTCGCGCGGATAGAAGGCGCGGCCGACCGCACGTTGCGTCCACGCGTAGTTCGCCGTCATCGCCTGGTTGCGCGCATTGACCGTGCCGCCCACCTGCTGCGTCTCGGTCTGGTACTGCAGCGTGATCGTGGTTTCGATCTGGCCGCGCGTGCGGCTGCGCTTGGCGGCCACCAGCGCGGAACGCGTCTCCTGGCCTTCGATGTCCTCGCGCTTGATCTGTGCGCCCACGCTGTTGCTGTAGCCCTTGGCGTTCTGCGGCCAGGCCAGTTCGGCGGCGGCGCTCTGGCTGCGCGTCTCGATCTTGCCGTCGAGCTTGAGCCGCAGGCCCTCGCCCACGATGTCGCGCGCCAGCCAGGAGGCCTGCACGCGCGCGCCGGTGTCGGTGCTGAAGCCGGCGCCCAGGCTCAGCAGTTTCTCGGGGCGCTCCACCACCTCGACGCGGATCGGCGCCGCGGCCGCCTGCGCGGGATCGGGATCGATGCGCACCGTCGCCTGGCTGTAGTAGCCGCTGGATTCCAGCGCGGCCTGGTAGTCGAGCAGATCCTGCTGGCTCACCGGCCTGCCGGGCTTCGCCGGGTTGAGGTTGCGCGCGATGGAAGCCGGGTAGCGCTGCGCGCCGGCGATCTCCGGCTGACCGTAGAAAAAGGCCGGGCCGCTGTCCACCGTCAGCGACAGGTCGGCCGCCTGTGTCGCCGGGTCGATACGCGCCTGGCTCGCAGCGATGCGCGCCGCAGGATACTGGCCCGCCAGCAGCGGCGCCAGCACCGCCGCCTTCGCCGCGTCCCAGTCCACCTGGCGGAAGGGCATCTCCGGCTTCAGCGAGAAGCGGCGCTCCAGCCCCGTGCGCAAGCGTGCCCCCGCTGCATCCGACGCCAGCGCCCCGTCAATCCCGATCTTCACCGAACGCACTCGCGTGCGCGGGCCGGCTTCGACCTCGTAGCGCAGCGCCTCGCCCGCCAGCGCGCTCGTCACGCGCGGCGAGAAATAGCCTTCCGTCGCCAGCAGCGCGCGCGCAGTCTCGTCGCTCTGCCGCTGCAGGCGCGCGATTTCCTCCGCATCCGGTTTCTCGCCCAGCCGTGCCGCCCGTGCCGTCTCCAGATGCTGCATCAACAGCAGCTTGATCGCGTCGGGTGCGTGCACTTCCACCGTCAGTGCGTGCGCCTGCGTCGCGTACAGCGCGGCGAGCAGCGACAGGGCGAGTAGAAGACGAGCGTGCAAGGCAGGGCGCGTGTCGAATGACGTCGGGGCATTCTAGGGGGTGGGGGAGGATCGGGCAAAAGACCCCGGTTACGGCACGCAGCCTCCATGCCATCGCCCGCTGCAACGTCGGAGTTTTTTACATTGCGCCAAGCATTGCCGACGTCATGCGGGCCAAGCGATTGAATCCATTGGCATCGTCGGCACGGGCCCCGAACTTGCTTATACGAGGAATCGGGTGCAAACCCATGCCTGAAGGAGCAACCCCATGCACCATCCCGTCCGTACCTTCGTTCGCGCTGGCCGGCAGCTTGCCGTTGCTGCGCTCGCACTGGGCAGCGTCGCCTCCGCCCACGCCACCATCATCGACTTCGACAGCCTGTCCGACGGCAACGTCGTCACCAACCAGTTTGCCGGCCAGGGCATCACGTTCTCGTCCGACGGTGGGCAGGTCATCTACATCACCGCACAGCCTTCCTACCAGAGCACGGCCCCCAACTTCCTCTGCACCGGCTTCGCCGGCGCGGGCATCAACTGCACCGGCACGGTGATCTTCGATTTCTCCGCACCGGTGAACGGCCTGGAATTCGACGCTGTCGGGAATCAGAACGCGATCGGCACGTCGTTCGCCCAGGCCGACATCTACCAGAACGGCATCCTGACCGTGTCGAACCTGGACCTGCTGGTGAGCCAGGGCAACTACGCGCCCGACCATCAGGACCTTTCGGCCTACAGCAACATCACGCGGGTGCTGATCCACAGCAACACCGATGGGGCCGGCACCGGCTACGACACCATTTCGTTCACCGCAGGCGGAACGTCCGTTCCCGAGCCCGCCACCCTCTCGCTGCTCGGCCTCGGTCTTGCCGGCGTCGGCCTCATGAGGCGACGGAAAGCGGCCTGAGCGGTTTTCTCCCGATTCGCACACAGAAACCCCAGCCTTGTGCTGGGGTTTTTGTTGGTGCGCCGCCTGTCAGCTGCCGGATTCAACAATGAAGGCGGAATACACCGCCCTTTTTCACCCGGCCGCCCCATCCCGCCCAGCCTCAATCAGGCCTTATCGAACTTGAGTCCTCGGTTCGCCGCGTTTCCCGGATCATAGCCTTCGCCAGCACGTTCTTCAGTTCGCCCTGGATCAGACAATAGCCGCCGTAGCGTGAAGGCCGGAGGCGGGGCGGGTGCGTTCGGGCATGTGCTGCAGGTGGCTGCCGGCGCTCTTTCCCGCTACAGGAAAACGGGCGGAAGAGAGCAGGAGTCGAACCTACCAGGGACCGCATGGCGGCCCCTCCCGGTTTTGAAGACCGGGCGCCCCACCGGGGAACGATCTCTTCCGTATTTCATGAGGGTATCCAGTCAGGCATTGCACCGTCGCCGCGCAAAACATGTTCGTCGCGGACGCGGCGAGTGTAGCCGATGCGATCGAAGAACTCGAGGATCTGGACCGCCACCTTGCGGCCGCCCCCGCCGTCCCCAAAAATGACGTCGCGCAATGCGGCGGCATGTGCTGCCCCGTGTTCATCGTCGAGTCTGCGGACGATGGCGGCCAGTTCGGCGACGGCGGGGGCGGTGAAATAATGATCGTGGGCGACGGCGTAGAGCTCGCCGGCACGGGCGAGGCGTTTGAACAACTGACGCACGGTCTCTTCCGGCGTGCCCGTTGCCTTGAAGACGTCACGGACACGCGGCGGGTTGTAGGGCACGGCATCGAGCAGCGGCTTCAGCACGGCGAAGAGATCGCGGTCGGCGGCGGAGACGCTGGCACGATGCGCCGGGAGGTGCAGCCAGGCGCGGGTCTGCGCGATCTGTCCTGATGCGAGCAGTTCGGCGCTGCACGCATCGAAAGCGGCACGCGGCAGGTTGGCGGCCGTCATGCGGCGCAGCCGTTCGCGTTCAACGCCGACCATGTCGGGTGCATGCGCATGTTCGCGGGCAAGGGCGTCGAGCAGTTTTGTCCCGAGCGCTGCCCAGGCCGCTGCCGCGAAGCCCAGCGAGGCGTTGCCATCACGAATCACGCGCAGGCCGGCACGCTGCCACAGCGCGTCGGCGTCGGCCTGCGTGAGGTTCCAGCCCGCGGCAAAGCGGTCGAGGTCGATGCCGGCCGTGGCCTGCGCGGCGAGGTGTTCAAGCACGACGGCTGGGTCGTCGTCGCGCATCGCGTCGAGCAGGGCGAGCCGCTGCGGCGCGCGCTTGTGGCGGACGGGCGGGAAAATGTCGAGCACGCGGCCGCCGGCGACGGTGCGCTGCGCGCCGGCATCGCGCAGGATGAAGCGGTCGCCGCGCAGCGCCAGTGTTTCGCGCTCGAGCAGGATCTCGACCAGCGCCGTGCCGCCGGCTTCGACTTCCTGACAATCGAGCAAGGCGACCCGCCCGAGGATGTCCTCGGTACCGAGGTGCACATGCACGGTTTGCAGGTGCGTCAATGGCTTCTGGCCGACGGGGACGCGCAATTCGCCGTGAAAGCGGGACAGCGGGATGGCGAGCGCCGGATCCACGACCCACATGCCGCGCGCGATGTCCTTCTTCTCGAAATCCCCCGCCAAGGCAAGCGCGATACGTTCGCCCGCCTGGCCGCTCTCGGCGGGACGATCCTGCACATGCAGGCCGCGCACGCGCGCCTTCAGGCCGGTCGGAGCAATGATGGCTGTGCCGCCGACGCCGATCTTTCCAGAATGCGCCGTGCCGGTCACGACCGTGCCGATGCCGGAAAGCGAGAAGCAGCGGTCGATGGCGAGCCGGAAACGGCCGGCTGCCGGACGCCGGCGCAGCGCGGCAGCCGTGGCCTCCAGATGGGCACGCAACGCGGCCACGCCTTCCCCGGTCCG
>JBGAFQ010000052.1:0-15974 GCA_044227195.1 Thiobacillus sp.
AAAACAATCATGTCCCAGAAACAGACCGGCACCGTGAAGTGGTTCAACGACGCCAAGGGCTTCGGCTTCATCACCCCGGAAAGCGGCGCCGACCTCTTCGTGCACTTCCGCTCGATCCAGGGCTCGGGCTTCAAGTCCCTGCAGGAAGGCCAGCGCGTGTCGTTCGTCGCCACGCAGGGCCAGAAGGGCATGCAGGCCGACCAGGTCGAAGTGATCTGATCTCGTCGATCTGATCCTGCTGCACCCCGCGTTACGCAGAAGCCCGGCCAATGGCCGGGCTTCTTGCTTTGGGAGTCGTTGGCAAGCCGAAACCCGATGTCGTAGGCTCTGGCAAGACCGGTCAGCTGGACGCTGCCGCCCGATCCGCTGTCCGACCCCCTGTTTCAGCCTTCAGGATGCAGGCATGAAAAGAATTCACGGACTTTCGACATTGGCGTTTTCGGCGGGCGTATCGATGGCATGCGCGATCATGCCGGGCTGCGCCAGCGGCGGTGCGACGAAGCCTGCAACTGCTGCGATCCTGAGATTGCCCGAAGCCTCGTCCGGGCTCACACCGAGTATGCACAGGCATGACGGCACAGCCAGACTCGAACGATTCCAGCTCTACAGACCTGTCGACGGCGGCGATCCGATCGACGCGACGAACGAGATCTGGCTCTCGAATCCTGTCATGAGCGAGGAAGCATCATGAAATGCAAAGCACCTTTTCTCGCTGCATCGATCGCTTCGATCCTCATGCTGCCGCTGCCGGGTTGCGCCACGACCTTGGACAGCCTGCCTCATGGGGCGGGTCGCTCGGATGCCACCGGCGATGAGATATCGCCATCCGGCGAAGATTGCGATGCGATATCGACGTTGCCCGAAAAGCGGGCTTGTTTCGCCAGACAAGACCCCGCGCTCATCGATGCGTGCGAGCGCATGCGCCCCCTCCACTGCAAGCCTTATCGCGAGATGTATACCGCAGAGGAATCCTTGCGAAGGATCGAAGTCGCATCCATACGGGCCGCAAGAAAGGCCTATGCATCGTATGCCGATGGCGATGAGACTTATGTCTCGGATATGGAATCCTATGCGAGTGATGCCAATGCCGCCTGGCGCGTTTACCGCGATACGCAGTGCAGGCTCGAGCCGCTCGCCCAAGGCATGTCGAGGACATTGGCGGAAGATCTGGCAGAGGCCTGTCGCGTCAAGATGACCGCGTCGAGGATCGAAGAGATCAAGGCGCTCTATGCTCCGGCCGAAAACGAGGAAGCGGCGCCATGACCGACCCCGAATACGTCTACGACCCTCTCGAACGCGCAACATTCGACGCGATGGCCTACAACGCGATCGGCCGCGCGAGCGAGGTCGGTACATACCCTGCCTATGGGCTTGTGCACAGCACGGGAAATTCCGGTTGGTCGGTCGGGGTCGTGCAATGGGATTTCGGGCAACCGAACCGCGGAGACAAGGTCCAGCCGATGCTGGATGGTTATCAGGCTTGGGCGCAATACGATCAAAGGTTCACGGAGAGGGAGATCGAATCCCTCGCCGTTCGATTGCAGACCCGCGGTCAAGTCGGTAATGCGCTCACCGAAGATGAAAAAACGCGGCTGGATTCGTATCTGCGCTCCGACTCCGGTCGAGAGCTCGTCGATGGATTGAACCGGGAGCAGATCGATCGCAAGTGGACGAATGTGGGGGAACCCCTGTCGCAAATTCCATGGCTGCAACGCTTGCGGGAAACGGATCCGCAGCAAGCGGCAGAAATCGTCGCGCTCACCGCCAAGCTGTACAACCAGAACGAAAACAGAGGCGCGCTTTTGATCGGACATTTGCAGCAAGTCGAGCTGACATCTGGCCAAACCTACGCATGGATCGGTGACGATGGCATAAGAGGATTGAATCCAGCGGCGCGCGCTGCGATCCTGTCGGGAAGAGATGGCGCTCTTTCGGGTGTGCGGCTCATGAACCAGCTCGAAACTGGAGACGGCCAGCTAAGCCGGTTGTGGCGAGAAGAGGTGCACACCAACGGCAATGTCGGGCTGACGCAGAACTTCAATAGCAACAGCACCGCGCAGCTTCTCGACGGCATGATGCGGAACCCGGCAGCGGGCCAACGCATACGTGGCGTCATCGACGAACAGAGTCCGGCAAGCCACGTCGTGATACAAGGCATCAATGCGCTTGCAAGGCAAGAGATCGCACGCACCGAATTGAACCAGCAGGGCGAACTGACAGTCCGGAGTCCCGGCGGAACGGAGCAGCGTCTGACTCCTGATGGCTGGACCGCAGAGCAGCAGCAAGGGCGGCCGGTGCCACAGCATCAACAGCAGCCTCGGCAGATCGACCAGGACGATCACTTCGGGCCTGGTCGAGTGCCAGGACGGGTCCCTTACCCGCGACAGGGCGCAATCGAGCCCGAGTCATACGCAAACCCGGCTGATCGCTTGGAACGCGCCACCAGCTTGAACCCTCAGGACAAGGCCAACTATGACCGTACCTACGCCGTGGTGCAGGCGTACGGCGGCTACGGCGAAACCGAAGCCCGCAACATCGCTGCGGCCGGTCTGTTGGCAATGAAGGAAAGCCGATCTGTCGGCGAGGCGCAGGACGTCGGCGTGTATGGCGAACGCTTGCGGATCAGCAGCTTCCCGTACGGACGCGAACGCGAGCCGAACTTCAATGTGGATGTGATCATGTCGCAGGCGGCGCAGGTGCCGGAGCAACAGAGCTTGCGGCAAGTCGAGCAGATGACGCTCCAGCAGTCGCAGACGCAGCAGCAGGCGTTGCAAGTTGCGCAGGAACAGCTGCAGGCCGGCCCGACCATCGGCGCAAGGTCGTTGTCGTAGTGCCGGAAATTTCTTCCGGCACGGGTTCTGCGATTGCCAAACAAGACCCGAACGGCACCCAGCCTGATCGGGTCTCAGTGATCTGATCCCGCTGCACCCCATGTCATGCAGAAGCTCGGCCAATGGCCTGGCTTCTTGCTTTCCGGAAGCAAGGACCTGCTTGCCATGTCGGTCCCCGCCGACTCCCCCGCCTTTGATACCCTGGCGAAAAGCCGAGGGATGCGGGATGGCGTCGAATCCGGACTGGTCGCGGGAGGAGGTCGAGGCTTGCGTCGCCGACTACCTCGACATGCTGACGCTCGAATTGAACGGCCAGCGCTACAACAAGCGGGCGCATGCCCGCGCGCTCATGGCGCGTCTGAAGCGGCGCAGCCTGCCCTCGATCGAATTCAAGCGCTGCAACATCAGCGCGGTGCTGATCGAACTCGGCTACCCGTACATCGGCGGCTACAAGCGGCGGGACAACGTGCAATCGATGCTGGTCGATGCCGTGGAAGCGCGGCTCTCGGTCGACCAGGCCCTGCAGGAGGCCGTGCAGGCCGCGGTGCAGCGTCCCGCCACTCCGGTGATGCCCTACGACGATCCATGGGTGCCTCGGCCGATTCCGGCCACGCGCATCGCTGACGCTGCGCAGGCATACGCGCCGCGCTTTTCGGCATCGCGTCGCGACTACCTCGCGCAGGAGGCGCGCAATCGCTCGCTCGGTCGCGCGGGGGAACTCTTCGTCCTCGAGCTCGAGAGTCGCCGGCTGCATGCCGCGGGCAGGAAGCGCCTCGCCGATTGCGTCGAGCATGTCGTGTCCACGCAGGGCGACGGTCTCGGCTACGACGTGCATTCCTTCGAGGAAAACGGCAAGGCACGCCTGATCGAAGTGAAGACCACGGCGTTCGGCGAGCAGACGCCGTTCTATGTCACCCGCAACGAAGTGGCACGCTCCGAACACGACGCCGACGTCTACCACCTCTACCGCCTGTTCGACTTCCGCGAGCGACCGCGCCTGTTCTCGATCGAAGGCCGCATCGACCAGTGGTGCCGGTTGGATCCGGTGACCTTCCTGGCGACGATCTCCGCGTGCTGACGTGGTGATTTGGCTTCAGGGGCCTTGCGATTTCGCCGGTGCAAGAAACACCGCCATCCGCGCCAGCTCCGCCTCCAGCCCGGCCCTGAACGCGGCATCGCGCGGGGCCTTGCCGGCGACGTAGCCGAACTCGGTCGCCAGCGCGCCGTCGCGCAGCGAGAGGTTGCCCCAGCCGATCACGCGGTCGTGCCACAGCAGCGGCAGCGCGTAGTAGCCGAGCTTGCGCCGATGCGCGGGCGTGTAGGCCTCGAAGCGATACGTCCAGCCCCACAGCAGCTCGAAGCGGCGGCGGTCCCACGCGATCGGGTCGAACGGCGTGAGCAGCCGCACCGCGTCGTCGGGCGCCCAGCGTTTCGACGACGGGGTCTCGTCCGCCGGCCAGTACCAGTCGACGCCGTCCACGCGCGCGGTGCCGAGCCGCTGCTTCGCGCGCGCGAGCGCCGCCGCGCGTCGCGCCTCCCACTGCGGCACGCCGCCGCCGAGGAAGCGCACCAGCTGCGCCAGGCTCGCCGCCGGCAGCGGCGCGTACTTGCGGACGATCACGTCGACCAGCGCGTCCATGCGTGCATCCGCCTCGTCGCCGTCGACCGGCGTGGCGTCGCTCGCGCGCGGCGCGTAGACACGCGTGCCGCCGTCGCGCCGCGCCACGCGCAGCAGGCCGCGATGGTGCATCGCGTCCAGCAGCTGCGTGCTGGCGTTGGAAGACCCGCCGAACCAGTTCGTCACCTTGCCGTGCGCGAAATGCGCGTCGACCTCGCGCGGATGCGCCGTGCCGCGTTCGGCGATGAAGGCCAGCACCGCCTGCGCCTGTTTGCGGCGCGCGGGCGTCCATGCCGTCCGCGCCGTGCGCGGATGCATCAGCGCGTGGTGAGCGCGCGGCAGGAAGCCGTAGTTGACGAAGAAGTCTTCCTCGACCGGCAGCGTCGGATAACGGCGTTCCAGATCGCCGGCCCGGTAATCCTTCACCCGATGCCGCAGCGTGAGGTCCTGCGCCCGCGCCGGCGCCCGGATCGGATCCGCCTGCACGAACCCCAGCCGCTCGATCGCCCGCATCAGCGTCGTCGGCCTGAAGAGCGTGCGCGCCACCGCATGGCGGCGCAGGTGGTCGAGGGTGAGGGGCATGGCGGGAGTGTACGACGAGGGCTTCCGGGTCAGGTCGCAAAGCTTCCCCGTCCTCCGCTTCGGCGGCGCCTGGCTCGCACAGGCCGGCTTCGCCATCGGTCAACGCGTCCGCGTGAAGGTCCACAAGCACCGGATCGTGATCGAACCCGCCACGTAATCGCTCACGACGCTATCTTGCGGGTATCCGCTCCGACCACGGCGGGCCAAGGCCCGCCCTATGTCCAATGTCATGCGTAGGGCGGGCTCAAGCCCGCCTTACGAGTTTAGACGCGATCAACCGCGCGTGCCGCGTAGTCCCCAACCAACCAAGCGAATAGTTCTAGCACGTCCACCTTGGACCGGCCGGCCCCGACAGCTTCGATCAGGTCATCAAATCGTATTTCGACGATTTCATTGCGGCGCGGGTTCAACAATACGCCGACTTCCCATTCGTCTCCGCGCCCTTCTATCGATGCAGCATAACTAAGCAGCCAATACATCAGTATTTGACGATAATCCGATGAACCGAAGCGCCTAGCCCCGCACTTCACTTCAATAAGTTTCGGCCCGCAAGAAAAATCACCATTACCAGATGCTATCCATTGGTAGCCAGGTATCTTTGGTGAAGCAGCCAATCGGGCGCCATCAGCCACATCCTCAAGCATCCACGCCATATTTTCACCGACGTGGCTAGCTACAACCTTATCGGCTTCAGTCAACGCCTCCGGCAACTTAGCGTCAAAGTGTCGTCGCTGTCGGCGTGTCGCGGATTGAAGCGCCTCACCCCAGTCAACCTCGTCTTGGTTGCTCAAGGTCAGCTGCTCGCCAACAGCGAAAGCCAATTCAAACAACATCGAATGCTGCAGCCTGCTGGCTTCGACCAACACCTCAGGCACTGGATCGCACAGCAAAAAGGATCGAGAGCTGTTGTTTAGGTGCATTACTACGCCAGGCGCCAACTGAGGAAAGAGGGCGTCGATGATGCTGGGGATATCCCGCGCAACTGTCCGCGGGTCACGCGGGAGTGGTCGCAAAGTTGTCATGGGCTGCACCACTGCATGTACACCTTAGCGAAGACGACTGCATCCCCTTCACGCTCCAATCCAAGCTCCCAAGAAGTGAGTGCATTTCTCTTTTCCTGCTTGCGAAAGGCATCTCCGTCTTCGTCAAACTCGCCTGCCGCGAGCCAGAGCATTCGCTGTTGCTCAGGGCCAAGCGACCCCCACCTGTTGCGCGCAACGAAGAAGCTTGCACGATCACGCCATTGGCGCCAGCAATCGATGCATGCACGCCGCACTGTGACTGACTCACTCTCTCTGAACAGTTGACGAATGTATACGCCCCTTCTATCCGTCTTCTTGAATCTAAGCGCCCTTAAGTAGTGCAGGCAACTAGCATCAGATGCGAGAAGATGCCTAGACAACGTGGGAATGTCGTCCAGCAGCTCGTCAAGCCCTTCAAATATCTCATCAAATGAATCATCGCCACGGACAGCTGAGATTCCACGCATGATCGTCGACCAAGACGCTCGAAATGCGTGCAGGTTCCTGGGAGATAGAAGTGTTTGGCAAAGCTGTAGCGCTACAACCGGGGTGTGCAGCTTCAACGTTCGCCCGATTTGGGCCACGAGAAATGTGTCCGGGTGAGACTTATTCAGCTCAAGGTCGAGAAGCGTCTGGACCTCAAGACTGCCGACCGTTTCTTTGAGTTCGTGATAATCCTCATCCGGCCTGTCCGAGTAGGGATCAAAGTGAAGATCGATCTCTCTCAGTTTTGACGCCTGATCGTCATTTCCGCCCAACTGCGTCTTCACATATGCCGCGAAGTGTTTCGACGTGAGAAACGTCGTCTTTGTTCTATTTAACGTCAAACCGTAATCCGCTAGCGCATGCGAAAGCCTCGCCAATGCTTGGTAGGCAGATTGTTGGCTGTCGCATATCAGTACGTAATCGTCGACGTAACGCCGCCACGTTAACCCCTCGTCGCTTAGTGTCTTATCTACTTCTGACAGGAGAAGCTCCGCGAGAATTCGCGCGCACTGACCACCTACTGGCAAGCCAAATGATCGCCCGGAGGAAAACTTGCCAAGAAGGAGGTCGACCTGTAGGGCCAGACTCTGCTCTTGGGGAAAGAGCTCATCTATCAAGCTCTTTATGCGATGATGATACACGTGCTCATAGAAGCTCGTGATATCCGTCTGTACGATGATCGCTGTGTCGGCTGCTTGCTCGCCATCCGCGATACAAGCCTCTCGGAACGACCTCCAAGAGCTATCCGGGTTGAACAGCTTGGCACCCGTCGTCGAGTAACGATAAGAATGGGCTCGCCCATTCCGCGTCGGCTCGTGAGCTTCAGCAATCGCGACGCCTAAGCCGTTCAGGTAGATGTTCCAGAAGGGGTGGATCTTTGTGGATATGCGGAACCCCGACGCCCCAGCTGGCACAAGCAGCCGCTCAAAAAAGACGGGCAAAGACCGCACTCTTCCGCGAAGTTCTTCTTCGGGGAGCGAGCGAAGCTTCTCAAAGAAGTCCCATGCCAAGGCTGCCAGCTCGTTCTGCTTTTCGTTGACGAACCTGACGTCAACATCGAAGGGTAGCGTATCGTTATCGCCATTCGCGCCGATGTCGGCAGCGGCACGCTGAAAATGATCTAGTCTAACTTGCTGCATGCATCCCCCTAGGGCGGCCCTGCCCTTGTGCAATTTAGACAGTGTGAAAGCGGACCATTGAAATTGGAAGTTTCCAACTGCGGCACCACCGATCTTGCTGAGTTGCTACGTTCGCGTTTCACCACACCCGCTTGCGCATCGCGGCAGCGAAAAAAGGGCGGCAAAAGCCGCCCTGTGGAAACCCTCAAACCCCCACCGGATTCCCCTTCTCCACATCGATCTTGTACAGCTTGATCGCGCCGGTGACGTCCTTGCCGATCATCTTGTCTTCCTTCCTCCTGCCCGTGGATTGCCCCCTCACCCCACCCGCCCCCCAATACTCCTCACCCCCGCCTCCTGCGTCTGCTGCTGCGCCTGCTCCGGTGCCGCCATCGCTTGCGCCTGCGTCCGCTGCATCGTGTCGTTGACCTGCTGCGAGGCCGCCGTCAGGGACGTGGCGTTGTCCTGTGCGGCGGGCAGGAGGGCGAGTTTCGCGGCGGGGTCGCCGAGGGCGCCCTGGCCGGCCACCAGACCGTCGCGCTGGGTGTTGAAGACGACGAAGTCGATCCGGTCCAGCGCTTCGTTCCGGCCGCCCTGCGGGCGCTCGGCGCCGGCGAGGCTGGCGTTCGCGAGGTTCGCGGCGGACTGTTCCAGCCGGTCGCCGGTGAAGGTGCCGGGCGGGATGTTCGGCGAGCGTTGGATCGCGTCGAGTGCCTGCAAGAACCGCTCGTTGCCTGGATGGCTGCGGTCGGTGATGTCGCCGGCTCGGGCAGTGACCGCTGACTGCGCGGCCGGAATCTGCGGATCGGGGGCGGCGGCCGGTTGCGTCGGTGGCACCGATGTCGCTGCGCCGGGCGATGGGGTGACGGCTTCTGGTTGCTGCGATTGCGATTGTAGGCGCGGCGCCGGCCCGATGTTGAACTCGCCGAAGCTGCCATCGCGGACCAGGTGGTCAAGACTGACCGTGATTTCCGGGTTGCTGGTGTTCCAGCCGGCGCCGACGTTGCGATCCCCTTCGCCCGCGCGTGCATTGGTGCCGTACGGATTGCGCAGCGTGACCAGCACGTCCTGCGTGTGAGGGTCGCGGGCGATGCCCATCACTATGTAGGCATGGCTTTCCTCAAGGCCATCGCGGACGTCGCGTCCTTGCGTCGCCATCGATACCGGACGCTTTTCGGCCAAGGCCCGTTCCACTTCGGTGCAAGCGGCCTCGAGCGATACGCGGGCGCCCTGCTGCGGTGCGCGGTAGGGCGGCGGTTCGGGGGGCGCGACATGGTCGGGGCCTGTGGCCCGCATCGGCGGCGCATCCGGAGTGGCGATCCGGAGATTGCGGCCCGATTCGCCCGTCAATGCATAGGTACTGTCGCCCAGGGAGCCGCCGCCGGTCACGGCGCCGATCGTGTGGTAACCCCGGGCCAGATCGACGCGCCCCTGCGCATCGCGACCGTACAGTTCGGCGAACGCGGCCTCGATCACGGTCGGCCACAGCGGGCCATTGCGCTCGCGGTTGTTGTCGGCCGTGCCGCCGCCTTGGCGCCGAAGGTTGTATTGGATGTCGTCCTGCGAGACGGCGACCGACTCTTCGATCGGTCCGGTCCGTCCCTGGGTTCGTTCCTGTACGTTCGGCGGGCGGTACAGCCGGACGGTGAAGTCTCCGGTTTCGGAATTGAAACGCACGGCATCACGGATGCGGTCGGGCTGCTGCTCGCCCATGGCACCCATGGGGGCGACCAGATAGCAGTCGTAAATATCGTCCTGGTGGATGTCCGCCGCGTGTGGGCGGCCATCGGGTCCGTACAGGTCCGCCGCCGTGTACTGTCTCTGTTCCTTTGCCATGCCGGAATCCTTTCTGTCGGCTATTTCTTCGTGTCCGCTGGGGCCGGTTCGAGCGCGAAGTAACCCACCAGCCGGCGCTCGTTCGTGCCTGGCGATGGATCCCGGGTCATCACGAACGCGATATACCGCGGTGATCCTTCAGGCAACTGCCACAGCAACAGCATGTAGGCGTCGTCGTCGAACCAGCCGTCTGTCTTCAGCGTGCCGCCCAGTTGCTGGGTCACATGCTGCTGCGCCTTCGAACCGATCTGCGCGCCGGCGGTGAACCCCGGCTCCAGCAGGACGAAGCGCTGATCCGTCACGCGATAGGCATGGTTGAGGAATCGCTCGGTCCAGCGGACCATCGCCTGCTTCGCGTGGCGCTGCTCGTTTGCGGGCGATACGCGATCCAGCGGTTCCGGCGTCGCCGCTGCCTGCAATGCCGCCAACGTGCGGTTCGCCGGTTCGTTCGCGGATTCGATCGTGCGGCAGCCCGGCAGCACGCAGCACGTCAACAACAGCGCGGCCGTCAGGTACAGCGCCCAGCTGGAACAGCGTCTTCGTGACATTGCGATCTCCCGTCACATCCTGGCGAATCGGTCATCGGCACTGGTGCCGCGGCCGGATAGTCTGGACATTACCGTGTCGACCCGGGCAATGGAAAGGCGCCGGCTGATTGCAATGATGCAAGCCGACAAAAGGAAAGGCGGCCCTTCGGCCGCCTTTTCCATAGGGAAAATCAATTACGGGGAATCGATCCCATCAAACCCCCACCGGATTCCCCTTCTCCACGTCGATCTTGTAGAGCTTGATCGCGCGGGCGACGTCCTTGCCGGTCATCTTGCCTTCCTTCGCGAGGGCGTCGATCGCGGCTTGGGCGATGTAGTGGCGGTCGACTTCGAAGTGGCGGCGGAGGTTGGCGCGGGTGTCGCTGCGGCCGAAGCCGTCGGTGCCGAGGACGGTGTAGCGCATCGGCACGAAGGCGCGGATCTGGTCGGCGAAGGCGCGGACGTAGTCGGTGGCGGCGACGGCCGGGCCCTGGCGGCCTTCCAGCAGTTCGGTGACGTAGGGCTTGCGCGCGGTCTTGGCTTCGGGGTTGAGGCGGTTCCAGCGTTCGGCGTCGAAGCCGTCGCGGCGCAGCTCGGTGAAGCTGGGGCAGCTCCAGATGTCGGCGGTGACGCCGAAATCCTTGTCGAGCAGGTCGGCGGCGGCGATGGCTTCGCGCAGGATGGTGCCGCTGCCCAGCAACTGCACGCGCAGTTCGCCCTTCTTCGGCTTGCCGGCGTCCTTCAGCAGGTACATGCCCTTGATGATGCCGTCGGCCGCGCCCTCGGGCATGTCCGGGTGGGCGTAGTTCTCGTTCATCAGGGTGAGGTAGTAGTACTCGTCGTGCTGCTCCTGGAGCATACGCTGCATGCCGTGCTGCAGGATGACGGCGACCTCGAAGCCGAAGGTCGGGTCGTAGGCGCGGCAGTTGGGGATCGCGCCGGCGAGCAGGTGCGAGTGGCCGTCTTCGTGCTGCAGGCCTTCGCCGTTGAGGGTGGTGCGGCCGGCGGTGGCGCCCAGCAGGAAGCCGCGCGCGCGCATGTCCGCCGCCTGCCACGCGCTGTCGCCGATGCGCTGGAAGCCGAACATCGAGTAGAAGATGTAGAACGGCAGCATCTGCAGATCGTTGGTGCTGTAGCTGGTGGCCGCGGCCATCCACGACGAGAACGCGCCGGCCTCGGTGATGCCTTCCTCCAGCACCTGGCCCGCGGCGTCCTCGCGGTAGTACATCAGCTGGTCGCGGTCGACCGGCTTGTACTTCTGGCCGTGCGGCGCGTAGATGCCGATCTGGCGGAACAGGCCTTCCATGCCGAAGGTGCGGGCTTCGTCGGCCACGATCGGCACGCAGCGCGGGCCGACCTGCTTGTCGCGCAGGATCACGTTCAGCGCCTGCACGAACGCCATGGTGGTGCTGATCTCGCGGTCGCCGGTGCTCTTGAGCAGGCGGTCGAAGACGTCGAGCTTCGGCGTCTCCAGCGACTGCGTGGCCTTGCGGCGGCGCTGCGGCAGGAAACCGCCCAGCGTGCCGCGGCGCGACAGCATGTACTCGACTTCCGGCGACTTCGGGCCCGGGTGGTAGAACGGCACCGCGCCGTCCTTGAACTGGTCGTCCGGGATGTCGATCTTGAAGCGGTCGCGGAACGCGCGCACGGCGTCGTCGTCGAGCTTCTTGGTCTGGTGCGTGGGGTTGAGCGATTCGCCCGAGGCGCCCATGCCGTAGCCCTTCACCGTCTTGGCGAGGATCACCGTGGGCATGCCCTTGGTCTCGACCGCGTTCTGGTACGCGGCGTAGACCTTGTGCGGGTCGTGGCCGCCGCGGTTGAGGCGCCAGATGTCGTCGTCGCTCATGTTGGCGACCATCGCCGCGGTCTCCGGGTACTTCCCGAAGAAGTGCTCGCGCGTGTACGCGCCGCCGAAGGCCTTGCAGTTCTGGTATTCGCCGTCGACGGTTTCCATCATCAGGCGCTTGAGCTGGCCGCTGTTGTCCTTGGCCAGCAGCGGATCCCAGTAGCTGCCCCACACGGTCTTGACCACGTTCCAGCCGGCGCCGCGGAACTGGCCTTCCAGCTCCTGGATGATCTTGCCGTTGCCGCGCACCGGGCCGTCGAGGCGCTGCAGGTTGCAGTTGATGACGAACACGAGGTTGTCCAGGCCTTCGCGGCCGGCGACCGAGATCGCGCCGAGGCTTTCGGGCTCGTCGCACTCGCCGTCGCCCATGAAGCACCACACCTTGCGGTCGGACTTGGGCATCAGGCCGCGGGCTTCGAGGTACTTCCAGTTGCGCGCCTGGTAGATCGCGCCGATCGGGCCCAGGCCCATCGACACGGTCGGGAACTGCCAGAAATCGGGCATCAGCCACGGATGCGGGTACGAGCTGACGCCGCGGCCGTCGACTTCCATGCGGAAATGGTCGATCTGCGATTCGCTGAGGCGGCCTTCGAGGAAGGCGCGGGCGTACACGCCGGGCGAGCTGTGGCCCTGCACGCCGATGAGGTCGCCCGGGTGGTCGGCGCTGGGCGCGCGCCAGAAATGGTTGAAACCGACGTCGTAGAGGGTCGCCGACGACGCGAACGAGGCGATGTGGCCGCCGAGGTCGCCGGGCTTGCGGTTGGCGCGCACCACCATCGCCATCGCGTTCCAGCGGATCATCGAGCGGATGCGCCACTCCATGTGCGGGTCGCCCGGCATGCGCGGTTCGAGGTGCGCCGGGATGGTGTTGATGTACTCGGTGGTCGGCGCGAACGGCAGGTGCGCCCCGGCGCGGCGGGTCAGCTCGACCATGCCTTCCAGCAGCTGGTGCGCGCGACCGGCGCCGTCGGCGTCGATGACGGCCTTCAGCGACTCGATCCACTCGCGGGTCTCGGTCGGATCGGGGTCGTTCTGCAGCAATTCGTTCAACCAGCTCATGGAAGCTCCGCGTGCGGCCCGGGGCCGCCGAATGGGGGATCGTCGATTGGGGTTCGTCGTTTAGAGCCTGAATTCTAGCAGCGCCCCCCGGCCACGCCCCGTACGGGGGCGTGCGGTGGGCGTGGGCGGTTGCGGGAATTCGATTGCAGGGGGCGAGGCGCGATGCCGATGTGCTCACAGGTCGTGCGTCGCGGATTCCTCCCATGCGCAACTCAGGTACGGATAGTCGGAGACATCGGCGACCAAACCCGCTCGTACCGGGTTGTCCAGGACGTAGCGCGTAATGCGATCGAGGTCATCCACATGTCTGACGGCACGGTCATGGAAGCCGGGCATCCATACCGCGCCTCGGCGCATGTCGATCCGATTCGCTGCGGTGGCGGTGATGCATTTCATCCGCCGCACAAGGGAGGAGAGCGGCTCGGTGGCGCCGAGATGGACGAGGGCATGCAGGTGGTCCGGCATCAGGACCCAGCAAAGCAATCGGGATTCCAGCCACAAGCCTTCCTGAATGAGTGCATCGACCGTGGCAATCGCGGTCGCAGGATGAGCGAAGCGGAGTTTACGGCCCGTGGTCACGGTCGTGATCAGGTAGGCATGGTGTGGAAGTGTGCGTCGTCCCGCCCGCAGACGACGATAGCCGGGATCGAGAAGATGACGTGTCATGCCGCAAGCATGGCGAAGCCAGCACCGCGCTTCAGTCGGAAACGACCGCATTCCGGATTCGGAAAAGCCTGATCCGGATGTCAGGTGAGAGCGGGTGGCGGCAGGGGCTGTCGCGGCTTACGCCGCTCCCACAAACACCGCTGCGACAGGACGGCGTCGTTGTTCCGGTGCTTCCTGTGGGAGTGGCGTAAGCCGCGACTGGCGACAGCGATCGCTCGATCGCCGGCGCCTCACTCCTCTCGCATCGCCCGCCGGTTGGAGGCTTCGGCTTCGCTGCGCTGCTGCCGGATCTGGGCATCGACAGCCGCGATGGCGGTCATGTTGACCACGCGGCGCGGGGTCGAGGCGGGGGTCAGGATGTGCGCCGGCTGGTCGAGGCCCATGAGGATCGGGCCGATGGCGACACCGTCGGTCATCACCCGCACCATGTTGTAGGTGATGTTGGCGGCGTCGAGATTGGGCAACACGAACAGGTTGGGGCGGCCGCTCAGCGTGGTGTGCGGGAACATGCGCTGGCGCAGGCCCTCGTCCCAGGCGGTGTCGGCCATCATCTCGCCGTCGATCTCCAGCTTCGGCGCGCGCTGGCGGACGATCTGGTAGACCTTGCGCATCTTCGCGGCGCTGGCGTTCTCGTGGCTGCCGTAGTTGGAGTGCGACAGCAGCGCGACCTTGGGCTCGATGCCGAACAGCTTGAGCCGGTAGCTGGCCATCAGCGTGGCTTCGGCGATCTGCTCGGCGCTGGGGTCCACCTGCACGTGGGTATCGAGGAAGAACCACACGCCCTGGCTGTTGATGACGCCGGTCATCGCCGCGGTGCCGGTCACGCCGCGGTCGAAGTCGAAGATGCTGCGCAGGTAGCCGAGCTTCTTGTGGAAGCGTCCGACCAGGCCGCAGATCATCGCGTCGGCTTCGCCGCGCTCGACCATCAGTGCGGCGATCAGCGTCGAGCGCGAGCGGATGAGGTTCTTCGCCGCGGCCGGGGTCACGCCGCGGCGTTCGGTCAGCGCGTGGTACTGCTGCCAGTAATCGTTGAAGCGCGGGTCGTCGTGGATGTTGGTGAGGTCGAAGTCGACGCCCGGGCGCATGCGCAGGCTCAGGCGCTGGATGCGCGCGTCGATGACGTCCGGGCGGCCGATCAGGATCGGGCGCGCCAGGCCTTCGTCGATCACGGTCTGCACCGCGAGCAGCACGGTCTCTTCCTCGCCTTCGGCGTAGACCACGCGCTTGGGATCGTGGCGGGCACGGTCGTACACCGGCTTCATCAGCAGGCCGGTGCGGTAGATGAATTGCGCCAGCTTTTCCTCGTACGCCGGCATGTCGACGATCGGCCGCTGCGCGATGCCGGAGTCCATGGCCGCCTTCGCCACCGCCGGCGCCAGCACCGTGAGCAGGCGCGGGTCGAACGGGCGCGGGATGATGTACTCGGGGCCGAAGCGCGGCACTTCGCCGCCGTAGGCGCTGCCGAGGTCGGAGGCTTCCATGCGCGCCAGCGTCGCGATCGCGCGCACGCAGGCGAGCTTCATCGCCTCGTCGATCTCGGTCGCGCCCACGTCCAGCGCGCCGCGGAAGATGTACGGGAAGCACAGCGCGTTGTTGACCTGGTTCGGGTAGTCGCTGCGGCCGGTGGCGATGATGCAGTCCGGGCGCACGCGCTTCGCGTCCTCGGGCAGGATCTCGGGGTTGGGATTGGCCAGCGCGAGGATGATCGGCCGCTCGGCCATCGTCGCGACCATCTCCGCCTTGAGGATGCCGCCGGCGGACAGGCCGAGGAAGATGTCGGCGCCGGCGACGATGTCGGCCAGCGTGCGCTTGTCGGTGTCGCGGGCGTAGCGCGCCTTGTCGGGATCGAGGTGCGGGCGGCCGGTGTAGAGCACGCCGTCGCGGTCGACCGCGAGGATGTTCTCCGGCTTCATGCCCAGCGCGACCAGCATGTCCAGGCAGGCGATGCCCGCGGCACCGGCGCCGGAGGTGGCGAGCTTCACCTCGCCGATCTTCTTGCCGACGATCTCCAGCGCGTTGAGCACGGAGGCGCCGACGATGATCGCGGTGCCGTGCTGGTCGTCGTGGAAGACCGGGATGTTCATGCGCTGGCGCAGCTTGCGCTCGACGATGAAGCATTCCGGCGCCTTGATGTCTTCGAGGTTGATGCCGCCGAATGTCGGCTCCAGCGAGGCGATGATGTCGACGAGCTTGTCGGGATCGCGCTCGTTCACTTCGATGTCGAACACGTCGATGCCGGCGAACTTCTGGAACAGCACGCCCTTGCCTTCCATCACCGGCTTGCCGGCGAGCGGGCCGATGTCGCCCAGGCCCAGCACCGCGGTGCCGTTGGTGATCACCGCGACGAGGTTGCCGCGCGCGGTCATCTCGCTGGCAGCGTTGG
>JBGAFQ010000053.1:0-16206 GCA_044227195.1 Thiobacillus sp.
TGCGGATGGCGCTGGCGATGCGGCTGGCGATCGAGGCCGGCCGCCACGCCTTCCTGTCCGGCCGCATCCCGCGCAAGCGCTTCGCCTCGGCGTCCTCGCCGGTGGACGGACTGATCGGATGACCGTCGACACCCGCCCGCTGCAGGACGACACCGACGGGCAGTCGCTCGACAAGCCCTTCACCGTCACCCCCGGGCAGCGCCAGATCCGCAGTTTCGTGCTGCGTCAGGGCCGCTTCACCGAAGCGCAGCAGCGCGCGTTCGACCTGCTGTGGCCGCGGTTCGGCGTCGACTACACGGGCGAGCCCCGCGATCTCGACGCGCTGTTCGCCGCGCGCCCGGCACCGGTGGTGCTGGAGATCGGCTTCGGCAACGGCGAAGCCCTGCGCTTCGCCGCGCAGCAGGACTCGTCGCGCAACTACATCGGCATCGAGGTCCACGCCCCCGGCGTCGGCCGGCTGCTGAACTGGCTGGCCGACGACGACAGCGATCACGTGCGGTTGTTCCGCCACGACGCGGTGGAAGTGCTGGAGCACGAGATCGCCGACGGCGCGCTCGACGAGGTCCGGATCTACTTCCCGGATCCATGGCACAAGAAGCGCCACAACAAGCGCCGGATCGTGCAGCCGGAATTCGCCGCCCTGCTCACGCGCAAGCTGCGCATCGGCGGCCGCCTGCACCTGGCCACCGATTGGGAAGCCTACGCCGAGCACATGTGGGACGTGCTGGACGCCACGCCCGGCCTGCGCAACGTCGCCGGACCCCGCGGCGCCGTCCCCCGCCCCGACTGGCGCCGGCAGACCCATTTCGAGACGCGCGGCCAGAAGCTGGGCCACGGCGTGTGGGATCTTCTGTACGCACGCACCGACGATCCGCTGCCCGCACCGGACGTCCACGACTGACGATGGAGAACCAGCTCACCCTCACCAGCGACATGCAGCTCGTACTCGGGCTGACGGTGCTGACGATGGTGCTGTTCCTGTTCGAACGGCTGCGCGCGGACGTGGTCGCGCTGGTGGTGCTGGTGCTGCTGGGCCTGACCGGGCTGGTGGAACCGGGCGACCTGTTCAACGGCTTCGCGAGTAACGCTGTGATGAGCGTGATCGCGACCATGATCCTCGGCGCGGGGCTCGACCGCACCGGCGCGCTCAACCGCCTCGCCGGCTGGCTGCTGCGCCGCGCGCACGGCGCCGAGACCCGGCTGCTGCTGTTCACCTCGGCGATCGCCGGCCTCAACTCCTCGGTGATGCAGAACCCGTCGGTGATGGCGCTGTACCTGCCGGTGGCGTCGCGGCTGTCCTCGCGCACCGGCCTGCCGCTGTCGCGGCTGCTGCTGCCGATCGGCGCGGCGATCGTGATGGGCGGCGCGCTGACCATGGTCGGCAACTCGCCGCTGATCCTGCTCAACGACCTGCTGCGCACCGCCAACGACAACCTGCCGTCGGGCCTGATGACGCTCAAGCCGCTGCCGATGTTCGCGCCGCTGCCGATCGGCGTCGCGCTGCTGGCCGCGACGCTGGCCTACTTCCACTTCTTCGGCGCGCGCCGGCTGCGCGACGACGACAGCGACTCGGGCGTCACCCCGGCGCTGACCCAGAGCTACTTCGCCAGCGCCTACGGCATCGACGGCGAGGTGTACGAATTGACCGTGAGCGCCGACAGCCCGCTGGTGGGCATGTCGCTGCGCGAGATCGAGGACCTGCACGACGCGCCGGTGATCCTCGCGCTGAAGACCGGCAACGAATCGCGGCTGGCGCCGCCGGGCGACGCGCGGATCTGGGTCGGCAGCGTGCTCGGCGTGATGGGGCCGCGGCAGTCGATCGTCGATTTCGCCCAGAATCGCTTCCTGCGCATGAGCGCGCGCCTGCGCGAGTTCGCCGACCTGTTCAACCCGGCGCGCGCCGGCATTTCCGAGGCGGTGATCCCGCCGACCTCGACCTGGATCGGCAAGACCGCCACGCAACTGCAGTTGCGGCGACGGCTCAACCTGCGCCTGCTCGCGATCAACCGCGACAAGCAGGTGCTGCGCGAGGACGTGCGCGAGCTGCCGCTGCGCGCCGGCGACCTGCTGGTGCTGCACAGCATCTGGACCGACCTCGCGCAGTCCGCGGGCGGCCGCGATTTCGTCCCGGTTACCGACTACCCGAAGGCCGAGCAGCGCCCGCACAAGTTCAAGATCGCGATGACGATCTTCGGCATCACCATGGCGATCGCGCTGTCCTCGCGCATTCCCGCCTCGGTCGCGCTGATGACCGGCGTCGCCGGCATGCTGATCACCGGCGTGCTGAAGATGGACGAGGCCTACGCCGCCATCAACTGGAAGACCGTGTTCCTGATGGCCTGCCTCATTCCGCTGGGCTGGGCGATGGATTCCAGCGGCGCCGCGGCATGGGTGGCCGGACACACGCTCGACCGCCTCCCGGCCGGCACCCCGACCTGGCTGCTGGAGATCGCGGTCGGTCTGCTGACCGCCGCGTTCTCGCTGGTGATCAGCCACGTCGGCGCGACGATCGTGATGGTGCCGGTGGCGATCAACATCGCCCTGGCCGCCGGCGGCAACCCGACCGCGGCGGCGCTGATCGTGGCCCTGTCGGCGTCCAACAACTTCATGACCGCCTCCAACCCGGTCATGTCGATGATCGCCGGCCCCGCCGGCTACACCTCGAAGGAACTCTGGCGCGTCGGCGGCCCGCTGAGCCTGCTCTACACCGCGGTGGTGGTGCTGATGGTGAACCTGCTGTTCTGAGCCTGCTGTTCCGAGGCGGCCGTTCCGAAGCGGAGAGCGTCCCGCCACCGCCCGCCGCCGCGCCGGCAGATCGATTGGCCTGCACAGGACCCGGTTCCCGTTCCATACTGGGTCCGCACGCTCGCCCCCGCGCCGTGCGCCCCGGTCCGCCCCGCGGACCCCACCCTCCGCATCGCAGGTTTTACGCATGGAACAGACGACATCCTTCCGCAGCGCCGAAGACATCGGCCGCCGCGTGCTTCGCCTGGTCGAGAACGTCCACGGCCCGGACGACCTCGCGCCCACCCGGATCGAAGAGCTCACCGGCCTCAAGGTCGAGTTCAACCCCGAGGACGCCCGCGAATACGGCACCGGCGGCCAGCTCACCGACGCATGGGCCTACAACTTGGTGACCCTGCCGCAGGTCGGCGAGGCCCGGCCGTCGCAGCTGATGTTCTCGTTCGACGACGAAAGCGGCGAGAACGCCGACATGGGCCCGATCGCGCTGGACTTCGACGACTACGCCGCCGCGCTCGCCGCCGCCGGCTACCGCTCGACGCCCGTGCACGGCCGGCTCGGCAACATCGTCCACTGGGACTTCGCCCGCGACGACGTGACCGTGCAGGTCTACGTGCGCGGCGAGAACGACGACAAGGCCGAACACGCCTGCGTCTCCCGCCTGATCATCAACGCCTGAGGGAGACCACCATGGCCGTCGTACCCGAAGAGGTCCTGAAAGCCCGCAAGGCCGCCGAAACGAAACTCGACACGATGCTGTCGGACTTCGAGAAGGCCCACGACACCAAGAAAGACACGCCCGGCAAGAACCTGCGCCAGCTGCTCGAGAACTCGCCGGACCTGAAGGCGCGGATCCTCGAGTCCGTGCAGAAGGGACATCTCGACAAGTTCGACATGCTGCCGGCCGGCGCCAATGCCGGCGGCACCTACAACAGCGACAACAAGACGATCGAGCTGCCGCCCGAGTACCTGAAGAAGGCCGGCAAGGACAAGGCCGCCGCGGCCGAGCTGGTGTTCGTGATGGGTCACGAGATCCAGCATTCGTTCAACAGCACCGTCAGCGACAAGGCGGTCGATGCCTTCGTCAAGAGCGTCGACAAGACCGCCGGCGGGCCCGGCCCGCACGACTACACCGGCGCGGTGAAGACGCTGATCCAGAGCTACCGCGCGGACGAGGCCGGCGCCAACATCGGCGGCTACAACGCCATCGTCTCGCAGGTGGCGAAGCAGAAGCACGACGCCGGCGACAACACCGCGCCGACGCTGAAGGAGCTGTACAACGCGCATCCCGGCCGGATGGAAGATTTCATCGACCGTACCGGCAAGGCGCCGAAGTTCAGCTACGCGCTGAAGCCGGGCTACACGATGGAGCCCGACATGACGATCAAGGACAACCCCAAGAACGTCGAGGCCTCCGCCAAGTACTACTTCGACCAGCCGGCCAGCGCCACCCGCCTCGGCCCGAAGGGCAACCAGGATTACGCCAACTACTACGGCGAATGGGCGCTCAACGTCATCAACGACGCCGAGAAGCAGGCGCTCAAGGACGCCAAGAAGCACGACCCGAAGGCCACCGCGCCCGAGGTCAAGCTCGACATGGACGGCCTGCACCTGAAGAAGTCGCTGATGGACACCGAGCTGAAATTCACCGACAGCAGCCCGAAGAAGCCCATCACCGAGGCCCCCGCCCCGGAACCGGCGCTCTACAAGCAGGCCGAGGACGCGCTGAAGAAGGTCGACGGCCTCGGCCTCAAGGGCGAGGAGCTGCGCAACGTCGCCGCCGCCACCGCCCTGCACGCGCAGACCTCCGGCATGGAACGCATCGACGGCGCCCTGCTCGGCAAGAACGGCCAGGTCTTCGCCTACCAGGGCGACCCGACCAGCGAATCCGCCGACCGCGTCTCCGTCAACGTCGCCCAGGCCAAACAGCAGCCGGCCGACCAGTCGATCGCGACGATGATGGTGCCGGACCCGCAGCAGGCGCAGGCACCGCAGCAGTCGCAACAGCGGGGCATGGGCGGGATGTAAGCGCCAGGCCCCCGGTGTACTGGAAACGAAACGCCCCGCAGTGATGCGGGGCGTTTTTTTGTCCGTGCCCGGCCAGTCGCGGAGAAAAGCGTCATCCGCCAGAGAAGCATCGCAACCACTGAATCCCCGGGAAGGTGCATGACGCTTTGCTCATGTACCCGGCGAGACTTCGATCGGCCTTGAGGCCTTGATCAAGACGCTGACACGGGATGTCGTCGCCTGGCACCGGGATCGACCGGTCCGCAGGCGCGCCAACCTAGGCATCGGGCCATACCAGCGAACGATGGACCTGCGCTCCGGCCCAGGCGCCGTCGCCCACGGCCAGCGAGACCGAATGGGGAATGCGTGCCACATCGCCGCAGGCGAACGTGCCCGGCACGCTCGTCCGCTTTGCCTCGTCGACCTGGAGCTGGACGCCCATCGGGGTTTCCACCAGCGCGCAGCCGAGCCGCTCCGGCAACGCGGATGCCGGCACGCAGCGCGGTGCGGTGAACAGCCCCGCGAACGACAGCATGCGCCCGTCGGCAAGGACCACGTTCGCGTGCCCGTCGATGCGCGCGATCGGCACGGGTTCGATCACGACACCGCGTGCCGCGAGGTCCCGCGACTGCGCCTCATCGGGCATGATCCTGTCGTCGAGGAAGAAGGTTACTTCGCCCCACTCCGGCAGCAGTTGCGCCTGGTGCAGCGACATCGACTGCACGGCGATCACGCCGATGCGCCCCTTGCCCAATTCGTAACCGTGGCAGTAAGGGCAGTGGAAGACGCTGCGGCCCCAGCGCTCGGTCAGGCCGTCGATGTCCGGCAGCACATCGGACACGCCGGTGGCGAACAGCAATCGCCGCCCGCGATGCATGGCACCGTCGTCCGTGCGCACGACGAAGGCATCGATGGCGCCCGACACGTCTTCCGCTTGGCCATCGATCCACGACAGTGTCGGATACGCCACGAGTTGCGCGCGCGCCGTGCGCGCGATCTCTCGTGGATCGACGCCATCCTGCGTGAGGAAACCGTGCGAATGGTCGGCGAACCGGTTGCGCGGCCGGCCGCCGTCGATCACGCAGACCGTGCGATGCGCCCGCACCAGTTGCAGCGCCGCGGCCATGCCGGCGTAGCTCCCGCCGACGATGAGGACGTCATGGATCATCGGCCGTTCCCCGCGCGGCGCGAAGCCGCCTTGTGCCGCGCATGGCGGCGCCCGAAATCCGCGGCGAGGTCGGCGAGCGACACCGTTTCCAGCCGCGCCATCAGCAAGGCTTCCGCCGCGACGAAGGCGTCGTCGAGCGCAGCGTTGACCGCCTGTTCGACCAGGCAGCCCGGTTGCGCGTTGCGATGGCCGATCGCGAACAGCGCGGGTTCGCCCAGCGCTTCGTGCAACTGCCGCAGGTTGACCTTCGACAGGTCGGCGACGATCCGCCAGCCACCGGCATGACCGCGCTCCGCGGCGACGAGGCCGGCGTCGCGCAGCAAGCCCATCGTGCGCCGGACCACCACCGGATGCGTGCCCAGGCACTGCGCGATCGCGTCGGACGTCATCGGCCCCGGGTGTTCGGCCATGTGCAGCAATGCATGCAGGACGGCGGAAAGTCGGCTGTCGCGTTTCATGTAACCAATGATGTTACATTTGATGCCCCTTCGTCAAACGGGCGGCCCGGCCGCCGGAGCCATGCCATGTCGACGCCATTCCACGATCCGCAGGCCGTCGCACGCTATGCCGAAGGGCCGGTGCGGCTCGTGCCCGGCTTCCACGCGTTGCAGCGCATGACGACGCTGCTGCTGGCGGAAGTCGTGCCGCCGGCGGGCGACGTCCTTGTGCTCGGCGCCGGCGGCGGCCTGGAGCTGAAGGTCTTCGCTGACGCCCATCCCGGTTGGCGTTTCACGGGCGTCGATCCCTCGCCGCCGATGCTCGCGCTGGCGCGCGACACGCTGGGCGCGTCGGCCGATCGGGTCACGTTCGTGGAAGGCCTCATCGATGCCGCGCCAGCCGGTCCGTTCGACGGCGCGACCTGCCTGCTCACGCTTCACTTCCTGCCGGCCGACGAACGACTGCGTACGCTGCAGGCGCTGCGTCAGCGCATGAGGCCGGGTGCGCCGTTGGTCGTTGCCCACCACAGCATTCCGGCGGACGGGAGGGCGCGCTGGCTTGATCGCTTCTCGGCGTTTGCAACGGCATCGGGGATCCCCGCGGTCGACGCCGCAAACGCCGCCGCGGGCATCGGCGCCCGCCTGCCACTGCTGTCCCCCGAAGAGGACGCGGCTGTGCTGCGCGATGCGGGTTTCGAGGACATCGAACTGTTCTACGCCGCCTTCACGTTTCGCGGCTGGGTCGCCCGCGCCCGGTGAGCAACACCCCGCCATAATTCAACCAAATGGTTGACTTTCGATTCGGGTCGACTTATCGTCAACCACATGGTTGACAATTCCACGCACCTCGACGATCTCTTCCGCGCCCTGGCCGACCCGACCCGTCGGGCCATGCTGCGCGACCTCGCGGCCGGCCCGCGCACGGTCGGCGAACTCGCCGCACCGTTCGACATCACCCTCGCCGGCGCCTCCAAGCACATCCAGGTGCTCGAACGGGCCGGCCTGCTGCGCCGCGAAGTGACCGGCCGCGTGCATACCTGCCGCCTCGACGCCGGCCCGCTGCACACCGGCGCGGAATGGCTGCGGCATTACGAACGCTTCTGGAACCAGCGCCTCGACGCGCTCGAAGCCCTGCTCGCGACGGACGCCGCCGCCCCGGCCACACCCGCCGCAGCGCCTCCCGCCTCCCGGACCCGCAAGTCCGCCAGGACTCCCAAGTCCACCAAGACCCCAAGGACGCCATGAACACCCTCGCCGCCGACGCCGATTACGCCACCCTCCTCGCCCCCGACACCGTGCACCTCGAACGCCTGCTGCCCGGCCCCATCGAACGCGTCTGGGCCCATCTCGCCGACGGCGACCTGCGCCGCCGCTGGCTGGCCGCGGGCGACATGCCCGCGCACGCCGGCGGCACGTTCGAGCTGACCTGGCGCAACGACGAACTGACCACGCCGCCCGGCCACAGGCCCGACGGCTTCGACGCGGAACACCGCATGGCGAGCACGGTGACGGTGTTCGATCCGCCGCATCGCCTCGCCTTCACCTGGGGCCCGGGCGAGGTGACCTTCACGCTCCAACCGCGCGGCGACAAGATCCTGCTCGCCATCACCCATCGCGGCATCAGCGACCACCGCAACGTGCTGATGATCGGCCCCGGTTGGCACGCGCACGCGGACGTACTGGCGGCGCGGCTCGACGACGAAACGCCGGCACCGTTCTGGGACCACTGGACGCAGCTGCGCGAGGAATACCGGCAGCGGCTGGGCGGCTGATCCCTGGCGCCGTGTCGTGGCCCGCAACGAAGAACGCCCCGCCGCGATGCGGAGCGTTCTGGTCTTCGCCGGTTCGCAGGGCGCATAAGCCGAAGGCGTCATGCGCCATCACACGTGACCGATACCGGAGACTCGAAAACGGTGCATGCCGCTTCGCCTATGCACCCTACGACAGCGCATGCGCCTTACGGCCTTGAGCGACGCGATCGCCAGCGCCGTCGCGCAGCGCGCATTCGCAGCGATGATGACGATGACGAAGATCGACATCGCGACGATCGAGGCGGCGATCCGCGGCTGACCCTCGCAGGCGAAGGGCCGGGCCATGCCCGGGACCCGGGCATCGGGGCGCCCGGGGACGCCCCGCATGCCGGACGGCGGAGCCCCGCGGCTATACTGCGGGATTGCACAACCTCGGTATCGACCATGAAGCCCACCCTCGATTCGATCGCCTCGGCCAAGGCCAAGCTCGCCGAAGAACTGCGCCAGCTCGAACAGCAGGAGGAGGATCTGCGGAAGGAACAGACAGGTGGCGCGTTCTCCAAGGTCATCGAATTGCTGGGCGAGTTCGGACCGCACTTCGATGCCAAGCAGAAGGCCGAGATCGCCGCGCTGGTCGCCCCGAAGGCGCCGGCCGTGAAGAAGGCGTCCCCGGCGAAAGCGGAAGTCGCGCCCAAGTATTGGCTGCCGCACACAGGCGAAACCTGGACCGGTCGCGGCCGCCCGCCGCGCGCGTTCACCGCGTGGGAAGGCACGGTCTCCCACCGCGAATGGAAGGCCAAGCACCCGGACGAGAAGTTCCCGAAGTACCCGGGATGACCGCGTGCCGGCGGCGCTCGCCGCGGCCCTGCGAAGGTTCCGGGCGCAGGCAACGCCTGCGCCCGGCGAAGCTCATGCGGCGTCGGCCTCCAGCGGCACCAGCCGGTTGTCGTCGTCGTAGCGCAGGCCGCAGACCATGGCGGCCATGCCGCGCAGGGCGGCTTGCGGGCGGGTGCCGCTGGCTTCGCACAGGGCGATGAACTGGGGCGGGACTTCGACCAGCAGGACGTTCGACACCGCGGCGCGGGACGCAGGCGGCGACTTGGGCTTGGACATGACGGCACTCCGTTTCGCCCGACGCCCGGAGTGAGCGCCGTTGGCGAGTCCAACCCGCATCGCGCGCAGGCGCGTCAAGGTTTGCGCAGCAACTCGCCTTGACCTTGACGCGCCGAGCACGGTGCGATGCTGGGAGGACAACGGTGGGCACCTCATAGGAAAACCTTCACGAATCGCAGGCTGGTGCTTTGCACCCAGCGTGAACCGATGGAGCAAATCGCTGGGTCGATGGCCCAGCCCGCGATTCTTATGCGCCTAATGACAGCGCATGCGCCTTACGGCCTTAAAGAACGTCTTAAAACTTTATTGGCTAAGTTATGGCACGCGATTAGGATCAAATACTTTTATGTTCTCCGCAGCGCAAACAGCCTTTAAACCCCGATCTGACGTTACGATCGTTAGATCGGCACCAGAAGCCATAGCCACTTTAACAGTTGCAGCTACAAGCGCGTCATGAGATCCAAATGCATGCTGGTGCGCATGCGTCATCAGCAATCGCTTAGCTTCGTTCAACTCGCTAGTGCCAAAAGCCATTAACTTTCCTTGAATGTCTCCGCGCTGCTGCTCAATGTCGCTCATCAATTTTTGAAGCGCTCGGAATACCTTTTTATTCATCCTTGTTCTTGCAGGCCAAACACACGTTTGAGCACATTTGATCACGCCGTCGCCAGAAACCACGTCACGGCTACATTTTTCTTCTTGTTTAGCAGCACCTCCTCGCCGGTACTTTCCCACAACAGAATGAATCTCCATCGCCACAATCTCAGGAAGAAGAAAATTGATCACATCAGACTGAATAAGCTTCGATTTCAGACGATCGAATGAATCGGTCCGCGGCACTTGAAAAATAAGTGCATAAGCATTCGTGTCCAAAACAAATTGCCCGCTCATGTCAGGTCAAAATCCTTTGAAGGCCTCGGAAGGAACAGCCCTAAGCAAGCGCTCTCGCTCCTCTTCTGAAAAAGGGTCAAGCATCGCTTTAATACGATCCACAGTATCCCAAAGATCTGCAGACGACCCCTTGCTAATATACCGATCAACACCAAGATTGATCAGTTTTTGCATTACCGGTGGATCTTGATAATTCGTATAGATGACAACGTCGATAAATGGGTCAGACTTCCGAATCCCCTCAAGAACCTGATCTCCACTCATCCCCGGAAGCTTAAGATCTAAAACGATTAAATCGTAGCTTGAAGTCAAAATTGAATCGAGAGCCGCTTGCCCGTCGACCACCCACGTCACATCAATACCTTCGCTTTCAAGACCCTTCTTGAGCATCTCAGCAGTCTTTACCTCATCTTCAACAAGCAAAACTTTGCTGCTCATACCGCCTCCTCATCTATTGAAATCTGACGCTTCGGCATTGTTAATACGAATCTCGCACCGCCATGGTAATTGGAATCTACCCATATTTTTCCACCAACCATTTTGAGCAGACTCCAAATGATGAACAATCCCAACCCTTCACCTTTCCCAGGAGCCTTTGTCGAAAAGAATGGATCAAAAATTTTGTTACGGTTACCAATAGGCACACCAGGACCATTGTCGGAAACCGAAATTCGAATCTGTTCGCCGGATCCAGTCACTTGAAAATCAATCTTGCCCGCTTGCGAAGGATGCTTCTCGCACACCGCATCGATTGCATTTAACAAAAGATTGCTGACAAGCTGATCAAATTTAACCGAGTCTCCCTCGATTTGAATTCTCCGCTTTGGAGAGACTGTAACTACGATCCCACTCTCGGTTAAGCGAGGTCGTTCCCCATCAACGCGAAGGCGAATCCTCTCCATGACGTCAAATTCCGTAACAATACTTCTACTCGATGTCAGCGGAGACAAACGCCTGATCAACCCCCCCATTCGCTGAGTTTCCTCAAGAATTGAGTCAAACACTACCGAAAGCTGATCTGCAGCAGCTCCATTTTGGAATATTCTCCGATAAAACTGAACCGTATATCGAATGTTGGTAATTGGCTGGCCCAGCTCGTGTGAAATACCTGTAGTCAGGTCACTAATTGCAGCTAGCTGCTTCTGATGCTCCAACTGGGAATAAAGCTCTTGCACCTTCGAGGCAAGTTCAATTTCACTTTCGGCAACCTCCGCGGTGAACTTTGAACCTTTTACTCGCTCTTTTTCAAAAAGAGCTGCGATTTTTTCCTCAAGCCCTTTCGCTTCTTTTATTAAGCCAAATCTAATATAGAAATTGCGGAGAGTCCTGAGAACGGGAAGATTTTTGGCAAAGCTTTTTTCAATAGTTCTTAAAATTCCCTGGACAGCATGAAAGTCATTTTTTGCTTCAAAGTAGTATACGAATTCGTACAACATATTGAATTCGTTATATCGAAGCAACGATGGGTGCTGCTCAAGCAAGGCATCAGCTGCGGAGTAATCTTTTTTCAATCTGCACAACCTAAACAAAGACCTCGCAGCCACCGTGTCAACTCGAACCGCAAGCAATTCAGAAACCACCCTTAGCGCGCTGTCTATCTTTCCCAGCTTTTCATATATTGACACGCAGTGAAGATCAATTCTAAATGTTTTTATATTTCTTTCTCGCGTTAGAACGTACTTGTCCAAAACCGCCGTTAAAACATCCGGACTTAGCTGCTCTAGAGATCGCTCGACTCTAACGAACGCATCAAAGTCCGCATCGGATGCAAGCAGGCCTCGTAGTTTCTGTCCCTCTGCGCCGAGTTGATCTCCGGGATCCGGAACCAAATCAGGCAATAGAATTTTCCTAACGCTTCGCTGAAGGTGCGGATGAAGATCGGAAGCTCTTATTGCATCAGACAACAAACGTGCAAATTTCGCCATTTCTGATGGCGAAAGCACGCGACGAAATCTGTTATATCGCTTGCCGAACTCAGAAAGCAAATTGGTGCTTGGCCGATTCGAACCCAAAAAATCAGCCAAGGCGATAAAGGCTTCCTGATGATTCCCAGATTGAAAGTAGAGATCTGACAAAATCTTGGAGAAAAAAGAATCTGTGGGCCAGCGGGCTATGGCTGTCCTGCAAAGCTCGATAGCTTCAGGAAGCCGTCCCGAAAGCCGCAGCGCAGCAAGGCGATCTGCAGTCTCAACCCGACTCGAATTAGGCGCGTTGAAAGGATCTATTATTTGTTCTTGCATCGGCGGAACACTCCAAAGACCCTTGGCAAGATATAGCCTTACATGTTCCTAAGATACCCCCATTTGCATCGCAGATCGCATGCAAAACCCGATCCAAGCTGTAAGGTTTAACAGCCCCCCATCAGCGCCGCGAACACATTGATCCGGGTCCGTCCCGGTCTTCTGCAGGTCGCCACCGCTTCCGGCTTATCGCACAGAGGCTTGATACCCCACATCCCCGATCTACCGACTCTTCTCCGCTCAAATTCTTCTGTTGAGAGTTCGATCCCGGCTACGACGACGCTACCGTGGCTCCTAGGCAGGGAGATCTCGGCGCAGATCAGCGGCAACTCGACCAGCAAGCAAACGGGACACCCAGCGCCCACCCAGCCTGCAAACGGCGTAGACGGTGCGTTCGCTACGCCCCCCCTACAACCCCTTGGCCGCCTCCTCCACCGCCCTAAACAACGCCCGTCCCTTGTTCATCGTCTCCTCCCACTCGGTCTGCGGATCGGAGTCGTAGACGATGCCGGCGCCGGCCTGCACGTAGAGGCGGCCGTCCTGGATGACGGCGGTGCGGATGGCGATGGCGGTGTCGGCGTCGCCGTGCCAGCTGATGTAGCCGATGCTGCCGGCGTACACGTTGCGCTTGACGGGTTCGAGTTCGCGGATCACTTCCAGCGCGCGGATCTTCGGAGCGCCGCTGACGGTGCCGGCGGGAAACGTGGCACGCAGCACGTCGGCATAGCTCAGGCCCTGCTTCAGCTTGCCGGTGACTTCGCTGACGATGTGCATGACGTGGCTGTAGCGTTCGATCACGAAGCGCTCGCCGACGTCCACGGTGCCCGGTTCGCTGACGCGGCCGACGTCGTTGCGGCCGAGGTCGATCAGCATCAGGTGCTCGGCGCGCTCCTTCGGGTCGGCCAGCAGTTCGGCTTCCAGCACGAGGTCTTCCTCGTGCGTGCGGCCGCGCGGGCGGGTGCCGGCGATCGGGCGCACGGTGACGGTGCCCTCCTCCAGGCGCACGAGGATTTCCGGCGACGAGCCGACCACCTGGGTGCCGCCGACATCGAGGAAATACATGTACGGCGAGGGATTCAGCGCACGCAGCGCGCGGTACACGTCGACCGGGCGCGCCTTGAACGGCACCGACATGCGCTGGCTGAGCACGACCTGGAAGATGTCGCCGGCGCGGATGTACTCCTTCGACTTCTGCACCGCGGCGATGAAGCCCTCGCGGGTGAAGCCGGAGACGAAATCCTCTTCGACGAGGCCGGCGGAATCGCGCGCCTCGGGATAGCCGGGGCCGCCCTGGCGCAGGCGATGGGTGAGTTCGTCGAGGCGGCGGTTGGCGCGCGCCCACGCCTGCGGTTCGCGCGGGTCGGCGTGGACGATGAGGTACAGCCGGCCCTTGAGGTTGTCGAACACCGCGACGTCGCGGCTGTCCATCAGCAGGATGTCGGGCGTGCCCAGTTCGTCGTGGTAGTCGCGATGCAGGCCGTCGCTGCCGCGCAGGCGCGGTTCGATGTACTGGATGCACTCGAAGCCGAACCAGCCGACGAGGCCGCCGGTGAAGCCCGGCAGGCCCGGCAGGCGCGGGATCTTCTGCGCGGTGCGCAGGCGTTCGACCTCGGCCAGCGGGTCTTCGACGGTGCGGCTGTCGACGAGTTCGCCCAGTTCGGTGACGAACAGCGTGTGCCCGGCGAAGGCGTACACGCGATGCGCGGGCAGGCCGATGATCGAGTAGCGGCCGAAGCGTTCGCCGCCCTCGACCGATTCGAAGAGATAGGTGTGCGGGCCGTCGGCCAGCTTGAGGTAGACCGACAGCGGGGTGTCGAGGTCGGACAGCACTTCGCGCACCACGGGCACGAGGGTGTGGCCGTCGGCGGCATGCTGCTGGAATTGTTCGTACGAGATCACGCGGGAATCCTCGGGAGCGCACGCGGGCGCGGACAGGCGGAGTGGACGGAAGGCGGCTCAGCCGCGCCATCGTCCCCGTGCGGCCCCGTCGGCCGGCCGGCGCAGGTGGCCGGACGTGATGTCGTCGATCGTGTGCATGCCGACATGCTAGCGGCTTCCGCGGCCTGCCGCATCCGCGCCATGCGGGCGTCATGGAACCGTCACCGTCCACCCGGAACATGGAAGGCCATCGCAGGGACGACGGACGGAAGCGGGATTGCTTCCAATCTCACCGGGGCGGCGCCGCAAGGCGCCGCTCTTTTTTTCGTCGCTGCGCCCAGGCGCCTCAGGCTTTTTGTAGGAGCGCCGGAAGGCGCGACCTGATGCGCCCGCGGTCGCGCCTTCCGGCGCTCCTACAAAGGCGGAGCGTCGTACCAAGCATCGACCAGCTGATCGATCGCTGCAGACGCCACATCCGGACGCGCCGCCAGCCACGCGCGGACCGCCTCGCGATCGGCCTCCGTGGCTGACCCTCGCAACGCCGCCACGAAGCCTTCCTCGCCGCCGCCGTACGTCAGCCCGCGTGCCTCGATCGCATCGGCGAGGAAGGCGTCCCAGAAACGATCGGCCTCCGCCGCGGACAGGGCGCGCAGCGCGAAGCGCACGTGGAAGCCGAATTCGCGGAACTCGTCGACATGCCGCTTCTTGCGCAGGCGGCGGCTGCGCGCAGGAGATTTGCTTTTCGTAGGAGCGACGTGAGTCGCGACCTTGGGGCGCATCGGGTCGCGACTCACGTCGCTCCTACAAGAGCGGGGGCGTCGCGGTTCATGCGCGCCCGAAGAGGCTGTCATCCCGAGCGCAGCGAGGGACCTGCTTGATCCCGACCGCATCGAGAAGCAGGTCCCTCGCTGCGCTCGGGATGACAGGGATCGTTCAACGCACCGCCGCCACCGCGGCCTTCATCGCCGACACGACGCCCGCGTAATCCGGCTGGCCGAAGATCGCCGAGCCGGCGACGAAGGTGTCGGCGCCGGCCTTCGCGATCTCGGCGATGTTGTCGACCTTCACGCCGCCGTCGATCTCCAGCCGGATCGCCTTGCCGGTGCGCACGGTCGCGGCGTCGATGCGCTGACGCACGACGCGCAGCTTGTCCAGCGCGGACGGAATGAAGCTTTGTCCGCCGAAGCCCGGGTTCACCGACATCAGCAGCACGAGGTCGAGTTCGTCCAGTACGTAGTCCAGCACCTCGACCGGCGTCGCGGGGTTCAGCACGAGGCCCGCCCGGCAGCCCTGCGCCTTGATCAGCTGGATCGTGCGATGCACGTGGCGGCTGGCCTCGGGATGGAAGCTGATCAGCGACGCGCCGGCCTTCGCGAAGTCCGGCACGATGCGGTCCACCGGCTCGACCATCAGGTGCACGTCGATCGGCGCGGTCACGCCATGCTTGCGCAGCGCCTCGCAGACCAGCGGCCCGATGGTGAGGTTGGGTACGTAATGGTTGTCCATCACGTCGAAATGCACCCAGTCGGCGCCCGCGGCGAGGACGGCGTCGACCTCCTCCCCGAGCTTCGCGAAATTGGCCGAGAGGATGGAGGGGGCGATGACGGTGGGTTGCATGGCGCTCACTTGCGGGCTTTGCGGCGAAGGGTCTGGATGCGGTCGTACGCGGCGTTGATCTCGCCGGCCTTGCGTTCGGCCTGGCGGCGGAGGTCTTCGGCGACGCCGACGAGGCGGTCGGGATGGTACTGGGCGATCAGGCGGCGGTAGGCCTGTTCGACTTCGGCGTCGCTGGCATCCGCGGTCACGCCCAGCACGCCATAGGAGGTGTCGTCGCTGGCCGGCGCGGCGGCGCGGCGGAACCAGCCGGCGTCCCAGGCGTGGCCCAGCAGCAGGCCCAGCAGGGCGCCGTCGGGGTGTCGCGTCAACAGCCAGCCGGCGACGAGGCCGACGACTTTTCCGTACCAGCGCGTCATGGCGCA
>JBGAFQ010000054.1:0-15779 GCA_044227195.1 Thiobacillus sp.
ATCATCGCCTCGGTGAAGAACGGCCTCTACGCCGTCAACTTCGGCGGCGGCCAGGTCGACATCACCAGCGGCAAATTCGTCTTCTCCGCCGCCGAGGCCTACATGATCGAGAACGGCAGGATCACCTACCCGGTGAAAGGTGCCACCCTCATCGGCAACGGCCCGGATGCACTCACGCGCGTGAGCATGATCGGCAACGACATGGAGATGGATTCCGGCGTCGGCACCTGCGGCAAGGAAGGGCAGAGCGTGCCGGTGGGCGTGGGGCAGCCGACGCTGCGGATCGATGGGTTGACGGTGGGCGGGACGGCGTAATGTCCTGAGCGGCAATGCCGAGCATCACTGAGTAGTGAGTGCCTTCGCGGGGCTGCTGATTGTTGGCCGGGGGTAGCCCGGCAGCTAGTCACTTTCTTTTGCTTCGCCAAAAGAAAGTAACCCAAGAAAAGGCGCCCCCGACATCCCCGAATTCCCGAAGATCAAGCGCGCCGGGTGGGCGGCAAAGAACTCGCCCCGCTTTTGCTGGGTTGATTGATTTTTGTGAGCAGGGCTCAAACACCTTTGCCGCTGATCCACCCGCCGCACTTGATCTTCGGCGGGTCTGTAAGGGGAGGAAAGTCAAAACCAGGGCGAGAATGACTGGATGATATGGACGCTTGTGTTGCGACGCACATCTGCGCAATGCCCTTCTCTATCTTACTCAACCCATTATGCGGGCTCTAACTAAAGGGGATTACTACAAATGAAATTTGCACTCCCTGTTACCCTGGCTTTAGGCGGGCTGTCTTTGGTGTTCGCAATACTTTCTACATTTATGTTCTATGTGTTTTGGACAAGTCAGCCTGTAACCCCACGCTTTAATCAACAGTCTAATATCGTTGGCATCATCAATTCTGCAGAAGACATTACCAGGCTAAAAAAGGTCTGCAGCCTTTTAGCTGTATCTCAAGACACAAATGCTATGGTCATGAGAACCCAGTCGGCTTTGGTTAAAAGAGCTTTAATTTTTACAGGCTTGTTTTCTGTTGGATGGGGACTGCTTTCCGGGATTGTGTTTTTATATTTACATTTCATGCTGCGACGAATTATTCGTGACGGCAATTTAAAGAAGCCCGCGTAGCGTAGGGCGCAATGACCAGGGGGCATTGCGCCGGATGTGCGTCCCAACATAAAACGCTCAAGCCGTCCAGTCATTGCCGGTCTGGTTTTGACTTTCCTCCCCTCACAGCCCCGCCGGAAATCGAGCCTGCCGGGCGGATCAGCGGCGAAGGTGTTTGAGCCCCGCCCACAAAAAACCAATTAAAACAGCAAGGCGGGGCGAGTTCTTCGCCGCCCGTCCGGCGGGCTCGATTTTCGGGAATTCGGGGATGTCGGGGTCGCCTTCTTTTGGTTACTTTTCTTGGCGAGACAAGAAAAGTGACTAGCTGCCGGGCTACCCCCGGCCAACGGGCAGTGGTCCTGCGAATACTTTAGCTGGAGTCAGCCCCCTCCCCAACCCTCCCCCGCTTGCGGGAGAGGGGGTGGAGACGGCCCCCTCAGCCCAGCGTCTCCAGCCCCCTCGGCTCCCCGATCAAATACCCCTGCACGCAATCCACCCCCAGCTCCATCAGCTTGGCCAGATTGCCCGCCTCCTCGACGTAGCCCGCCACCGTCTTGATGCCGAGGAAGCTGCCGGTTTCGAGGATGGAACGCACCAGGGCCTCGTCGATCATGCTGGTTGCGATTTCGCGCACCAGGGCGCGGTCGAGCTTGAGGTAATCGAGCTTCATGCTCTTCAGGCTGGTGTAGGAACTGGTGCCCACGCCGAAATCGTCGAGGGTGAAGCGGCAGCCGTAGCGCTGGAGCTGGCGCATGAAGAGCTGGGTCTGCGCGTGCCCTTCGACGGCGTCGGCCTCGCTGATCTCGAAGATGAGTTTGTTGCCGGGGATATCGCCGCGCGCGAGTTCGGACTGGACGAACTTGAGGAACAGCGGGTTGATGACCGACTGGCCGGAGAGGTTGATGGAGAAGCCGCCGATGGCGGCGGCGCGGCTGGCGTGGTCGCGCATCCATTGCAGGACGTGGCGGACGACCCAGCGGTCGATTTCGGTGATGCGCTGGAGGCGTTCGGCGACGGCGATGAGGTCGCGCGTTTCGATGCTGCGTTCGTCGTGCACGGTGGGGTGCAGCAGCACCTCGTAGTAGAGTGCGGTGCGTGCGGCGTCGGCGGCGGCGACCACGGGCTGGACGTTGAGGCTGAGCTGGTTGTCGGCGAGGATGCGGGTGAGTTCGTGTGCCCACTGCGCCAGCGCGAGCACGCCGCTTTCGTCGGTTTCGCCGCGGTACTGCACGATGGGCGTGCCGGTCTCGCGCGCGGTGGCGCAGGCCGCGTTGGCGTTGTCGTAATAGGTTTCCGGGCTGAGGCAGTCGCCCGTCCACATCAGGCCGACGGCAGGCTGCACGGCGTAACGCACGCCGCCGATTTCCTGCGGTTGCGCGGCGACGACGCGCAGCAGGGTTTCGGCCTGCGCCTGTGCGGCGGCACTGTCGGCGGCTTCGCACCAGAACGCGAGGCCGGATTCGCCGGCGCGCGCGAACTGCGCCAGGCCCGGCAGATGCTCGGGCAGCAGCCGCGAGAGCTCGCGCAGGATGGGGGTGCGGATTTCGACGCCGGCCGCCTCGCCCGCCGGGTTCGCGATGTCGAACTGCATGACGCCAAGCGCGTAGCCTTCGTCCTTGCTGCGCAGCCAGGCGCGGCGGATGGCGCGGAAGAAGGCCTTGCGGTTGGCCAGGCCGGTGGCGGGGTCGTGCGAGGCCTGCCACACCAGGTCGCGCTGCATCTTCTGGATCATCGCGCTGTAGGAGCGGTCCATCAGCGGCAGTTCCAGGTCCTCGGTCCATTCGGCCTCGCCGCTTTCCAGCGATTCCAGCAGGTCGGCGCGCTTGAGGTCGAGCTTCTTGATGCCGCGATAGTTGGCGAACACGTAGACGTGGGGCTTGTCGCCGATCCAGATCAGGTTGAGCGGCGTGTCGAGCGATTTGAACTGCAGCCAGTCGCCGACGCGCAGGCGCTCGACCAGATTGTCCTGCGCCTCGGTCAGCGGTTCGGCCGTGGCATCGTTGAGGCGGGCGGTGACCGCGGTCTGCTGCTGTTGCGTCCGTTCCTGGTCGAACAGCGCGGCGGCGAGCTGGTCGACGATGCGGTCCTGCGAGAACTTGTCGGCGCACACCTGGGTGAGCGACTGGTCGATGCGCTGCAGCAGGGTCTGGATTTCGGTAGACGAGGGTGCCATGTCGTGGCTGGGATCGAGCCATACCGACAACAGCTGCAATACCTGCCAGGCTTCGCGCGCTTCCTCGCTGTCGACGCCGTAGCGCATCTCGGCGATGAGCAGCACGTTGCGCCAGCCGCCGTTCAGCAGCTCGATCACCGGGTTGGGTACCGGCCGTTCGTCCAGCCGGCCGAGCAGGTCGCGCAGGATGCGCTGCTTGGCGACTTCCGCGCTCTGCCGGCCTTCGCACATCTCCTGCAGGCGGAAGACGCGCGCGGCGCGTTCGTTCAGCAGCGGCTTCACCACGCGCTCGAGCTGGGTGCGCGCTTCCTCGAACACGCCCGGATTCTTCTCCGCCTCGGCGTTGATGCGGTCGGTCCAGCGGTTCATCAGGCGCAGCAGACGCTGGTCGGCGATCTTGCCGTCGTCGCCCGCCACCATGCTGATGCGGTCGAGCGTGTTCAGCACCTTGTGCGCGGGGTGGACGGGCGAAGCGAGGAATTGCGGATCCGACATCGCCAGCTTGATCAGGCTGGTTTCCAGTTGGTGGAAAAAGGGCTTCATGCCCTCGGTCACCGATTTCTCGGCGTGCATGGTGTCGAACAGGGCGCCGAACATGTCCACCGAGCGCTGCATCTCGTGGGTCACGGCGGGCGGCAGCGCGCCGGCGGCGGCCAGGCGCTGCAGCACGGGCGAGTGCGCCACGCCGAGGGCCGGCCCCTGCGGCATGGCCTGTCCGCCCGCCGGCGCGCCGGCTTGCGCACCGGCGGGCATTGCCGCGCCGGGCGTGCCGCCAGCGGACATCGGGGCGCCAGGCATGCCGCCAGCGGGGGGGGGCATGCCGGGTGCCGGGGGCGCGGCAGACTGACCACGGAAAAAGTCCAGCAGCGAGCCGGCCATGCGGCCCAGCGCGCTTTGCGGGGAAGCCGCAGGCGCACCTCGGGCCTGCGCGCTTGCCGGCGCCTGCAGGTCGGGCGGTATGCCCGTATCGGGCTCGTGCGTTTCGGGCGGCTGGGGGGCTGGAACGTGCGCGGGCGGCGCCTCGGCCACCGGCAGCAGCGCCAGCAGTTCGGCGTACAGCGGCGCGAGCTGGTCGGACAGGACGTCGCGCAACGTGGCGTAGGCGACCTGACGCGCGCGCGCCGGCACCTGCACGTCTTCGAGCGCGTTGCGATAGGCGTGGCCGATGACGGCGGGTCCGAAGGGGTTGTTGCTGTGGTCGCAGGCGAAGCCGAACAGCTGGCCGATGCGCGGCTCGATATCGGCGAGCTGCTCGCGGAACTGCTCTTCCAGCTTGTTGGCTTCGGACGAGGTCGCGAGCCAGTCCTCGAAATCGAGTTCGTCGACCAGGGCGAGGCTGCCACCGCCGTCGCCGGTCGCCTGTGTCTGCACCGGCCGTGCCTGCTTCAGGGCGTCCAGCACCTGTTGCACGAAGCGGTTCTGCACCGTCGGCGCCTGGCGGTTGAATTCGTGCACCGCGGACAACAAGCCGCTGTGCTCGGCGATGCCGATGGCCTGCACCGCCGCCGCGCTGAGCTTGTCGCCGATCAGCCGCATCACCTGGTCGTGCACCTGTTGCAGCGTCTCGGCGAGCAGCGTGGTGCTGGCCTCACGCAACTGGGGGTGCGCGGTGGAGACAGGCAGGGCGGCGAGCTTCTGCCGGTGGCCGGCCATGCGCAGCTTCTGCAGCGCGCGCAGCGCATCGGTCGGCTGGCGCACGAAGGCCACGCCGACGCCAAGCGGGCTCAAGCGCTTGAGCTGCGCCGGCACGCGGAAGGTTTGCGTGGTGTTGATCGAGGCCGGGGTGAAGACGATCTCGACCTCGGCGTCGGCGCGCTTGGCGAGCGAGGCGATCGCCGCTTCCGGGTTGGTGAAGCGCAGGAACAGGCCGCCGAAGCAGAAGTCGCGGATTTCGCAGGCGATCTCCGTGTGGCCGGGCTGCGTGATGATGGCCGACTGCGAAACCTGAAACCGCCGGTCGCGGCGCAGGTCCTGGCCGGCATGCTGCTTGTCCGTATCGTTATCCATGGTTCCCACCCTGAATCCCCCTTGCTGTTGAGGATTATAGGGGTTTGCCGCGCCGAAAATCACCGCTTTGCGCGAACGCTGGCAGGCAACCGGGCGTTTTGGTAGACTGCCCCGCATGAACCCGACCCGTCCGTTCTTCTTCAGCTGCTTTTATCCCACGCCGCAGGCGGTCGGGAGGCGCTGATTCGAACAGCACGAGCCTAACGAAACCGCCAGCCCGCTGGCGGTTTTTTGTTTGTGCCGTCGCGGGCTGCATAACATGATACGGAGCCGAAAATGACTGCCACCCGAACCGACGACACGCGCATCGAGCAAAGCGGCGAGCTGCTCGCCCCGATGCAGATCATGCGCGAGCTGCGCGCCAGCGAGACCGTGCTGGCGCACGTCGCGCACGCGCGCAACGCCATCCACGACGTGCTGCGCGGCGCCGACGACCGCATGTTCGTCGTCGTCGGCCCGTGTTCCATCCACGATCCCGCCGCCGCGCTGGATTACGCGCGCAAGCTGAAGCCGCTGGCCGACGAACTGGCGCACGAACTCATCGTCATCATGCGCGTGTACTTCGAGAAGCCGCGTACCACCGTGGGCTGGAAGGGCCTCATCAACGATCCGCACCTGGACGAGAGCTTCGACATCAACGAGGGCCTGCGGCTTGCCCGCAAATTGCTGCTGGAGATCAACGAGATCGGCCTGCCCTGCGCGACCGAATTCCTCGACCTCATCTCGCCGCAATACATCGCCGACCTAGTGAGCTGGGGCGCCATCGGCGCGCGCACCACCGAATCGCAGTCGCACCGGCAACTGGCGTCGGGCCTGTCGTGTCCGGTCGGCTTCAAGAACGGCACCGACGGCAGCCTGCGCATCGCCGTGGACGCGATCAAGGCGGCATCGGCGCGCCACCACTTCATTTCCATCACCAAATCCGGCCACGTCGGCGTGTTCAGCACTTCGGGCAACGAAGACACCCACGTCATCCTGCGCGGCGGCAAGGCCCCCAACTACGACGCGGCGAGCGTCGAGCTGGCCTGCAAGGAACTCGCCGCCGCCGGCCTGCGCCAGCAGCTGATGATCGATTTTTCCCACGCCAATTCGAGCAAGCAGTTCCAGCGCCAGATCGAGGTCGGCGCCGACGTCGCCGCGCAGGTGGCGGGCGGCGACAGCCGCATCATCGGCGTCATGGTCGAAAGCCATCTCAACCCGGGCCGCCAGGACCTGGTGCCCGGCCAGACGCTGGAATACGCCAAGTCGATCACGGATGCCTGCATCGGCTGGGACGACACCGACCCGCTGCTGCGCCAGCTCGCCAGTGCGGTGAAAAAACGCCGGCTTGCCGCGCCGGCCGACGAAGAATAGGTGCTTCCGGAGTAGAATTCGGGTTGGCGGGCCTCCCCGCATGACAGTCCTGCGAACCTGGTCAGGTCCGGAAGGAAGCAGCCATAGTGGGTCGCTGTCAGTGCCGGGGCTCCGGCTCGCCACTTAATTTTTTTAGGGGCCAGGAATCAGGATTTGGGGGCCAGTGTTCGTGGGGGTCCACGATGCCGGCTTCGCGTTCACCTCGATCCTGGTCCCTGGATCCTAGCCCCTAAGCCCATGACTGACCTCTTCGGCGACTCAGCATCCCCCGCAGTTGCGCTGGCGCGCAAGTGGCGGCCGCGTGCGTTCGCCGACCTCAAGGGACAGGAGCACGTGGTGCAGGCGCTGTCGAACGCGCTGACGCAGGGGCGGCTGCACCATGCCTATCTGCTCACCGGCACGCGCGGCGTCGGCAAGACCACGCTGGCGCGCATCCTCGCCAAGTGCCTCAACTGCGAGACCGGCGTCACCGCCACGCCGTGCGGCGTGTGTTCAGCGTGCCAGCAGATCGACGCCGGGCGCTTCGTCGACCTGCTCGAACTCGACGCCGCGTCGAACACCGGCGTCGACAACATGCGCGAGGTGCTCGACAACGCGCAGTACGCGCCGACCGTGGGCCGCTACAAGGTCTACATCATCGACGAAGTGCACATGCTGTCGAAGCCGGCGTTCAACTCCATGCTGAAAACGCTGGAGGAGCCGCCGGCGCACGTGAAATTCATCCTCGCCACCACCGACCCGCAGAAGATTCCGGTGACGGTGCTGTCGCGCTGCCTGCAGTTCAATCTCAAGCCGATGCCGCCCGCGCTGGTGGCGCAGCATCTGGGCGAGGTGCTGGAACAGGAACACGTCGCCAGCGAACCGGCGGCGCTCAACCAGCTGGCGCGCGCGGCGGCAGGCTCGATGCGCGACGCGCTTTCGCTTGCCGACCAGGCCATCGCCTACGGCGGCGGCACGGTGGAGGCTGCCGCGGTCGAAGCCATGCTCGGCACCGTGCGGCGCGACTACCTGTTCGACCTGCTCGACGCGCTGGCGGCGCAGAACGGCGACGCGCTGCTCGACCAGGCGCGCCTGCTGTCCGAACGCGGCATCGCCTTCGACGCCGCGCTGCAGGACATGGGCAATCTGCTCGCGCAACTGGCGATGCAGCTGCACGCGCCGGGCACCATCGAGCCCGGCCACGACAGCGAGCGCCTGCAGGCTGCTGCCGCGCAACTGGACGCCGAGACCGTGCAGCTCTACTACCAGATCGCGCTCAACGGCCGGCGCGACCTGCCGTTCGCGCCGGACGAATACGCCGGCTTCTGCATGACCTTGCTGCGCATGCTGGCCTTCGCGCCGGGTGGCGCGGAGGTGAAACGCGGCGCACCGGGCGGCGCAGGAACCGGACGCACCGCACAGGCGCCCGCCGTGCCGCCGGTGCGCACGGCAGCGCTCGCTACGACGCGCCAGGTCGAGACTGTCGTCGCCGCTGCGCGTCATGCCGAAATGGCCGAAACCGCGCAGCAGACGAGTCCCGTGCCCGCCGAAACGCCGGCTGCCCCGGCCGTCGTCGCGCGCGAGCCCGCGCCGCGCGGCGAATGGGATTGGCTCGACGTCGTGTCCGGGCTGCGGCTGGGGGGCATGGCGAAGATGCTGGCCGACCATTGCGAGCTGGTCTCGCAGGACGGCGACGCGGTGACGCTGCGCGTCGGCGAAGCCGACAAGCATCTGCTCGACGCGAGTTACAGGGACAAGCTGGTGACGGCGTTGCGCGAGAAGTACGGCGCGGCGCTCAAGATTGCTTTCGAGATCGGCGCGGCGGCCGAGCAGACGCCGCAGCAGGTGCGCACCCGCGTCAGGGAAGCGCGCCAGGCGGAAGCCGTGGCGGCGATCGAATCCGATCCTTTCGTGCGCGAACTGGTCGACCGTTTCGGCGGCCAGGTCGACGCCTCGACCATACAACCTACAGGAGAACACCCATGATGAAGGGCGGCATCGGCAACATGATGAAGCAGGTCCAGCAGGTGCAGGAGAACATGGCCAAGATGCAGGCCAAGCTGGCCGAGATGGAAATCGAGGGGGCCAGCGGCGCCGGCATGGTCAAGGTCGTCATGACCTGCAAGTACGACGTGCGCCGCGTCGAGATCGATCCCAGCCTGATGGGCGACGACAAGGAAATGTTGGAAGACCTGGTGGCCGCGGCCGTGAACGATGCCGTGCGCAAGGTCGAATCCACCGTGCAGGAAAAGATGGCCGGCGTGACCGCAGGCCTGCCGATTCCGCCCGGCATGAAGCTGCCGTTCTGAGCGCATTCCTGCCGCGATGCAGCCCGCCGCGCTCGACCATCTGATCGCCGCCCTGCGCGTGCTGCCAGGGGTCGGCCCCAAGTCGGCCGCGCGCATGGCCTACCACCTGATGCAGCGCGACCGCCGCGGCGCCGAGGCGCTGGCGGGCGCGCTCGACCATGCGCTCAAGCATCTGGTGCACTGCCGGCTGTGCAACAATTTTTCCGAAGCTGAGGTGTGCGAGGTATGCGCGAGCCCGCGTCGCGACCGTCGCAAGCTCGCCGTGGTCGAGATGCCGGCAGACTTCAACATGATGGAAGCCACGCAGAGCTACGACGGCCTCTACTTCGTATTGATGGGACGGCTTTCTCCGCTGGACGGCATCGGCCCGCGCGAAATCCACCTCGACCGCCTCATCAGTCGGGCACTCGACGGCACGGTGGAGGAGGTGATTCTCGCCACCAACTTTACGCCGGAAGGCGAAGCCACCGCGCACACCGTCGGCGAACTGCTCAAGGCGCGCGGCCTGAAAGTCAGTCGGCTGGCGCGCGGCGTGCCGGTCGGCGGCGAACTGGAATACGTCGACAGCGGCACCCTGGCGCAGGCCGTTCGCGACAGGCGAACCTTATGATGCAGCGCGACAGGCGAACCGTATGATGGGGCGCGACAGGCGAACCGTATGATGGGGCGCGAACGGCACGATGAAACCCGTGGACCCGGTAGGTTTTGACTTTGCGCGCCGCGCACCCGTCTTGCGACAATAACCCTATTGAATTGATCGGTAATCAAGCATGGAACTGACCGCCCTCACCGCCCTTTCCCCCCTCGACGGCCGTTACGGCAGCAAGACGGCGGGCTTGCGTGATTTCTTCAGCGAATACGCGCTGATCAAGTACCGCGTCATCGTCGAGATCGAATGGCTGAAGGCGCTGGCCGCCGAGCCCGCCATCGCCGAGGTGCCGGCGTTCTCGGCCGGGGCCATCGCACTGCTCGACGGCATCGCCGACCATTTCTCTGTTGCCGACGCCGGGCGCGTGAAGGCCATCGAGGCGACGACCAACCACGACGTGAAGGCGGTCGAGTATTTCCTCAAGGAGAAGACGCAGTCGAATCCCGAGATCGCGGCGGTGTCCGAGTTCTTCCATTTCGCCTGCACCTCGGAAGACATCAACAACCTCTCGCACGCGCTGATGCTGAAGGGCGCGCGCGACGCCGTGCTGCTGCCCGCGCTGGAGAAGGTGATCGCACGCCTCACCGACATGGCGCACGATCTCGCCGAGCTGCCGATGCTGTCGCGCACCCACGGCCAGCCGGCCTCGCCCACCACCGTCGGCAAGGAGCTCGCCAACGTCGTCTACCGCCTGCGCCGCGCGTGGGACGCCATCGGCGCGGTGGAGCTGATGGGCAAGATCAACGGTGCCGTCGGCAACTACAACGCGCACCTGTCGGCCTATCCCGACTTCGACTGGGAAAGCTTCGCGCGCGACTTCGTCGGCGAGCTGGGGCTCGCGTTCAACCCCTACACCATCCAGATCGAACCCCACGACGCGATGGCCGAACTCTACGACGCCATCGCGCGCACCAATACCATCCTCATCGACCTTGACCGCGACGTCTGGGGCTACATCTCGCAGGGCTACTTCAAGCAGAAGACCAAGGCGGGCGAAGTCGGCTCGTCGACCATGCCGCACAAGGTCAATCCCATCGATTTCGAGAACAGCGAAGGCAACCTAGGCATCGCCAACGCCGTGCTGCGCCACCTTTCCGAGAAGCTGCCGGTCTCGCGCTGGCAGCGCGACCTCACCGATTCCACCGTGCTGCGCAACATGGGCGTCGGCTTCGGCTACAGCCTGCTCGCCTACGAATCCTGCCTGCGCGGGCTCGGCAAGCTCGAGGCCAACCCGGCTGCACTCGCGGCCGATCTCGAGGCCAACTGGGACGTGCTCGCCGAACCGATCCAGACCGTGATGCGCCGCTACGGCATCGCCAACCCCTACGAGCAGTTGAAGGAACTGACGCGCGGCAAGGGCGGCATCACGAAGGAATCGCTGCATGCCTTCATCGACGGCCTGACCATTCCCGATGCGGAAAAGACCCGCTTGAAAGCGATGACGCCGGCTTCATATACAGGACTTGCGGCCGAGCTGGCCAGACAGATCTGAACGGGGTCCCGTATGTCCGAACACGCCCTTGACGTCGGCCTGGCCGACTTCAACCAGCATGTCCTCGAAGAATCGCAACACCGTCCGGTGGTGGTCGATTTCTGGGCGCCGTGGTGCGGCCCCTGCAAGTCGCTGAAACCCATCCTGGAAAAACTCGCGGCGGAGTACGGCGGCAAATTCCTGCTCGCCAAGATCAATTCGGACGAGAACCAGGAACTCGCCGCGCGCTACGCGGTGCGTGGCATTCCCAGCGTCAAGGCCTTCCTCGATGGGCAGGTGGTCGACGAATTTTCCGGCGCGCTGCCGGAAGGCGAGGTACGCGCCTTCCTCGACAGGCTGATTCCCAGCCCGGCGGACGAACTGCGTGCGCAGGCGATGGAAGCGCGCATGGCGGGCGACGCCGCGGGCGCGCTGCAAGTGCTGGCCGAAGCCTCGAAGCTCGATCCGCTGCACGTCGGCGTGCGGCTCGACGCGGCGGAAGTCCTGCTTGATCTGGGCGAAGCCGACGAGGCCATGCGCCTGATCGGCAGCGTGCCGGACGATGCCGATCCGCGCGTGCCGCAATTGAAGGCGCGGCTGCAATTCACCGGTGCGGCGGGCGAGGACGAGGCCGCGCTGCGTGCCCGCGTGGACGCCGACGGCAACGACCTCGACGCGCGTCTGAAACTTGCCAACCTGCTGGTCGCGTCGGGCGCCTACGAAGCCGGCATGGAACAGTTGCTGGAAATCGTGCGGCGCGACCGCGCCTTCGGCGACGACGTCGGGCGCAAGACCCTGCTGTCGGTATTCAACCTGCTCGGCGGCGGCGAACTGGTGAGCCGTTACCGGCGACTGCTTGCCAGCGCGTTGAATTGAGTGGCTGGCAGGGGTTTAGGGGTTAGGGAGAGTGTGCGCACAACCGCTCTTTCCCTAGCCCATAAATCCTAGCCCCTAGCCTCTAACAATCTAGTCCAGCGCAACGTAACGTACCGCCACGATCTCCACCTCGCGCCGGCCTTCCGGCGTCTGCACGCTGACCGTGTCGCCCTCGCGCACCTTCAGCAGCGCGCGCGCCATCGGCGAAATCCAGGCAATGCGGCCGCGCGACGCGTCGGCTTCGTCGATGCCGACGATGGCGTAGGTGGATTCGCTGCCGTCGGTGTCTGCCACGGTGACCGTGGCCCCGAAGAACACCTGGTCGGTGGCTTCGCGCGTGGCGGGATCGACCACCTCGGCGTACTCGAGGCGCTTCGACAGGAAGCGGATGCGGCGGTCGACCTCGCGCAGGCGTTTCTTGCCGTAAAGATAGTCGCCGTTTTCCGAACGGTCGCCGTTGCTCGCCGCCCAGGCGATGGTCTCGACCAGCTTCGGGCGTTCCACCTTCCACAAGTGGTTGAACTCGGCGTCCAGCCGCGCGTAGCCGACGGGCGTCATGTAGTTCTTGCTGCCGGCGGGCAGCGCGGGCGCGCCGACGTCGTCTTCGTCGTCGTCGGCAGCGTCGGATTCCTTGACGAAAGCTTTGTTCATGAACGTGTCTCAGCGCCCCAGCAGCCAGGCGACCAGCGACAGCAGCAGCGAACCGAGCACGACGCTGGTAAAGGGGAAGTAAAATAAGCCGCGTTTATGCTTGATGCGCACGTCGCCGGGCAGCCGGCCCCAGCCCAGGCGCTGCAGCCAGGGCGTGAGCAGGCCCAGTACCAGCAGCGCCGCGACGAGCGTGATCAGCCATTTCAACATGCCGCGATTCTAGCCGATGGAAGAAGCCCTGCCGCCGCAATTCGAACGTACCCGCATCCTGCTGAATGCCGACGAACAGGCGAAGCTCGCGCGCGCCCACGTGCTCGTCGCCGGTCTCGGCGGCGTCGGGTCCTACTGCGCCGAAGCGCTCGCGCGCGCGGGCGTGGGCCGGCTCACGATTATCGACCACGACGTGGTCGCATCGTCGAACATCAACCGCCAGTTGCCCGCACTGCTCTCCACCGTCGGCCAGCCCAAGGCCGAGCTTATGGCCGCGCGCATCCGCGACATCAATCCCGATTGCCGGCTTGTCGTGCTGCGCGAATTCCTCGTGCCCGAGACCGTCGCCGACATCGTTCCGGCCGATGCCGACTTCGTCATCGACTGCATCGACTCGCTCAACTGCAAGGTCGCGCTCGTCGCCAGCAGCGTGCAGCGCGGCCTCAAGGTCGCCTCCAGCATGGGTGCCGGCAACAAGCTCGACCCCACGCGGATCAAAATCGCCGATATCTCCAGAACCTGCATGTGCCCGCTTGCCGCGGTGATGCGCAAGCGGCTCAGGAAACGCGGCATCGCCAAGGGCGTGCTCACCGTGTTCTCCGACGAAGCCGGCCGCGCCCCGCTGCCGCCGCAGCCGGTCGAAGGCCGCGGCCGCGCGCGCGCGGTCAACGGCACCATCAGCTACATGCCGCCGCTGTTCGGCTTGATGCTCGCCGGTGCCGTGGTGCAGCGGCTCATCGCGGAAACGTAAATTTTCACCCGTTGTCGCGCGCGATTCATGTCGCTGTGCCAAGCTGAACCCTTTACACGAGGAGACGGCGATGGGACTTCTGGACAGCGTGATGGGCGCCCTGGGCGGCGCGGGCGGCAACGGCGGCAACAACGCCATGCTCGACGTGGTGATGCAGATGCTGTCGAACCAGGGCGGCAACGGCGGCCTCGCCGGCCTGGTACAGGCCTTCCAGCAGAACGGCCTCGGCGAGCAGATGGCCTCGTGGATCGGCACCGGCCAGAACCTGCCCATTTCTCCCGACCAGATCAAGGCTGCGCTCGGCAGCGGCCAGCTCGGCCAGATCGCCGGTCAGCTCGGCATGAACGAATCGCAAGCCGCCGGCGGACTCGCCGACCTGCTGCCGCAGGTGATCGACAAGCTCACCCCGAACGGGCAGCTGCCGCAGGGCGACGATTTGATGGCACAGGGGATGGCGTTGTTGAAGGGGAAGTTGTTTGGGTGAGTAAGGCCAACCACGACCATGAGGTCATGGTATGTCCTTTGGTTTTGTTTACCGCGTATTACCGAAATGGATGAAGCGATTTGTGAAGGTGCCCACTGCATTGCAGATACGCAGAGAAGACCAGGCTAATGTCTTGATGCACTCGTGCTGATTTGCTCATCGCGATAAAAGCCAGATCCCCTTCTCGATAGGCAGAGGCATACAGGTTGAAGCGCGCTTTTGCGAGGTTAATTTTTTTGTCCACTGTCGCCATATGCATATGCATGTTTCGTGGAAGATGCTGATAGACCAAGAGTGCAGAGTCTGGGTGGAGATTCTCGATGAGATGTTCCAGCTCCTTGTCCAGAATGTACTTGGGCCAGTCTCGTTCATGTATGCGACTTTTCCTGCCGAGCTGGAGGCCGGTGTCTGGATCCAGGAAAACTAGGGTTTCCTTCTGTTTCAGCAGGGGGTGAACCCGCTTCCAGTAACGCTCCCGGGTTTCATTAGAAAAGATCGCTTGATCAACTGGATCAATGGCGCGATAGCTCTCAACATGCGGCGCAAGCCATAGCTCCCAGTGGGAAAGGCTTTTGCTCTTGCGGTGGGTGATGAAGTTCAGGAGTTCCCCGCGCTTTCCTACACGAGGCTTTGGAACTCGATTTCCTTCGTTGTCGTGCCGATGCTCGGTAAGCATGGGTACGAAAACGTAGTGACGCAATGTCGTGTCACTGACAAGCGTCGTGATCAGGTCGTATTTGAAATAGTCGCGGTCGTCGCCGAAGTATTTGAGCTGAACCATGCTTGACTTAAATCCGACCGCGGTTCCAGTTCACTGCGCCGTCTGATCAATCTGCTTCTTCTGCGCCTCCGCCGCGTCCATCACCTGCCCCTCCACCGTACGCGCCTTTTCCACCGCCTGAATCTGCGTCTCGAACACGGGGTTGGGTTGGCGTTCTTCTGTTTTGGGCTGCGGGGGCGGGCTGGCGTCGCAGGCGGCGAGCAGGCACACGAGGGGAATCAGGAAACGGATCATGGCTATTCCTCCAGCAGGTGGGTGGGCAGGCCGTCGATGCTGACCTGGTTCTTTTCGCGCCAGTACTCCAGCAAACCGACCGGGCCTTTTTTCTCGGCCCAGCGCGCCAGCGTTTCGCGTTCGCCGCGGTAGGTGTACATGGGCACGGCGTAGCCGCACGAGGTCTGTACGGAGTCGATGTCGAGGACGATGAGCTGGCGTTCGCCGGGCAGCGCAGGAAAGTGCGCGCGCAGGTCGGCCCAGTCGGCGTCCTGCCGGCGCACGACGCGGCCGCGTCCATACGCTCTGAGGATGAGCGGGTCGGCGTCGAAGCTGCACCACATCAGGGTCAGCCGGCCGTCGTGCTTCAGGTGCGCGGCGGTTTCGTTGCCGCTGCCGGTGAGGTCGAGCCAGGCGACGCGGTTGGGGGAGAGCACGCGCAGGCTGTCCATGCCCTTGGGCGAGAGATTCAGCCGGCTGGCGGCGGTGCCGCTGGCGGTGAAGAAGATCTTCTGCGCGGCGATGAAGTCGCGGTGCCTGTCTTCGAGCGCGGGATAGAAACGGGCCACGGTCGAATCTCAGTTCATGTGCTTCTTGAGGAATTCGGCGAGGATGCGCAGCCGCGTCACGCTGTCATTCATTTCCAGCAGGTTCTGCCGCACCGAGAGCTTGAGCGGCAGCACCTCGGACAGGCGGTAGCCGACCCACACCGCATCGTCCAGTGCGTGCGGCGGCGGAAAGTGCGCGTCGCCGTATTCGCCGAGGATGTGGCGCAT
>JBGAFQ010000003.1:0-140002 GCA_044227195.1 Thiobacillus sp.
CGGCAGAGCCGGAGGATGCTTTCCAGGCAATTGCGCACATGCGCAGGACGGTCGGCAACGGGGATACCCAGGATGAATGCATGCTGTTCGCGCGCGCCGGTCTGGTCGATCAGCGCCTGCTGCTCGCGGTACAGCGCCTGGTACGCATCCAGCCAGCGCGCGAATCCCGCATCGTCCGCCTGCCACATCCGCTGTTCCACTTCGGGATAGGCACGGTCGTACAACGCGACCAGCGCATCGGCGGAAAGCCCGGCCGGATCCGGTGCGCCCGCCAGAAGCGACGGATGTTCGTCCAGGAGGCGCCGAAGTACCGGCGTAATGAAACGGGACATGGCGTGTGCATGCGATGGCGAGAGCCGCATCGTAGCCGACAAGGCGCCGTACGGAACAATGCCCTACCTCAATACTGGTTCGGCGAGCGCTTCGGCGCGGTCAATGCGCACTGCGGCGGCGCCAGCACATTCTCCGGCGAGGGCTTCATGACGGCATCGAGCGTACCCGACGACACGGGCCGCCTGCCGATGCGGTCGATCCGGACACCGTGGTGCTGCGGGGGCAGACCAGGCCAGTGCGGCTGTTCACATTGGCCTGAAGAAAGCCGTCTGCCGCTGCCGCTGCCGCGGATGCGGCAGCGGAGGTTCAGTGCGCGTTGCGAAGGGAGGGTTCGGGCGTGCCCCGGTCGGACAGCAGGCAGGCTTCGTGCGCACGCTGGCCGGCCATTTCCAGCTCGAGCATCGCCCGCGCGTGGGTAACGAATTGCCGCAGCGTCTCGCACTGGTCGGGGCGCGCAGGCGCGCGATTCTCGATCAGCCGGGCCACCGTCACGGCGAGCGCGTCGCAGGCGTTCGACAGGCGCATGAAACCTACCGCGCTGGCGCTCTCGCGCAACTGCATCAGCGCCAGCGCGTACGCGGTGATGCCTTCCTGGGTAGGAGCGTCGGGGCGGGAAAAACAGGCTTGCGACAAAACGGTTTCCATGGATTTCAGGGCGGACCGCACTGTCGCGAGCGCGCTTTCCTGGATCTGCCCCATGACAACGGGCGTGATTGCGCCGACCTGATAGCGGTAGCGGGCGTACAAGGCTTGCATGTTGCGCACGGCGGACCTCCTGGTTTGGCTGCCAACTGACGATGGCGAGGCGTGGTCGCTCTTTAACGGCTGCCTTTGGCAGGACTTAAATTCATACCAGTATAGATAGCACATATGTACCAGTCATGAAGCCGGCACGCGAAGCGCCTGCTTGCCTCGCAGAACCGGTTGTGATCCGTATCGGACATGCTCGCTCCCCGAACGGTTCCCTACGGAAACCGACCTGGCCCGTCCGTCACTCAATCGCCCGACTGCCGGGCGGCGGGGGCGAACGCTTCCAGGAGGAACCCGCGACTCTCTCTTCCGGGAGCGAGGCAGAAGCTGGGCGAGATAGGAGAGAGGGACTGGGTAGAGACGGGGGGTGCCGCCAGGAGAATGCGGGTTCAGGAATTCACACTGATCTCGACTACTGCGGGCAGCTTGACCATGCTGCGCGGTAAACAATCGCGGCCACCATTTGCGCGGCTCGCAATAACAACCACCTTCACCGCAGCACCAGCCGCTCCACCACGAACAGCAAGGCCGCGATCACGCCGACGACGAGCGCGAAACGCAGCACGCGGCCGATGTAAGAAAAGTACTTGCGATTGCCGGTAAGCAGCCAGGCCAGGCCGAGCGCCACCACGGCGATCAGGATGGCGACGATCAGCAGGCGCAGGACGATCATGCAGCGAGCGGGTGCAGGCGCAGGTAGGCGGGGGGAACGTCCTGTTCCTGGGTGAAGCTGACGCGTTCCCAGGCTTCCTGGTGCTGGGCGAGTGCGCGCAGCAGGGCGTTGTTGAGCGCGTGGCCGGATTTGTAGGCCTCGAAGGCGCCGATGATGGGATGGCCCAGCAGATAGAGGTCGCCGACGGCGTCGAGCACCTTGTGCTTGACGAACTCGTCGTCGTAGCGCAGGCCGTCCTGGTTGAGCACGCGGTACTCGTCCATGACAATGGCGTTGTCGAGCGAGCCGCCGAGGGCGAGGCCGTTGTTGCGCAGGTATTCGACCTCGTGCATGAAGCCGAAGGTGCGCGCGCGGGCGACTTCCTTGGTGTAGGCGGTGTCGGCGAAATCGATGCTGACCGTCTTGCCGCTCTTGTCGAACACGGGGTGCTTGAAGTCGATGGTGAACTCGATCCTGAAGCCGTTGTGCGGGACGAAGCGCGCCCACTTGTCGCCGTCCTTCACTTCGATGGGCTGCTTGATGCGCACGTATTGCTTCGGCGCGTCCTGCTCGACGATGCCGGCGGACTGCAGCAGGAACACGAAGGGCGCGGAGGAGCCATCCATGATGGGAATCTCGGGACCGGTGAGATCGACCAGGAGATTGTCGATGCCCAGGCCCGCGAGTGCGGACATGAGGTGCTCGACGGTCGAGACCTTGGCGGGGCCGGATTCCAGCATGGAACACAGTCGGGTGTCGGTGACGAGATACGGGTCGGCCTTGAGCTCGGCGGGCGGATCGAGGTCCATGCGCCGGAACACGATGCCGGTGTCGGGGCCGGCGGGGCGCAGGGTCATCTCGACCTTGACGCCGGAGTGCAGGCCTACGCCAGTCGCCTTGACCGGGCTCTTCAGGGTGCGTTGCTTGATCATGCCGTCATTTTAGCGGGTCAACCCACCGGCGCCGAATTCGCGGGAACCGGGATAGAGTCTGTTCGCACTATCCGGTTCCCGCGTCCGCGGTTCATCCTCCACCCGCAAGGGGCAGGCCGTGGTTGTAAGGACGCTGAAGCGTCAACGACCACGCTCAGTCCGCCTGCTTGCGCAGGAAGGCCGGGATGTCCAGGGTGTCGATGCCGGAATCGGCCATCGCCTGGATGGTGCGGCTGCGGCGGCTGGTCATCACGCTGGGCAGTTCCTCGCTCGCACCCGCCATCATCGGCATGTCGTCGGTGCCGGTGCGAATGATCTGCATGGGCTTGGGCTGCTGGCGGGCGACGGGGTTGCCGAGGCCGGTGGCGACCATGGTGACGCGCAGGGTGTCTTCCATCGTGTCGTCGAGCACCTGGCCGACGATGACGGTGGCTTCCTCGGCGGTGAACCCCTTGATGGTGTTCATCACTTCGTGGATTTCCTTCATCTTCACGCTGGAGGACGCGGTGATGTTGACCAGCACGCCGCGCGCGCCGGCCAGGTTCACGTCTTCCAGCAGCGGGCTCGCCACGGCCTGTTCGGCGGCGATGCGCGCGCGGTTGTCGCCGCTCGCCTGGGCCGAGCCCATCATCGCCATGCCCATCTCGCTCATCACGGTGCGCACGTCGGCGAAGTCGACGTTGACCAGGCCCGGGCAGTTGATGACTTCGGCGATGCCGCCGACCGCGCCGTGCAGCACGTTGTTGGCCGCCTTGAAGGCGTCGAGCATGGACACGTCCTCGCCCAGCACCTGCATCAGCTTCTCGTTGGGGATGATGATGAGCGAATCGACGTGGCGCGAAAGCGCCTCGATGCCGGCGTTGGCGGCGCGCACGCGCTTGCCTTCGAACATGAAGGGCTTGGTGACGACGGCCACGGTGAGGATGCCGAGCTCCTTCGCGACTTCGGCGACCACGGGCGCGGCGCCGGTGCCGGTGCCGCCGCCCATGCCGGCGGTGATGAACAGCATGTCGGCACCGTCGATGAGTTCGGCGATGCGCTCGCGGTCCTCCAGCGCGGCCTCGCGGCCGACGTCGGGGTTGGCGCCTGCACCCAGGCCCTTGGTCACGCCGTTGCCGAGCTGCAACTGCATCTTGGCCTGGTTGCGTTTCAGCGCCTGCGCGTCGGTGTTGATGGCGATGAACTCCACGCCGTTCAGACCCGAACTGATCATGTGGTCGACCGCGTTGCCGCCGCAGCCGCCCACGCCGATCACCTTGATCACTGCATCCTGGGTATCTACATCCATCAGTTCAAACATTTGCTTCCTCCTTTAATGCCAAAAACAAAAACCACACTCAAAAATCATTGGCGTGTTTGCCGCGATGTCCCTGTCGCACCGGGCACGACCGTCAAATTCCGTTTCGACGACGTTGTGCTACGTCATCAGAAATTCCCCTTGAACCAGCTCTTCATGCGTTCGAGGATGTCCTTGAAGCTGTTGCCGGACAGCTTGGGCGCATCGCGCCCGCGCGCCTCCATGCCGGCCATCAGCAGGCCCATGCAGGTGGCGTAGCGCGGGTTGTGCATGACGTCGGCGAGCCCGCCTTCGTAACGCGGCCAGCCCATGCGCACCGGCATGTGGAAGACTTCCTCGCCCAGCTCGACCATGCCCTGCATGCCCGCCGAGCCGCCCGTGATGACGATGCCGGACGACAGCAGCTCCTCGAATCCGCTGCGGCGCAGTTCCGCCTGCACCAGCGAATACAGTTCTTCCATGCGCGGCTCGATGAACTCGGCCAGCGTCTGCCTGGACAGCGTGCGCGGCGGACGGTCGCCGATGCCGGGCACCTCGATCATGTCGCGCGCGTCGGCCAGCTGGCGCAGCGCGCAGCCGTACTGGATCTTGATGTCCTCGGCTTCCTTCGGCGGGGTGCGCAGCGCCACCGCGATGTCGTTGTTGACCTGGTCACCGGCGACCGGAATCACCGCGGTATGGCGGATCGCGCCGCCGGTGAACACGGCGATGTCGGTGGTGCCACCGCCGATGTCGACGAGGCAGACGCCGAGTTCCTTCTCGTCCTCGGTCAGCACCGCCATCGCGCTGGCGAGCGGCTGCAGCACCAGGTCGCCGACTTCGAGCCCGCAGCGGCGCACGCACTTGATGATGTTCTGCGCGGCCGAGACGGCACCGGTGACGATGTGCACTTTCACTTCCAGGCGCACGGCGCTCATGCCGAGCGGATCGCGCACGTCTTCCTGGCCGTCGACGATGAATTCCTGCGGGATGGTGTGCAGGATCTGCTGGTCGGTGGGAATGTTCACGGCGCGCGCGGTCTCGACCACCCGGTCGACGTCCATCTGGGAGATTTCCTTGTCCTTGATGGCGAACATGCCGTGCGAGTTGAAGCTCTTGATGTGGCTGCCGGCAATGCCGGTGTAGACCTCGCGGATCTTGCAGTCGGCCATCAGCTCGGCTTCCTCCAGCGCGCGCTGGATGGCGTTGACCGTGGCCTCGATGTTCACTACCACGCCGCGGCGCAGGCCGCGCGAGGGATGCGTGCCCATGCCGATGATGTCGAGCGTGCCTTCCTCGTTGATCTCGGCGACGATGCAGACGATCTTGGAGGTGCCGATGTCGAGGCCGACGACCAGGTTTTTGGGATCTCTTGGCTTGCTCATGTTGTACTCGGTTTGATGGGGGCGGCCGGCGCCTGCGTGGCGAAGCCAGCCGGCATGCGGTTGTCGGGCATGCGAATGGCGAAGCCATCCGGATAGCGAAGATCGACTGCGGCGGGCGCGACGGCGGCGATGGTCTTGCCGTCCGCCGCCGGACGCGCGCCGAACAGACGCGGATACAGTTCGACGAAGCGGGCGAGCCGCGCGTCGACGTGGTCGCGGCCGAGCGCGAGTTGCATGCCGGAATCGAGCCGCATCTGCCACGCCCGGCGCGGCGACAGCCGCAGCGCCTCGATGCGCAGGCCGAGCGGCGCGAGCGTCGCGGTGTAGCGCCGGTACGCCTCGACCACTTCGACGCTGGCGTCGTCCGGGCCGGCCAGCCGCGGCAGCTTGCCGGACACGGCAGCCACGAAGATTTCGCCGTCGCCGTTCACCAGGGCGTTCTCGTTCCAGCGCGCGAGCGGCACGTGCTCGACCAGCGATACGACCAGCGTGTCGGGCCAGCGGCGCTCGACGCGCGCCTCGCGCACCCAGGGCAGTTTCTCCAGGCTTTCGCGCACGCGTTCGAGATCGACGGTGAAGAAGGTGCCGCGCACCTTGCGCTCGGCCACCAGGCGGATCTGCGCCTCGGTGACATGCTGCACCGGCGTCTTCACTTCCAGCGTGGTCAGCGCGAACCAGGGCCGCGCCACGAGCCAGGCGGCCGCGCCGTAGGCGAGCAGGCCGAGCGCGCCCCAGGTCAGCACGCGGGCGACCTGGTTCAGCGGATGGGCGGCGAGCTCGGGCGAAGTCGTCACAGGGTCTGCTCCAGGATCGCGAGACAGAGCGCGTCGAAATCCTTGCCGGCGGCGCGCGCGGCCATCGGCACCAGGCTGTGGTCGGTCATGCCGGGCGAGGTGTTCACTTCCAGCAGGTAGGGGTTGCCGAAGCGGTCGAGCATGAGATCGACGCGGCCCCAGCCGCGTCCGCCGAGCAGCCGGAAGGCGTCAAGCGCGAGCTGCCGCAGCGCCTTCTCCTTGTCGTCCGGCAGGCCTGCCGGACAGTGGTACTGGGTGTCGTTGCGCAGGTACTTGGCCTCGAAATCGTAGAAGGCCTTGTCCTTGGCAGGCTCCAGCCGGATCAGCGGCAACGCGGTGTCGCCCAGGATGGCGGCGGTGAACTCGGGACCGTCGATGAATTTTTCCGCCAGCACCAGCGCATCGTGCTCGGCGGCGGTCTCGTAGGCGGCCTTGAGCGTGCCGGGCTCGGTCACCTTGCTCATGCCGATGCTGGAGCCTTCGCGCGCCGGCTTCACGAAGATGGGCAGGCCGAGCTGTTTCTCCACCGCGGCGAAATCGCTGTCGGCCTTGAGGATCGCCCAGTCGGCGGTGGGCAGGCCGGCGGCGCGCCAGAGGAGTTTGGTGCGCCACTTGTCCATGCCCAGCGCGGACGCCATCACGCCGCTGCCGGTGTAGGGCAGGTGCAGCAGTTCGAGTGCGCCCTGCATGCAGCCGTCCTCGCCGAAGCGGCCGTGCAGCGCGATGAAAACGCGGTCGAACTCGCCGCCGATGAGGTCGCCGAGATTGCGGTTGGCGGGGTCGAAGGGGTGCGCATCGATGCCCTGGCGCTGCAGCGCGGCGAGCACCGCATTGCCGCTGTTGAGCGACACCGGGCGCTCGGCCGAGGTGCCGCCCAGCATGACCGCGACCTTTCCAAAGCGCTTCGCGGTTTCGTTCCGGTTCACTGCCGTTCTCCAATGATGCGGACTTCGCGGATCAGCCGCACGTTGGTGCGCGCCTCCACGGTGTCTTCCACGTGCTCGATCAGGCGCTCGATGTCGGTCGCCGTGGCCTGGCCGAGGTTGACGATGAAATTGGCGTGCTTCTCCGACACCTGCGCGTCGCCGATGCGATAGCCCTTGAGCCCGCAGCTTTCGATCAGGCGCGCGGCGTAGTCGCCCGGCGGGTTGCGGAACACCGAGCCGGCGTTGGGCAGCTGCAGCGGCTGCGCGGCGATGCGTTTCTTCAGCAATTCCCTGATGGTTTCGCGCGAGGCGGCGCCGTCGCCTTTTCCCAGGCGGAACCAGCCGCCGATGAACCATTCCTGGTGCGGCAGCTTCAGCGCGACGTGGCGATAGCCGGTCACGTACTCCTCCGGCAGGCGCTCGTTCAGCTGGCCCTGGCGATCGAGCGTCTCCACCTGCACCAGCCTGTCCCAGGTTTCGCTGCCGTAGCAGCCGGCGTTCATGGCGATCGCCCCGCCCACGGTGCCGGGAATGCCGGCCCAGAATTCGCCGCCGACGAGATCGTGATTGGCGGCGAAGCGCGCGAGCTTGGGCGAGGCCACGCCCGCCTGCGCATAGATCAGCGCGGATTCCACGCCTTCGGGCGCGGGCGGCAGGCCCTGGGTGCGCGACTCGATCGCCAGTCTCTTCAGCACGCCGTGCAGCAGGATCACCACGCCGGCTATGCCGCCGTCGCGCACCAGCAGGTTGCTGCCCAGCCCGACCATGTGGATGTCCTCGCGCAGCGGCACCGAGCGCACCAGCCAGATCAGGTCTTCCAGGTCGGCGGGAATGTAGACACGCTGCGCCGCGCCGCCGGCACGCCAGGAGACGTGTCGCTTCATCGGCTCGTTGTAGAGGAAGCGGCCGCGCAGCACCGGTTCGCCGCCGCCGGCGACGTCGGGCTCGTTCATGCGGAAGTCATGTCGCATGCGCCCCCCCTGAAGGAGACGCCGATCCAGCAGGTGCCGAAGCACCTGTGGAATCGCATGCGCCCAATGCAGGTGCCACCTGGCCGATGCTGCCGGCGCCCATCACCAGCACCACGTCGCCGTCGCGCACCAGTTCGCGTACCGCCGCCGGCACGTCGGCCACGGCCTCGACGAACACCGGTTCGACCTTGCCCGCCACGCGCACGGCGCGCGCAAGCGCTCGGCCGTCGGCGGCCACGATGGGCGCCTCGCCCGCCGGATAGACCTCGGTGAGCACCAGGGCGTCGGCTTCCGACAGCACCTTCGCGAAATCCTCGAAGCAGTCGCGGGTGCGCGTGTAGCGGTGCGGCTGGAACACCAGCACCAGCCGCCGTCCCGGGAAGGCGCCGCGCGCGGCGGCCAGCGTGGCCGCCATTTCCACCGGATGGTGGCCGTAGTCGTCGATCAGGCAGTAATGCCCGCCGTCCTTCGCCGGCTGCTCGCCGTAGCGCTGGAAGCGGCGGCCGACGCCGTGGAATTCGGCGAGCGCCCTGACGATGGCGGCGTCGCTGGCATCCACTTCGGTCGCCACCGCGATGGCGGCGAGCGCGTTCAGCACGTTGTGCATGCCGGGATGGTTCAGCACCACGTCGAGATCGGCCAGTCCTTCGCGCTGAACGGTGAAATGCATCTGTCCGCGCTCGAAGCGCGGGTTGAGCGCGCGCACCTGCGCGGCCGCGTCGAAACCGTAGGTGGTGATCGGCTTGGTGATGCGCGGCAGGATTTCCCGTACGTGCGGATCGTCGATGCACAGCACCGCCATGCCGTAGAAGGGCAGGCGCTGGCAGAAATCGACGAAGGCGGTTTTCAGGCGCTCGAAGTCGTGCCCGTAGGTGTCCATGTGATCGGCGTCGATGTTGGTGACGATGGCGATCACGGGCGTCAGGTACAGGAACGAGGCGTCGGATTCGTCGGCCTCGGCGACCAGGAAATCGCCCTTGCCGAGGCGCGCGTTGGTGCCGGCGGCAGTGAGCTTGCCGCCGATGACGTAGGTGGGGTCCATGCCCGCCTCGCCGAGGATGCTGGCGACGAGGCTGGTCGTCGTCGTCTTGCCGTGGGTGCCGGCAATCGCGATGCCCTGCTTCAGCCGCATCAGCTCGGCCAGCATCAGCGCGCGCGGCACGATGGGAATCTTCTTCTCGCGGGCGGCGACGACTTCGGGGTTGGCTTCCTGTACTGCGGTCGAGGTCACCACCGCATCGGCGCCGGCTATGTTCTCCGCCGCGTGGCCGCGATGGATGCGCGCACCGAGTTTGGCCAGCCGCTGCGTCACCGCGTTGTCGGCGAGATCGGAGCCGGACACGGCATAGCCCAGGTTCAAGAGCACCTCCGCGATGCCGCTCATGCCGACGCCGCCGATGCCGACGAAATGGATCTGCTTGACGGCGTGCCGCATCAGCCGCGTCCTCCCCGGTTAGCATCCAACGTCGACATCCGGCGCCCCTCGCGGCCGGTCGCATCCCGCAAGCGGGACCCCTGCTCCCTGCTCGGGTCGACCACACCGACGAAGTGGATGTGTTTGACGGCGTGTCTCATTTCGCCAGTCCCTCGCAAATATCGGCCACCCGCGCCGTCGCGTCGGGTTTCGCCAGCGCACGCGCCTTGTCCGACATCGCGGCGAGCGTCGCGCGGTCCAGCCTGCCGATCAGCGCGGCGAGTGTGTCGGCAGTCAGGTCCTTCTGCTGCATCAGCCAGGCCGCACCGGCTTCGGCGAGGAATTCGGCGTTGCCGGTCTGGTGGTCGTCCACCGCGAACGGAAACGGCACCAGCACAGCGGGCACGCCGGCGCAGGCGAGCTCGGCGACGGTCATCGCGCCGGCCCGGCAGATGGCGAAATCGCAGGCGCGGTATTCGGCGGCCATGTCCTCGATGTAGTCGCGCACGTCGGCCTCGACGCCGGCGGCGGCGTAGTTCGCGCGCAGCGCGTCGAGATGCCGGCGGCCGGACTGGTGCACGACGGCAGGGCGACGTTCGGCCGGCAGCAGCGCCAGCGCCTTCGGCACCAGCTCGTTCAGCGCCGATGCGCCGAGGCTGCCGCCGACCACCAGCAGGCGCAGCGGCCCGTCGCGGCGCGCACGGTCGTCGGCCGCCGATGCGGCGATGTCGCTCCGTACCGGATTGCCCACCCACTCGGCCGCCACCTTGCGGCAGGGAATCGGCTTGTCGTGCGCATGGGTGAAGGCCTTGGGAAAAGCCGTGAGCACGCGGTCCGCCAGACAGGCGAGCACGCGGTTGGTGAGCCCGCCGATGGAGTTCTGTTCGTGGACGACCAGCGGCCGGTTGGTGAGGCTGGCCATCATGCCGCCGGGAAACGCGGTGTAGCCGCCCATGCCGAGCACCACGTCGGGACGACGTTTGATGATCGCGGCAAGGCTTTGCCAGAATGCCACCAGCAGCATCGCCGGCAGCAACAGTTTCTTCAGCAGGCCCTTGCCGCGCACGCCGCCCATCGCCACCCACACCATGTCGATGCCGGCCGCCGGCACCACGCGCGCCTCCAGCCCGGCGCGCGTACCCAGCCAGAACACGTCCCAGCCGCGCGCGCGCAGGGCGTCGGCCACCGCGAGCGCAGGATAGACGTGGCCGCCGGTACCGCCGGCCATGACCATGAGGGTGCGGTTCGCGGCGGCCATCAGAACGTCTGCCCCCGCATCGTTAATCGGTTCGGGCGCGCGCAGCGCACGTTCACCCCCTCGCCCGCAAGCGGGAGAGGGTTGGGGAGAGGGAAGATGATGCGGATCAAGCTCATTAGAACGTCTTTCCCCGCATCATCTGCCGGTGTTCCCAGTCGATGCGCAGCAGCACGGCGACAGCCAGGCAGTTGGCGACGATGCCGCTGCCGCCGAAGGACAGGAAGGGCAAGGTCAGGCCCTTGGTCGGCAACAGGCCGACGTTCACGCCCATGTTGATGAGCGACTGCACGCCCAGCCAGATGCCGATGCCCTGGGCCACCAGCGCGCAGAAGTTGCGTTCGAGCTGGGCGGCGCGACGGCCGATGAGGAAGGCCTTGGCGACGAGCCAGCCGAACAGGGCGATCACCGCGACCACGCCGACGAAGCCGAACTCCTCGGCGATCACCGCAAGCAGGAAATCGGTGTGCGCCTCCGGCAGGTAGAACAATTTCTCGATGCTGCCGCCCAGGCCGAGGCCCAGCCACTCGCCGCGTCCGAAGGCGATCAGCGCGTGCGACAGCTGATAGCCCTTGCCGTAAGGATCCTTGAAGGGATCCATGAAGCCGAGCATGCGCTGCATGCGGTATTCCGAAGTCAGGATGAGCACGGCGAAGCCGATCAGCAGCACCACCACCAGCCCGGCGAACACTTTCCAGTTGAGTCCGCCGAGGAAGAGGATGCCCATGGCGATGGACACGATCACCACGAAGGCGCCGAAGTCCGGTTCCTTCAGGAGCAGCGCGCCGGTCAGCATCATCACGCCGGCCATCGGCAGGAAACCCTTCTTCAGGTCGTGCATGAAGGCCGCCTTGCGCGTGGTGTAGTCGGCAGCGTAGAAGACGGCGAGCATCTTCATCAGCTCGGAGGGCTGCAGGTTGGCGAAGCCGAGCGGAATCCAGCGCCGGCTGCCGTTGACCTCGCGGCCGATGTGCGGAATCAGCACCACCAGCAGCAGCAGCAGCCCGCCCATGAAGAGATACGGCGCGGCCTGCTGCCATACGCGCATCGGCACCTGGAAGGCGGCCATCCCCACGCCGATGCCCATCGCGATGAAGATGCCCTGGCGTATCAGGTAGTACGCGCCGTTGTGGCCGGTGTAGCGCGCCGCCTCGGCAATCGCGATGGACGCGGAATACACCATCACCAGGCCGATCGCCAGCAGGCCGAGCGCCAGCCACAGCAGGCTGAAGTCGAGCTCGGCGCTGGGTTTGGGCGCGCGCGCGGCGTACAGCATCAGGCGCGCCCCCTTTCCGCCGCGAGCCTGTTCACCGCCTCGACGAAAACCTCGGCGCGGTGGGCGTAGTTGCGGAACATGTCGAAGCTGGCGCAGGCGGGCGACAGCAGCACGGCGTCGCCGGGATGCGCGAGGCGGTGCGCCGCCGCGACCGCCTCGGGCAGCGTGGCGGCCGGGTAAGTTGCGACCCCGCTGCCCGCAATGGCAGCCTCGATCAGCGGGGCATCGCGGCCGATCAGCAGGACCGCGCGCGCGTTGGCCTCGACCGCCGCCTTCAGCGGCGCGAAATCCTGGCCCTTGCCGTCGCCGCCGAGAATAATCACGGCCTTGCGGGCACCCATGCCGTAGAGCGCGGCCTCGGTCGCGCCGACGTTGGTGCCTTTGGAATCGTCGTAGTAGACGACGCCTTCGATCTCGGCGACCTTCTCCACCCGGTGCGGCAGCCCCTTGAAGTGGACCAGACCACGCAGCAGGGCTTCCATCGGCAGGCCGAGGGCGCGGGTCAGCGCGAGCGCGGCCAGCGCATTCGCGGCGTTGTGCAGGCCGGCCACCGGCAGGGCGGACAGCGGCATCAGCATGTCGCCGCCGAGGCAGAGTTCGTCTTCGCAGAGGCCGAAATTCTCGTCGCGCGGACAGCGATCGAGGCCGAAACTGACCACGTGCCGCCCGGGCAGCGCCATCGCCATCGAGCGCGCATCGTCCCGGTTCAATACCTGCACGCCGCGACCGCTGAAAATGCGCGCCTTGGCCGCGGCATAGGCATCCATGTCGGCATAGCGGTCCATGTGGTCTTCCGACAGGTTGAGCACGGTGGCGGCGTCGGCATCCAGGCTGGACGTGGTTTCCAGCTGGAACGACGACAGTTCGAGCACCCAGGCCTGCGGCGCGGGCGCCCGCCCCTGTTCGATCTCGTAGAGCGCGTCGAGTACGGGCAGGCCGATGTTGCCCGCCACGCAGGTCTCGAGCCCCGCCATGCGGCACATGTCGCCGCACATCGCGGTGACCGTGCTCTTGCCGTTGCTGCCGGTGATGGCGAGCACGTGCATTGGATGCTCGCGCTGCGCATTGAGCGCGGCGACCGCGCGGGCGAAGAGCTCGACGTCGCCGACGGCTTCGACACCCGCCGCGACCGCGCCTGCGACTGCCGGGTCGGCGAGCGGCACGCCGGGGCTGACGACCAGCAGTTCGGCGGCAGCCAGCTGCGCGGGATCGAACGGGCCTGCGTAAAGCTTCACATCCGGCAGCAGTTCGGCCAGATGCGCCGCGTGCGGCGGCGCGGTCCGGCTGTCGGCCACGCTCACGTCGGCCCCGCGCGCAGCCAGCCAGCGCGCGCACGACAGGCCGGTGTCGCCGAGGCCGAGCACCAGGGCCTTCTTGCCGGAGAGTTGCAGCCTGTCGTAGTTCATCTGAGCTTGAGACTCGACAGGCCGATGAGCACCAGCATCATGCTGATGATCCAGAAACGCACCACCACCTGGTTTTCCTTCCAGCCTTTCAGTTCGTAGTGGTGATGGATCGGCGCCATGCGGAATACGCGCTTGCCGGTGAGCTTGAATGAAGCGACCTGGATCATCACCGACAGGGTTTCCATCACGAACACCCCGCACATGATGAACAGGATGATTTCCTGCCGCACGATGACGGCGACGACGCCGAGCGCGGCCCCGAGCGCCAGCGCGCCGACGTCGCCCATGAACACTTCGGCGGGATACGCGTTGAACCACAGGAAGGCGAGGCCCGCGCCCGCCATCGCGGCGCAGAACACGGCGAGTTCGCCGGCGCCGGGAATATGCGGCAAACCGAGGTATCTGGAGAACACCGCGTTGCCGGCGACGTAGGCGAAGATCGCCAGCGCCGAGGCGACCATCACGGTCGGCAGGATGGCCAGCCCGTCGAGCCCGTCGGTGAGGTTGACCGCGTTGGAGGCGCCGACGATGACGAAATAGGTCAAGGCGATGAAACCGGCCGCCGACAGGGCAAGCGTGGCGTGCTTGGCGAAGGGGATGATGAGTTCGGTGTGGGCGGGCAGGCTGGCGTTCTGCCACAGGGTGGCCGCGACGGCCAGGCCGATCACCGACTGCCAGAAGTACTTCCAGCGCGACGGCAGGCCGCGCGAGTTCTTTTCCACCACCTTGCGCCAGTCGTCGACCCAGCCGATGACGCCGAAGCCGAGCAGGGTGACCAGCGCGATCCAGACGTAGCGGTTGGACAGGTCCGCCCACAGCAGGGTGGTGACGGCGACCGAGACCAGGATCAGCGCACCGCCCATGGTCGGCGTGCCGGCCTTGACGAGGTGGGTCTGCGGACCGTCGGTGCGCACCGACTGGCCGATCTTCAGCGCGGTGAGCTTGCGGATCACGGCGGGGCCGACGATGAAGGAAATCGTCAGTGCGGTCAGCGTGGCGAGCACCGCGCGCAGCGTCAGGTAATTGAAGACGTTGAACGCCCGGACATCCTGGCCGAGATATTGGAATAGCCACAAGAGCATGTCAGTGCGTCTCCATGAAACTGTTGACCACGCGCTCCATCTGCATGAAGCGCGAGCCCTTGACCAGCACGGTGGTATCGGCGTCGAGGGCGTTTTCCAGCTCGGCGAGCAGCTCCTCGATGCGTTCGAAATGCATGGCGCCCTTGCCGAAGGCATCGACCGTTTCCTTCGACAGCTCGCCCAGCGCCAGCAGCCTGTCGGCGCCGGCCTCGCGCGCCGCACGGCCGATCTGGGCATGCAGGGCGGCGGCATCCGCGCCGAGCTCGCCCATGTCGCCCAGCACCAGGAGTTTCTTGCCCGGCTGGCGCGCCAGCACCGCGAGCGCCGCCTTCACCGAATCGGGGTTGGCGTTGTAGGTGTCGTCGATGAAGGTGCTGCCGTGCAGGGCCGGCTTGCGTTGCAGGCGGCCTTTTACGCCGGCGAAAGCCGACAGTCCGGCGACGATGCTGCGGTGGCTGACGTCGAGCGAGAATGCTGCGGCAGCAGCGGCCAGTGCGTTCATCGCGTTGTGCTCGCCGGGCACTTTCAGGTCGATTTCCAGTTCGGCATTGGGCAGCGCCACGGTGAGCGCCGCGCCGAAATCGTGGGGACGATAGCGACCGCCGACCTTGGCGGCCTGGTGCAGGCCGAAATCGACGATGCAGCGCTGCGCATTGGCCTCGCGCCAGATCCATGCATGCGGATCGTCGGCGTTGAAGACGGCGATGCCGGCTTCCGCCAGGCCATTGAAGATTTCGCCCTTGGCGCGCGCGATGGCTTCCACCGAGCCGAGAAAGCCGATGTGCGCGGTGAGCGCGTTATTGATCAACGCCACGTCGGGCTGCGCCAGCCGGGTGAGGTAGTCGATCTCGCCGGCGTGGTTCATGCCCATTTCGAGCACGGCGTACTGGTGCGCCTCACGCAGGCGCAACAACATGAGCGGCAGGCCGATGTCGTTGTTGAGATTGCCTTCGGTGGCGAGCACCGCGTCGGCGCTGCCGGTTTCCGTACGCAGGACGGCGGCGAGCATTTCCTTGACCGTGGTCTTGCCGTTGCTGCCGGTGACGGCGACGACCGGCAGGTCGAAACGGTGGCGCCAGGCGGCGGCGAGCCGCCCCAGCGCGAGACGGGTATCGTCGACGCGGATCGCCTGCGCAACGCCGGGGGCCTGCGCATGGTCGAGCACCACGCCGATCGCACCCTGTTGCAACGCCTGCGCGGCGAAGGTAGCACCGTCGAATTTCTCGCCGCGCAAGGCGACGAAGAGATCGCCCGGCCGGATCGCGCGGCTGTCGGTGGATACGCGCAGCACGGCGGCGTCGGTTCCGGCGAACGGCACGCCCAGCATGGCGGCGGCTTCGGACAGTTTCAGGTTCATGTCCATGCGGCCAGTGCCTTTCTCGCCGTCGCCGCGTCGGAGAACGGCAGACGTTCGCCGGCGATTTCCTGGTAATCCTCGTGGCCCTTGCCGGCGATGAGGACGACGTCGCCCTGATGCGCGCCGCCGATCGCCTCGAAGATGGCGCGCGCGCGATCGGGTTCGACACGCAGTGCGTTTTTGGTCACGGCGCCGCGCATGCCGCCGAGAATGTCGTCGATGATGGCCTGCGGATCCTCGTGGCGCGGGTTGTCGCTGGTGACCCAGACTTCGTCGGCGATTTTGCTCGCAGCCTCGCCCATCAAGGGCCGCTTGCCCTTGTCGCGATTGCCGCCGCAACCGAAGACGCAGATCAGCCGGCCGCCGCTGGCGATTTCGCGCAAGGTGGCGAGCACCTTGTCCAGCGCGTCCGGGGTGTGGGCATAGTCCACCACCACCAGCGGATGCGCACCGCCGCCGAACGTCTCCATGCGGCCCGGCGGCGGCACAACGTGTGCGAGCGCGGCGCAGGCATCCGCCAGTTTCACGTCCGACACCAGCAGCGCGGTCAGCACGGCGAGCAGGTTGGCCGCGTTGAAACGCCCCAGCAGCGGCGCGTCGAGTTCGGCGTCGCCCCAGTCGGTGCGCAGCTTCAGGTGCAGCCCCGCCTGCGACAGGCGCAGGCTTTCGCCGACCACCGCTCCGCGGGCAAAGCCGTAGCCGGCGACACGGGCGGGACGGGTTTCCATTTCCAGCTGCTGGCCGAAGGCGTCGTCGACGTTGAGCACGATCCAGTCGAGCCCGGGCCACGCAAACAGGCGTGCCTTGGCGGCGGCGTAGCTGTCCATGTCGCCGTGGTAATCGAGATGGTCGCGCGACAGGTTGGTGAGCACGGCGACGTTGAAGGCGGTGCCGTTGACGCGTCCCTGCGCGAGTCCGTGCGACGACACCTCCATCGCGCAGCCGACCGCGCCCTGCTGGCGGTAGTAGGCAAGCCGCTGCTGCAGGGCGATGGCGTCCGGCGTGGTGTTGAGCGTGGGGGTCAGCGCGCCGGGAAAGCCGTTGCCGACGGTGCCGACGATCGCCGTCCTGCGGCCCAGCCGGCTCAGCGCCTGCGCGATCCAGTGCGCCACCGATGTCTTGCCGTTGGTGCCGGTGACGCCGACCATGTGCAGGGCGCGCGACGGCTCGCCGTAGACGTGCGCAGCGATCTCGCCGATGCGGTGGCGCAGGTCGACGACGCCGGCGTTGGCCACGGGGAGCGCGGGGTCCCACTGGAAGCGATCGGCATCCCACAGCACGCCGTCGATGCGCTGCGCGACCGCCTGCGGGATGAAATCGCGGCCGTCGCGGGTCTCGCCGGGGTAGGCGGCGAATACCGCGCCGGGCGCCGCCTTGCGGCTGTCGTTGATCAGCTCGGCGACGGGCACGCCCAGGCGTTCGAGGATGTGCGGCACCGATTCGCGGATCGCCTGCGCGGCGCCGGTTCGGGCCTTGGCATGCGGTTTCGCCATCACGCCCCCCCGCCCGGATTGACCGTGTTCTGCGTCATGCGCGTCTCGGTTTCCGGCGCATCCGGCGGCAGTCCGAGCTGCCGCAGGCTGGCCGCCATGACCTGTGCGAACACCGGGCCGGCGACGCTGCCGCCGTAGTAGACGCCGTCGGACGGCTCGTCGATGGTCACAGCGATGATGAGGCGCGGATTCGATGCCGGCGCCATGCCGACGAAGGAAGACAGATAGCGGTCGGGCGCGTAATGCCCGTCGATCAGCTTGTGCGCAGTGCCGGTCTTGCCGGCGACGCGGTAGCCGGGCACGCGGGTGCGGGTGCCGGTGCCGCCTTCCTGGGTGACGGCTTCCATCATCGTCCGCACCTCGCGCGCGACGGCGGGCGAGAACACGCGTTCGCCGACGATTTCCTGCGGCTCGCGCTTGAGGAAGGACAGCGGCATCACCTCGCCGTCGTTGGCGAAGGCCATGTAGGCGCGCGCAAGCTGCAGGAGGCTCACCGACAGGCCGTAGCCGTAGGCCATGGTGGCCTGCTCGACCGGTTTCCAGGTGGCGTAGCCGCGCAGCCGGCCCGCGGTTTCGCCCGGAAAACCGGAGCCGGGCAACTGGCCGAAGCCCGCCCGGTTCAGCACCTCCCAGTGCTGCTGCGGGGTGAGCATGAGCGCCATCCTGGCCGCGCCGATGTTGCTCGATTTCTGGATGATTTCCGTGACCGTCAGCTTGTCGTGCGGATGCTCGTCGCGGATCAGCTTGGGCCCGACCTTGAACGTCGCGGGGGTATCGATCAGGGTGCCGGGATGCACCAGGCCGCGTTCCAGCACAGCAGCGGCGACGAAGGGTTTGACGGTCGACCCCGGCTCGAAGGTGTCGATCACCGCGCGATTGCGCATCGGGCCCGGCTGATAATCGCGGCGGTTGTTGGGATTGAAGTCCGGCTGGTTCGACAGCGCGAGGATTTCGCCGGTCTTGGCGTCGAGCACGACGATGCTGCCGCCCTTGGCCTTGTGCTGGGCGATGGCGGCCGCCAGTTCGCGGTGGGCCAGGAACTGGATCTTGAGATCGAGCGACAGCGCAAGGTTGCCGCCCATCTGCGCGGTCTTGATCGGCGCCAGGTCGCGGATCGTATTGCCGCGCCGGTCGCGCAGCACCTGGCGTTCGCCGGCGCGGCCGGCCAACCAGTTCTGATAGGCGCGTTCGACGCCTTCCTGGCCCACGTCGTCGATATTGGTGAAGCCGACGACGTGCGCGGCGACTTCGCCCGCCGGGTAGTAGCGGCGAAATTCGCGCCGCAGGATCAGGCCGGGCGCCCCCATGGCGGCGACGTCGGTCGCCTGTTCCGGCGTCAGCGGGCGGCGCAGGCTGAATTCGCCGCGCGTCCGGCCCGCCAGCCGCTTCTCCAGCTCGCGTTCCGGCATGTCGAGCACCTGCGCCAGATGCGCCCGCTGCGGACCGGTCAGCCTGAGGTCGGCAGGTCGCGCCCACAAGGCCTCGACTGGCGTGCTGATCGCCAGCAACTGGCCATAGCGGTCGGTGACCTGGCCGCGGTGTGCCGGCAGGGTGAGATTGCGGTTGGCGACGGCATCGCCCTTGCCCTGCAGATAACTGGTATTGAGGCCCTGCAGGTAGAACGCGCGCCCCGCCACCACCACCAGACCGCCCAGCAGCAGGCCGGCGACGGTTGCCATGCGCCAGGGCGCGAGATGAAGCTTGAGCAGTTTGCGCGAGTGGTAGTTCACGGCGCCTCTGCCAGGGTTTCGACGTGAATGCGATCCTGCGCAGGCGGGACCAGGCCCAGCCGTTCGCGCGCGACCGCGTCCACCCGCGCCGGGTTGGCCCAGGTGCTCTGCTCCAGCTGCAATTGCCCCCACTGCTCGTCGAGTGCGCGCGCCTCCTTCTTCAGGCGTTCGAGCTCCACGAAATAGGTACGGGACCGGTGCTGCGCCTGCACCACGGCCAGCGCGCATGCGATCAGCACGAATGCGAGAACGAGGTTGAGCCGGCTCAAGCCGCCATCCTTTCCGCAACGCGCAGCACCGCGCTGCGCGCACGCGGATTGCCGGCAAGCTCGGCATCCGACGCGTGCTGCGCCCGGCCGACCAGCTTCAGGCGGCCCGGCTTCAGCATCGCGGCAGGGATCGGCAGGCGCGCGGGCGGCTGTTCGCCCAATGCCTCGTCACGCATGAAGCGTTTGACGATACGGTCTTCGAGGGAATGAAAACTGATCACCGCCAGGCGTCCGCCCGGCAACAGTCTGTCAACGCATTGCGGCAGCACGTCGCTCAACTCTTCGAGCTCGCGGTTGAGATGAATCCGTAAAGCCTGGAAGCTGCGCGTGGCGGGGTGTTGCCCCGGCTCGCGCTTTTTGACGGTTGCCGCGATGAGGTCCGCAAGTTGCCCCGTTGTGCGGATCGCTTCCTTTTGCCGTGCCGCAACAATCGCGCGCGCAATCGATCGAGCAAACCGCTCTTCCCCGTAGTTGCGGATGACTTCACTGATTTCCTCCTCTGCCGCCGTCGCCAGCCAGTCCGCCGCGGACACGCCGCTTTCCGGATCCATGCGCATGTCGAGCGGCGCATCGAACCGGAAGCTGAAACCGCGCGTGGCGTCGTCGAGCTGCGGCGACGACACGCCTATGTCCAGCAGAATTCCGTTCACCCGCGCGATGCCCAGTTCATCGAGCACCGCACCCAATTTCGAGAACGCGCGCCTCACCAGCGTGAGCCGCGCGTCGGTAATGGCCGCGCCGGCGCGGATGGCGTCGGGATCGCGATCCAGCGCGATCAACCTGCCGCCCGGCCCCAACCGTTCCAGGATCAGCCGGCTGTGCCCGCCGCGTCCGAAGGTGGCGTCCACATAGACGCCTCCGGGTTGGATCGCCAGCGCCGCCACCGCCTCCTGTGCCAGCACCGGCACATGGGCGGCATCCGTCACAACGTGAATCCCTCCAGCTCGGCCGGCAGCGCGTCGTCGCCGCCGAAGCCCAGGGCCTGGACGACCTTGCCTTCCCAGCGCGCCTCGTTCCACAACTCGATCTTGCTGCCCTGCCCCACCATCACCACCGTTTTGTCGAGTTCGGCGAATTTCCGGAGCATGGGCGGCAGCAGGATGCGGCCCGCGCCGTCCATGTCCATGTCATGCGCGTAACCGACGAGCAGTTGCTTGAGACTGCGGGTACGCGGGTTGAAATCGGAGAGCCCATTGAGCTTCTTTTCGATCGGCTCCCATTCGGGCAGAGGGTAGAGCAGCAGGCACTGCGTGGGATCGGCCGTCACCACGACACGGCCGCCCCCATTCACCAGGAGGGCGTCGCGATAGCGCGCCGGCACCACGAGCCGGCTCTTGCTATCCAGACTCACTGTCGCCACCCCCCTGAACATGTCTCTTCCTCTAATAATTTGGCCGCGATGGGCGGGCGAATTCTCCCACAACTTCCCACCAATCACCACTTGCACCCACTATAGGGGATAGTTTTTAGGGGGTCAATACGGCAGACGTAAAAAAACCCCTATGCCTCAAAGACTTAGGGGTGGTTTTTGGTTGTGGATAAGTTTCTGGAAAAACCGATGCTTAGCGACTTGTTTTTTGAGTATTTTTAGAAAAAAATCCTAAGCCATTGAAATAAATGGAAAGTGGAAAAGCCAGTCGGTAAGCCGGGTTCTGTCGTGGACAACCATTCCTCTAGGCCGGTCATTGCTGGCCGGCTCAAGCCACCTACCCGCGGACTCGGCGAGCAGCGTCATCGTCCGCCTATTTGGTGTTGCTCCGGATGGAGGTTACCGCGTTTCACGTCCACCCCCGAAGGGGCTTGCTCGTCTCTGTGGCCCTGTTCCTCGCCTCGCGGCGTACGGCCGTTAGCCGTCATCCTGCTCTGTGGAGCCCGGACTTTCCTCTCCCGCTTGCGCGGCAGCGGCTGTCTGACCGGCTTTTCCACCGCCGATTATAAATGCTGCCTTGACTCGGCCGGACGATTTGCTAATCAAAGGTAATGCGGTTCGGCCTCGAACCGTCCAGGAGGTCATCATGAGACGACGTCTGTATTTCATGGTGCCGGACGCCCCCAGCGCCCGACAGATCCGCGATGAGTTGCTGCTTGCCCGCATCGAGGACAGCCATATTCACGTGATTGCGAAGGAAGGCATGTCGCTGGCGGACCTGAACGAGGCCTCGATCCTGCAGAAATCCGATTTCGTCCATGGCGCCGAGACCGGGCTCGCGGTCGGTGGCGGCATCGGCATCGTCGCGGGACTGGTGGCGGTGTTCTTTCCGCCTGCCGGCGTGGATCTGCAACTCGTGACCATCCTGCTCACCGCGCTGATCGGTGCGGCCTTCGGCGCCTGGGTCGCGAGCATGGTCGCCAGCTCGATTCCCAATTCGCGGCTCAGAGCCTTCGAATCGGCCATCGCCGCCGGGCATGTCCTGATGATGGTGGACACGCCCGCCGGGCGCGTCGAAGACATCCGCACACTGGTCGCTTCGCATCATCCCGAGGCCATGATCTCCGGCATGGAACCGACGATACCCGCGTTCCCGTAAAGCTCCTCCGCGTGGCGCAAGGCCACGTGCCTCCTGGAAGTGCTGGCTCGCTTCCGACGACGGCAGACAGAAAACAGTCTGCCGTTTTTCTTGATTCAGTTCACGCGCCAGCGAACGGACTCGCCTGCACGCAACGGCACCAGGCTCGTCTCGCCCAAGGCCAGGCGGGCCGGCACCTCCCAGCTTTCGCGGCGCAAGGTGATGGTGCCCGCATTGCGCGGCAGGCCGTAAAAATCGGCACCGTAAAAACTGGCGAAACCTTCCAGCCTGTCGAGCGCGCCGGCGTCCTCGAAGGCCTCGGCATACAACTCGATGGCGGCATGCGCGGTATAGATGCCGGCGCAGCCGCACGACGATTCCTTCGCGCCCACGGCGTGCGGCGCGGAATCGGTACCGAGAAAGAACTTGGGATTGCCGGAAACGGCCGCCGCAACCAGCGCCTGGCGGTGCGTCTCGCGCTTGATGATGGGCAGGCAATAGAAATGCGGGCGCATGCCGCCCCTGAACATGGCGTTGCGGTTGTACAGCAGGTGATGGACGGTGATCGTCGCGCCGACGGTGGCCGGCGCGCTCGCCACGAATTCGGCCGCCTGCCGGGTGGTGATGTGTTCCAGCACGATCTTCAGCCGCGGGAAGTCCTTCATCAGCCGAGTGAGGTGCCGCTCGATGAACACGGCCTCCCGGTCGAACACGTCGACGTCGGCATCGACGACTTCGCCGTGCAGCAGCAAGGGCATCCCGACTTCCTCCATCGCAGCGATCGCCTGATAGGCCTTGGTCAATTCAGTCACGCCGGAATCGGAATTGGTCGTGGCGCCTGCCGGGTAATACTTCACCGCATGCACGAAGCCGCTCTGCCTTGCCCTGGCAATCTCCTCGGGCCGGGTGTTGTCGGTGAGATAGAGCGTCATCAGGGGTTCGAAACCCGTCCCCGCAGGAACGGCGGCCAGCAGACGTGCGCGATACGCGGCGGCGTCATCGACGCTGACGGCCGGCGGCTTGAGATTGGGCATGGCAATCGCGCGACCGAACACGCGTGCGGTGTCGGGCAGCACGCTCTGCATGGCAGCGCCGTCGCGGAAGTGGATGTGCCAGTCGTCGGGGCGGGTGAGGGTCAGCGTGTCGGTCATGATGCGGCGGGCGGTTTGCGGGCAAGGGACATCTGGTACAACTCGGCTTTCGAGCGTCCGGTGATTTTAGCGGCGAGCTTGGCGGCCAGGGTCGGCGGAAGTTCGCCGATCAGGATATCGAGCACGCGCAGCGCCTCGGGATCGCCTGCGGCGGCGGCCTCGTGCGGGGCATGCACGACAACGACGAATTCGCCGCGCGCATGGTTGGCGTCGGCGGCGAGCCAGGCCGGCGCCTCGGCAAGCGGCAGCGTGACGATGGATTCGAATTTCTTGGTGAGTTCGCGCGCCAGCGTGACGGCGCGCGCGCCGTCGAATACCGCGGCCATGTCGGCCAGCGTCTCCTCGATGCGATGCGGCGCTTCGTAGAAGACCAGTGCGTAAGGCAACGCGGCGAGCGACCGCAACAGCGCCCGCCGCGCGCCGGACTTGGGCGGCAGGAATCCCTGGAACAGCCACGCGCCGGCTTCCACGCCGGCGGCGGACAATGCGGTCGTCACCGCCGCCGCACCGGGAATCGGCACGACCGCCAGTCCCGCCGCGCGCACCGCCGCGACCAGCCGCGCGCCGGGATCGGAAACCGCGGGCGTGCCGGCGTCCGACACGTAGGCCACCGCCTCGCCGGCGACGATCCATGCGATCACCCTGTCGGCCGCCTCGCGCTCGTTGTGTTCGCGGATCGACACGAGCGGTTTGCGGATGCCGAAATGCGCCAGCAGCGTGCCGGACACGCGGGTATCCTCCGCCGCGATGCGGTCCGCGCCCTTCAGCGTGTCGAGCGCCCGCAGGGTGATGTCGCCGAGATTGCCGATGGGCGTGGCGACGACGTAGAGCGCGGGCGGCAGGCGGGTATGATGAGGCGCATCGTTCATGTTCCGCATTGTCGCAGATGTTGAAACGCCTACTGGGTCAGACCGCCGAAGCGCGCGCCGAAGCCTTCCTGACCGCACGGGGCCTGACGCCGGTCGCTCGCAACTGGCGCTGCCGCTTCGGCGAGATCGACCTGATCATGAAGGACCGCGACACCCTGGTGTTCGTCGAAGTACGCCTGCGCAACCATAGCGACTTCGGCGACGGCCTGGCCAGCGTCACGCCGGCCAAGCAGAAGAAATTGCTGGCCGCCGCGCGGCAGTATCTCGGCACGCTCAAATCGCTGCCGCCGTGCCGCTTCGACGTCGTCTCGATGCGCGACGGCGCCCAACCGGATTGGTTGCGGAACGCCTTCGACGATATGGGATAATCCGGCCATGCCGCTCACCGACCGTATTCTCGGCCACTTCAGGGCTTCCGCCCAAACCGCACTCGATGCCTCCGGCGTGCTTGCATCAGGCATCGAACAGGCCGCCCGCCTGATCGTGCATGCGCTCGCGGAAGGCAACAAGATCCTCGCCTGCGGCAACGGCGGCTCGGCCGCCGACGCGCAGCATTTCGCCGCGACGATGATCAACCGCTTCGAGCAGGAGCGCCCCGGCCTCGCCGCGCTCGCCCTGACCACCGATACCTCGACACTGACTTCGATCGCCAACGATTTCGCCTACGACCAGATCTTCGCGCGCCAGGTCAAGGCGCTGGGCCAGCCGGGCGACGTGCTGCTGGCGATTTCCACCAGCGGCAATTCGCCGAGCGTGTTGCAGGCAGCGCAGGCGGCGCGCGCGCGCGGCATCCACATCGTCGCGCTCACCGGCCGCAGCGGCGGCGGACTCGCGGAACAAATGACGGATGCCGACGTCTTCCTGTGCGTGCCCGCCGAATCCACGGCGCGCATTCAGGAAATCCATCTGCTGGCCATCCATTGCCTTTGCGATGCCGTGGACAGCGTTTTATTAGGAGTTGAAGAGTGAACAAACTGATTCCCACACGCCTGGTTCCCCTGGCGCTCGCCGGTCTGGCGATCGTCCAGTTGCAGGGTTGCGCCACTGCCGTCGTCGGTGGCGCCGCCGTCGGCACCTCGGTCGCGCTCGACCGTCGCACCGCCGGCGTCTACGTCAGCGACCAGGAAATCGAACTGCGTGCGCTTGCGCGCCTTCGCGAGGCCTTCCCGCAGAAGACCGACAACATCTCCGCCACCAGCTACAACCGCCAGGTGCTGCTCACCGGCCAGGTGCCGGACGAGTCCACACGCGCCCGCGCCGCCGACGTCGTCAAGGGCATTCCCGACGTGCGCACGGTATTCAACGAACTCAGCGTGTCCGGCGTGACTTCGCTCACTTCCGACGCCAACGACGTGTCGATCACCACCAAGGTGAAAACCCGCCTGATCCGCGACGACCGCGTGCCCGGCGTCAAGATCAAGGTCGTGACGGAATCGGCCGTGGTCTACCTGATGGGGCTGGTGACCCAGGCCGAAGCCGACGCCGCGACCGAAATCACCCGCACCACGGCGGGCGTCACCAAGGTGGTGACCCTATTTGAATACATCAACTGACCCGGGCGACAAGCCGGATCGCGCCGCGAGATGATCTACCGCGACCTGCGCGATTTCATTGCGCAACTCGAACAGCAGGGCGAGCTGAAACGCATCGCCGCCGAAGTCGATCCCAGACTCGAAATGACCGAGATCGCCGACCGCGTGTTGCGCGCGGGTGGCCCGGCCTTGCTGTTCGAGAATCCGAAGGGGCATTCGATCCCGGTGCTGGCGAATCTCTTCGGCACGGTGAAGCGCGTTGCGCTCGGCATGGGCGAGGACGACCCGTCACGGCTGCGCGAAGTCGGCAAGCTGCTGGCGTATCTCAAGGAGCCCGAACCGCCCCGGGGCCTGCGCGACGCCTGGGAAAAATGGCCGGTACTGAAGCAGGTGCTCAACATGGCGCCGAAGGAAGTGAAGGGTGCGCCGTGCCAGGATGTCGTGTGGGAAGGCGCGGACGTGGATCTCGCCCGCCTGCCGGTCCAGTATTGCTGGCCGGGCGACGTCGCACCGCTGGTGACATGGGGGCTGACGGTCACGAAGGGGCCGCACAAGAAGCGGCAGAACCTCGGCATCTACCGGCAGCAGGTCATCGGTCGCAACAAGCTCATCATGCGCTGGCTGGCGCATCGCGGCGGCGCGCTTGATTTCCGCGAACACCAGCTCGCGCATCCGGGCGAGCCGTTCCCGCTTGCCGTCGCCCTGGGTGCCGACCCGGCAACCATCCTCGGCGCGGTGACGCCGGTACCGGATACGCTTTCCGAGTACCAGTTCGCCGGGCTGCTGCGCGGCGCCAAGACCGAAGTGACGCAATGCATCGGCAACGCCTTGCAGGTGCCCGCGTCTGCCGAGATCGTGCTCGAAGGCGCGATCCTGCCCGTCGAAACGGCGCCGGAAGGACGCCACGCTTACGAGATGGCCCTCGAAGGGCCATTTGGCGACCACACCGGCTACTACAACGAGCAGGAAAGCTTCCCGGTCTTCACCGTCGAGCGCATCACGATGCGGCGCGACCCGATCTACCACTCGACCTACACCGGCAAGCCGCCGGACGAACCGGCCATTCTCGGCGTCGCGCTCAACGAGGTATTCGTGCCGTTGCTGCAGAAGCAGTTCCCCGAGATCGTCGACTTCTACCTGCCCCCCGAAGGCTGCTCGTACCGCATGGCGGTGGTGAGCATGAAGAAGAGCTACCCGGGCCACGCCAAGCGCGTGATGTTCGGCGTATGGAGCTTTCTGCGCCAGTTCATGTACACCAAGTTCATCCTGGTGACCGACGACGACGTGAACGTGCGCGACTGGAAGGAAGTGATGTGGGCGCTCACGACCCGCGTCGACCCGGCGCGCGACACGCTGCTGGTCGAGAACACGCCGATCGACTATCTCGATTTCGCCAGCCCCGTCTCGGGGCTGGGCAGCAAGATGGGCATCGACGCGACCAACAAGTGGCCGGGGGAGACGACACGCGAATGGGGTACGCCCATCGTCATGGACGCGGCGGTGAAGGCGCGCATCGACGCGATCTGGGACACGCTCGGGCTCTGACATGACCGCCAACGAAATCTTTCTCGGCCGCCAGCCCATCCTCGATCGCGAACAGCGCATCGTCGCCTACGAACTGTTGTTCCGCGCCGGCCATACCCGCGACGCCGGCGTCACCGACGACATGCAGGCGACCGCCAGCGTCATCCACCATGCCTTCAGCGAAATGGGCGTACAGGCCGTACTCGGGCCGCATCTCGGCTTCATCAACGTCAGCGCCGACATGCTGCTGTCCGACCTGATCGAGATCCTGCCCAAATCGCAGGTGGTGCTGGAAATGCTCGAAACCATCGACGTAACCGACGCCGTCGTCGAACGCTGTCGGCTGCTCAAGCAGCGGGGGTTTGCGCTGGCGCTGGACGATTTCGTGTACGACGACCGCTACCGTCCGCTGCTCGATCTGGTGGACATCGTGAAGATCGACCTGCTGCTCCACGCACCGGACGAGCTGCGCGCCATCGTCGACCGGCTGAAGAAATGGCCGGTCAGGCTGCTGGCGGAAAAGGTGGACAGCGCGGAACAGGCGCAACTCTGCCACCGGCTGGGTTTCGAGCTTTTCCAGGGCTATTACTTCGCCCGGCCCGCCGTGTTGAGCGCACGCAACACCCACCCGGCGCAACTCGCGCTGATCCAGCTGCTGGAACTGGTCCTGGCCGACGCGGAAACCGGCAAGATCGAGGAAGTCTTCAAGCTGTACCCCAATCTCACGTACAACCTCCTGCGACTGGTGAATTCGGCAGGCTACGGCAGCACCCGGCGCATCGAGACGGTTGCCCAGGCCATCATGCTGCTCGGCCGCAAGCAATTGCAGCGCTGGCTGCAATTGCTGATGTTCACTTTGCAGGAGAACTCGTCCTATCCGAGCCCATTGCTGTTGATGGCGGCGTCCCGGGGCCGCATGATGGAACTACTGGCGATGCGCAAGGGCTGCGATGCTGCCCTGCGCGACAGTGCGTTCATGACCGGTATTTTCTCGCTGATCGAAAACGTGATCGGCAAGCCCCTGCCGGAAATCGTGCAGGAACTCAATCTCGGCGAACAGCTCGCCGCTGCGCTTTTGCATCGCCAGGGCGAGTTGGGCGCTTTGCTGAATCTGGTGGAAAGCGTCGAACACCATGATCTCGGCAGCACGCTTGCCGCGCTGGAAGTGGCGGGCGGCCTTTCGTTGTCCGACCTGACCATGGCCGAAATCGAGGCCATGGCCTGGACGCATCGGATCGCCGAAGGCGGTCTCGAAGACTGAGACCGTGATGCGGGTGCAGGTCGTCCTGCTCGCGCTGCTCGGCGCCGTCCCCGCCGCGAGCGCCGCCCCGCTCGAGCGCATTGCCGGCAGCGTGCGCTACCTCGAACGCACCGCTCTGCCGACCGACGCGACGCTGACCGTGGAGCTGTTCGAAGTATCCCCGCAAAACGCGCAAAACGCCCGGCTCGCCCGGCTCGCGCTGCCTACGCGCGGTCGTCAGGCACCGCTCGCATTCGAACTGCCGTTTCATCCCGACGACGTCAGGCCGGATCACCGGTACGCGCTGCGCGCCACGCTCATCAACGGCGGTGGCGAGCTCCTGTTCGCCGGCACGCAGGCGGCGTTCGCGGGGGACAGGCCCGATCTGCTGCTGCACCCCGTGCGCGACCCTGTTCCTTCGACACCGCTGGAGAACACCTACTGGAAACTGGTCGAGGTAAACGGCCAGCCGGCCCGCATGCTGCCCGGCGAGCGCGAAGCCTATCTGCTGCTGCTCGCCGGGCAGGCCAGCGGCGGCAGCGGCTGCAACAAGCTGATGGGCGGCTACGCCCTGGGCGATCGGGGAACGCTGGCCGTCGGCCCGCTCGCCAGCACGCGCATGGCCTGCCCACCCGACATGACGGCACAGGAAGCCGCTCTGCTCGATGCCTACGCGCGCACCACAGCCTACCGGATCGACGGCGAGTCGCTTGCGCTGTTGAACGGGGAGGCCGTGCTTGCGCGCTTTGTCGCGCGCCATTTCAGATGAGCGTCCGCACACGTGCTTCAGCGCCGCGCGCCGGTCTTCGGGCGGCCCGGTTCGGCCCAGCCGCGATCCTGTTGATTGGCCCGGCCTCGCAGGCCCGGCGCATGGCGGTTCCGCTTTAGCGGCTTACCAGCCACGGCCTTGTCCCGTGCGGGTGCCACGGCGCCTGCGCGATCCCGTGCGTCCAGTCCGGCAACTCACTGCATTCCATCGGCCCATGTCCAATCCAGCAACGCGCGCTGCGCGTCGCCCGCGCGCGCCGCATTGGCATGATTGACCAGCATGACGAAGGCAACGCGCCGGCCGCGCGCGGTGAGCACATAACCCGCAAGCGCGCTCGCGTCGCGCAGGGTGCCGGTCTTGAGGTGCGCGCTGCCGGCCGCCGCGCTGCCGTTGAAGCGGCGCTTGAGCGTGCCGTCGAGGGCCACGACCGGCAAGGCCGACTCGAACTCCGAAAACAGGGGGCTGCGCCAGGCTGCACGCAGCAGCTGGTTCAGCGTGGCCGCGCTGACGCGTTCGATGCGCGACAGGCCGGAACCGTTCACCAGCACCAGCTTGTCGGTGGCGATACCGTTGCGGGCGAGCGCCGCGCGCACCGCTCGTGCGCCTTTTTCCGGCGTGGCCGGCGCATCGTAGGCTGCCGCGCCGAGCGTGAGGAAAAGATTCTTCGCCATCAGATTGTTGGAATATTTGTTGAGCCGCCGCAAGGCATCGGCCAGCGGTTCCGATTCGAATGCCAGCAGCGGCGGCTGCGCGGGCGCACGGCCCGCGACCGTGGCCCCGTCGAGCGTGCCGCCGGATTCCGCCCACAGGCTGCGGAAGATGAAATCGAAGGTGACGGCAGGTTCGAACAGATTGAGCGCCCACGCCTGCTCGCCGCAAGCACGCGGGTAACGGCCGCTGATCACCAGCTCCGCGCGCGCGGCGTCGGCAAACGTCGGCATCATGGCGTCGCGCCAGCCGTTGCATTCGACGCCGTCGGTCAGGGCCAGGTGCGAAACCAGCGTCACGCCCGGCAGCGCGACATCGGGCACGATCAACACATCGGCGTCGCGCGGCTTCAGGCGCACGGCAATGGCGTTGAAATTGGCGACCAGCGCGCCCGGTGCAGCGTTGTAGGGCGCGAGCGGCTCATCGTCGAACGCGCCCGGATCGACATACGGAACGTCGAAGCGGCTTGCGTCGAGGACAAGATTGCCGTGGATGGCACGCACGCCGCGTGCGCGCAGCGCGCGCTGCAGCAGCCACATGCGCTCCAGCGTCAGCGAGGGATCGCCGTTGCCGCGGATGACGAGATCGCCGTCGAGCACGCCGTCCTTCAGTGCGCCGTCGGCCCAGATTTCGGTCGTCCAGGTGAAATTCGGTCCCAACTGGGTCAGGGCCGCGAAGCTCGTGACCAGCTTCATCACCGACGCCGGGTTCAGCGCCGCATTGGCCTGATGGCTCAGCAGCGGTTCGTCGGCGTCGAGCGCCTGCACGACGACCGCCACGTGGTCGAGCGGAATGGCGGCACGCTGCAGGGCAACGACGAAGGCGGCCGGCAGCTCGGCCGCGCGCGCGGCCCCGGCGGCAAGGAAGCAGAACAGGAAAAACAGGAAGCGCGAAACCGGCATCGCGCCATTATGCCCGCGCCCGGCGCCGGCCGGTCAAGGCGGCGGGTCAGCGCGGCGACAGATCGGCCACGTACCAGTCCATCGCCTCGGCCAGGCCTTCGCCGATACGGTGGGTCGGTTCGTAGCCCAGCCGGGTGCGGGCTTTCGTGATGTCGGCGAGCGAATGTCGCACGTCGCCGGCGCGGAAATCGCGGTACACGGGTTTCGCCTCGGCCAGATGCGGGAAACGCGGCGCGAGGTTGGAACGGATCGCTTCGTAGAGCTGGTTGAGCGTGGTACGGTCGCCGACCGCGACGTTGTAGACCTGGTTGGCTGCCTCGGGGTGGGGCGCGGTGGCGGCGAGCAGGTTGGCCTGGATGACGTTGTCGATGTAGCAGAAATCGCGGCTGGTTTCGCCGTCGCCGTTGATGTAGACCGGCTCGTTCGCGATCATGCTCGCGACCCATTTCGGCACCACCGCGGCGTAGGCCCCGTTGGGATCCTGGCGGCGGCCGAAGATGTTGAAGTAGCGCAGGCCGATGGATTCCATGCCGTAGCAGCGGCCAAACACGTCGGCGTAGAGTTCGTTGACCAGCTTGGTCACGGCGTAGGGCGAGAGCGGCTTGCCGATCACGTCCTCGACCTTGGGCAGGCCGGGGTGGTCGCCATAGGTCGAACTCGACGCCGCGTAGACGAAGCGCTTGACCCTGGCGTCGCGCGCCGCCACCAGCATATTGATGAAGCCGGTGTTGTTGGCGGCATGGGTAGTCAGCGGGTCCTCGATCGAGCGCGGCACCGAGCCGAGCGCAGCTTGATGCAGGACGTAGTCGATGCCTTTGCAGACAGTCTGGCAGGTGTCGGCATCGCGGATGTCGCCACGAGTGAAACTGAAGCGCGCCCAGCGTTCGGCACCGACGCTGGCCTGAATCTGATCCAGGTTGTGTTGGTGGCCGGTGGCGAAATTGTCGAGGCCGACGACGCGCTGGCCGAGCAGCAACAGGGCTTCTGCCAGGTTGCTGCCGATGAAGCCGGCGACGCCGGTGACGAGCCAGGTTCTCGGGTGGGTGGCAAGCTCCTGTTTCAGCGCGTCGAACGCGGCAGCCATCAAAGCCTCCAGAGCGTGTAGCCGGCAGCCCTGACCACAGCCGGATCGTAGGCCGATTTCACGTCGGTGAAGACGCCGCCCTTTTTCAGTTTCGCGGTCAGTTCGCCGAAGGGCTTTTCCAGATACGCCGCGTGCGACACCGCCGCCACCAGCGCATCGCACTCGGGCAGCGCAGCCCAGTCAGTCAAGCTGATGCCGTATTCGTGCTCGGCTTCCTTCGCCTCGCCAAGCGGGTCGTGCACGCGCACGTCGCAGCCGAAGGACTGCAGTTCACGGATCACGTCGACGACCTTGGAGTTGCGCAGATCCGGGCAGTTTTCCTTGAAGGTCAGGCCGAGCACGTTGACCCTGGCGCCTTTCACCTGCACGCCGTTGGCGATCATGTTCTTCACCGTCTCCTGCGCCACGTAGGCACCCATGCCGTCGTTGATGCGGCGCCCGGCCAAAATCACCTGCGGATGGTAGCCGAGCATGTCGGCCTTGTGGGTGAGGTAATAGGGATCGACGCCGATGCAGTGGCCGCCGACCAGACCAGGGCGGAAAGGCAGGAAATTCCACTTGGTGCCGGCAGCTTTCAGGACTTCCAGCGTGTCGATGCCGAGACGGTGGAAGATCAGCGAGAGTTCGTTCATCAGCGCGATGTTGAGGTCGCGCTGGGTGTTCTCGATCACCTTGGCGGCTTCGGCCACCTTGATCGAACTGGCGCGGTGCACGCCGGCGGTGATGACGCTGCCGTAGAGCGCGGCCACCTTGTCGAGGGTAGGCCCGTCGTCGCCGGAGACGACCTTCACGATCTTGGTGATGGTGCGCTCCTTGTCGCCGGGGTTGACGCGCTCGGGCGAGTAGCCGACGTGGAAGTCCTGCATCCACTTCATGCCCGAGTTCTTTTCCAGGATGGGAATGCAGACCTCTTCGGTGGCGCCGGGGTAGACTGTGGATTCGTAGACGACCGTCGCGCCTTTCTTCATGTACTTGCCGACGGTGGTGCTGGAACCGACCAGCGGCGAGAAATCCGGGATGTGCGCTTCGTCGACCGGAGTGGGTACGGCAACGATGATGAAGTCGGCCCTGGCGAGATCGGCCGGGTCGGTGGTCACCGTCAACTGGGTGGCGGCCTTGAGGTCGTCCGTTGAAACTTCGCCGGTCGGGTCGCAGAATCGACGGTAATGCTCGATCTTTTCGACCGAGAGGTCGTAACCGATGGTGGTCGTCTTCTTGCCGAATTCCACCGCCAGAGGCAGGCCCACGTAGCCCAGCCCCACAACCGCCACAATGCTCATTTCTGGATTCCCCTATGAATAGAAAGTCTTTGTCGCCGCCCGGATTGTATCGAATTTGTGTGACCGCGCCGGGACATCCGCCGAATCCGGGTAGCCGGATGCCCAGCAAATGGCATACCTGCGTGATCCTCTTCATGCTGGCGATCGCCCGGCCCGCGTGCGCCGACGTCGCCGACATGCTGCCCGCCATCAAACCCGGCGTGGTCGGCGTCGGCACCTACAATCCCACCGGCAGCCCACGGGCCAACCTGCAGGGCACCGGCTTTGCGGTACTCGACGGACGGACCGTCGTGTCGTGCGCGCATATCTTCGACAAGCCGCTGGATAGCGAAAAGAACGAAACCTTCGCCGTGTTCGTCGGACGCGATCGCCAGATGACCGCGCGTCCGGCCAGACTCGTCGCGGTCGACCGTACGCGCGACCTGGCCCTGCTGCAGATCGAAGGCGCTCCGCTGCCCGCACTCAAGCTTGGCGATTCCGATCACGCACGCGAAGGCTGGCAACTCTATTTCACGGGCTACCCCATCGGCTCCATACTGGGGCTCAATGCCTCCACCCACCGTGCCGGCCTGGCCGCCATCATTCCCATCTACACCCCGGTGCAGCACGCCTCCCAGCTCAGCGTGCGCGCGCTCAGGCAGGCCAGCGATGCCTACGAAGTCTTCGAACTCGACGCGGTCGCCTATCCCGGCAACAGCGGCAGCCCGGTGTGGCATCCCGACACCGGCGAAGTGCTCGGCGTGGTCAATTCGGTGTACGTGAAGGGCGCCAAGGAGGCCGCGCTCACCGCGCCCAGCGGCATCAGCTATGCGATTCCGGTGAAATACGTGCGCAAGCTGCTGGAGCAGGCGCCGCCGAAAAACCCCTGAACCTGCATGCCTTCGGTCAGGCTCACCCCGAGGCCGAGCGTCTGCTGCCGGTAGTTGTAATCGATCAGCGACTCGCCGTAGCCGTTGAAATACTGCACCTAGCCCTTCAGCTGCCCAAAGGGAATAGTCATTGCGGCCCTTGCCGTAGACCTGCCAGCAATCAGCAGGGCCTTGCGAACAGCCATCCGTACGGCGCCTAGTCCAGCAGGACGCTGGTGCCGGACATCGGGGCCATCACATCCCAGCCGAATTGCGTCTTCAGGTCGTCGGCAAAGCCGGTCGCCACCGTTTCCTCGCCATGCACCACGAACACCCGGCGCGGCTTGCCGCGGAAATGCCCGAGCCAGCCCAGCAGCGCGGTGCGGTCGGCATGCGCCGACAGCCCGCCCAGGGTGTAAAGGTCGGCGCGCACGGGGATGTCCTCGCCGAGGAGACGGACGCGCTTCGCGCCGTCGACCAGCCGGCGACCGAAAGTGCCGGCGGCCTGGAAACCGGTGATGAGCACGCTCGATTCGCGGCGCGGCAGGTTGGCGCGCAGATGGAACTTGATGCGCCCCGCCTCGCACATGCCGCTGGCGGAGATGATCACGGCGCCGCCGGTGATCCGGTCGAGCGCCTTCGATTCCTCCACGTCCTCGACGAAATCGAGCTTGCGGAAATACTGTGCCCCGCCCCCCTTGCCCATCAGAGCATGGGTTTCGGCGTCGAGCAGTGCCATGTGCCGGTAAGTGATCTCGGTGGCCGCGGTGGCCATGGGCGAGTCGACGAACACGGACAGCTTCGGAAGGCGGCCCTGCCGCGTCAGGTCGGCGAACAGGTAGAGCATGTCCTGCGTGCGTCCCACGGCGAAGGCGGGGACCACGACGTTGCCGCCCTTGCGTTCCAGGGTATCGGTCACCGCTTCGACCAGTTCGTCCTGCGTGGCCTCCAGGCTCTTGTGGTCGCGGTCGCCGTAGGTCGATTCCACCAGCAGATAATCGGCATCGTGTATCGGCGTGGGATCGCGCAGCAGCGGTCGTGCCGGCTGGCCGAGATCGCCGGAGAACACGATCTTGCGCCGTTTCGTGCCCTCCTCGACCCACACCTCGACGATGGCCGAGCCGAGGATGTGGCCGGCGTCGCGGAAGGTGCAGCGTACGCGCGGGTGCGGCGCGATCTCCAGGTCGTAGTCCACGGGGTTCAGCCGTTTCAGGCTCGCCTGCGCCTGCGCCACCGTGTAGAGCGGCGCGGTGTCGGGGCGGCCGCGCGCGCGGTCGCGCTTGAGATCGGAGCGGAACCGCCGCAACGTATCGTACTCCGCCTCCTTTTCCTGGATGTGCGCCGAATCCGGCAGCATCACCGCCAGCAGGTCGCAGGTGGCGCGGGTGGTGTGGATCGTGCCCTTGAAGCCGAGTGCGACCAGCCGCGGCAGCAGGCCGGAATGGTCGATGTGGGCATGGGTGAGGAGGACGAAATCGACCGTCGCCGGATCGAAGGAGAACGCCCGGCTGTTCTTGGCGCGCGTCTCGCGCCCACCCTGGAACATGCCGCAGTCGACCAGAAAGCGCAGACCGTCGGTTTCGACCAAGTAGCTCGAGCCGGTGACTTCGCGCGCCGCGCCAAGAAAGCTCAGTTTCATGGGGCGATCACCTCCGGTTCGAGCCCGGTCGCCAGCGCGTCGGCCAGCAGGCGCATGTCGTCGCCCGTCGTCACGTAGGGCGGCATGGCGTAGACCGTGTTGCCGATCGGCCGGATGAACACGCCCTGCGCCAGCGCGGCCCGGTGGAAGCGGGCGGCGAAACCCGGCGTGGCGGCGGGCACGTCGAACGCCCAGATCATGCCCAGATGGCGCGCGTGGCGGACCCCGGGGTGAGCCATCACTTCGGACAGGATGCCGGTGAATGCCTCGGCCCTGACCCGATTGCTTGCGATCACGTCGTCTGTCTCGAAGAGGTCCAGCACCGCGAGCGCCGCGCGGCAGGCGAGGGGGTTGCCGGTGTAGGAGTGTGAATGCAGGAAGCCGCGCGCGGTCTCGTCGCCATAGAACGCGGCATAGACCGTATCGGTCGTCAGTACCGCGGACAGGGGCAGGTAGCCGCCGGTGATGCCCTTGGACAGGCAGATGAAATCGGGTTTGATCCCGGCCTGTTCGCAGGCGAACAGCGTGCCGGTCCTGCCGAATCCCACGGCGATCTCGTCGGCGATGAGATGCACGCCGTATCGATCGCACAATTCGCGCGCGCGCCGCAGATAGGCCGGGTGATGCATCGCCATCCCCGCCGCGCCCTGCACCAGCGGCTCGACGATGAAGGCAGCCGTGGTGGGTGCATGTTCGGCCAGATGCGCCTCCAGCGCCGCGGCACAACGCAGGGCGAAGGCCTCGGCGGATTCGCCCGGTTCGGCCAGCCGCGCATCGGGCGTCGGCACCTGCGCGGTGTGCCGGAGCAGCGGCGCGTAGGTCGATTTGAACAGAGGAATGTCGGTCACCGAGAGCGCGCCGACGGTCTCGCCGTGGTAGCCGTTTTGCAGGCTGACGAAGCCGTTCTTCCCCGGCTTTCCCAGGTTGCGCCAGTAGTGCGCACTCATTTTCAGCGCGATTTCGGTGGCCGAAGCCCCGTCCGACCCATAGAACGCATGGCCCAGTCCGGTCAGCCGCGCGAGGCGTTCCGACAGTTCCACCACCGGCGCGTGGGTGGCACCGGCCAGCATCACGTGCTCGATCCTTCCCAACTGGTCGGTGATCGCCGCGTTGATGCGCGGGTTGCAATGGCCGAAGAGATTCACCCACCAGCTCGAGACCGCATCGAGATAACGCCGCCCGTCCGTGTCGATCAGCCACGCCCCCTCGCCGCGCGCGACCGCCAGCGGCGGGGCGGCCTCGAGCTGCTTCATCTGGGTGCAGGGGTGCCAGACGGCGGCACGCGTGCGGGTCAAAAGATCATCCATGGGCTTGAAATTGTCATCTTGCGCCCCTACTATTAGCACTCGACGGCGATGAGTGCTAACAACACAGGTCGCCGCTTCCATTTATATAAGGCCCGCCCAAACCGGACTGGCCATTGTTCCCGCAACGCATTGGAGACTCTGCAATGAAAATCCGTCCCCTGCACGACCGTGTGATTGTCAAACGCAAGGAAGATGAACGCAAGACCGCTTCCGGCATCGTCATCCCCGATTCCGCCAACACCGAGAAACCCGACCAGGGCGAAGTGATCGCCGTGGGCGCGGGCAAGAAGGACGACCAGGGCAAGCTGATCCCGCTGGACGTGAAGGTCGGCGACCGCGTGCTGTTCGGCAAATACGCCGGCCAGACCGTCAAGGTCGACGGCGAGGAACTCCTCGTGATGCGCGAGGAAGACATCATGGGCGTGGTCGAGGCCTGAGCCCCGCATCCCCAACCGAATTCAAGCATTCTTAGGAGTTAAAACATGGCTGCAAAAGACGTACGTTTTGGCGATTCCGCGCGTCACCGCATGGTGGCTGGCGTCAATGTCCTGGCGGATGCCGTCAAGGTAACCCTGGGCCCGAAAGGCCGCAACGTGGTGCTCGACCGCTCGTTCGGCGCGCCCACCGTGACCAAGGACGGCGTGTCGGTCGCGAAAGAGATCGAACTGAAGGACAAGCTTGAGAACATGGGCGCGCAGATGGTGAAGGAAGTCGCGTCCAAGACTTCCGACGTCGCCGGCGACGGCACCACCACCGCCACCGTGCTGGCCCAGTCCATCGTCAACGAAGGCATGAAGTACGTGGCCGCCGGCATGAACCCGATGGACCTCAAGCGCGGCATCGACAAGGCCGTCGTCGCCATCACCGCCGAACTGAAGAAGATTTCCCAGCCCTGCAAGACCTCCAAGGAAATCGCCCAGGTCGGTTCGATCTCCGCCAACTCCGATTCCTCGATCGGCGACATCATCGCCGCCGCGATGGACAAGGTCGGCAAGGAAGGCGTGATCACGGTCGAAGACAGCTCGGGTCTGGAAAACGAACTCGACGTCGTCGAAGGCATGCAGTTCGACCGCGGCTACCTCTCGCCCTACTTCATCAACAACCCCGACAAGCAGATGGCGATCATGGAAGATCCCTTCATCCTGCTGTTCGACAAGAAGATCTCCAACATCCGCGACCTGCTGCCCGTGCTGGAACAAGTCGCCAAGGCCGGCAAGCCGCTGATGATCGTCGCCGAAGACGTCGACGGCGAAGCGCTCGCCACCCTGGTGGTCAACAACATCCGCGGCATCCTCAAGACCTGCGCCGTCAAGGCGCCGGGCTTCGGCGACCGTCGCAAGGCGATGCTGGAAGACATGGCCATCCTCACCGGCGGCACCGTGATCGCCGAGGAAGTCGGCCTGACGCTGGAAAAAGCCACCCTGCAGGACCTGGGCCGCGCCAAGCGCATCGAGATCGGCAAGGAAAACACCACCATCATCGACGGCGCCGGTGTGGCCGATGCGATCAAGAACCGCATCGCGCAGATCAACAAGCAGATCGACGAAGTCACCTCCGATTACGACAAGGAAAAGCTGCAGGAGCGCAAGGCCAAGCTGGCCGGCGGCGTGGCGGTGATCAAGGTCGGCGCGGCCACCGAAGTCGAGATGAAGGAGAAGAAGGCCCGCGTCGAAGACGCGCTGCACGCCACCCGTGCCGCCGTTGAAGAAGGCATCGTCCCCGGCGGCGGCGTCGCACTGCTGCGCGCCAAGGCCGCTGCGGCGGCGGTGAAAGGCGACAACCACGACCAGGACGCCGGCGTGAAGATCGTGCTGCGCGCCATCGAGGAACCGCTGCGCCAGATCGTCAAGAACTGCGGCGAGGAGCCTTCGGTCGTCGTCAACAAGGTGCTGGAAGGCAGCGGCAACTTCGGCTACAACGCCGGCACCAGCGAGTACGGCGACATGGTGGCGATGGGCGTGCTCGACCCCACCAAGGTCACCCGCACCGCGCTGCAGAACGCCGCGTCGATCGCCGGCCTGATGCTGACCACCGACTGCATGGTCGCCGACCTGCCGGAAGACAAGCCCGCCATGCCGATGGGCGGCGGCGACATGGGCGGCATGGGCGGCATGGGCATGATGTAAGCGCGGTTGTCGACGCAGCGATTCCGCATGGGCTCCAGCCGATAGCGGATCGGACCCGGAAAGCCCCGCTTCGGCGGGGCTTTTTTTCGCCTGCGTCGCGGCACACTTCATTGCCTGCGCCAATCGCATCAGCAGAACCGATAGGGTTTATCGGAATATCGTCTTTGAATTGCCGGCCGCTCTGCGCGAAAGTTAGCGCATCCTGTTCGACAACGTGTCGCGAGCCATGCCCCACCCCTCCGTCCGGCCACCCAAACGGCTCGCCCAGCCCGTCCTCATGCTCGCCGTCCTCGCGTATTCCCCATCGCATGCAGCGACAGGCGAGGAAGTCGTGCAGGCGCTGCGCAGTGCGCCCGGTGAAACACTCGAAGGCGTCAACGTGTCCAGCGCGCTGCTGCTGACCGGCCAGCGCGCAGCGCGCGGCACCGCCGATGGCGCCGCCGAGCACGCCGTCAATACCCGCGCCGACCTCGAACTGGAATTGCCGGCCGGCCGCGTCGGCAACGCGGAAGGCAGGCTGTTCGCCCATGTGCGCGCCGGCCACGGCAGCGGGCTGGAGAACCTGAACCCGACGCTGACCGGCGCGGTGAACTCGACGCCCTTCGCGACCGGGACGGGCAAGGCGACCGCCACGCTCGCGCAGCTCTGGTACCAGCTAGACATCCCGGTTGGCGCGCCGCAGGACCGCGCGGCCGGTCATGTCGCACTGACCGTGGGCAAGATCGACCCCTTCGTCTTCTTCGACCAGAACAACTACGCAGACGACGAATCCGAGGCCTTTCTCGACAATGTATTCGTCCACAACCCGCTGCTCGATTCGGGCGGCGACGTGGGTGGGGACGCGTACGGCTTCGCGCCCGGCGTGCGGCTGGCGTATTTCGGGACGGTGGGCGATGCGGAACGGAAGTGGGGGCTCTCGGTCGGCCTGTTCGGCGCCGGCCCGGGGGTGTCGTTCGACCGCCGGCCCGGCGATCCGTTTGCCATCGTCCAGGCCGAATACAGCGGCCCCGCCCTGGATGGGCTGGACGGCGCCTATCGGCTGTACGCCTGGCGCAACGCACGCGCCACCCCCTTCAACAACGCAGCCGATGCGGCCGAGGAAACGCACGCGGGCTGGGGCTTTTCCGCTGACCAGCAGGTCGCTTCGCACGCGGGCGTGTTCGTCCGTTATGGCCACGCGACGCGCGGGCGCGCCAGCTTCGATCGCGCGTTCACGCTGGGCCTGCAGGTAAGCGGCGTCCTATGGGGCCGCGAGGACGACGTGCTGGGCGTGGCCCATGGCTGGCTGCACGCCAGCCGCGCCTTCCGCACGGACGCACCGGCGCTCGATGCCGATGCCGACGGCACGCCTGACTTCGGCTATGCCCCGCAGGGTACGGAACGGCAGACCGAGATGTTCTACAACTGGCGGTTCAACGCGCATCTCATGGTGTCGCCCGACATCCAGTGGCTGCACAATCCAGCCGCCGACCGCACCGCCGAATCTATTCTCGTTTGGGGAATTCGCCTGAAGGCCGCCTTCTGAGCCAGAAAAGAGAGTCCCGGCCTGCTCGACCGGGGCATGCGTCTAACCGCCGCGGTGGTGCTGTTCGCGCAGGCTGTGGCTGAGATGCTTGCCGATCACGGACAGCAGGCGGATTCCCTCCTGCGTACCCGGATCACGAACCACACGCAGCATGCAGCCGATGCCGCCGGTAGCCGGCGCGGTGGCCGCGATGTCCTGGCTCGCCGCGTGGATCGCGTCGGACAGGGCCACCAGCAGTTGCTGGCTTTCCTTGCGATCGAGCACCTGGAGGAGCCGCATCAGACCTTCGTTTCGTGTCAGCCGGTCGAGCAGGTTCATGCCCTCGCTCAGCGCACCCGACACCCGCGAGACAATATCGTCGTTGATCGCGTCGCGCGCCGCGGTGATGAGCGTCGCCACTTCGGCGAGCTGCTGCAGGTCTTTTGCATTGAGCGTCGCTGCAGGCATTCCGGTTTCGGTCGTCATGTTGTGTGCTCCTCAGAATAGACCGCGCACACTGGTCCAGTACATCTTGTTGTACGACGTCTTGAACCAGTGCATGGGCTTGTTCGGTTCTTTCAAGTCGGGCGGATTCTGGTAGTTGAACATTGCGTAGGTCGCGCTGTCGTGGCCAGTCTCGATGAAGCAGTACACCTTGCCGTCGTATTCGCGAACCGGCGTGCCTATCTTGATCGTCGAGGCGATGTTGTCCGCAATGACCTCCGCCTCGAAATGCGCCGCCGAACCGGTCTTGCTCACGGGCAGGTTGGTGGTGTCGCCCACCACGTAGACGTTGTCGCGGCCGTTCATCGTCAGCTTGTAGCGGTCGGTCGGAATCCAGCCGCCCTCGCCCATGCCGTTCTGCTCGACGACTTCCATGCCGCGATGCGGCGGGATGGCGATGAGCAGGTCGTACGCGGATTCCGTACCTTCCTCGCTGCGCACCACCTTGTTCTCCACATCGACTTCCTTGATGTTGAACAGGGTCTCGTGTTCGATGCCCATGCGCTCGAAGTGCGGCTTCACCCAGGTGGCGACCTCCTTGATGGTATGCAGGCGCCCGATCGGGTAGTGGTACTTGATCGTGCACTTGTCGCGGATGCCGCGTGACTTCAGATAATCGTGCAGCGAGAAGATGGCTTCGACCGGGGCGATGGGGCACTTGTGCGGCACGCCGACCACCAGCGCAATGCGCCCGCCTTCGAATTCGCGCAGCTTCTTGAACAGCCGGATGGCGCCAGACTCGTTGTAGAAGGTCTCGGCCCCCTCGGCCAGCCCAGGAATGGTCTCAGGCACGATGCGCGAGCCGGTGGCCATCACGAGGATGTCGTACTCGTAGGTCTTGCCGCTTTTCGTGACGACCCTGTTCTCGTCGAGCTGGAATTTCACCACGGGATCGACGTGGAATTCGATGCTCGATTCCAGCAGGCTCACCTGGTCGCGGTAAATCTCGTCCGGCATCATTTGCCCGAAAGCGACGTACAGCAGGCCTGGCTGGTACATGTGCTTGTCGGACGCCGACAGCATCCGGATCTTCACCCGGCCGGAGCGGATTTCGCCCGCCAGCCGGCGTGCGAGGTTGTTGGCCACGATGGTACCGCCCGTACCACCACCGACGACTAAGATTCTCATTGCGTTCTCCTAACCAGCGTTCTCCGGGGCATGCCGGCCAGGCCGGCGCGCGCTTATTTGGCCTTGCGAATCTTGATGTGCCAGACCCCCTCGACCTTATCCGTGCTGACAAGCTCGTGGCCGACCTTGTTGACCCACTCCGGCACGTCCGCACCCGAGCCTTCGTCGGTCGAGAGCAGTTCGAGCGTGTCGCCCACGCTGGCCTGCTTCATGTGCGTGATGAGTTCCATCAGCGGCCCCGGGCAGAAGGTGTCGCGCGCATCGATAATCTTTTCACTCATGTTTCTTTCTCCAGTTTTTGCCGGTGCATTGCATCGCCCGGTCAGAATGTCAGCAGCTGGCCGCCTTCGGCATCGCTCAGGAAGCGCGTCAGTCCGGTCGGCTGCCCCACTTCGGCGTCCATGTCTTCCTTGGTGATCTTCATCAGATCCATCGCCATCGAACACGGCAGCAGCTTGGCGTCGCCCAGTTCGACCGCCTGCTGGAACAGCTGCTTGAAAGGCGGCACGCCCTTTTGCGACATGAGTGCCCCCATCTCGCCTTCGACCGGGGCCTCCGTGCTGTGCCCCTTCACGAAATAGGGCATCGCGTTCATCGACAGGAACACCGAGACTTCTTCCCCCGTCGCCGCCGCAACCGATGCGAACATCGCGGCCATCTGCAGTTTTTCGCGCGTGCCGGTGACGCACACGATGTTGATTTTCGCCATGTCGGCTTTACCTCGTTGTTTGAATTCGGATTCGCCCGCTCAGCCCCGGTGCCAGCTGAAGCGCTTGATCAGCAGCACCAGAATGCTGTCCAGCACGTAGCCCACCGCGCCGATCACCAGCACGAACGCCATCAGGTGCGAGTATTCGAGACTTTCGCGTGCATCCTCGATCGCGTAGCCGAAGCCGGAGGTCACGCCGAGGAATTCCGCCGGGATGATCACGATCCAGGCCACCCCCAGCGCAAGCCGGATGCCCGTCAGCACATCGAACATGATGGCGGGGACGATGATGCGGGTGACCATGTGGTAGGGTTTGGCGCCCAGGTTGCGCGCCACCTTGAACCAGTTGGGGTCCACCTTGGACAGGCCGGCTGCAGTCGAGAACACGACCGGCCACACCGAGGCGATCGCGATCAGGAAGACGATCGCTTCTTCCCAGCCGGTAAACACGACCACCGCGATCGGTTCCCAGGACAGCGGACTGATCATGCGCAGGAACTGGAAGGGCACGTTGAACAGGTTCTGGAACCAGCGCACCCGCCCGAAGGCGATGCCGACCGGCACGCCGATCGCGATGGCCAGCCCCAGGCCCATCCCGAGGCGGTAGCCGCTGTGTTCCAGGGCCGCCTGGATCGTCCCGTGTTCCCAGATTTCAGGGAAGGCCTTCAGCGTCGAAACCGGGGAGAAGTCCTTGAACTGGGACATGGCCGGATCCAGCGTGACGTAGTAGATCGCCGCCCACCAGACCGCCATCAGCACGATCAGACCCACGATCAGGTGCATCGAGTTGTGCGCAGTCGCCTTCAGAACGCGCGACAGGCAGTTTCCCGACACGCCGGCGCCGATCATGCTGCCCGCCATTGCAGTATTTCCATTCATGCTTGAAACCCCTCCCGGGAGCCGACCGGCATGGGGGACAGCGCGCTCACGGGCATCCGCTCGATCCCGGTTTCCTGTTCGACGATCGTCACCAACTTGTTGTCTCCGCAAAGGGCTGCACTGTTCATCCTGCACCTCCACGATGCCAGCTGAAGCGCTTGATCAGCATCACCAGAATGCTGTCCAGCACATAGCCGATCACGCCGATGGTCAGCACGAGTGCGGTCAGATGGTTGTAGGTCAGGGTTTCGCGCGAGTCTTCGATCGCATAGCCGAGACCCGAGGTCACGCCGAGATATTCGGCCGGCACCAGCACGATCCACGCAACGCCCAGGGCCAGGCGAATACCGGAGAACACGTCGAAGGCGATCGCCGGCATGATGATCCGGGTCAGCATCTGCAGCGGGTTTGCGCCCAGGTTGCGCGCCACCTTGAACCAGGCGGGATCGACCTTCGCCAGGCCAGCCGCGGTCGCGAACAGGACCGGCCACACCGAGGCGATCGCGATCAGGAAAATGATCGACCCATTCCAGGTCGAGAACACCAGCACGGCGATCGGCATCCAGGCCAGCGGGCTGATCATGCGCACGAACTGGAACGGCGAGTTGCTGTAAGCCGCGAACCACTTGATCCGGCCCACCAGCACCCCGATCGGAACGCCGATCAGGATCGCGATCAGCAGCCCGGAGCCCAGGCGGTAACCGCTCGCCATCGAAGCGTTCTGGATCTTGCCCGCCGCCCACATGTCGGGGAATGCCTGCAGCGTCGGGATCAGGCCGAATGTCGAGTACGACGCGGTGGCCGGGCTGCTGCTGATCAAATGGCCGGCGATCAGCCACAGCGCCGCCAGGATGGACAGGCCGCCGAGCGCCCACCCCAGGCGCTGCAGAGCGTACTGCCCTGCGCCCCAAAGCCCGCCCTGGCGGGCGGGGGTTGCTGCAACGTTCATAGCTCAATCACCTCTTTGCGCTCGAACGGATTGCCCTTCTGCGGCACGCTGAGATCCCACTTCCACTTCGGACGCTCGTCGAGCGCCTTCTTGATGTAGCTGTACTGCACCAGGTCCTTGGCCACGAAATCGGGCGTGAGCTTCTTCAGGAAGTCGAGTTCGCCGCCGACCAGGGTCGTCTTCATTTCGGTGACGATCTGCTTGGTGGCGCTCGGGAACGGCCAGCCCTGGAAGTTGATGCGGCTCTGCTCCCATTCCGGATGCTTGATGGCAGGCGGGTTGGAATAGTCGGCCACGTCGTAGAACATGAGCGCGCGTTCGACGACCTCCTGCGGGAACGGCAGGTATTTCTTGCCGTCCTTGGACAGCATCTGCGCCATCGCCTTGCGGTTCGCGCCGAGGTGCAGCTGCGCGTCGACGATCGCGTTGTGCACGCCCTGCGCCCACTGCGCACGCGCCGGATCCATCGCGTCGTCCTCGTGCATGACCACCACGCAGCAGGGGTGGCCCTTCCAGACGTCGCCGGTGAAGCGCAGCACTTCGCCGCCGGCCTTGAGTTCGCCCAGCGCGTTGAACGGCTCCGCCACGCAGTAGCCGTGGATCTGGCCGGCCGCCAGGGCCGGCGGCATGTCGGGCGGGTTCAGCACCAGCAGGTTGACCTCGTTGGCCGCGAGCTTGGCGTCCTGCGGGCGGATCACCGGGGTCAGACCGGCATCACGCATCATCTTCTGCGAGATGATGTTGTGGATCGAATACCAGTAGGGCACGGCGAACTGCTTGCCGCCGAGGTCCTTCACGGTCTTGATGTTCGCCTTCTTGCTGACGATGATCGCGGAGCCGTTGGTGTGGTTCCAGGCCGTGATCTTGACCGGGAAGTTGTTGTTGTAGCGCATGTAGACCGGGATCGGGTTCAGCATGTGCGTGAGGTTGAAGCGCTGCGAGGAGAAGGCCTCGACCAGCGGCGACCAGCCGCGGATCAGGGTCGGCGGCTCGGACTCGATGCCGTAGCGCTTGAAGAAGCCCATCTCGTGCGCGACCAGCAGCGTGGCGGCGTCGGTGATCGGGATGTAGCCGATCTTGAGCACCGGATCGAAGGGCTTGGTGAATTTCTTGCCGTCCGCCTTCTTCTGTGCGGCAAAGGCCGGCATCGAGGACATCATGCCCCCCATCGCGCCCATCGCGGCCAGGCCCGCCATCTTGAGCATGTCGCGGCGGCTGACGCCCGTACCGAGCGCGGAACCGAACAGGGGATCGTAATTGAGTGCGAGACTGGGATCCTCCATGCCGTCCGCGACGTCCGGATTCTCAGGCATCATCTGCTGCAGGCGGGGATCGACCGATTTGGACTTGCCGCAGGTACCGCAGGAACATCCGTCGACATGCACCAGCGCGCGCGGCTGGGAATGCGCTTCGTCACGATATTTCTTCATTCTCGGTCTCCTAAGTTATATAGCCGGTCGCCCGACCTGATCGCGCCCGGACCCGCTAGCAAGGCTCCGGACAATTCCGCTGGAACAATCAGCGCCTGCCTGCCCCTGCAAGTGCCGCCTCCGGCTTCTTGTAGTTCGCCGCCTCCTGAAAGGTGGCCATCAGGCGCGCGCGCAGCTTCTGCACTTCGGGGTCGGTGCGGTCGCGCGGGTCGGGCAGATCGACATCCAGTTCGTGCACGATGTCGCCCGGGGAGCCCGCCATGATCACGGCGCGGTCGGCCATGATGACGGCCTCGTCGATGTCGTGGGTCACGATCACGATGTTGAAGCCGAGCCGCTTGGAGATGGCACGCACGTCCTTCTGCAGGGCCGCGCGGGTGAAGGCGTCGAGTGCGGAGAAGGGCTCGTCGAGCAGCAGCAGTTCCGGTTCCATCACCAGGGAACGGGCGAGCGCCACGCGTTGCTGCTGGCCGCCGGACAGATCCTGCACGTTGGCCAGGGCGAAATCCTGCAGCTCGACCAGACGGATGGCCTCGGTCACCCGCTCCTCGATTTCCTTCTTGCCCCAGCGCGCAAAGGTGAGGCCCACGCCGACGTTCTGGGTGACGCTCATCCAGGGATAGAGGTGCGGCGCCTGGAACATCATGACCCAGCGCGGTGAAGGTCCGTTGACCTCGGTGCTGTTCAGCAGCACCCGGCCCTCGGTACCCTTGGTGATGCCGGCCAGGATGTGCAGCAGGGTGGATTTTCCGCAGCCTGAACGGCCGATGATCGCCAGGGCCTCGCCCGGGGGCGACACCAGATCGACGCGGTTGAAGGTCGGGACCTTGCGCGTGGGATAGCGCTGCGACAGTCCTTCGATCCTGATTTCGGTACCACGTATGGACATCTGTTATTCCTCTCCAACCGCGCGCCCGGCACTGCCGCACGTCGCAGTCATTCCGTTATTTCTCCGGGAAGGGCCGTTCTCCGCACCGCCTGTCCCGGGTTTCCTGCGCCGGGCGGTGCGGCATGACCGTGCGCCCGGTGCAGCCGTTCAAACGCTGTTCAGCTTCTCGCTCACTATCCGCATCTGCTCCGCAAGCTCTTCCTCGGTGAACAGGCCGCGCTTGAGCATGGAATGCGCCAGCGCCAGCAACTGCCGCTCGGGGAAGGGAACGTCCTCGTAGATCGTCTCGGACAGGTCGTCTTCCTCGGCACGGCGTTCCAGCGAGGGCAGCACGCACGAGCCGGGCTCCACCTCGTCGTAAGGCTTGACGCAGGAGTCGGCGGCGAGCATGTCGCAGGTCGCCTCCAGATCGATCTTCCATGGCGGATCCGGATTGGTGACGCCGTACTGCGTCGCCAGATCCTCCCAGACGCGTCCGCGGGCGCGGACTTCCTCCAGCACGGGGATGGGGTTCACGTCCGTGCCCTGCCATCCGGTATGGTCAGCTGCGCTGTTTTCAAGCATGCCCATGGTTCACTCCTTGGTTCGGGTCGAACTTCGCGGTTCAGTGGTCGTGGTGCACCGGGCGATTCGCCTTGAGCACCGGACGCTTGGCGTTGGCGGTGATGCCCGGCTTGGGCACGGCCACGCCGATCAGGCAGTCGCGGGTGACGATCTCGGCCAGCTGATCCTCGGTCCAGCCTTCGGTTCCGGCGGGACGCTCGGGCATCACGATGTAGCGGGTCTTCTGGTTCGAATCGGCGACGCGGATCTGGACTTCGGGCGGCAACTGCAGGCCGAACTCGGCGAGCACCTGGCGCGGCCAGCGGACCAGGCGACGGCGATAGTTCGGCGTGCGGTACCACTCGGGCGACTGGCCCAGGATCGGACGCGGATAGCAGGAACACAGCGTGCAGACCACGACATGCTTCAGGGTCGGGGTATCCGCCAGGACACGCAGGTTGCAGTAGTCGCTCGGTGTGCCGAACTGGGTCGGCGGGCTGGTCACCCAGTTGACGCCGACCGCCTTGCTCGCCTCGACGCCGTTCTCGATGCAGAGCTTCTTGTACTCGGGGTCGAGCCAGGCCTTCGCCACCAGGCGCGCGGCCGGCAGCGGGCCGAGGGTGTGGACGTATTCCTTCCAGACGCGGTGGTCCTCGGCGGAGAACAGGCCTTTTTCGATGGCCAGTTCGCGCACGGCCATTTCGAGAATCTCGAAATCGCTGACTTCCTCCACCATCGGGGCGGGTTTGTGGTCGTGGCTGTGGCCGTGATCGTGATCGTGGTCGTGATCTGCTGACATCTCTCTATCCTTTATCTAATGTTCCGCGGGCCGGTTCAGGCCTTTTCGAGATAACGCTCGGGGATCTCGGTCTCCAGCGTGTCGTTCGAGAAGGTGTCGCTGTATTCCGGCCACAGTTCCTTCTGCGTGAAGACGATGCTGTAGAACCACTCCACGTGGTCTTCGTTGCCGAAGGCTTCGTCCTCGGCAGCCGGGCTCTCGTACACCAGCTTGACGACGGTGCCGGTGGCGCCGCGGGTGTAGGTCATGGTGCGGGTATAGAACAGGTCGGGCAGGTCCTTGATGCGGACGCGGTCGCCTTCCTTGAACCTGGGTGCGCCGGCCATGCCCTTGAAGCATTGCGGATCGCCGATGCCGGTGGCCATCTTGGCGTGGTGGGTGCGGTCCCATTCGGGTTTGTGGCTCATCTTGTTCCCCTCTCGGATTACTTGTTCTTCGGCGGCAGGTATTCGCCCAGCCCCTGGCCGGACGCGACGCGCGCTTTCAGTTCCGCCATCTTGTTGTGCAGTTCGGTCAGCGTGCAGTACTGCTTGTCCACCAGGATGCGGGCGGCGGTCATCAGCCAGCGGCCGTAGTAGGGCATGCCCAGGTACACCGTCTGGCCGACGTCGACGTTCTGCTTGCGGCGACGCTCTTCGGCCGTCCACACGCCGCGCCAGGCGAGGCATTCGCAGGTCGCGAACGTATTCAGTTCCCAGACCTCCTCTTCCTTCTCGTGAAACTGGATGGGGATGTCCGGCTCGCCGCCGACGTCGTGCGGAGTGCGCGTATAGGCCCTGTACAGGGTGTGATCGATTTCGGTGGGGGCGGGTGCCTGGGTCTGCTTGTGCAACGCGGGCTGCAGTTGCGGGGTCGTCTGAAGATGTCGGAGCACTTCTTCTCGGGTGGACGATGACATGGTTTTCGACTCCTTATCTGGTTTGCAAACTGGTCGACTTGTCTTGCTGCGCAATCAACGCTGGATTCAACGGAACGCCGGCTTGTTCAACGATGCGAAGCACGGCTGGCTCATTCACATTTCCGAAACACAAGACCGCGTTATCCATCGCTGATGCCATTCACTATGCGCTATTCGTTTTTTCATTTCCAAGACTTAATTTCGATAAGCTCCATAGGGGTTGGCTATAACAAGAAATACTGTTTGAGCGTGCAAATCCTGCTTGGCACCTATAGCGTCGTCGCCGCGTACGCATGCGCGCGGGCGGGCGACAGGGAAGACGTTCATACCCGGCGGGTGATGTACGTGTAGTAGTTGCATGCCGCGAAGAAAGTGCCGTTCAGCATCGCGCGCAGCTGCGTGTCGAACCAGATGTCGATCGATTGCTCGGGCAGCACGCCGGCACGCTTGACGTAGGGCACGTAGGTTTCCGCGAAGGATCTGAAATAGCTGCCCTGGCCGATCTCGGCTACCGCGTCGCCCCAGCCCGCGGCGAGCTTCAGTCCCAGTTCCGGCAACAGGCGCGGCAGGTCGCGCATGATGCGCGGGTTGTTGAAAGTGGCGGTGGCAAGCGCCATGTCCATCTGATGCCCGAAATCGTGATCCGCGAACGCATAGGTGAGGGAGGCGTAGTCGCCGTCGAAGATCACCACCGAGCCGCCCGGGCGCACGACGCGCGCCATTTCGCCCAGCACGGCGAGCGGCGCGGTGACGTGGCTGATCAGCGTGTGCGCGATCACGACGTCGAAGGTGCCAGCAGGAAAATCGAGGCGATGCGCGTCGCCAACGCGGAAATCGAGGCAGTCGCCGACCCGTTCATCCTGCGCGAACCGGCTCGCGGTCTCGACGAAGGTGGGACACTGGTCGACGCCCGTCGCCTGGCCGCCGAAATCGCTGCGGCGTGCGATGGCACGCAGCACCGCGCCGGTGCCGCAGCCCACTTCCAGCACCCGGGCCTTCGACGGAATGGCGAGATGCGCGACGTATTTGTCGAGCAGGCGCGCGAACACGTCGTCCCGCGCCCGGCTTTCGAGCCTGGTCACGAGCCTTTCCAGCGCGGCGTCATCGAGTTCGTTGATGAACCGATGGGGATCACGTGCAGCCATATTCACCTCGTCTGCGATTCGAGCCTGCCTGCTTCTGTCGCCGGGCACGGCGCGCCGCTTCGCCAGGCCGCGCCCTGCGGCGCCGGCCACACAAAAAAAAGCCGCCCCGTGAAGAGGCGGCAACCCTAGTGCATCCGACACAGGAGGAGCAGTCGGATTTGAGGAGCCCTAGTTCGTTTCCGGTGGCCGGTTCCGCCAGGCCATACGCAGTTGCCACCGTTTCCTGCGCCGCGCCGAAGGCCACGCAACCGCAGGAGTTGATCATCGCGCCGGCGAACATGCCCTGGATCCGCTCCGTGCCGCCCGTCCGTCAGAGGGAAGGCATGCCGGAAACCAGGACCTGACGCAGGCGCATCGTGCGCCTACCAGGACTTGTAGGGCAGGAATTTCCCGCTGATCGTGACCAGCACGCGGTCGCCCTTGGGGTCCTCCTGCCGGTCGATGTTCATCGTGAAATCGATCGCACTCATGATGCCGTCGCCGAATTTCTCGTTGATCATCTCCTTGATGGTTTCGCCGTACACATTGAGCATTTCGTACCAGCGATAGATCAAGGGATCGGTCGGCACGACCCGGTCCCAGCTCTTGAGCGGAAAGCGCTGCAGGGCGGTCGACACGTCGGGGCCCAGCCCCAGAACCGCGGCAACCGCATCCGCCTGCGGCTTTTCCAGATGGTTCATGCCCATGCACGCCGAGCAGACAAACTCGTCCGACAGACCTGCCGCCTTCGCGATGTCGCTCCACTTCAGGCTCTTCCCGAATTTGGCTTCGAGAATCGCCTCTTTCATTTCTGCCTTGTTCATTCACGCAACTCCCTGCGTTTCGCCGGACCCGCCGCCGGATACTGCGGCGCCGCGCGGCGGCCAGTCCAGAATCAGAAGATCACCCCGGGAAGACACCCGATCCGCGTGTCTTCCCGGCGCCGCCCCGGCTTTACGCCTGGACAGCTGCGTGATACAGGCGCGAATGGAACACCGCGCTGGCGCGGAACCGGTGCAGCGCCTTCGCGGCAGCAAGCACCGCCAGGTCCAGCAGCGGCTCGACCAGCACGACCGTCATGTAGGCCATGCCGAAGGTGCCGATCTGGGCCAGATTCGCCGCACCCACGCCCTGGCCATAGATCGCCCAGAAGGCAACCCAGGCAACCACGCCTCCCTGATAGGCGGTCGACAGCGCGAGGCACTGGCTGTAGCTCACGTCCTTGTAGGCGGTGTCGGCCGGGATGATGCGGCGGGCCAGTGCGCTCAGCGCGAACAGGGGCACCAGCAGGGTCGTCACGTTCATGCCGTACTGCGGCAGGTCCCACGGCGCGAAGAAGAACCCCTGCGTGAGCAGGCCAAGCGCGAGGCCGATGGCGGCCGGCGCGGCGCCGAATACGAGGAAGAGCGTCGAACCCAGGATGAGGTGGACCTCGGATACGCCGACCGGTTGATGCGGGAAGACCTCGAAAAAGCAGAATACGAGCAGCGCGGCGATCAGACTGCGGATGCTGAGCGGCACCATGCCTTCCTGCCTGACAGTGTTCCATGCGAGCCTGGTCGCATAGCCCAGCACGCCCGCCGCGGTGCCGTAGCTCAGTACGATCTTGGCGCCATCAACAATACCCGGTTCAATGTGCATGATGTTTCCTCCTAATTTGCTGCACTCACGATGAAACGTTTTGTCCGGCGTACCGGACCCTGTCAGACTGGCGACCAGCCGGGGATCCCGTTTCGGGAACACGCGCATGGCACATTGGTACTACCCGTGTCCAAGACTAAATTCCGATGAGTGCTATAGGGATTCACTATGGATCGCAATCTCGTCTTCCCGCGTTCGATTCGCTACCTCATCGCCGTCGCCGACCTGCAGAGCTTCACCCGTGCGGCGGAAATGCTGTTCGTCTCGCAGCCCACGCTATCGCAGCAGATCAAGCAGCTCGAGGACGCGCTCGACGTACAACTGCTCGATCGCAGCGGACGCAACGTGCGCCTGACTGCGGCGGGCGAGGTCTACCTGCATTACGCCCGGCGCGCCCTGCGCGAACTTGAAGAGGGCAAGCGGGCCATCCACGAACTGCAGGACCTGAGCCGCGGCTCGCTGCGCCTCGGCATGACGCCCATCACCGACCACCTCGTCAGCCCGCTGCTGGAATACTTCAATACCCGCTATCCCGGGATCACCGTCAGCACCCAGGAAATGCCGCAGGACGCGGTCGAGACGGAAGTCGCGGAAGGCGTGCTCGACATGGGCATCTCCTTTTCCAACGTGCTCTCGACCGAAGCGCGCTCGCACGAAATCGAGACCAACATCCTGTTCACCGAGACGCTCAACCTCGCCGTCGGCAAGACCCACCCGCGCGCCGGCCAGGACGAGGCCCTGAGCGTACAGGCGCTGGAGCACGAGTCGCTGATCCTGCTGAATCCGGATTTCGCGCTGCGCCGGCACATCGACCAGTACTGTCGCGAGATGGCCATCACGCCGCGCATCGTGATGGAAACCAATTCGCTCAGCGTGATCGTCGAGGTCGTACGCCTGGGCCGTCTGGCGACCATCCTACCCAGCACCATCGCCAGCCACCGCCACGGACTCTATCCGGTCACCCTGAAACCCGAGATGCCCCGCCACACGGTCACCCTCATCTGCCGCAAGGGCGGCTACAAGAGCCCGGCCTGCCTGGCCTTCGGCGTGCTCGCCGCGCTGTGGTGCAATAGTCGTCAGGATGTCCTGTTCGGCGACGAGGCGGAAGGCCTGCTGCCGGCCGACCTCAACAGCCTGGCCGCATTGCCTCACTGAATCCATCCGTAGGTCGGTTGTGCGCTGGGCACGAGCCATGCCCCCGCGCCTTGCTGTCCTACCCAGCGGATGGCCATAATGGCCGCCTCCCACGCCGGAATAGAACCAATGTCCGAGGCTGTCAATTCTCTGATTCAGGCCACCATTGATCATCTGGGCCAGTTCGCCCCCTTCGACCAGATGCAGGTCGAACACCTGCAATGGCTGGCCCAACGATTGTCGTTGGGCTATTTCGCCAGGGACGAAGTGATTCTTTCGCCCGCCCAGGCCAGCGAGGACATTCGTTTCTTCATCATCAAGCAGGGCGCGGTCGTGGGCGACCAGGGTCTCGAACAGGCAGACGGCAATGCCTGGATCGAACTGCACGAGGGCGAGTGCTTCCCGCTCGGCGCCCTGCTCGCCAGCCGCCCCGTCACCAGCACCTATCGCGCCCGCAGCGACGTCTTCTGCTATGCGCTGTCCGCCGCCGATTTCCTGCAACTGACCCGCCTCAGCGAGGCCTTCTACGATTTCTGCACCCGACGCATCGCCAACCTGCTCGAACATTCGCAGCACCTCATCCAGGCGGGCTACTCCAAGGCCAGTGCCGAACAGCAGTCGATGAACAGCAGCCTCGCCTCGATCATCCGACGCGAGCCCGTGACCTGCGCACCTGAAGATCCCATCCGCCAGGCGCTGCAATCGATGGCGGATAACGGCGTGGGGGCCATGATCGCGGTGGAGGACCAACTGCCGCGCGGCATCCTGACCCTGCACGACGTATTGAACCGCGTAGCCCTGGCGGAGGCCGATCTCACGCAGCCGGTCATTGGCATCATGAGCACCGACCTCGTCACACTGCCGCCGCATGCGGCCGCACACGAAGCCGCGCTCGCCATGGCGAAGCAGGGCATCCGGCACGTCCTCGTCACCGACGGCGGCCGCCTGCGCGGCGTGATCTCGGAAAAGGACCTGTTCAGCCTGCAGCGCGTGGGGCTGAGCCAGATCAGCACGACAATCCGCCATGCCCCCGACCTGTCCCTGCTCAAGCAATGCGCGCGCGACATCCAGCAGCTCGCGCGCAACATGCTCGCGCAGGGCGTGGCGGCCGAACAACTCACCCAGATCATTACCACGCTCAACGATCTGCTGACCACGCGCATCATCGAGCTGACTCTGCTGGAGAATCCGCTGCCCGCCATCGAGTTCTGCTGGCTTGCATTGGGCTCCGAAGGCCGCTTCGAGCAGACGCTGAACACGGACCAGGACAACGGCATCGTCTTCGCGCCCAGGGACAATGCGGATCCGGCCGCGCTGCGTGAAGTGCTGCTGCCCTTCGCCAAACGCGTCAACCTCGCCCTCGCGGAATGCGGGTTCCCGCTGTGCGGCGGCGACGTGATGGCCTCGAATCCGAAATGGTGCCTGTCGCTGGCGGAATGGCAGAACACGTTCGACAAGTGGATCTACCATGGCGCGCCGATGGACCTGCTGCACTCGACCATCTTCTTCGATTTCCGCCCGCTCTATGGCGCGGCGCACCTCGGCACGGCGCTGCGCGAATGGCTGCAGGATGTGGCACCGAAAAACTCGCGCTTCCTGCACCAGCTTGCCGTGAATGCCCTGCGCAACCGTCCCCCGCTGGGCATGGTTCGCGATTTCGTCACCGGCGAGGACGACACCATCGACCTCAAGCTGAACGGCATCACACCCTTCGTCGACGCCGCCCGCATTTTCAGCCTGGCGGTCGGCGGTACGCAGACCAATACACTGCAGCGCCTGCGCGAGATCGCGACGCCACTGAATCTGAGCAGCCGCGACGTCGACGCCTACTGCGAGGCCTTCCTGTTCATCCAGCTACTGCGCCTGCGCCTGCATCACGCGCAAAACGAACGCGGCGAAACCCTCAGCAACCGGGTCGATCCGGACACGCTCAACAATCTGGATCGGCGCATTCTCAAGGAAGCCTTCCGCCAGGCCCGCAAGCTGCAGACGAAACTCGGTCTGGATTACCAGGTATGAGCCTGCTCGGCAGCCTCTTCGGCAAGCGCCCCGCGCTCACGCCAGAGCTGGCCGCGCGCCTGGCCGCCTGGCAGGCCCTGCCGCTGCCGCGGCAGGACAGTCCGTTTGCCAACAGCCGCTACGTGGTGGTGGACGTGGAAAGCAGCGGACTCAACATCCATCGCGATCACCTGATCGCGATCGGTGCCGTCGCCGTGTCGAACGGACAGATCCAGCTCGCCGACAGCCTGGAGATCGTGCTCCAGCAGGATCGGGTGAGCGCGAAAGAGAACATCCTGATCCATGGCATCGGCGGCACGGCGCAGCGCGAAGGCATCCCCCCACCCGAGGCGCTGCTCCGCTTCCTCGAGTATCTGGGCAAGGACCCGCTGGTCGCATTCCATGTCGCCTTCGACGAATCCATGATCAGCCGCGCCATGAAGTGCTTTCTCGGACTGAACTTCCGGCATGCCTGGGCCGACCTGGCCTACATCGCCCCCGCGCTCCATCCGCAGCTGGCCCGCCGCCTTCGCACCCTCGACGACTGGATGGGTCTGTTCCGCATAGACAACTACGCGCGACACAATGCACTGGCCGATGCGCTTTCCACCGCCGAATTGCTGATCGCACTGCGGCCCGGCCTGGAAGCACGCAAGGCAGCCAGCTTTCACGGCCTGAAAGGGCTGGAGCGAGACTTCCGGCGGCAGACCCAACCCGTCTGACCGACAAAAAAAGACCCCCGCCGCAGCGGGGGTCCGTTTGCCTCTGCAGACCGTGGTCAGTGTGCCTGCGCAGAACCGGCACCGCGCGGATAGCGGATGCCTTCCACCAGATGCTGGATGTGATCCGGGCACGCCGGCGTCAGCTTCATCACCACATAGGCGACGACGAAGTTGAGGACCATACCGACGACGCCGATGCCCTCGGGCGAGATCCCGAACAGCCATTCGGAATCCGCCACCTTGTCCATGCCCAGCAGCACGTCGCGCTTGAAGTACACGATGTAGACCAGCGTAAAGATCAGGCCGGTGAGCATGCCAACGATAGCCCCCATCCGGTTCATCTTCTTGCTGAAGATGCCCATGACGATGGTCGGGAACAGCGAGGCACAGGCCAGACCGAAGGCGAATGCCACCACCTGCGCCACGAAGCCCGGCGGGTTATAGCCCAGGTAGCCCGCAATCAGCACCGCGACCGCGGCGGCAAGGCGGCCCGCCATCAGCTCGCTCTTCTCGGAAATGTTCTTGGCGAAAATCCCCTTCATGAGGTCATGCGAGATGGCGGCGGAGATCACCAGCAGCAGGCCGGCAGCGGTCGACAAGGCAGCCGCGATACCGCCGGCGGCGATCAGGGCGATCACCCAGTTCGGCAGGTGCGCGATCTCGGGGTTGGCCAGCACCATGATGTCGTTGTCTATCTTGCCTTCGAACTTGCCCTTCTTGTCCGAACCCAGTTCGTTGCCTTTCCAGCCCGCGGCCTCTGCCTTGGCGAGGAAGGCCTCGTCCTTGCTCTTCTCGTTGTAGTACTGGATGCGGCCGTCGCCGTTCTTGTCTTCCCACTTGATCAGGCCGGTCTTCTCCCAGCGCTTCATCCAGTCGGGTACTTCCGCGATCTTGATGCTGGCTTCCGGTGCGAACACATCGCCGCCGCTGGCCACTGCGGTATTCACCGTGGTGGTCAGGTTGTAACGCGCCATGGCACCGACTGCGGGTGCTGTGGTGTACAGGATGGCGATGAACACCAGCGCCCAGCCGGCAGAAAGGCGGGCATCATGCACCTTGGGCACCGTGAAGAAACGCACGATGACGTGCGGCAGTCCGGCCGTACCAGCCATCAGCGCCAGGGTGATGCAGAACACGTCGATCTTGGTCTTGCTGCCCGTGGTGTACGCGGCAAAGCCCAGATCGGTCACCGTCTTGTTCAGCTTGTCGAGGAAGTACATGTCCCCCATGTGACCGCCCAGGCCCAGTTGCGGGAATACGTTGCCAGTAATCTGCAGAGAGATGAACACGGCCGGGATGGTGTAGGCGAAGATCAGCACGCAGTACTGCGCAACCTGCGTGTAGGTGATGCCCTTCATGCCGCCCAGCACCGCATAGAAGAACACCAGCGCCATGCCGACGATCAGGCCGGTCGTGATGTCTACCTCCATGAAGCGCGAGAACACGATACCCACGCCACGCATCTGGCCCGCCACGTAAGTGAAGGAGATCAGGATCAGGCAGATCACCGCCACGATCCGCGCCGTCTGCGAGTAGTAGCGGTCGCCAATGAACTCGGGCACCGTGAACTTGCCGAACTTGCGGAGATAGGGGGCGAGCAGCACGGCCAGCAGCACGTAGCCGCCGGTCCAGCCCATCAGGTAGACCGAGCCGCCGTAGCCCAGGAAGGCGATGAGGCCCGCCATGGAGATGAAGGATGCGGCGGACATCCAGTCCGCACCCGTCGCCATGCCATTGATGATCGGGTGGACGCCGCCACCGGCCACGTAGAACTCCTTGGTGGTACCAGCGCGCGCCCAGATGGCGATGCCGATGTAGAGGGCGAACGACAGGCCCACCACAATGTAGGTCAGTGTTTTCAGATCCATGTCTTCCCCTTAGTCTTCGTGTACGTCGTGTTCGCGGTCGATCTTGTCCATGCGGCGCGCGTACCAGAAGATCAGGCCGACGAAGACGAAGATCGAACCCTGCTGGGCGAACCAGAAGCCCAGGGGATAGCCACCGATGTGAATACCGTCGAGCGCCTCGCGGAACAGGATGCCTGCGCCGAACGAAACGACGAACCAGATGACAAGGGTTGTGATCAGCAACCGAAGCGTTGCGCTCCAGTAAGCCTTCGGATCAAAGTTTTGTGGTTTGGACATTGGTCATTCTCCTCCCTCTTGTGTTAGTGCTTACGAAAAACTGAAACACCGTGTGATTTGGAATTTTGCGAACCATACACCTTCACAATTCCGTCATCTATCAAATTTTCCCGGCTAGTCCATTTGTACCCGGCCGCAATCGGCGTATGGCTTCCGGTCAGGCCGGTGTCTGGACACGGCCAGCCCACTGCACGACCATGCGCAAGGCAAAATAGTAGCTCCAGATGATCAGGGCCGCCGCGCCCGTCCACACTGTAAATGGCAGGCCAAGGAGCAGCACCAGCACGCCTACCGCCAGCAGACCGATGCCGCCGGCCCCGTTGATCCCCATCACGGCACGCGCCCAGCGCTCGCCGTTGCGAATCGACCGGCCACGCCAGTCCGCCACATAGCGAAAATCCCTGCGCACGGCGATCGCCCATGCACGGAACAGCATGCCAAGCCCCAGGAAGAAAATGCCAAGGAACATCAGACGCGCCAGCCAGACGAACCACACTTCCATGAATTTTTCCTGACGCCACGAACCGAAGGGCGAATGCTCGTCCATTGTGACCAGACTTGCAACCGCCCCAGAACGATAATCCGCCCACCGCCCAAGGCCGGAAGCCGCGCCCGGCCTTGACTCGATATCCATTTAAGGTTTTAATGCCGGGCTTCGGTTTGACCGATTGCCAGTGTGCAGCGGTCGCGCCGAACGGCCGGCCAGTTAGCTCAGTTGGTAGAGCAGCGGATTGAAAATCCGCGTGTCCGTGGTTCGATTCCGCGACTGGCCACCAAAATTCAGCGCCCAACTGTTCTCAGTTGGGCGTTTTCATTTCTGCTTCCCGCAAATCACGCGGGGATCGCGCCCATTCTGCGTGTGCCAGCCACCCCAGGCACGAGCGGCCTAATTCGCCCGGTTTGCCCCTGTTCTGCCCTATCTTCTCTCGAAACCTACGCCAACCTCTTCGCCGTGGCACACGCAGACGGCGTTGTTCGTCAGCCACTTATGCGTGCGCCGATGGGAATGGTTGGCTCGCGGGTTTGCACGAGCAAAGCAGAACGGCAAACCCGCGAGGCCAGCCTCCACGTCAACCCTTGGGCGGGAACGGATCGTCACCGTAGCTGTTGCGCTCACGGATCTGGCCGTTCCGCCCTTGGATGAGCATCTCGCTCTGCTGGTTGATGGCGATGTCCCGCGCACGGTCAATCGCCTGTTGCTGCGTGTCATGGATGGAGGTGAGACGGTCATTGCCTTCTCCCCGCACACCCCACTGATCACCGCCGTTGATGGGTACGACCCATTGGTTCTTTCCGCTCATTTTATTCACTCCAAAAATTGCAAAGGGAAGGCTCTTGAAGTCGGCGCGAGCCTGGGCGCATCGGTTGGGGAGATCACGTCATGGCGACCTCCTTTCCCGCCGCCGCGCACGGCATCGTGTACAACCCCGCACGTTGCTGTGTGACCACGAGAGCACCATAGGCGGCGTGCTGTGCCTCGGGTTCCGGTTTGCCCCTGTCTCTCGACTTGATCTTGAACAGATCGCTTGGCTTGGCGCTCTCCAAGCCCGCGCGCTGCATGATTCGGTCCGCTGTCGTGGCTTCTCCCTTGAACGACCATAGCGCCCCGAACACCTTGGCCTGACCATCGGTGAACCGGATCGGCGTGCCGTCGCCTTCTGGCAGCGTCGCCCATTTGAAGTCCGCCGAGAACGGCCCGTTCACCGGTGTAGCCGGATCGGCTACGGCTGGCATCGCGGACGGCGATGGCGTGCCGAGGAGCGCGATTCCACTCCCGTAGAACGTGAAACGTTCCTCCAGCGCCAGCCACTCAATGCCCAGGCCGAATGGGGACCCGCGTGTTGTGCGAGGCTTGGGTGTGATCACACGGATGTCTCCGCCCGCCACGCGCACCCGATCCAACAGCGCGGGTTCTTGCAGTACGCGCGTCAGATCGCGGGCGAGCAAGACGGGCGACCGACGGGTATCTCCCAGTCGCCACACGCCATCGCCCAGATCATCGATGCCGTCGTGGCTTTCGATGCCGAGTGCGAGGCGCATCTTCCGCCGAAACCAGTCCTCGTTCAGTGCCAGCGCCGTACCGTCGTTCGCTTCAACGGCCACGGGTCCGCAGTCCGGGCAACGGCACATCCTTCCACCCCGGCCATCACCCCAGACCTGCGCCCGGTGCTGTTGGCAGTGCGGGCAGAGCACGAACGACTGATCCACCGTCGTCGGCTTGACTGCTTTACCCAGGACAGACAGCGTGCCGACCTCGCGTGGCGATAGCGTGGCGCGAAGCACGGGCGTACCGCCCGCGAACAGGCGGCACACCAAGGCCCAGGCATCGTGCGCCGCCATCGATCAGTTCTCGATTACCGACGAGGAACTGATCGAGTCCGCCTCCGGTGGCAGCTCCTGTGCGCTCAAGGTCTGCCCCTTTTGCAGGATGCCGACCTTGACGAGGTAGCGCTCCAGTTGTGCCTGCAGCTTGTTGTCGAACTTGTGCAGATTGAGCCTCCCCCGGCTGGTGATCTCAATGGGAACCACCCGGGAACGCGTGCGGCCTGGCTCGGGCGGATAGTAGAGATTGACCTGCGCCGCTGTCACCGCCCACTGGCCTTCCAACGGGCCGGGAAGTTTCTCCTTCAGCAACTCATGCACCGAGCGCTGCTGGCTGGCCTGCATCGCCGTGCATTCGATCTTCAGGTCGCCGTCCGGGCTCAGCAGGGTGAGCGACTTGAGTTGCACCAGAGAGAACCCGTCGTCGAACACCTCAGGCACATCGAAGCCCGTGCGCAAGGTGGACAGGTCCAGACACGGCGCTTTGATCTTCTGCGCGTTCGCCTTGACGCCCAGCACGTGCTCCGCGAAGGCCTCGACCAGCATTTGCTGAACCTTCTGGCCACCGCGCACCAGCGTGCGCACGACGCCGGTGGCTTGGGCGTACTCCAACACCATGTGGATGTTCGGATTGCCGACGCGGCGCTTCAACACCACGCCTTCGAACTCGAGGCGCAGCATAGCCAGATCCTTGACATGGACCGTCAGCAGATAGACGCCGGGGCTGCGCTCCACCAGGTACGCGACGCAGCCATCGCCGCATTGGCGCTCGCGCTGGTAGAACGCCGAAATGGCTTGGCGCAGCCCGGTCATTGCCACTTCGGTGTCGATCGGCGTGCGCTTGACGCTGAGGTCGTATTGTTGGGCCTGTGTGCCGTGATGCGCCCAGAAATCGAAATCGCTGGCACGCTCGAACAGCGTAGGGTGATGGGTGTAAAGCCAGAATGAGCGCTGAAGGTCGCTTTGGCACAGCGCCAGTCCGGTCACTGCTGCCGGGTCGGCCATTGCGGCTTCGAACAACGCCTGCCGACCCGCCTCATCACCCAGCGAAACGCTGGCCATCAAGTTGGCCACCATCCGGTCGCGCGCATCCGTGTCTGCCCACGCGGTGACCGCTTCTACCAAGGTCTGGTTGGCATCAGCTGCGTCGCCCGGATCGATCTCGGGCATTGACAAGCCATGGCCCGTCAGGAAGTCACGTAGCGTGGCGTCCACCGGCAGCTCGAGCATCACGTCGACAAAGGTCTTCTTCATCTTGTTCGTCCTTTCTGGATCGGCGTCGGAGGTCTGCTACCGAGGTTCGGAATGCACTGGCCAGCGACATGGTTACTGAACATTCGTGTCTCACAAGTAAAGCGGTGAGATACAAGCGCGATTCTGAACCTCGGATTTCCGCTTGTCAATCAAAGGAGCACATCTAGACCTTTTGTATATCACGTGGCTATACTATCGGCCTTGCTTTTATTCACTGATTGGTTTTTCTCTACGGGAGCATCGCCATGGCTTCGGAGTTCGGAGCACGCCTGCGGCGTTTGCGCGAGGCGAAGAAATTGACCCTACAACAGGTCGCCGATGCGGTCGGTTGTACCAAGGCATACATCTGGGAACTGGAAATGAAGGATGGGCAGCGCCCCACTGCCGAGCGGATTCAGAAGATCGCTCAGGTGCTCGGCGTGACCATGGAGGATGTGATGGGCACGCCCATGCAGCAGGCACCCCAAGCCAGTCCCGAGGACGTGGCCTTCTTCCGCGAGTACGCCGGAAAGTCCGAGGAAGAGAAGAAGCACTACCAAGATGTGCTCAAGATGATTTTTTCGCGTAAGGGTGGTGACTGAGGTTTGAATACAGAGCAAGCTCTGACAGGATCCATTGCCTCCAGCCATGTCATCAAGTGGCTGAGGGCGTGGCATGCCGTCGAGGGCATGCCGGACGCTATCGACTTGGAAATCGTCCGGCAGATGCTGCCGGACACGCCCTACGGCGAAGGTGTTCGGGAAATCAGGCCGCCGGTGGAAATTCATAGTGACACGTTCGAAGGAATGCTGGCGCGCGATCCCGATGATCACGCGGTTTGGGGTATTGCCTACAACGGCAAGGCTCGGCGTGAGCGGCAACGCTTCACCATTGCCCACGAGTTGGGTCACTTCATCTTGCATCGCAGTCAGCAGCCAAATTTCAACTGCGACAGCCAGAGCGTTCACACCGGCATCGATGGCCTTCGCCAGATTGAGCGCGAAGCAGACGAGTTCGCTGGCAACCTGCTGATGCCTGGTGACCTGCTGCGCGATTGGATATCGAACCAGCGCATCGATCTACATGTCCTCAGCGCAATCGCCAAGCGGTTCCAGGTTTCATTCGAGGCGTTGTGCATTCGCTTCATCAAATTCACCAAGCAGCGCGCAATCCTCGTCTATTGGGACAATGGCTTCGCGAAGTACGAATGGCGAAGCAGTAGCGCCGTCAGGACTCGGGCGCGCATCCGGCGGAACGGTGACCCACAGGAACCATTGCCTGGAACGTTGGCCGCTGATACCAGCATCGACCAGGAGTGGGATGGCGCTGAAATGTCAGCGGCGATCTGGTGCCCAGAAGAGGCGACTCATATGAAGCTGTGGGAGTTCAAGCACAGCTACAGCGCACGTGACCGTATTCTCACGTTGCTTTTGCTCGAAGACGCCGAGCCTCGGTCATGGGATCGGTCATGGCAGGAGGGCGAGAGCTTCGACAGCTTTGACCGGTTCGTCTCGAACGGCCAGTTGCCGGTCCGATAAGTTGCGCCCAATGAATCATGTGATGACGCAACCAACGGATGATGATCTGTCGACTCAGCAGCGCGAGATTCAGCGAATGCTGGGCCGATGCCTACTGCGCTTGCAGCAGTATGAACACCTGATCAAGGCCATTGTCGCGCATCACGAAATTGCTGGCCCCGCACACTCCTTGGAGTCGATTCGCGCTGAACGAATAGCCGATACGGCGAGCAAGACACTTGGCACGTTGGTTGGCCAGCTCATCGGATCCTATGTGGTTGCCGATGCAGCCGACGCTTCGACCGATCTCACGACCGGTGCATCCGAGAATGTCATTTCATTCGGAATGCGCATGCAACTGAGCATGTCTGCTGAGGACTATGCCCGGACAGAAAACGAACTCAAGGAACTCGTGCTGCTACGGAACAACCTAGTTCACCATTTCATTGATCAACACAACCTCTGGAGTGAGGATGGATGTCGTAGCGCCCATGAAGCATTGGTCACGGCCTCCAGCCGCATCGATCAGCACTTCGAGCAACTGCGTGGGTGGGCTGAACATATGGAGCAGGCGCGTCAGTTAGCCGCCGAATTCGTTCAGTCAGATGCGTTCCATGACTTCGTCGTCAATGGCATTGCACCGGATGGGACTATAGAGTGGCCCGCCGCAGGAATTGTGCGCGCACTGCGAGAGGCTGCCGAAGAGTTGGCTATCGATGGATGGACGCCTGTCGCTGCAGCTGGCCGATGGATTGCCGAACGCCACCCCGATCAGCTGCCGGCCAAGTACGGGTGTAGCAGCTGGCGGCAGGTGGTTCATGAATCCCGCGTTTTTGAGCTGCGGTACCGCGAAGTAGATCGACAACGCGCTGCTTGGTATCGCCCGAAAAAGGCGTAGATCGTAGTCATTGCCAGGCATAGTCGGACACTCAGTCGCAGGGCTCCGCATAACTCCGCTAAAACACGTTACCCAGAGGTGCCTTCGTTCATAGCATGAGCAGCGTTTTCTTATGGAACGCCACCCATCATGAACGACATCGAACACACCTCCATCACTCCGAGTAATTCGGCGCCTCGGCACGCGCATGTAGAAATCGCCGACTTGCTGTCCGCAGCACTGCTGCGTCTGCGCGCCAGAAATTCACGATCAGACGATCAGAACAATTCAGGCCACAGAGAGCCGGTTTGTCTTGGCTTCTCCAGCCAACAGCGCGTGAATGCGAACCCCGATCAGCAAGAAGGAGTTCGCACATGACGACACACGAACCTCTGCCCGACACCGCAACCATATCGGCCCGAATCGCCCAGCTTCCTCTGTTACCGATGGACAGCCTCTGGGCGCTGTGGGATGAGCATTTTGACCAGCGGCCGAACCATCATCATCGCACCTGGCTGGAGAGTCGCTTGGCATACAAACTCCAGGAACGTGCCTACGGAGGCCTCAAAGTTTCGGTACGACGCAAACTTGAGAGCATCGGCGAAACTGGCGTGCTGCCCAAGAATCTGCAACGTGATGCCGATCGGCTACTGCCCGGCACCATATTGACGCGAACCTACGATGACATCGACCACCATGTGTTGGTGCGAGGCGTGCGCGATTTCGAATATCGGGGACAGCGCTTCACCAGCTTGAGCGCCATTGCCCGGGTAATCACGGGCAGTCCATGGTCGGGCCCCCTGTTCTTCGGACTCAAGTCACGTAACAAGAAGGAGGTCGTATGAGAACGATGCGTACCATGTCCGCGCCTTCGCAGCCGATCGTCCCAAAAAAGCGATGCGCCATCTATACGCGCAAATCCACTGACGAAGGTCTGGACCAGGAGTACAACAGTCTCGAAGCGCAACGAGACGCCGGCCTGGCATTCGTCGCCAGTCAGCGTCACGAAGGCTGGCTTGCTGTGGACGACGGCTACGACGACGGCGGTTACTCGGGAGGGAACTTGGATCGCCCTGGTCTCAAGCGCCTCATGGCAGATATCGAGGCCGGCAGAGTTGATATCGTCGTGGTTTACAAAATCGATCGTCTGACCCGCAGCTTGTCGGATTTTGCCAAGCTGGTGGACGTGTTCGATCGCAACGGCGTGTCCTTCGTTTCGGTCACCCAGCAGTTCAACACAACCACATCCATGGGGCGGCTGACGCTGAACATCTTGCTTTCCTTTGCTCAGTTTGAGAGAGAGGTCACTGGCGAGCGTATTCGCGACAAGATTGCCGCCAGCAAAGCCAAGGGGATGTGGATGGGCGGCATGCCCCCCTTGGGCTACGACGTCGTGGAGCGAAAGTTGGTGGTCAATGCCTCCGAAGCGAATTTGGTACGTGGCATCTTCCGCCGCTATGCCGAGCATGGATCGGCGGCGCAACTGGTTCGTGAACTGGCCATCGAAGGTCACACCACCAAGTCGTGGGTTACCCAGGGCGGACAGCATCGCCCGGGGCGCCCCATCGATCAGCAATATCTGTTCGCCATGCTGCGCAACCGCATCTACCTTGGCGAGATGGTCCACAAGGGGCAGAGTTTTCCGGGGCAGCACGAGGCCATCGTTCCTCAGGAGCTTTGGAATGCCGCGCACGCCTTTATCGACCGGCGGAAGCAGGGGCCACGTGAGCAACGCACGGAGCACCCGGCACTGCTGGCAGGTCTGCTTTTTGCGCCCGATGGGCAGCGCATGATTCATCACTTCACAAAGAAGAAAAACGGCCGACTCTATCGCTACTATGTCCCGTACTTGCACAAGCGGCGCAACGCCGGTGCCACATTGCTGCCCGGTACCGAAGATATCGGTGCCCTACCTGCCGCCGAGATCGAGGCCGCAGTCCTTGAACAAATCCACCTGGCGCTCCACTCACCGGAGATGCTCGTCGCCACGTGGCGTGCCTGCCAGAAACATCCCGCTGGCGCGGATCTCGACGAAGGGCATGTGCTGATCGCGATGCAACGAATCGGCGCGGTGTGGGAACAGCTCTTTCCGCTTGAGCAGCAACGTATCACTCAATTACTGATCGAGCGCATCCAAGTACACGGGCAAGGACTGGACATCCTTTGGCGCGAGGACGGGTGGATTGGGCTGGGGGCGGACATTGCGCAGCACCCTCTGGTCGAGGAGATGAAGGAATCCAGGGAGGAGGCATTCGCATGAGAACGACCATCAAACCTGCGATGAAAGCGAACAATCCCCGTCTGCGTAGCGTCCGAATCGATATCGGTGGCGATGCTCGCGACTACACCACCGGTCATCAGCGTGTGACGCTGGTGCCGCTGACCATCCGGCGTAAGCAGAACCGGAAAGTGATGATTCCGCCTCCTGGCGACGGCCCAGGCCAGGGCAACGGAGGGCATGATCTGCCAATGATCAAGATGTTGGGCAAGGCCTTCTACTGGCAGCGTCTGCTCGATGAGGGGCGCTATCCAACGGCGAACGATTTGGCTCGGTCATTGAAGCTCGAGCCTGGGTGGGTGGCAGAAGTCTTGCGCCTGACCACGTTGGCGCCGGACATCATCGAGTCGGTTCTCGAGGGGCGCCAGCCCCGTGATCTGAATCTCCATACGCTACGCGGCCGTCGCGACCAACTGCCTCGTGACTGGCAAGAGCAGCGCAAGGCGCTGGGGTTCGCGCATTAACCGTCCAACCCCGAAATTCTGACCCTGACGGCGAGCCATGTGCTCGCCGTTTTTGCGTCTACGGCCCGGCATTGGCGAACCAGAAGTTCCGTCGTGGTTCGCCATTCGGTCCCTCTTATGTTCGCCACCCGACGACTGAAATGAGGCCTGCAATTCCTCAACAACGTCATAGGAGGCTTACATGCCGACACCAGTCAGTAACACCCCTCAATCGCCCCACCCGGCGATCAACAGCCTGGCTCCGGGCGACCGGCGGGTCTTGAACGAAAACGAGCTCGCGCAGCGCTGGGGTGTCAGCCCCAAGACCCTACAGCGTTGGCGCAGCGAAGGTCGCGGCCCCCGCTATCTCAAGCTGTCGAAGCGTGTCAGCTATCCCCTCGAGGCCGTCATCGACTTCGAATATAGCGCGCTGCACGACTCGACCTCTGAACGCGTGGCGCGGTGAAAGGGGCAGCGATGAACGATCTCATCATTTTCCCCGATCAGCTCACCGCAATGTCGGTGTCGCAATTGCAGGCGCTGCCACCGGCACACCTCGTCGAAGTTCAACGCAATCTCGTGCAATTGGCGGACTGGCTCAAGAAGGAGCAGGCCAAGGTGCATACCGCCATGCAGCAGCGATTCGAAGAACTGGAACGCGCTGCGCGTGCGGAAACCGGCAAGGACTTCGGCACGGTTCGCTTCAGTGATGGCCTGCTCAGCGTGTCGATCGACAAACCGAAACGCGTCAGTTGGGACCAGAAGCAATTGGCTGAGATTGCCAAGCGCATCGCCGCCTCTGGCGATCGCATCGAGGACTACCTCGACGTCGAGTTCAGCGTCCCTGAATCCCGCTTCAACAACTGGCCGACGTCACTGCGCGAGCAGTTCGAGGCTGCCCGCACCGTCAAACCCGGCAAGGCCATCTACGCCATTGACCTCGCTTCTGAGGAGTAACGCATGAATACCATCAATACCTCCACGCTGCGCAAACACGTCAGCTCACTCTTCGCCGAAAACCTGCCGGAGCAGATCCGCTACCGGGATCAGGACGGGCATGAAGTGGTCATCCCGACCCACACCGCGACCCTCGATGAACTGGCCTTCGCCATCCAGTTCGCCGCTGAGGAGCAGTCCCTTGCCAGTCGTCGCCGCTGCGCGCTGGACGATCTCTATGTCAATGCCCGCAAGGTCGGTGCGATCGGCTCGGATCGTCTGTCTGCGATCGACTGGAAGGAGTGATCATGACCATGCTTACTCCGTTTCAGTTCGAGTCGCACGCCCTCCGGGTACAGATCGATGATGCTGGCCAGCCATGGTTCAACGCCAATGACGTCTGTGCTGCCCTGGAATTAGCGAATCCCTCCGATGCTGTTTCCAAGCACGTCGATGCCGATGACCTCGCAAAACGCGAGGTCATCGATAGCCTTGGGCGGACCCAGCGCGCCAACCACGTCAATGAGTCTGGCCTTTACGCACTGATTCTCGGCAGCACCAAGGTGGCCGCGAAGAGGTTCAAGCGCTGGGTGACTAGCGAGGTCTTGCCGATCATTCGCAAGACCGGGAGCTACGCGGCTCCGGCCCTGGCCGCTTTGCCCGCGCCGACGCAGGATCGTGTCACGGCCCTGTTGTTGATCGGCGAGGCCGTTGCCAAGTTGCCGGGGGTTAAGGCCGGGATTGCCATGGCAGCGACGTTGACATGCATTCAGGAGAACACCGGGCTGACTGTCGAAACGATGCGTCGCGCGCTGCCCGTGGCCAACGAACCAATCTGTTCCCTCAATGCGACCCAGCTTGGCAAGTTGATCGGCATCTCCGCCAAGGCAACCAACCAGCGTCTGGCCAACTACGGTCTTCAGTTCCGCAATGATCGCGATGAATGGGAACTGACCGAGGCGGGCGAATCCTGGGCTGAAGCCTTGCCGTTCTCGCGCAATGGCCATAGCGGCTACCAGATCCTCTGGAATCCGGCGGTTGCCGAGCAGTTGAAGGAGGTGGCGTGATGGCTCTTCCCATCATTACCGCTGACCAGCGACTGCGCGAGAAGAAGGGCGTCAAGCTGGTGCTGCTCGGCAAGAGTGGCATCGGCAAGACCACCCAACTCAAGACGCTTCCCGAAGACACAACCTTGTTCGTCGATTTGGAAGCCGGTGATCTCGCGGTCAAGGATTGGCGAGGGGACTGTGTGCGCCCGACGACCTGGCCGGAGTTCCGTGATCTGGTGGTGTTTCTGGCAGGCCCGAACCCGGCATTGCCCGCCGAGGCGCCGTACTCGGATGCGCACTATCAGCATGTCTGTGAGCGTTATGGTGATCCGGCGCAGTTGGCGAAATACGACTGCTATTTCGTCGACAGCATCACCGTGCTGGCCCGGCTGGCCCTGATCTGGGCCAAGACTCAGCCGCAGGCAATGTCCGAGCGCACGGGCAAACCCGACACGCGTGGCGCCTATGGGTTGCTCGGCACCGAGATGCTCGGCTCATTGATGCACCTACAGCATGCCCGGGGCAAGCACGTGGTGTTCGTGGCCATCCTCGATGAACGCCTCGACGACTTCAATCGCAAGGTGTTCGTCCCGCAGATCGAGGGTGCAAAAACCTCGGCCGAGCTCCCCGGCATCGTGGATGAGGTGGTGACCCTGGCCGAGATCAAAGCCGAGGACGGCGCTTCCTATCGTGCCTTTGTCACCCACACCCTGAATCCCTATGGCTATCCCGCCAAGGATCGCTCTGGCCAGCTTGACTTGCTGGAGCCCCCCGACTTGCGCGCGCTCATCGAGAAGTGCGCCACCGCAACCCAATCCCAAATTACCAAGGAGTAATCATGTCTGCCTGGAACGATTTCAACGACGCCGAACAACAACAATCCTTCGACCTCATTCCCAAGGGCACTGTCGCCCGTGTGCGCATGACTATCAAGCCGGGTGGCTACGATGATGCCGCACAGGGATGGACGGGGGGATATGCAACGCAGAGCTTCGACACGGGCAGCATCTACCTGGCCTGCGAATTCGTGATCCTTGAGGGTGAGTTCGCCCGCCGCAAGATGTGGTCGAACATCGGCCTGCACAGCGCGAAGGGACCTGCGTGGGGCAACATGGGCAGGACGTTCGTTCGCGCTGCACTCAACAGCGCCCGTAATATCAATCCCAAGGACAACTCACCGCAAGCGGCGGCTGCACGCCGCATCCAGGGGTTCCACGAACTGGACGGCATTGAGTTCGTCGCACGCATCGATGTCGAGAAGGATGGTCGTGGCGAACTGCGCAACGTAGTGAAGATCGCTGTCGAGCCCGATCAGCCCGAGTACGCACGGGCCGTCGGAAGCACTCCCGCCCCGATGGCCGCGCCTAACGTTGCTCGCCCGACGACACCATCCGCCCCGACACCAAGCGCCTCTGTTTCGGGCAAACCGGCCTGGGCACAGTAAAGGGGATGGGCATGAACGGGAAACGTTGCGGCAATTGTCGCCATCTCGATCCGTCAAGCGCCAGTGATATTGGCGGCCTGCGCATTGCGCGCTGCCGCCATCCCAGTGGCGTGCGTATCGGATCGACCCCGATTCGCGATGACTATGTCGAACTCGATGCCTACTGCACGGACCACGCGGTTCGCGCTCGCCCGGGCAAGCCGGCCGGAGGTTGCCATGTATGAGCGGCAAATGCTGGGTATGCCAACGCCAGGCGCGGGGATTCGGCCACTCCGACAACCGGCATCGCATCGGCGATCCACGGCGCTACCCGATCGACTGGGTGTTCTGCTCACGCCGCTGTCAGGATGTGTTTCACGCCTTGTATGGCAACTGGCTGCGCGTGAAGGATGGCGGCAAGCGCATCAAGGAGGTCGCCATGATCGATCCCTCTGACGTCGAACTGGCCGCTATGCGCATGTGCCTCAAATCCTTCGGCGAAGCCGCCGGTGAGATTGGGTTTGCCAAACCGCTCGGCGACTACAGCGAAGCCGAGGCACTGCGCGTGATCGACGCCATTGTCACCTGTTACACCGATGCGATGGTCGAGCACCACCAAGAGACCAAGTTCCCACCGGTACGTGGCATGGCACCGACACCGGATCCGATGGCCAACCCCTTCGCCGATCTGGAGGACGACTTGCCATGGGAAGACGGGAAGGGGGCAAAGCGATGATGGACTTCAACTCCTCGTCAAGCATCTCCGGTCAGGTCACGGCATTGGTTGATTTTGGAATGCAGCGCCTGCGTTCCGAAGAGGTGCCGCGTGACTACCTCGGGGCATCTCGTCTCGGCGTGTCCTGTGCGCGTGCGCTGCAGTACGAGTTTGCCAAAGCGCCGGTCGACCCTGGTCGTGACGCCGATGGACGCTTGCTGCGTATTTTCAGACGCGGCCATGTCATCGAGGACTGCATGGTTGATTGGCTACGGGCGGCAGGGTTCGACCTGCGCACCCGCAAGGCCAACGGTGATCAGTTTGGCTTCTCGGCGGCCGGTGGACGTCTGCAGGGTCATATCGACGGCGTCATCGTTGGTGGCCCCGAGGGGTTCACCTATCCCGCGCTCTGGGAAAACAAATGTCTCGGATCGAAGTCCTGGCGCGATCTCGAAAAGAGCGGATTGGCGGTGTCCAAGCCGGTCTATGCCGCGCAGGTGGCGATCTATCAAGCCTACCTCGAGTTACACGAGCAGCCGGCAATATTCACGGCAGTGAATGCCGACACCATGGAGATCTACACCGAAGTGGTGCCCTTCGATGCAGCCCTAGCCCAGCGCATGTCCGATCGGGCGCTGACGGTGATCTCGGCGACCGAAGCCGGCGAATTGCTGCCGCGAGCTTTCCATGACCCCACCCATTTTGAGTGCCGGATGTGCGCATGGCAGGACCGGTGCTGGAGGAATACACCATGAACCCATCATCCATCACCGATGTATTTGGCGAGCGCCTGGTCGATGCAAGCGAGGCTGCCCACTGCCTGAATTTGCCGATGTACCTGCTCACGCATCCCAAGGAACGAGCACGACTGGGCATACCGCATTACCGGGTCGGCAAGCTCGTCCGCTTCAAATTGCACGAGTTGGAAACGTGGATGTTGGCACAGGGAGGCGCGGCGAATGCTTGATTTCAACGATGCCCCGGTTGAGTTGCCATCTGAGAGCGGGGCGACACGTGAGTCGTTACGGACGGATCTCGTCGGCCGACTGGAATCCGTACTGGCCACGCTATTCCCGGCAGGAAAGAAGCGCAAGGGTAAATTCCTCATCGGCGACGTGCTTGGCAGCCCAGGCGATAGCCTCGAAGTTGTTCTCGATGGCGACAAGGCCGGGCTATGGACGGATCGGGCGACCGGTGATGGTGGTGACATCTTCGATCTGATCGCAGCCCATCTGGGTGCTGACGCGCAGACGGATTTCCCGCGTGTGCTACAGCATGCTGCTGATCTGCTCGGTCAGTCGCCCCCGGTCCCATCCCGCAAGACCAAGAAGGAGGCGCCGGTCGATGAACTCGGGCCGGCAACCGCAAAATGGGACTACCTCGATGCGGCTGGCAAACTGATTGCAGTTGTCTACCGCTACGACCCACCTGGTCGGAAGAAGGAATTCCGTCCGTGGGATGCCAAGCGGCGCAAGATGGCTCCACCCGAGCCGCGCCCTCTCTATAACCAGCCCGGAGTGGCCCTGGCCAGTCTGGTGGTATTGGTTGAGGGCGAGAAATGCGCGCAGGCCTTGATCGAGGTCGGCATCGTGGCGACCACGGCGATGCACGGTGCGAACGCCCCGGTCGACAAAACCGACTGGCTGCCACTGGCCGGCAAGTCGGTGCTGATCTGGCCTGACCGCGACAAGCCGGGCTGGGAATACGCAACGCAGGCGGCACAAGCCATTCTCTCGGCGGGGGCCAAGTCCTGCTTCATCCTGTACCCGCCCGAGGAGGCGGCTGAGGGGTGGGATGCAGCGGATGCCATCTCAGAGGGATTTGATGTCGCCGCCTTCCTTGCCCATGGCCCGCGCCTGCAGATGCACGACATCACCGTGGATGCCGAGCCGGTCGCGAGCAGCGACGAATCGGTGTGGGGCACAGAGGATGCATTGGCTCTGGCCTTCACCCGGCGTTATCACCGCGACTGGCGCTACGTTTCAACCTGGGGTCGCTGGCTGGTGTGGGATGGCAATCGCTGGCGTACCGAGGACACGCTGGCCGCCACCGATCTGATCCGTAGCGTTTGCCGGCATGCCGCCGTGCGTGCGGAAAATCCCAAGGTGGCCGCCAAGCTGGCCAGTGCCAGTACGGTCGGTGGCGTTGAGCGGCTGTCGCGTGCGGACCGCAGGCATGCGGCCACCACTGAGGAATGGGATGCCGATCCATGGCTGCTCAATACCCCAGGTGGTGTGGTCGATCTGAAAACCGGTCGCCAGCGCCCACATGATCGTGCTGACCGGATGACGAAAATCACCACGGCCACCCCCGGAGGTGACTGCCCGATCTGGCGTCAGTTTCTCGATGAGGTCACAGGCGGCGACACGGAATTGCAGAGCTATCTGCAACGCATGGTCGGTTACGCACTCACCGGATCGACGCGAGAGCACGCGCTGTTTTTCTTGTACGGCACGGGCGCGAATGGCAAATCGGTGTTCGTGAACACGCTGGCCACCATCCTCGGTGACTACGCGACCAACGCGCCGATGGACACCTTCATGGAAACGCGCACCGACCGGCATCCGACCGACATGGCAGGGCTGCGCGGTGCACGCTTCGTTGCCGCCATCGAAACCGAACAGGGGCGTCGCTGGGCGGAATCGAAGGTCAAGAACCTGACCGGGGGCGACAAGATTTCAGCGCGTTTCATGCGCCAGGACTTCTTCGAGTTTTTTCCGCAGTTCAAGTTGTTCGTGGCGGGCAACCACAAGCCGGCGATTCGCAACATCGACGAAGCGATGAAGCGGCGCCTGCACCTGATCCCGTTCACGATCACCGTGCCGCCCGAGCGTCGCGACAAGCATCTGCAGCAAAAATTGCTGGCCGAGCGCGACGGCATCCTGGCCTGGGCGGTGCAGGGCTGCCTCGACTGGCAGCGTCTGGGACGGCTTGATCCTCCCCAGCGAGTGGTCGAGGCAACCGAAGAATATTTCGAAGCCGAGGATGCACTGGGGCGTTGGCTGGAGGAGTGCTGTGTGCGCGAGCCCAATGCCAAGTCGCTGACCGCCGAACTTTTCAACGACTGGAAACAGTGGGCAGAGGCAGCAGGCGAATTCATCGGCTCGCAGCGGCGCTTTTCCGATCTGCTCATCACACGCGGCATTGAGAAGTGGCGCAACAGCATGGGTGTGCGGGGATTTCAGGGCATCGGCCTCAAGAACCCGCCCGCGCCTGCTTATACCCCCTATGCCGACAACTGACGCTCATGAAAAACCATCTGTCTGACACAGCCGACACTGTTTCACGTAACTCTCCACACGTGTGCGCGTGCGCGCCTCATGGAATGTTTCGACAAACCGTGTCGGCTGCGTCAGACCGAAAGTAAGAAAGGACTGAACACATGAACACGACGATCCTAGCTCTAGATCTGGGCACGAATACTGGGTGGGCGCTGTACCACTTGGACGGCAGCATCATCAGCGGCACGCAATGCTTCAAGCCTCAGCGCTTCGAGGGCGGCGGGATGCGCTTTCTCAGATTTAAGCGCTGGCTAAACGAACTTCTGTCGGCCAGCCATTCCATCAACGCGGTGTACTTCGAAGAGGTGCGGCGGCATGCGGGCGTAGATGCTGCTCACGCCTACGGCGGTTTCATGGGCCACCTCACCGCGTGGTGCGAGCACCAGAACATTCCCTATCAGGGCGTTCCGGTCGGCACGATCAAGAAGCACGCGACCGGCAAAGGCAATGCTGGCAAGGACGAGATGATCATCGCCGCCCAGTCACGTGGTCACGATCCCAAAGACGACAACGAAGCCGATGCCCTGGCACTGCTGCACTGGGCCATCGAGACACAGGAGGTGTGAGATGAAGATCCCCATTCCTCCTTACCGCTGCCCACTCGGGCGCAGCACTTCGCGGGAAGAACCCGAGGACATCAAACGTCAGGGGTGGCGCGATCAACACATCCTGGTTATTGCTGAAAACGATGACCGCTTGGATTTCATGGAACGTGAGTTCGTCCGGCAACTGGGCGAGCGCCTGTATGGGGAGAAGCGCCGTGTTTGAGTGGACAATCGAAGTGGTGGCAGAGCGCTTTGCTGAAGCGGCCGAAACCAGTCGGCGACTGCCCAGGGTCACCGTCCAAGGCTACTTCAACGTGTGGCCGGCATTTGCCAGGGATGCTTGGGAAGCCTACCCAGACGAAGAGCATGTCTATCGCCCCTTGCCACCATCACCCAAGGCCATCGAGCAAATGCTGGAGACAATGCGTTGGGTGCAGTGGCTCGAAGTCGAACAGCGTCATCTGATCTGGATGCGCGCCAAGCACTACGAATGGAAATTCATCTGTCGCCGCTTCGGCTGCGAGCGCACGACCGCTTGGCGGCGGTGGCAACGTGCACTGCAGATCGTTGCCGAACGACTCAATGAGCAGACGCATCGCACGGTAGTGTTTTGAAGTGATTTGGCGTGCGTGAGCGTGACACAGAGGCAGGCAGCGGCAATCAGCGGTTTTTGGCCCTGCAACATCAACCCCGAAAATTGGATAGCATGACAGCTATGATCTGGCGAGTGGTGTGGGTGTGATGCCGACATCGCTTCCGGTCAGAAATTCGACGGGTCCTTCCTGTCAAAAATCCCATGCGGGGGGCGCGAGCCCGGCATTTCGCTACCGTCTGACCTCAAATTGAGGTTACCAGTTACCACCCTGGTTACCACCTGAACCGAGTTACCACCATTTGATGACCCGCCCCTGTGGCGGGTTTTTACATTCCAATGACCGAACAACTGCGCGTCGAGTACCGAAAGGTCGAGACGCTCATTCCTTTCGCCCGCAATCCGCGCACGCATTCCGAGGCGCAAGTCGCCAAGTTGGCGTCCAGCATCGTCGAGTTCGGCTGGACACAGCCCCTCCTCATCGACGGCGCGAACGGCATCATTGCCGGCCACGGACGACTGGCGGCAGCACGCAAGCTGGATCTGGTTGAAGTGCCGGTGATTGAACTTGGCCACCTGACGGCGGCCCAGAAGCGGGCCTACGTTATCGCCGACAACCGCCTGGCTCTCGATGCTGGGTGGGACGAGGAACTGCTCTCGCTGGAACTGGCTGAGTTGTCCGAGGCGGGTTACGACCTATCCATGACCGGCTTTACCAACGAGGAGATCGAGGAACTGCTGGTTGGGGCAGAACAAGCTCTTCAGGATGAGTCCTCGGATGAAACCGAAGATAATGCCGCCGACGAGGTTCCCGATACCCCGGCTAACCCGGTCTCACGTCCTGGCGATATATGGCAGATTGGCGCGCACCGCCTGATCTGTGGGGATGCTACGGATCTGGCCGTCGTCCGAACGCTGATGGCCGGCGAGCAAGCCTCCCTGTGCTTCACGTCGCCGCCCTACGGCAACCAGCGGGACTATACGAACACCATCATTGATTGGGATGCCCTGATGCGGGGCGTCTTCGCCAACTTGCCGATGGCCCCGAACGGCCAGGTGCTGGTCAATCTTGGCCTCATCCATCGCGACAACGAAGTCATTCCGTACTGGGACGGCTGGCTCGACTGGATGCGTACCCAGGGATGGCGACGTTTTGCCTGGTACGTCTGGGACCAGGGGCCAGGATTGCCTGGTGACTGGAATGGCCGGCTGGCACCTTCGTTCGAGTTCGTCTTCCACTTCAACCGCCAGGCCCGGCAGGCCAACAAGATCGTGCCCTGCAAATTTGCCGGTCAGGAAACCCATCTGCGCAAGGACGGTAGTTCGACGGCCATGCGCAAAGCCGATGGCACGATCGGGGGCTGGACCGCTGCCGGTCAGCCAACACAGGAGACCAAGATTCCGGATTCCGTGATTCGCATCATGCGGCACAAGGGCAAGATCGGGCAGGACATCGATCACCCGGCCGTGTTCCCGGTGGCGCTGCCCCAGTTCGTTCTGGAGTCCTACACCGACGCTGACGAAATCGTCTTCGAACCGTTCTGCGGTTCGGGCACGACCTTGCTGGCCGCCGAGCGGACCGGCAGAAAGGTACGCGCCACCGAGATCGCGCCGGAGTATGTGGACGTCACCGTGAAGCGCTTCCAGCAGAACTTCCCCGAGGTGCCGGTCACGCTGGCATCGACGGGACAGACCTTCGCGGCAGTAGCCACCGATCGCCTGGGAGGTGCGGCATGACCATCTCCTGGCTGGCCGACAAGATCGAGCAATGGCCGACGGCCAAGCTGCTGCCGTATGCCCGTAACTCGCGCACCCATTCCGATGCTCAGGTCGCCCAGATCGCGGCCTCGATCGCCGAGTTCGGTTTCACCAACCCGATCCTGGCTGGCGGCGATGGCGTCATCGTGGCGGGGCATGGCCGTCTGGCCGCTGCCCAGAAACTCGGGCTGGCCATGGTGCCGGTCGTGGTGCTCGACCATCTGACGCCAACCCAGCGCCGCGCTTTGGTGATTGCGGACAACCGCATCGCGGAGAATGCCGGCTGGGATGAGGCGATGCTGCAAGTGGAACTGGCCGCACTGCAGGATGACAACTTCGATCTGTCGCTGACTGGCTTCGATGCCGATGCCCTGGCTGACCTACTCGCCGGTGAGGAAACGACCACCGAGGGTGAATCCGACGAAGATGCTGTTCCGGAAGACACTGGCCCCGTTGTATCCAGGGCTGGCGATGTCTGGATCTGCGGGGAGCACCGCGTGCTCTGCGGGGACTCGACTGATGCCGATGCCTACGCAGCTTTACTGGGCGATGAGATCGCCGGCATGGTCTTCACCGATCCGCCGTACAACGTCAATTACGCCAACTCGGCCAAGGACAAGATGCGCGGCAAGGATCGTGCGATCCTCAACGACAACTTGGGCGACGGGTTCTCTGATTTCCTGCTGGCAGCATTGACGCCTACCGTAGCGCATTGCGAGGGTGGCATCTACGTCGCCATGTCGTCGAGCGAACTCGACCGACTGCAGGCGGCGTTCCGTGCAGCCGGTGGCCACTGGTCGACCTTCGTCATCTGGGCCAAGAACACCTTTACCCTGGGGCGTGCCGACTATCAGCGTCAGTACGAACCGATTCTCTACGGCTGGCCCGAGGGCGCCGATCGTCACTGGTGCGGCGACCGTGACCAGGGCGATGTCTGGCAGATCAAGAAACCGCAGAAGAACGATCTGCACCCGACCATGAAGCCGGTGGAATTGGTGGAACGGGCGATCCGGAATTCGAGCCGGCCGGGCGACGTGGTGCTGGATCCCTTCGGTGGCTCGGGCACCACGATGATTGCCGCACACAAGTCAGGCCGTAAGGCGCGGCTGATTGAACTGGATCCAAAGTACGTCGATGTGATCGTGCGGCGCTGGCAGGACTATGCCGGGGCGCAGGCCATCCGGAAGTCGGATGGCGCGGTGTTCGACACGCTGTCAGTCGGTGGGGAACTCCGGCAGGAGATCGCCGCTGGTGATGTCGGCCACGTAGCTGACGTTGCGGAACTCGCCGGGGGCGTCGGCGAGGATGACTCCGCCGACTGACTGTATTGCCACGCCGTACTTGCGGGTGAGCTTGGTCAGTTCGGCGATGAATTTGTCGTAGTTGGCTTCGAGTTGCGGGGTGGTGACGACGGCAGCCATGGTGATCTCCTTACGCTGCTTCGGCTTCGAAGGACTCGTCAGTCACTTCGCAGTGGATCACAAAGCCAGTCAGGTAAGGCAGCCCCTTGGGGATGCCGTAGTCCTTGCTGGTCTGGCGGCCAATCGTCCAGCCCATCCAACGGGTGACGGCGGCATCGATGGCTTGCTGGATCGTGTGACCCCGCAGCATCTCGTTGAGGACGTCATCCGCAAAGTGGCGTCCGTGGCGGCTGTCGAGGAACAGTCTGACCGACTCGAGGGGCTGGTGGGTGGCGTCTGAGATCGCAGTCATCGCGACGGGCCAGGCTGCTGCGGCGCTGTCGTTCATCGTGCCCAAAAAGCCCCAGGCGTCGTTCTGGCTGGCGGGGATGGTTTGCTGGGTGGTCATCTTGGTCTCCTGAGTTGATCGTTGCGACACCTGTATGAACGCGCTGTTTGATTGAGAAGCCAAGTTGTTTATCGCCGATAGTTGAATCATTTTTCCGAGGCGATCTTATCGAGCAGTGCCATCGCCTGGCGGTCGCCACTCAAGGCGATGCGCAGGGTGCGCAGTGCCTGATCGATGCTGACTTCGGGCCGGCGATTGTCGAGCAGCCAGCGGATCGCATTGGCCTGGTCGTTGCTGGAGGTTGGCGAGTCAATCGCCACCCCGACGTACCGCCCGTAGCTGCCGCCAGAAGGATCGACGTAGAGGGTGGTGCGGCCGGGTGCGCTGACCTCTACGACTTGCCGTTGGCCATTTGCATGGCCGCCGCGTCCGGTGAGCCAATCGCGATCGTCCAGCAGGGTGTTGGCGAAGGTGTCGTATTCGGCGGTGGTCAGTTCCTTGCGGAGCTCGATCGCGATCGACTCGGGCGGTGCGTTCGGGTCAGTGTTGTGAAGTACCTCATCGAGGCTGCAGGGCTTTCGGGTAAAGCGGGCGCGGACAGTGGTGGTCATGGTGGTCTCCGGTCGGTTGATTGTTGTGACATCCGCATGAACGCGCTGTTCGATTAAGAAGCCAAGCAATTTCTGAATCATTTTTTCGGGGCGGCGGCGAGTGTCGTCACCCCGTCTCGATCAGATGATCCGGTAGATGCGCTCCCCACCGTCGGCTTTGTCCGATGTGAGGTTGAGCCCGAGCTTTTTCTTGAAGGCACCGGCAAAGGTGCCGCGTACTGTGTGTGCCTGCCAACCGGTCGCTTGGCAGATCTGACTGATGGTGGCCCCCTCGGGACGCTGCAGCATCTGGATCACGGTGGCCTGCTTGCTGTTATCGCGGGTGCGGGGCTTGCCCTCGACGCCGACCTTGAGCAGTCGCTGGGCGGCGGCCTGCTTCTCTTGCGCCCAGTTGGCCTCAGCGGCCGACACGGCGGCCTCGACCTCGGGGTCGGCATAAGTGGTGGCAGGTGTCGGCAGGTTGCGCCCAAGGGCCACGTAACCCTCGGCGGCGACGAAGTAGTTGTCCTGGCCGTCGCGGGTGATCAGGGCCTTGTTGAACAGGCCCTGGATGACCTTGTGTCGGGCACCGCCCTTTACATTCTCGGGAAACCAGACGATCTGGCCGTTGGTCTGGTCGATGGCGTGTTCGAGGATGTCGTACTGGGTCGTGCTGAGCGTAATGCGGGTGGTCATGGTGATCTCCTGGTGGTGGGTGAAGTTCAGTCTTCGAGGACGATGCGTCCGTCAAGGGTGATCCAGAGCCGGGCGTCCTCGATCGTGGCCATCTCCCGCGTCTCGCGGCCGGTGGACATCCAGACGCCGTCCTTGCCCGTGTAGGCGTAGGACTTACCGTCGTGGATGACCTCAATCGGCAGGTTCTGGTGAAACTCGACATCGACGCTCATCCAGCCGCGCAGGCGATGGTTGGTGTCGATGACTTTGGCCTCGATGGTCTGTTTGCTGTTCATGCTCTGCTCCTCGCGTGTGGTGATGGTGATTGCATGAACGCGCTGTTCTGGAGGAAAGCCAAGCTCTGAATCGCAACGTTGGAGAACATCTGCGATGGGCTTGATGTAAATCATGGGTCTGTCGATACGCGCCTACGCCCGGCATCGCGGCGTCTCTCACGTGGCAGTTAAGAAGGCGATCGATAGCGGACGCATTACGCCCGAGCCGGATGGCACGATCGAGCCGAACCGGGCCGACCTTGAGTGGGCACAAAACACGGTATCAGCCAGGAAACCGGCCCCGGCCAAGGCTTCGTCATCTGTGGTCGAGCCGCCTCGCGCACGGACGATCGAGCCAGCAGAGCCAGCCGCACCCGTTCTCTCGACCGGCGGCACCTCGCTGCTGCAGGCCAGGACAGTGAATGAAGTAGTCAAGGCGCAGACCAACAAGGTGCGCCTGGCCCAACTCAAGGGCGATCTGGTCGACCGGGCCCAGGCGATTGCCCATGTCTTTCGGTTGGCGCGCACGGAGCGTGATGCCTGGCTCAACTGGCCGGCGCGCATCTCCGCGCAGATGGCCGCCAAGCTGGAGATAGACGCCCACGAACTGCACGTGGCCCTCGAATCCGCCGTGCGCGATCACCTGATCGAACTTGGCGAACTGCGGGCCCGGGTGGACTGATGGAACTGGAAGAGTACGAAGGCGCGCTCGACATCGAACGTGCCTGGCGGGAGGGGCTCGTCCCGGATCCTCTGCTGTCGGTGTCGGAGTGGTCCGACCGGCATCGCATGCTGTCCTCGAAAGCCTCTTCGGAACCGGGGCGCTGGCGCACCAGCCGAACGCCGTATCTGAAAGAGATCATGGATTGCCTGTCGCCGACCTCGCCGGTCGAGCGGGTGGTGTTCATGAAGGCCGCCCAGTTGGGCGCGACCGAGATGGGCTCGAACTGGATTGGCTACGTGATACACCACGCACCGGGTCCGATGATGGCGGTGTGGCCGACAGTGGAAATGGCCAAGCGCAACTCCAAGCAGCGGATCGACCCGCTGATCGAGGAGTCGTCCATCCTGAAGGAACTGATCGCTCCAGCCAGGAGTCGGGACTCCGGCAACACCATCTTGGCCAAGGAATTCAGGGGTGGCGTCCTAGTGATGACCGGCGCGAACAGCGCGGTCGGCCTGCGTTCGATGCCGGTGCGGTATCTCTTCCTCGACGAGGTCGATGGTTATCCGATCGACGTCGATGGCGAGGGCAATGCGGTGGCACTGGCCGAGGCCCGCACCCGAACGTTTTCTCGGCGGAAGATCTTCATCGTGTCGACGCCAACCATTGCCGGCGTCAGCACCATCGAACGGGAATACGAAGCCTCCGACCAGCGTCGTTACTTTGTGCCATGCCCGCACTGTGGGCACCGGCAATGGCTGCGCTTCGAGCAACTACGCTGGGAGCGTGGTGAGGATGGCAACTTCCCGGATACCGCTGTTTATGTGTGCGAATCCTGCGAGGTGCCGATCCCCGAGCATCACAAGACCTGGATGCTGGAGCACGGCGAGTGGCGGGCCATGGCCGAAGGGAACAACCGGACAGCAGGGTTCCACCTGTCGTCGCTGTACAGCCCGATTGGCTGGCGCAGTTGGAAAGACATCGCGATCGCCTGGGAGCGTGCCATCAGCAAGGAGTCCGGATCGTCGGCCGAGATCAAGACCTTCAAGAACACCGAACTCGGCGAGACCTGGGTCGAGGAAGGCGAAGCGCCCGACTGGCAACGGCTACTGGAGCGACGCGAGGACTATCGCACCGGTGCCGTGCCGTTTGGCGGACTGTTGCTAACGGCTGGTGCTGACGTGCAGAAGGATCGCATCGAAGTCTCGGTCTGGGCATTCGGACGCGGTAAGGAATCCTGGCTTATCGAGCACCGCGTGCTGATGGGCGATACCGCCCGCGACGAGGTTTGGAAATCACTGGCCAGCGTGCTGCGCGAAACCTGGACGCATGAAACCGGCTGCCAGCTTGGACTTGCTCGTTTGGCACTGGATACCGGCTTCGCGACGCAGGAAGCCTATGCGTTTGTTCGGGGCATGCGCGATCCGCGTCTGATGGCCGTCAAAGGCGTGGCCCGGGGAGCAGCACTGGTCGGCACGCCGACGGCGGTGGATGCCACCACCGGCGGCAAGAAACTGCGCCGGGGGATAAAAGTGTTCTCGGTGGCCGGTGGCATCGCCAAGCTGGAGTTCTACAACAACCTGCGCAAGCCCCCGGAAGTGGCCGAGGACGGCGTCACGGTTCGCTATCCGGCCGGCTTTGTCCATCTGCCCAAGGTGGATGCCGAGTATCTGCAGCAACTGTGTGCCGAGCAACTGGTGACCCGGCGTGACCGGAATGGCTTTGCCATCCGTGAGTGGCAGAAGATGCGGGAACGCAACGAGGCGCTGGACTGCTACGTCTATGCCCGGGCCGCTGCCGCAGCCTCCGGCCTTGATCGCTTCGAGGATCGCCACTGGCGAGAACTGGAAAAACAACTCGGGATCGCTACCGGTGATCCCCCTGCATCAGATAACACAAACGATAGCGAGGCCACCCATAGCGGTGGCCTCGCTGTTTCTGGCGTCCGCAAACCCGGCCGTCAATTGATCCGCAGCCGCTGGCTGACATAACAGGAGTAACCCATGAGCTTGCAAACCCAACTCAATAGCTTTGTCCTCCGCGTTGCTGAGGAATTCAATACCGTCAAAGGCCGCACTGGCACCCTGACGGCACTGACCACGACAGACAAGTCGAGTCTTGTCGCCGCCATCAACGAACTCAAGGCCGCAATTGTCACGGCGGTCATGATCGATGACCTGCAGGTTTCGACTACGACAACCTATTCGTCGAACAAGGTGGTCACCTTGCTCGATACCCTCAAGGCGGACATCCTGGGTGGTGCCGACCCGGCATACGACACGCTGCTGGAACTCCAGCAGGCCTTGCAGAACGATCAGTCCGGTATCGCCGCTCTGACATCGGCTATCGACAAGCGCGTCCGCTTCGATGCTGCGCAGACGCTCACCGTTGTGGAGCAGCAGCAGGCCAGGACTAATATCGGTGCGGTGGCTGCCACCGATATTGGCGATGTCGCTACCGACTTTGTCGCGATCTTCGAAGCCGCCCTGGTGTAAGGCATGAGCCTCGCATCTCAGCTCACTGCGCTGGCCAGCCGCATCGGTCTGGAAATCAAAGCCAAGATCAATGCCGATCACCCCGGGGTCGCGAAAGCATGGGTTTGCTTTGGATACGTCGGCAACAGCATCGTCATCAGATCGGGGCACAACGTCACGAGTGTCACGCGCCTGGCGGCAGGTCGTTATCGCGTGAATTTCGCCACTCCGTTCTCGGACGTGCACTACTGCTGGACGGCGCTCGCACGCAGCAGCGTCGATAGTGGGCAACAGCGTGTTGCCATCGTGCGATCCACCACCGACCAAAAGACCGTCCAGTACGTCGATATTGCCTGCGCGACAGGTTCGAGCAGCTTTGCCGATTCCACCGAAATCAACCTCGTGGTGTTCCGGTGAGCACGCCGACTTACACCGAGGTCCAGTTGCAGGCCCTGCGCGATGCACTGGCCAAGGGCGAGAAACGCGTGACCTTCGGCGACAAGACCGTCGAATACCGATCGATCGACGAACTCACGGCTGCGATCCATGAGGTCGAAGTGGCGTTGCACAAGGATGCCGTGACGACCGGACTGATTCCGCGTGCCGCCCGGCAGATCCGCATCACCACGGCGAAGGGGTTCTGAATGGGCTGGATAAAACGCATCTCGCGCCGCATGTTCGGCGGTAACCCGCTGCACGAGGCCGCTGGTGCCGGTCGGCGTTCGTTTGCTTGGCTACCAAGTAACCCGGGGGCCGTAGCGGCAATGACGGCAACCCAGACGGAACTGCGCACCAAGAGCCGTGACCTGGTGCGTCGCAATGCCTGGGCCAATGCCGCCCTCGAATCCTATGTCGCCAATGCCATCGGCACCGGCATCAAGCCGCAGTCACTGGTCGCGGACCCGACAATCCGCGAGCGGATCCAGGCCTTGTGGCGCGACTGGACCCTGGATGCCGATGCGGCGGGCCTGACCGACTTCTACGGGCTGCAGGCGCTGGCCTGTCGCGCCATGCTCGAAGGTGGCGAGGCGCTGATCCGCATCCGCTACCGCCGCAAGGAGGATGGTTTGGCCGTGGCGCTGCAATTGCAGGTGCTTGAGCCCGAGCATCTGCCGGTGACCCTCAACACCACGGCGGAGAACGGCAACGTGATCCGCGCTGGCATCGAGTTCGATCGCCTCGGACGGCGCGTGGCCTACCACCTATATCGCACCCATCCCGAGGATGGCGCCCTGGCCCCGATGTCCGGCAATGGTGGCATGGAAACCGTGCGCGTCGACGCCAGCGAAATTCTGCATCTGTTCCGGCCGCTGCGTCCGGGCCAGATACGGGGCGAACCTTGGCTGGCACGGGCCCTGGTCAAGCTCAACGAACTCGACCAGTACGACGACGCTGAACTGGTGCGCAAGAAAACCGCCGCCATGTTTGCCGGCTTCATCACCCGCCTGGCCCCCGAAGACAACCTGATGGGGGAAGGCTCGGCCGATCCCAACGGCGTGGCGCTGGCTGGGCTGGAGCCTGGCACCTTGCAGATCCTGGAACCCGGTGAGGACGTGAAATTCTCCCAGCCTGCCGATGTCGGCGCGAGCTATGCCGAGTTCCTGCGCATGCAGTTCCGAGCGGTCGCTGCCGCCATGGGCGTGACCTACGAACAACTGACCGGGGATCTCACACAGGTTAATTACTCCTCGATCCGAGCTGGACTCCTTGAGTTTCGCCGCCGCTGCGAAGCCCTCCAGCATGGCGTGATCGTCCATCAACTGTGTCGGCCAATCTGGCAGGCGTTCATTGAGCAGGCCGTGCTTGAAGGGGCGCTGTCGCTGCCGGGCTATGCCCGGGGCGGCCAGGCCCAGCGGCGCGCCTACCTGACGGTGAAGTGGATTCCACAGGGCTGGCAGTGGGTGGATCCGCAGAAGGAGTTCAACGCCATGCTGACCGCGATGCGCGCCGGCCTGCTGTCGCGTTCCGAGGCGATCTCGTCCTTTGGCTACGACGCCGAGGATGTCGATCGCGAGATTGCAGCGGATAACGCCCGGGCGGATGCCCTCGGCCTCGTGTTCGAGTCCGATCCACGCCATGACCTGGGGACTGCGCAAGCGGTCCCTGTCTCTCCCGACAATCCGGAGAACCCCTGACATGAATCTGCCTCACCTTGCGTCCCGTCTCTACGGGACGCCGCTTCTGCTCGCCCGTGCCAAGCTGGATGTGATCCTTTCCGTGCTCGGCGAACGCGTCAATTGGCCAGAGTCAGATCTGGCCGTGCCGAGCATTCAGAAGCGGCCGTCGATCGATGCCCCGGTCGGAATCGCCGTAATTCCGGTGGTGGGCTCACTGGTGCGCCGTACTGTGGGACTGGACCCGGCCTCCGGCTTCACGTCCTATGCCGAGATTGCCGGCATGGTCGATGCAGCCCTTGCCGACGCCTCGGTCGAAGGCATCGTCCTTGATATCGACTCCCCCGGTGGTGAAGCGGGGGGCGTGTTCGAACTTGGCGATCGGATTCGAGCTGCCGATGCCGTCAAGCCGGTCTGGGCAGTTGCTGCCGATTCCGCATTCTCGGCAGCCTATGCGATTGGCTGTTCAGCCTCGCGCCTGATGGTCAGCCGCACCGGCGGCGTCGGTTCCATTGGCGTAATTGCCATGCATGTCGATCAGACCGCCAGGGATGCACAGCAGGGTTATCGCTACACGCCGGTTACCGCCGGGGGTCACAAGAACGACTTCTCTCCGCACGAGAAACTTGGCCCCGAGGCCCATGCCCGCCTGCAGGCGGAAGTCGATCGCCTGTACTCCATGTTCGTCGATCACGTCGCGGCTATGCGTCGTCTCGATTCCGATGCCGTGCGGGCGACCGAGGCCGGCATCTATTTCGGCATGGACGCCGTGACCGCAGGACTGGCCGATGCCGTCGGCAGCCTCGATGCCGTGCTCGCCGAATTCAGCAGCTTTCTGGTGGCTCGCCGGGCGCGCGGCCACACGATGTCCGATTCCTCGCGCCTGTCAGCCGTAACTCCCTCAACGCTTATGGAGAACTCCACCATGCCTTTGACTGCCCCTGTTGATCAACCACTGACGGATGAGCCTGTGACTTCGGCCGCTCCCGACGCGGACAAGCCCGTCGCCGACGAAGCATCCCCTGCGACCACCGACGCCAGTCGTGCTGATGCGGTGGCCATCGCCGAACTCTGCCAACTCGCCGGTCATCCCGAACGGACCGCCACCTTCCTCGCTGAAGGCGTCTCCGAAGCTCAGGTGCGCAAAGCATTGCTGGCCTCCCGAGCCGACAGCCTGGAAATCCGCTCGACGATCGCGCCGGATGCCTCGGCCCCTCAGCAATCCCAATCTGCCGCCAATCCCCTGATGGCGGCTGTCAAGAAACTCACCGGAAAGGAGTAAGTCATGCCCGTCATCACCGAAGGTCTCAACCTGGGCGATCTGCTCAAGTACGAAGCCCCCAATCTCTATTCGCGTGATCAGGTCACCGTCGCCGCTGGCCAGAACCTTGTGCTCGGCACCGTGGTCGGCATCGACACCGTCACGGCCAAGGTCAAGCTGATCGATCCGGCTGCCACCGACGGCACCGAAGTCGCCGTCGGAGTGCTCGCCACCTCGGTCGATGCCAGCTTGATCGACCGCGAGGACGGGATTCTGATCGCCCGTCATGCCGTGGTTGCTGATCACGCCCTGACCTGGCCTGCCGGCATCACCCCCCTGGATAAAGCCACCGCCATCGCCCAACTCAAGGCGGCCGGCGTGCTCGTTCGCCACGCTGTTTAAAGGAGTCCTCTCATGCAGAACCCGTTCTCGAATCCCGCCTTCTCGATGGCCAATCTTACGGCCGCCATCAACCTCTTGCCCAACCGCTACGGCCGGGTGGAGTCTCTCAACCTGTTCCCGGTCAAGCCGGTGCGCTTCCGCCAGATCCTCATCGAGGAGAAGAACGGCGTACTCAACCTCCTGCCGACCCTGCCGGTGGGCAGCCCCGGCACGGTGGGTCAGCGTGACAAGCGCAAGATGCGCTCCTTCGTCGTGCCCCACATCCCGCACGACGACGTGGTGCTGCCCGAGGAAGTCCAGGGGCTGCGCGCCTTCGGTTCGGAAACTGAACTGGAAACCGTTGCCGGCGTCATGGCCCGTCATCTGGAGACCATGCGCAACAAGCACGCCATCACGTTGGAACACCTGCGCATGGGGGCATTGAAAGGCATCATCCTCGATGCCGACGGTTCGACCCTCTACAACCTCTACGACGAGTTCGGTATCGCGCCGAAGGCGATCAACTTCGCGCTGGCCACGGACAGCACCAATGTCCGCCAGAAGTGCGTCGACACCCTGGCGCACATCGAGGAGAACCTGCGCGGCGAGTTCATGACCGGCGTGCGTTGCCTGTGCTCGCCCGAGTTCTTTGAGAAACTGATCGCCCATCCGAAGGTCGAGAAGGCCTACGAGAACTTCCAGCAGGGCGCGATCCTTCGTGACGATGTCCGCGCCGGCTTCACCTTTGGCGGCATCGTCTTCGAGGAGTATCGCGGTCAGGCTACCGATGGCAACGGCGCCACACGCCGCTTCATCGCGGCCGGCGAGGCGCATGCCTTCCCTGTAGGGACGATCGACACCTTCGGCACCTACGTGGCCCCGGCGGACTTCAACGAGACCGTCAATACCCTCGGTCAGCCGCTGTACGCCAAGCAGGACTCCCGCAAGTTCGAGCGCGGCACCGATCTGCACACGCAGTCCAACCCGCTGCCGATGTGCCATCGGCCGGGTGTGCTGGTCAAGCTGACGATGTCGTGATGGCGTCCCTGGCTGACCTGTATGCGGCAGCCGGCCGTGCCGGTCTGCTGACACCGGCCACGATCGGGGGCGCGGATGTGCTTGTCGACTTCCGTTCTCCCGACGTGGAGGTGCTCGATGGCCTCGGTCTGTCGTCCGACTATGCGATTCGCTATCCCGCCGACGAGGTGGTGCTCGACACCGGTCACGAACTGGTGATCGGTGGGGCGACCTACCGGGTGCGGGAGGTACGGGCGATCGGCGATGGCGCGGAGTGCCGGGCCACGCTCACGCGGCTCACTTGAGCCAGCGGTTCCAGAGCAGGCGCTTGATAGCGGCGTTCGCTGCTAGGCGGTCGAAGCGGGCCGGATCGTAATCGAGTCCAGCCCACACGCGCAGTTCCTTGCTTTCGTCGCTGTAGGGCTCGTTCTCGAGCTTTTCGAGGAAGTCCTGGAAACCGCCGACACCACCACAGTCCTCGGGCGGGCAGGCACGCTCACCGGCATCGACCCAGGCGTCGCCGTCGCCAAAGCGCAGATCGTCGCTGTCGTCGTACTCCTCCACGAGCAGCCGGTGCTCCCAGCCGTCGCCGAAGTCGTAGAGGTAGGTGAAGACGGCATCGTCAGTTAGCACTCGGTTGAGAAACACCTTGCGCTCGTCCTCGGTGTGCCACTCGGGCGCGTCGCTTTCCGGATCGGGCACGCCGATGTAGCGGTTGTTGATCCGGAACTGGTGGAGGTGGGCGTCATGCCAGCCCATCGCCGCCTGAATCACATGGTGCAGGTTCGCAAAACTCGACCGGCAATCCAGGGTTATGCGGCGCCAGACGAGCGGCGTTGTGCCGACCAGTTCGATCCTCAAGGTGATCAGGCAGGGCTTCGACAAGCTCGACTTGTGCTTTTTCTTGGGGACGCTGCTCACGGCCATGGTGTTCAGAACTCCTTTCAACAGCTTGTCATTTTACGGACCCCACTGGAGAAACTCATGCCCATTTCACTTCGAGAACGCCTGCTGCAGGAGATCGTGACCCGCCTCACGCCGCTGGCCCAGGCCGAGGGTGCGCAGATCAAGCGGTCGCCTACTGTGCCGACTGGCCGCGAAAGCAGTCCGGCCCTGCTGATCTTCCCCGAGGCCGAATCGATCGCCCAACGCGCCAACGACCGTATCGAGCGCCATCTGACCGTTCGCGTGGTAGCGCTGGCCAGGGCAACGGAAGTGGAGGCAGCGGAAAGCATCGCCGATCGCCTGCAGGTGGCCGTTCATGCCGCCCTGTTCGCCGATCCCGGCTTCGGCGGCCTCTGTCTAGCACTGCAGGAACTCGATTGCGACTGGGATATCGAGGATGCCGACGCCACGGCAGCCGCCATCCCCTCGCGCTACCAAATCACCTATCGCACCCTGGTGCATGACCTGACCGCTCAGGGCTGATTCTCTTTCCATACAAGGAGCAAACCACATGTCTTACTTTTCCGGACAAGGGCGCGTCTTTATCGGCGCGCGTGACAACAATGGCAACCCGCAGGGGTTGGTCTATGTCGGCAACGTGCCCGATCTCAAGGTGTCGCTGTCGGTGGAAACCCTGGAGCACCAGGAGTCCCAATCCGGCCAACGACTGACCGACCTGCAACTCATCAAAACCAAGAAGGGGGAGTTCGCCTGCACCCTGGAGGAACTGATCCAGACCAACCTGGAACTCTCCCTCTACGGATCCACCACGGCGGTTACAACTGGCACGGTGACCGACGAGCCGGTCATCGCTACGGCCGAACTTGGCAAGCTCTACCTGCTCGGCAAGCAGAACGTCTCCAGCGTGGTCATCAAGGCCGGCGCGACCACGGTCACCAACACCAAGTACACGGTCAACGCCAAGCACGGATCCATCCAGTTCACAGACATCACGGGCGTCACCGGGGCGATCACGGCCAGCTACAGCTATGGCGCGGCCAACGTCACGGCGATGTTCACCCAGCCGCTGCCTGAGCGCTGGGTGCGGTTCGAGGGGCTGAATACCGCCGACAGCAACAAGGAGGTCGTCATCGATCTCTACCGCGTCGCGATCAACCCGACGAAGGAACTCTCCGTGATTGGCAATGACCTGATGAAATTCGAACTGTCGGGGCAGGTGCTGGCCGATCTTACCAAGTCGGCGAGCGGCAGCCTCGGACAATTCGGTCGGATCGTGCTGCTGTGATGGGCAATGACACGTTCGCGGCACTGCCGCCAGTGCCGGTGTCCGTCGAGATCGCGGGCGAGCACATCGATCTCACGCCTCTCAAGGTGGGCGAAGTGCCGGCGTTTGCTCGGGCGGTGCAACCCATCGCCGCCGGCCTCTCGGCTTCACCTGACTGGCTGGCACTGCTGGCCGAACACGGTGAAGCCGTGATCGCCGCCATCGCCATCGCCACGCGCCGACCGGTCGACTGGGTGGCCGGGCTCGATCTCGATGAGGCCGTGCGTCTGGCAGAAGCCGTGTTCGGGGTGAATGCCGATTTTTTTATCCGGCGCCTGTTGCCGAGCGTGACGCAGGCAGCGGCGCGGATCGGCCAGGCACTAGAAAGCCCGACGCCTGGAGCGACACCCTCCAGCGCCTGATCGGCGCGGGGCACGCCTACGCCGACATTCTCGGCTACACGCTGGCGCAAACCGATGCGTTTCTGGCTGCCATCGACCGGCAGGAGTCCCGGCAACTGGCGAATCTCCTGTCGGTAACCGCGACCGGCAGTCAGGGCAGCAGTGAGGCGTTGCGGCGAATGATGAAGGAATTGTCGTGCTGAAGCTCTCCCTGACAGCGTCCGGTCTGCTGGACAAATCCCGTTTCGATGCCTGGAGTCGGCAAAAACAGGCGGCCATTCACAAGGCGGTCGCATCAGGCATGCAGACCGGTGGCAAGGTCGTGGCCGATACCGTGCGTAGCCGCATGAATGCCGATTTCACGGTCAGGAAACTGGCCTTCGTGAAATCACTGCGTGCCAAGGTTTACGACCGAAACCCGGACAAGCTGCCGGCGCTGCTGATTGGATCGCGAATACCGTGGCTGGGCATACACGTCAGGGGCGGCACGGTATCGGGCCGGATGTTGATTCCGCTGCTGCCTGAGCACCAGCGCATGGGGCGTAAGTCGTTCCGGCGCGTGATCGATGGCCTGATGCGTACCGGCAATGCCTTCTTCATCCAGAAGACCGGCAAGGTCATCCTGATGGCGGAAGCGATCAAGGAAAACGCCGCCGAATTGCGCCGCTTCAAGCGCGCCGAACGCCAGCGCACCGGCTCGAAATCGATCAAGCGCGGCACGGAGATTCCCATTGCCGTGCTGGTACCGAACGTCACCCTGAAACGCCGCTTCGATCTGGAAGGCGCGGTGCGCGGCCAGTTGTCCGTCCTGGCACGCGCCATCGAGAAGCAACTGAACAAGATTTGAGAGAGATGAACCCGTCGTGACCCAGGATCGTGCGCAACTGCTGATTACCGCCGTCGACCAGACCCGCTCGGCTTTCGACTCGATTCGCGGCAATCTGGCCAAGCTCGGGGACGAGTCGAACCGGGTCAAGGGGCTGCTGGCCGGACTTGGTGTCTCGCTCTCGGTAGCCGGCTTTGCCACGATGATTAAGAGTGCCATCGACGCGGCAGATCAACTGAACAAGCTCTCGCAGAAGATCGGTATCTCGGTCGAGGCCTTGTCGACCTTGCGCTTCGCCGCACAACTGTCGGATGTGAGTCTGGAAACCCTCCAGAAGGGCATCAAGGGCCTGTCGCAGAACATCGCCGAGGCCAATACCGGTGTCGGTGACGGGGCACAGGTCTTCGAAGCCCTGGGGATCTCCGTCAAGAATGCCGACGGCAGCATGAAGTCCACCGAAGCGGTGTTGCTTCAAGTCGCCGATGTCTTCGCCAACCTGGAGGACGGCGCGGTCAAGACGGCACTGGCCGTGAAGCTCTTCGGCAAGAGCGGCATGGACATGATCCCGTTCCTGAATCAGGGGGCAGCCGGCATCAATCAACTGACCGCCGAGGCCGAGCGGCTGGGCCTGAAGCTCACAACCGAGACGGCGCGCTCGGCGGAAGCGTTCAACGACAACCTCACGGCGCTCAAGGCATCCAGCTCCTCGCTTGGCATCGCCCTGGCCCGCGACTTCCTACCGGAACTGACGAACATCACCAATGCCATGCGCGAGGCGGCCAACGAGGCCGGCACGCTGAAGGCGTTGTGGGTCGGTCTGGGCGGGGTCGGCAATCTCGTCTTCAACGGCACCGAGATCAAGCGCGCCCGCGATGAGGTCGCGCGGATTCAGGAACTGGTCGACTCGACGCGCAAGAAGGTCGATACGGGCAAGGCTCCGGTGCCGTTCATGCCCTTCGACATCAAATTCAACGACGCGGCGATGGCGACGCTGAAGAAGAACCTCGCCCAGTGGGAACAGGAACTGGCGGGAGCGAAGCAGCGGCTGGATGCCCTGATCAGCCCCAAACGCCCCGAGGAAAAGCCCCCGGCCGGCGCGCCCACGGAGGACATGCAGCGCATCGCTTGTGTGGTATCGGGCGGGCAATGGATCAATGGCAAGTGCGAGAAGAAGTCTGCTGGCAGTGCCGAGAAGGACACGACCGGCGCGCAGACCGCGCTGTTGAAGGCGCAGTTGGACGCCGAATTTGCGCTCCTGAAGGATGGACTGACCCGGCAACAAACAGCGCTGGACGCCGCGCTGGAAGACCGTCTGGTCTCGGTGCGCAATTACTACATACAGAAAACCGCCATCGAGCAGCGCGAGGTCGATGCCGAGATCGCCCGCAAGCAGCAGGAACTGGCCCGCAGCCAGCAGGTCGCGAGCACCGGTAAGTCCGACAACGACCGCTTGCGCGCCAAGGCTGAGGTCGTCAAGGCGGAATCCGATCTCATCACGCTTAACAACCGGCGTGCCGACATCGAGCAGGCCAACGCCCGGAAGTCGGCACAGGCCGAGCGCGAGCTTGCCGACGCCTTGGCTCAGGCGCGGGAAGAACTGGGCCAGATCACCGGCACCGCGACCGATGCGGATCGGCAGGCGGCGATTGCCCGCAGCTACCGCGATCTGCGCGCCCGTCTGGCGGCGGAAAGCGATGCCGGCGGTGTCTCGCTCGTCGACCAGCTGATCGATGTGAAAGCGGCGCAAGCCAATCTGGCAGCCCTGGAATCCCTGTGGCGGCAGGTGACCGAGCGCCTGCGCAATGCGCAGGAATCGATCCAGACCCAGCAGCAGGCAGGCTTGCTGACCGAGGCGCAGGCCCGCCAGCAGATCGTGGCTCTGCAGCAGCAGTCGGCCACCGAGATGGAACGACTGCTGCCGACCATGCAGCAAGCCGCACAGACCATCGGGCCCGATGCGGTGATTCGCGTGCAGTCCTGGCGCAACGAGCTGGAACGCACCCGCCTCGTCGTTGACGAGATGGCCCCGCTGTGGAACCGCATCGGCGAGGCCTTCGGCGGTGCACTGAACGGCATACTGAGTGGCACGCAGACCTGGCGCAACGCCATGTCCGCGCTGTTCATGCAGGTCGCCAACGCCTTCCTGCAACAGTTGGTCATCCAGCCCTTCCAGCAGTGGATTGCCATGCAGGCGCGGATGCTGGCGCTCAAGCTCGGCTTCATCCAGCAGGAGCAGGCTGCCGATACGGCGGCGAGCGTCGCCAAGGTTGCGCAGAAGTCTTCGGAAACCACCGCCGTGGTTTCTATGGATGCCGCCAAGGCCGGTGCCGGCGCGGCGGCATCGCAGGCGTCCATTCCCTACGTCGGCCCGGCGCTGGCCGTGGCCGCGATGGTGGCGATGGTCGCCGCCGTGATGGCGCTCCTGGGCAAGGTCAAGAAGTTTGCCGCCGGCGGCCTGGTGTCGGGTCCTGGTACCTCGACCTCGGATTCCATTCCGGCACGCCTGTCAGCCGGGGAATTCGTGCTGCGCGCCGAAGTCGTGCGCCGGGTGGGCGTGGACTTCCTGCATGCCCTGAACGGCGGCCTGTCTGCGCCGCGCTGGTCGGGCCCGCGCCTTGCCTTTGCCGATGGCGGCGTGGTCCCGGAGATTGCCCCGGCTCCGGCTGCCGCCCCGTCGCAAGCGGTGCGCATCGTCAACGTCATCGATCCAGGCATGGCGGCTGACTATCTCAATTCCGCCGCCGGTGAAAAAACCATTCTCAACGTGCTCTCGCGCAACGGCTCGGCCGTGCGTGAATTACTGAGGTAAGCCATGGCATTTACCAGTGGCACCGCCACCGACTATCTCGATCTGCTGAACCGATTGAAGCAGTTCGTCACGCAGGACATGCTGCCGGCCAACGAACGCTGGTCGGTACTGCGCTGGGTGCCGGGGCTGCCCGCTGAACTGGTGCTGCAGGGCCCGGGACTCGCCGGTACCGATCAGATCAACGTCGGCATCCTGTCCGAGGCCGGCGCGGACTACGGCAACTGGAAACTGCGCGGCTTCGTCGGCTGGAACCCGGCGCAGACCTTTGACGGCCAGTACAACCCAAGCGGCACCTTCTACGCGTTGTTGATGGCATCCGCCATGCCCTACTGGATCGTGGCCAACGGCCGCCGCATCGTGATGGTCGCCAAGACCGGCACCTACTACGAGATGCTGCATCTGGGCCTGTTCCTACCCTATGCGACGCCGGGTCAGTACCCGTATCCGCTGCTGGTCGGCGGCACGTACAACAGTTCGACGCGCTGGAGCAATTCCTACACCTACCGCAACCACCTGCCCAAGTCGCAGGGTTACTCGGGTGCGTATTACGCGCCGACTGGCGTCTGGACCGGGGTGTCGGCGATGTGGCCGAACAGTTGGGGCAGCAACACGCGCGAATGCCCCGATGGTTCCTACCCGCTGCTGCCGTTCATCCTGGCCGGCTTGGGGGAGATGGAAGGGTGCTACTGCGTTCCCGGCTATGCCAATGCCGTCGAGAACATCATCAGCATCGGTGGCGTCGATCATCTGGTGGTGCAGGACGTGTTCCGCACCGGCTACAGCGACTACTGGGCATTGAAGCTCGCGTGAGGTAAGCGATGGCATTTCAATCCGGCATCACCACCTCGGCGAACGACCTCCTCGACAAGATCCGACTCTTCGCCACCGGCTCCTGCGGCTACACGCAGTTGATGTATCAGTCCGACGCCGGCTACTACCGCCTGCACCTTCAGCACGCCGCCACCGGCCAGTACGTCCACCTGCATTCCTACGCGAGCTACGTCGCCTGGTACGGATCGACCAGTTTCAACAGCGGCTTGGCCTACGGATCGCAGACCGTCGCCTCGGGTTCATATTCCCTGACCCAGTTGTCGGGCAGCGCCGAGTACTTCCTCTTCGGCGGCGACGGCTGGTGCTATTGCGTCGTGCAGACGGCCAGCACCACCTACGCGCCGATCATCTTCGGGGCGATCACCAAGACGTGCACCTTCACCGGCGGGGCCTTCCTGTCGGACACCTACAGCACCTATGTGCGGGCTGATATCGACGGTAACACCAACAAGTGGAAGGTGGGCACCTCGGGCGTGGATGCCGTGCGTGCCTTCTACAGCGCGACGACGCGGCAGCTCGACAGCTACTCGCCCATCGCATTCAACGGCGTGACGCCCCTGTATCCCTGCACGGTCGAAGTCGGTCGCCCGACGCCCAGCTACTTCTACTCGATGATGGGCTACGCACCCGGCGTGCGCCTGCTGCGAATGAACGGGCAGTACGTGAACAAGGACATCGTCACGTTGGGCGGCAACGACTGGATGGTCTTCAGCATGAGCTACGGCGGCTACGCCTTCCTGAAATGACGATCTACGCTGGAGCCATCCTGCCCTCCGGATTGCCATCCGATCCGGCCTATGGCGCGGCCTACAAGTTCCTGCCGGCACCCTTGACGCTGCCGTACCCGAGTGCCCTGGCCAGTAACCCGTTGAGCGCAGGCCCGATGACCAACAACCTGCCGGTCGCCGAGATCGTGTCGGCCTTCGCGGGGAACATGGTGCGTCAGTTCGAGCAAGACTGGTACCACCACGTCCATCTGCTGCCGGCCAAGATCGCCTTGGGCAACCTGCTGTCGACGCAGATCCGTCAGGTCGAGGTGTGGAACGCCCATTTCACGCCCAAGACGCTGTCCGCGATTGTCGGGCAAAACGATGGCGGCATCACGCTCGCTGCACCGGCGAATCCGCCGACCAGCTACGGGATGCTGGAGTCGCGCCAGCACAACGTCTCGGTGAGTCTCGACGGGCCGCCGGTGATCGAGGCGAGTTTCACGTTTCAGTTTCCCGACGAGGCACCGACGCTGTCGATCTCCGGTCGACGCGTCGTGGTGTTCGGCCTCAAGCCCAACTGGGCTGACGGCTGGTTGGAACGCCTGATGTGGGCAACCGACGTGCTGACCTCTCGCGATGGCACCGAGCAGCGCGTCAGTCTGCGCGCCAAACCGCGTCGTTCGCTGGAATTCTCGATCCTGGTCGGTCGTGACGATGCGGCGTTGCTGGACGTTCTTCTGTCGGCCTGGCAGTCGCGCGTCTATGCCTTGCCCATCTGGCCCGACAAGGCGTTCCTCTCGGCATCGATCACTGCCGGCAGCACGGTGATTCCAATCACGACAACGAATCTCGAGTACGAGGCTGATGGCCTGCTGGTGATCGGCAGCGATAGTCGCAACACCGAGGCGGCCGAAGTCCTGTCGGTGGCGAGTAATGCGGTGACCCTGAAGCAACCGCTCCTCTCGAACTGGCCGACCGGATCGTTCGTCGTACCGGCGCGCACGGCGAGGCTGCGCGTGTCCCAGGCTGTCTCAAGGGTGACCGACGCCATCGCCCGCGCCCGGTTGGTGTTCGACATCGCCGGCACCACGGCCATCGCGAAGCAGGAATCGACGACGACCTTCAATTCGACCCCAGTGTGGATCGCACGACCGAATCGGGTGCGCGATATCGACACCGACTATCAGCGGCTGGCCGAGGTGCTCGATTTCGGCACCGGCATCACGGCGGTGGATGACCACGCCGCGCGTCCCTTCGTGCGGCGCTCCTTCGACTACCTGTTCAAGAACCGTAGCGAGATCGCCGCCTTCCGAGGCTGGCTGGCCGCCAGGCTGGGCCGTCTGACCGCGTTCTGGCATCCCACCTGGGAAGCCTCCATCGTCCCGACCAAGAAAATCCTGTCCAACCAGACGGTGATGACCGTGGCCTCGCGCGGCTACGCCTTGTACTTCAACCCGATGCCGGGACGCACCGAAGCGGCCTTCCTGCACAAGAACGGCACCTGGTATTTCCGCACCATCCAGGGATTCGGGGCCGGCACCACTGGCGACGAAGAAGTGATGACGATCAATCAGTCGTTCGGTTTCGATGCCAATCCCGAGGATTGGGTCGCCATCTGCTTTCTGGAAAAGACCCGGCTCGACGCCGACCAGATCGAACTCAATTGGCAGACCGACAGTGTCGTGGAGGCCTCGGTACCGATGCTCTCCGTGAAATCCTGACCGGGTACCCTCATGAGCTACAACACGCAGGAAACCTCGGTGGCCGCCGGCCAGCCGGTGGAACTCTATCGCTTCGTCCTCGGCCAGCAGGTATGGACGGTGACGAGTGGCCGCGAGGCGATCACCTATCAGGTCGAGAGCTACCAGCCAGCAGTGATCCGCCGCTCGGCGGTCGAGCAGTCGCCGGAATTCGCCCGCAACGGCATCGACCTCGAATGCGCGCGGGACTTCGCCGTGGCGCAACTCTTCGCGGCGGCACGCCCCAACGGCGTGGTATCCCTCACGGTGTTCCGCAACCACCTCGGTGACTCGGAGTACATCACCTGGTGGAAGGGGCGCGTGGCCTCCGTCGTGTTCGCCGGCAGCACCGCCAAGATTCGCTGCGAATCGATCTTCACGGCGCTGAAACGGCCGGGGCTCCGCGCCCACTACCAGACCGGTTGCCGTCATGCCTTGTTCGATCCGGGCTGCGGCGTGAACAACCAGGCCTACAAACTCGTCGGCACGGTGGCGTCATTCTCTGGGCTGAACGTGACATCCAGCACCTTCCTCTCGCAGGCATCCGGCTGGCTGACCGGAGGCTACCTGCGTGTGGCCGGGGTGCCACGCATGATCACCAATCACTCGGGCGACACCATCACGCTTTCGGCCGTGCTGCCGGGGCTGGCCGTGGGCGTGGCGTTCGAGGCTTTCGCCGGCTGCGACCGGACGTTCGCCATCTGCCAGTCCAAGTTTGGCAACAGTCTCAACTTCGGCGGGTTTCCCTGGATTCCCGCCAAGAACCCCTTCGCCGGGGATTCCATCGTCTGAGGGCACACCATGTGGGTACAGATTGCGATCTGGGTCATCACCACGGTCATCGGCATGCTGCTTGCGCCGAAGCCACCAAAACCGGCAGCCCCCACGCCGGGGAATCTCGATGTGCCGGTGGCGGAATCCGGCAAACCCATCCCGGTGCTGTTCGGCACCCGGGTCATCCGTCAGGCCAACGTGGTCTGGTACGGCGACGTCAAGACCACCGAGATTCGCCAGTCGTCCGGTAGTGGAGGCAAGAAATGATCGTGACGCACGACGACGCCAAGGCCTTCGGCTATTGCAATGCCGGCCTGCGCAAGTGGTTCCCGCGTGACGGCGTGACCTTCGACGACTTCCGGCAGCACGGCGTGACCGCCGAGTGGCTGCGCGCGACAGGCGATGCGATGGCCGCCCGGCTGGCCGATGAGGTTGAACGGCTGCGTCAGTCGCAGGAGGCGGCATAAATGGGCGGCGGCGGAAAAGGCGGTGGCTCGTCATCCTACGTTGTTGGCCATCGGTATTACGCCGGCCTGCACCTGGCGATCTGCCACGGGCCGGTGGACGCGGTGACGCGCATCATCGTCGGCGAACGCACGGCATGGAGCGGCAGCGTCACGTCCTCGCAGACCCTCTACGTCAATGCCCCGGAACTGTTCGGCGGGGATTCGCGCGAGGGCGGCATCCAGGGCTACGTCGAAATCAAGATGGGTGGCGCGGCGGAAACGGTATCAGGCTACCTGCAGCAGAAGCTCGGCAGCGTCATACCCGCCTTCCGAGGGGTGGTGTCGATCATCGCCCAGCAGTGCCAGCTGTCGGCGATGAACCCCTACATCAAGCCCTGGAGCATCGAGGCGCGGCGCATTCCGGCACCGGCGGCACTGGGGAGTGGCTACATCAACGGCGACGCCAACCCGGCGCACATCATCTACGAATGCCTGAACAACGCGACGTGGGGCTTGGGCTACGCGGCAAGCGAGATCGATGCGAGCAGTTTCCAGACTGCCGCAAATACCCTGGCCTCGGAGCAGTACGGACTGTCCTTGCTCTGGGAGCGCGAACAGCCGCTGGAGGAATTCATCGCCGAGATACTTCGTCACATCGATGGCACGCTCTACGTTCATCCGCGTACCGGCAAGTTTGTGCTTAAGCTGGCCCGAGCCGACTACAACGTCGCCAGCCTCCTGGTGCTCGATGCCTCGAATATTCTCGAACTGGAGAGCTTCTCCCGGCCCTCGGAATCGGAACTCGTCAATCAGATCACCGTTCGTTACCGTGATCGTTCCACCGACAAGGATGCCGCGATCACAGTGCATGATCTGGCCGCGCTCGAACTGGCGGGGGGCGTGGTGTCCTCGGCCACGGTCGACTATCCCGGCATCAGCAATGGCAGTCTGGCATCACGGGTGGCGCTGGGCGACCTCAAGCAACTCTCGGTGCCGCTGGCCAAGGCGACGCTGATCGCCAATCGGCAGGCGTCGAACCTCAACATCGGCGACGTATTCAAGTTCACCTGGCCGGAACTGGGTGTGGCCCAGCTGGTGATGCGTGTCGTGCGCGTGTCGTATGGCACGCTGACCGACGGTCGAGTGCGGATCGAGTGCGTCGAAGACATCTTCGGCCTGCCGTCGGCCTCCTATGTGTCGCCGACCCCGACCTCCTGGGTGTCGCCGCTGACTTCGCCGGCTCAAGTGCCGTATCGCCGGCTGGGTGAAGCGCCGTGGTGGACGGTGGTCAAGCGGGTGGTCGGCGAATCGGCGACCGCACAAAACGAGCTCGATCCTCAAGGCGGGCTGCTGGTGGCCTGTGCGAGTCGCCCGTCCGGCGATTCGCTCAACGTGAAGCTGCTGACGCGCCAGGGCAGCGCCGCGTTTGCCGAAGTGGACACGATGGGCTTCACCCCAAATGCGACGGTGACCAATGCCATCGACGAGCAGACGACCGTGCTCGCCATCGGCAACGGCCAGGATCTGGACGTCGTGAAACTCGATACCTACGCCTATCTCGACAACGAGATCGTGGCGGTGAAGGCAATCAATCTCGTGGCCGGCACGGTCACGGTGGAGCGCGGCGTGCTCGACACGGTGCCGGTACTGCATCTGGCCTCGGCGCGCATCTGGTTCGCCGATGCCCTGGAGGCGCTGATCACGGAGCAATACCTCTCTGGCGAGTCGTTGCAGGTCAAGATGCTGCCGGCGACCGGCCTCGGACGACTGGCCGAATCGGCCGCGACCGCCGACAGCTATACCTTTGCGGGCCGGATGATCCGACCCTATCCGCCGGGGAATGTCCGGGTGAACAACGTCATGTGGCCGACCGCGATTCTCGGTCAGATGGCGCTGACCTGGGCTCATCGCGACCGGATGCAGCAGAGCGTGTATCTGGTGACGCAGGCCGAGGGCAACATCGGCCCGGAGGCCGGCGTGACCTACGCGGTGCGCTTCTACAACGAGAACAACGCCCTCCAGAAAACCCTGACGGGGCTCACCACGACCGCCTGGACGTATCTCACGGCTGACGAGGCGACCGACAGCGGGCTGGGCCGCATCAACGGCAAGTTCAAGGTCGAAATCGAAGCGGTACGTGCCGGCTACACCAGCTGGCAGAAGCAGACCCGCAGCGTCGACCGCGCGGGATACGGCCTGAACTATGGCAAATACTACGGAGGCATCTGATGGCAAGCACTGATCCGAATCTCGGACTCATCTACGGCTGGACGCTCGGCGAGTCGGGCTGGAATACCAGCATGGACGCGAATCTGAAACGGCTCGGCGCGGTGGTCGGGCTCTCGGTCAAAGATCGGGATCTGACCGCGCCGCCGGCCAGTCCCGTCGACGGCGACCGGTACATTGTCCCGGCTGCTGCCACGGGTGTGTGGGTTGGCAAGACCAACCAGATCGCCGTGCGCGTGGCGAGCACCTGGGAGTACTACACGCCAAAAGTTGGCTGGCTTTGCTACATCGAGGACGAGGCCGTGCTCTCGGCCTACAAGACCACCGGCTGGAGTGCCGGCATCGCCATCTGACACTGATTCACCCACCCCGAGAACCCGCCCACGAGGCGGGTTTCGCATTTCTGGAGGACGAAAACATGGATTCCACCCAAATGGAGCGCCGGAAGATGGTGACAATTCCACAAGAAGAGTTCGAGGCGATGCTGGAGCGTGCCGCCGAACGCGGGGCCCGGCATGCACTGCATGAGGTCGGACTTGATGGTGAGGACGCGGCCCACGATATCCGCGAGCTACGCAATCTGCTCGACGCATTCAACGAGGCCAAGAAAACCGCAGGCCTGACCATCGTAAAGATGTTGGTCACCGGTTTGGTGATGGCACTGCTGGCCGGCGCGTTCCTGAAACTCAAGCTGTTCGGAGGTGGGCAATGATCGAGACCCTACTTGGCGGCCTCCTCGGTGGGGCCTTCCGCCTTGCCCCGGAAATTCTGAAGTGGATGGATCGCAATGGCGAGCGTGGCCACGAGCTTGCGATGCAGGACAAGGCGCTGGAGTTCGAGAAGCTTCGCGGGGCGCAGCGAATGTCGGAAATTGGGGCCGCTGCCGATGCGGCATGGAATACCGGGGCCATCGACGCACTGAAGGAGGCGGTCGCTGCCCAAGGCCAGCGTTCCGGCGTGCGCTGGGCTGATGCCTTGTCGGTCAGCGTGCGGCCGGTGATTACCTACTGGTTCATGTTGCTCTACTGCGCGGCGAAAACGGCAGCGTTTGTGGCTGCCATTACTGCCGGCGCCGGGTGGGGCACGGCGATCCTGCACGCTTGGACGGAAGCGGATCAGGCGCTGTGGGCCGGGGTGCTGAATTTCTGGTTCCTGGGGCGTGTGTTTGACCGGGTGCGGCCGTGATCGAAGTTCCGAAAGCGGCGATCAATCTCGCCAAGCGCTTCGAGGGTTTCGAACGCAAGGTAAAGAGTGGGATCGAGATCACCGCTGTTCCCTACATCTGCCCCGCAGGTTTCTGGACGATTGGCTATGGCCACCTCTGCGACCCGAAGCATCCGCCGATTACTGAAGCGAAGGCCGAGGTCTATCTGGCGTGCGATCTACAGACTGCGCTGGTGGCGACCTTGCGCTACTGCCCTGTGCTAGCCACAGAACCAGAAGGGCGTCTCGCAGCCATTATCGATTTCACATTCAACCTCGGTGCCGGTCGTCTGCAGACATCAACGCTGCGGCGACGGATCAATCAGAGAGATTGGTCACAAGCTGCAAGTGAGCTGCAGAGGTGGATTTATGGTGGCGGGAGACCTTTGCCCGGCCTCGTTCTGCGGCGCAGAGAAGCGTCAAACCTGCTTCTGGCCAGCTAATGCAAGGGGAAGTTGAGCACATCAAGCAACTGCTGGCGAATTGCCAGCGCAGGTGCTGTGAGATCTACTGTCGCAAAGCGAATCGGGTGCCCCTGGATTACTACTGTTTCGTCCACTGACTGTCCGATTGCCGGGTGAAGAAGTAGGCCACATGCACACTGAGCCAACGAATCCCCACTTCCAGACTGTGACATCAGATAGGCGTAAATCTGATAGACGTAGCCGCTGCGAACTGACTCCTCCCGAAACCAGCCCTTGGTTACGATCGAATTGAATTTTGTGTCGATGACGATTCTCCTCCCGCCCGCGACATGATCCAAAACGACGTCGGTGCGCATTGAAGGCAGAATGGAGTCGATCCCTGTGGTCTTGGCATTGATCTGCCAGCCGAGTGGTTTCCCTGTGTAAACCTGCCAGCCGTCCTGCGACAACACCACCTGATAGAAGCCTCCCACGGCGCGTTCATAAAGACGGCGCACCCAGGTTTCCTCTCGATCGGGTAGCGCCAAGTAGTCGCCACCATCTCCTTCCGTCGGAAGCGCGATATCCAAGGCCAGCTGCGCGGCCGCGACCATGAAGCGGTCTTTGGCATCGTTGCGACCAAAACGGTCGGTGCTGATTTCTGATCGTGTCGGCCGCAAGCCTGATACGCCCAACCGCTTCAGGGTGTTCGCGAGATTCCGGCATCGATGAGATAACGCCGGTCTGCGGACTACGGTTGATATTTCCCCGAGAGCTGCCAACACCAAGCGGTTACGTGGGGTATCGGTCGTCAATTCTTCGAATCGACACGCAACTTTCCCTCGAGTCAGCAATTGATGCCTTTCCGTGGTGAGCATATCGATACGGCCACGAACACGGGTAAGCTCGGCTTCTCGCTGACGGAATCCCGAGCTCAAGTTTTGGCGAAGCCGCTCCTCGACAGCATGCGCGAGGATTTCTGCGACGAGATCCGGGATGTCGTCTGGGTTGTCTTCAACGGCTACCGCGCCCTTGCCGATCGATCGGTATAGATCGGACGCATACAGCATCAACAGCCACAAATTGCGAACGGGGATGCGCCCTACGAGCCCGAAGGCATCCTGGGCGCCATCATCCACCGCCAACGCCGTCACGCCTACAGCCCTTCGATCAGGCGTTGCCGCGCTGTTCTGGCTTTATCCAACGCGTCGAACCAGTATTCTTCAAGCAGCGGACCAATTTCGGTCAACACCACTTGCTTGAACCATTCCTTCTGATCGCCTTCGATTGATCCGATTCGTGGCGTCACATAACTGTGGCCAATTCGGAATTGACGCCCAAGCGTTGGGTCTTCGGTGATCGTTTCGTTAAGTTTGGCGATGCGCAACTCGATTTCACCCACGAAGTCAGCCGAAAGGCCGCAGCGCCCCGTGAGCCACGCGCGCCACGCAGCCCCAAGCCGGGGCTCCAGATCCACGAAAGCAAATCGCCGCCGCAACGCAAGGTCAACCAACGCCAGTGAGCGATCGGCGATATTCATTGTGCCGATGACGTACAGATTGTCAGGAATGAATACCCGCTCGTCTGCCTTGCGCCTGTAGGAAAGCTCTAGCGCCTCCTGAGGGGACCGCTTGTCTGCCTCAAGCAGCGTCAGCATTTCGCCAAAAATCTGTGCCGGATTGCCCCGGTTGATTTCTTCAATAACGACAACGTAGGGCTGTGTCGTTGTCCGTGCCGCTTCCACTGCTTCCATGAACGCACCATCCACCAATGACAGCTTGCCATCGCCCGATGGGCGCCAGCCACGCACGAAATCTTCATAGGACAGATTCGGGTGAAATTGAACTGCTCTGACCTTGCGGTGATCGCGCTGCCCGACCAAGGCAAACGCCAGTCGCTTCGCCAGCCAGGTCTTTCCCGTGCCAGGAGGACCTTGCAGGATGAGATTCTTCTTGCTGCGCAGCCGACTGATTAGCCGGTCGAGCTCGTCACGATCAAGGAAGCACCCATCCGCAACGATGTCGTCAACGGAGTAGGGATCGGCAGGTGCCTCGTCTCCCGCTGGCATTGCACTGTCACTCGGGTGGTCATCGCCATCTTCGTCCTCCGGATCTGCTGGCGATGCCTCTGATCCTTTGTCGGTCCATGCCACCAGGGAAAGCTCGGGAAACGAGTGGACGGGGTACGACTCATCCTCGAACTTGGATTCCAGGGTGTCCATGGTGGCGAGGTAATCCGCAGCATTGCAGCGCCGCTTCGGGCCATGACGTCCGATCGTAATGCCGAGTGAGTTCGTGATGTAGGCCTGGGAATTGTTGTCGAGACTGAGGAAGGTCCAAGGCCGCGCCCAGTACAGGCCAAACGTCAGATTCCAAGCGACGCCACGACGCCCATTGGCGTTGTCGAATGCGGTGGAAAATTCATCCCGCGCCTTGGCATCGTCTGTGTCCGCATAGCGCAGACCGGCAGCAAACACATTCCATAGTGCATCGATATGGTCGGCAGGGCGCACGTTTTCATAACCGAAGTACCAAGACTTCATGTTATTCAGCACCGGAATTCCCTCAAAGGAATCCGGCACAGGAATCGTTACGCCGAGAAACTTGGCCAGCTCGGCGGCGATGATTTTCCGGTTATCGTTGGTGATCCCCCGGTTGATCATGCCCATCGTGGTGAATGGGCAAATGTCGCGTACAAATCCGGTCGTACCGTCGACGTACTTGTCTTCCGTAAGGTATCCAAGACCTTCAGCACGCCCAGCGATCTCTCGAATGCCCGCAACCAGTGCTGCCCGATTGTTCCTGTAGTCGAGCAGCTTGGTGGCAATGGCTTCGTAAAACTTGGTCCAGCCAAAGCGACGTTTGTCAGCTGCCCCGTCTCCAAAACGCTCGGCCCAGTATGGGGCATTGCGGAAACGGTCGATATCCTGCTGGGCATCTCCGAAGGCGAAATCGATCAATGCGTCCGCCGTCCATTTCCCACGTTGCACACGCCAGATCGTGCGTTGATAGGTGTAGAAATACCAGATCTTGGCTGGATCCAGCGGCGTCCAATCGACCTTGACGTGCCGACCATCCCCGAGATTCTCGGTGATGGTGCCGATCGCTTTGATCGCCATCACCGATACCGTCTGGTCTCGGTTGTCGAAAGGAAGATCGTGCTTCTGCGTATAGGCAGCCTTGATCGCTATTCGCTCTCCGGGCTGCATGGCGCGAACGGTATCGAGATACTTGTCCTCGTATCCGTTCTCCCATATCCCTTCGGCCAGGAAACGGGGCGTCTGATCGTCTGTCCCCCCATAGCTCGCGCCTACGAACCAAAACGACGGATTTTCTACCCCCACGACCTCACCCCTTTTCTGATTTTTTCTTTCGCTTCCAGATCTCTTCGCATGGGGCGGGGTGGTCCCGAATGTCGGTTGCCTTCTCCCCTCCGAATCCCCACTTGCCTTCGATGACACATTCCTCAAGCAACTGACGGCGACGATTTTTGATCGCCCAGCTGCCGTGTTGTCCTTTGTCATCCGGCCTTAAATAGTCGCGAATCAGGCTGGCGACGAACTCCGACTCGGTCTGCGAGTGTTCGTCATGGCGCAATGCCAGATCATGTTCGAGTTCACCAGACGGGGTGAAATACGTGCTGTTGTCGAACAGAAGCGCCGATAGACTCAGAAGATGGTCAACGGCCGAATCCTGCGTGAGCAATTCGAGGACATCGTCGATGTAGGCGGTATCGGTTTTCTGGAAAACGATACGGCCCCGCTTGAAGTCTGCCTCGGTTGGAGCAGAGGTTTTACCTTCAGCATCGTTGATATTGAATTTCGCTTGGGTCGACAAACTCGCGAACGATGATGTTGAAACCAGCACACCCCGGATTCTGAACGTCCACTCTTCCCCCTCGAACTCCACCTTTTGTCCGCTGGCGGCCAGTTGGCGTTCCACCACATGCGGCATGTAGAGAGTGGACACGATTTTGTAATCCGACCACCCACCGCCAGCGCCCACTGTCAGACCTTTCGGGTCAACGAAACCAAATGTCTGGGTACGCGACTCGTAATCCAGGATCCACACGATGAAGTCCGGATAGAACCAATCTGAATCATCAACCCGGAGCCTGAAGGACTCGTCACGCTTCTCCAGATTCCGCTTCAGCCAGATTTCCTTGTTGCCCCATTTCAGAGGCGTTTTGTCGCTCTTGGGATGATTGCCTGCCGGGTAGAGGCGGCGAATCAAATCACGGACAAACGCTTCCTCATGCTCATCGAGTTTGCCCGGGCCGACGTCAATATCATCCTGACGTGGCGAGAGCAGTAGCGGCTGATACACGCTGCCGGGCGCCAGCACTTCAATAGAACCCTGGGGTTCGACAATCAACGGAAGATTATCGATATCCGGACAAGAGAGCGAGGCTCCGAACAGCCCGCCTTGAACGGGCTGCGCTGGTTTTTTACTCGGCATTCAGGAAATCCTTGAAGTACTGATCAGGAATGCCGCTCTCGTGTGAGGGAATGATTGCGTAGCGGCTCTTCCGGTTTTCTTGTTTTCGATAAGCGCCTTCAAAGAGGCGGCGCACCACGGTGGCGGCTAAACGATTCAGTCGTGTCAGATCGGCAGCCTCGCGGACATTCAGCATGCCGGGCATGCCTAGAATTTCATATTTCTCGCTGGCGAGTGCGCTATCGATGGCGTGCCGATCGAAGGCGAAGTTCCACCAGCGCTGCAAGCGTTTCCACTCCACCATTTCCCGGTAAACCGCGTCACGATCAAGCAGCAGGCTCCATTGCTTGAATTCGGGGGTGATGTCTTGACCCACTACGCCCTGTAGCGCTTCGGTCTTGCCATCCTTGAGCTTTGACGTGGCGATCGATGCGGTCAGGGAAACCTTGATCCGATTCACGCCATTGAGCCAACTCGCCCCAGTTGCTGTCACGCTGAAATCCCGAGCATGAGGTGCAATCGCCCGCACGGATTTCAGTACCGGCGGGGTGTGCTTGCGAACATCGCACTCGATGCGTGTCAGTTCGGGTACGCCGTTGTCGATCAGGCTTTGCAGGAAGGTGTCGAGATAACCCGATTTCAGACCAAACACGTAGGCGGTCTGTAGCGGCGCCAGCTCCGCCGGGGGCTTGTCCAGACGTTTGCCATTTCCGTTGATGCCAGCAAAACGGACTACGCGCCCGAACATCTGGATGATGAGCGAGCCTTCGCCTTGCCCGAGGCGCAGCAAGGTAAGACTGGACGCCCGGAAATTGTCCCAGCCCTCCGCAAACCGGCGTGAGCCAATCAAGACATTGAGGCCGCTGCCGGGGGCATCGAGTTCGGCAAAGAGCGAACCCGACATCGCATCGTCTTCCACGACAAGCTTTACTGCCTCCAGTGCCTTCTTGAGACCGGCGGCATCGCCCACGTTGACCACGCCGTAGTAGTGCGATGTATCTCCACGCAGCAAGCCGAGGCCTAGTTCGCCTGTTGCCGCCTTGATGATACGCAGCACTGGCTTGTCGCCCTGTTGCCAGCCGAAGCAGTCCGCCAGCACGCGTTCTGCCAAGTTAATGGGACTCCAGCCGACCGTGGCTTGGCGCACCTCTGCCGGAAGCATGTCCGCACCCACCGTGGTCGCTGCCAGGAGCTGGGCCATGCTCTCGGCCAACTTGGTCGGCTGTGCCAGCATTGCGGTAAGGTAGGCCAAGACGTCAACAACGTCCGATGTCTGCTCTTTATCGCCCTGAGCCTTGCCGCCAATCACTGAGAGGCCGAGCAGAACCCACAATGGCGCCGCAACCTGAAGCCCGATATCAGCAGCAGCCTGCTTTGCCTCAGAAGATCGGTGGCTGGCCACCTGATGCCAGAACGAGAGAAGTGCCGCTGTCATGGTTTGTCGCTGTGCGGCTACGCTTGCATCTTCCTTGGACTGCACCCGCACGTGCCAGAAATCCTTGCCGTAGCGATCCTGGTGGAATCGATCGTAGGCGTAATCGAAGATCACCGACTTGGCATAGCGATCAAATGCATGCTCTCCCTCGGCCACTTGGCCGAACGTAGCCGAGAACTCAATCAATAAACCACGATGCTTGGGGTTGGGCGCATCAATGCCGGCCAGGTCGGCCTGCAAGGCCTTCCACATGCTGGCCTCGGATTTCTGGCCCTTATGGCCCTCATCGACGAATACCAGATTGCGCCCGTCGGCAAATGCGGAGGTGGGGACCGTGACCCCATCTCCCTTTTTCTCGGTTGCCAGTTTGTTGATATCCAGCACGATCACCGCGTCTGGCGGCAAACGTCCCATCGCCGAGGCATCGCCATCCATCGGGTAGGCAAACACCTCCCAGGTCGACAACTCGCGCAGCTTGTCCGCATGCTGTCGGGTGAGCGATTCGGAGGGAGTAACAACGATCAGTCGATCCCAAGTGCGCCGCTTTTCCAGCAATGCCAGGCAGGCATGCAGGACGTGTGTCTTGCCCGCAGCGGTTGCCATCCAGAAGGAGGCAAGCTGTAAATCGGCATCCACGAATTCTGTAACAGCCTCGCCCTTGGGTTTGTTTGCTTCAAGGTAGGCATTCAGGCGCACAAGGAAGGCAGAGGCATCCTCCATCTGGGCATGCACCCAGTGGGTGAACAGCATCAGCGCCAGATACTGCGCATAGCGGGGACTGAACTGGACCTGGGTGCATGCCTGACGTACTTCACTATCGAGGGAAGATAGATGCCCGGCATCGCCGGAGCAGACTGATCCGATCGCCTCCAGATACTTGCCATCGGTCAGGCCATGCGCTGCGCCAATGTTGTTTTCCACTGTGCGCAACTGCGTCATCGCGGCCGTAAGCGGAATGCCTAACTCGGCCGCTAGTGCGTCTCGCAGAACCAGCGCAGCTTTCAGTCGGGCATGGCCAGATCGCTTTACGGCCATTACTGCCTCCCGAACTGTTGCGCGAAGATTGACTCAATGGCCTCGAACTGGTCGCAGCCCTCGAAACTCAGACTAGCTGGGTCATTCGTATAGATGCGGTCGGCGGGGTGTTCTGCCAGCTTAGCTTTAACCCACTCGGCAGAGCCCTTGGCTGTGCAGTCGCGGAAAAATACCGCTACTGATTGTTTGCGCCGGTTGTGGCCGAGGAGAACAACGCCTTGATCTTCACGATATAGCCGGCTGACATCCATGCCCATTAGATAGGGAATGCTTTCAACCAAGTCGACATCGTGGGGTTGTGCTTCGCCGCCGCCAACGGCGCGCTTCAACTGGTAGCCAAATGGAGCAACAAAGCGTTCGGTGCCACTGTACAAGGCGCGGGTGGTTGCATCCAATCGGTACCTTAATGCGAAAGCAGCATCTTGGAAAATCAAGTCCTGAGTGTCGCCTCGGTTGATTTCTGCGTCCAACGTCTCGATCGCATCCTCGTATTGCTCGAGGGCTTGGACCTTCATGAACAAGCCTGGTCCGTCCACGTCTTTCGCTTGACCACCCACCCACTCTGACGCGGTTGCCGCTTTTACAATGCGCGGTATCGTAAACGAATAGATGTAATCGTTTGCCTCAAACACCACGAATTTTCGCTCTCCGTCATCACCTTGATTCAGATTGATGACAGCATGTGGCGTCGTGCCTGAACCAGCAAAGATATCGAGCACAATCGCGTTTTCGTGGGCACCGGCGACAGACAAGCAATCCGCAACAGCGTGCACCGATTTCGGGAAGGAGAATTCACGCTTGTTGAACATGCCTTTCAACAAGACGCTTCCATATTCAACTGCCGAATGTTCAGGTTTTATCCATACTGTAGAGGGCAACGAGCCTTCATTTTGCGGCCTAACTTTGCGGAAAATTGAAACAACACCCTCGGCACTTCGGCGTACCTCAAGGTCTTTCATATTTTGAAGTGCGGTAACGTGACCCCAACTCCAAACCCGCTCTGTTCCATCGTCGTTGACTGGGAATAACGTTAGCTCACCCGCTTTTGGCTCTTCAAGAACCTTCCATGATTTCTGGTCTTTCTGCCATTCGAGTTTTGGGATCCTGAATTTATCGCCCTCGACGTAGATCGGGTAGAACTGCTTGGGACGTGCTGAACGATGTGTTGTTGCGCCACCCCGTTTCCGGAAATTTTCCCAAGCAAATGGGCCAACATCATCCGTATTGCCAAAGTGCGCGGATTGAGCGGCTGATCGTTCCAGCATTCCTATATCTGACTGCGGAGTTACACCAGAGAAAAGGGCATATTCATGGCTAACCCGGAATCCTTTGACCGAAGGACGTCCTGATGGACTGTTCTTGATTACTACCGTTCCAAGCAGGTTGTCCGCCCCGAATTCCTTCGAAATGATTTCGAGAAGTTCATTCTTCTGAAAATCATCAATCGTTATACATGCGATGCCATCATCGGTGAGATAGTTGCGAACTAAGCTGAGGCGATTTTGAATAAATGCAGCCCACGACGCTTTCCTGTACCCATTCTTATAACTTATTGGGCCTGCATCGGTGTTGTATGGTGGGTCAGCGTACAAGGACTGAACTCTATCCCTATAAATTTCCTGCAGCGTGTTCAATGCCTGCCAGTTGTCAGAGTGAATAGCTATGCCATCGAGGGCATCATTAAGTGATGCCACTTCAGTCAAGGCTTCAAGCATTGACCACTTGAATACGCCATCGAAATTGCTGGTATCCACAGGAAGCGGTAGGTATTGCTCGGTCGTGGCTGTAGCAAGATCACCTTCAATTTTGCGAACACACGCAGATGCCTTGGCGTAGTCTCCCAGGCCAAGCTCTTTCCATTCCTTCCGCTGCTTTTTGACGATGGTGTCGATGTTCTTTGCCAACCACTCGGGGCAATAGCGTTCGAGTCGGTCGAGGGTGATGACGTAGCGCGTCTCGAACACGAGCTTCTTCTTTTCCCACAGCGCCTTCTGGAAATCTTCCAATGCGGCCAGGAAATCGATGATGTGCCCACCGATCTCTCGAACGATGCGAGCCACCTTCATGGCCCGTTTGGGCAGATCGGTTTGCTGTGTGGCGCCGGCCAGCAACTGATCGACATCCAGCACTTCGGTCTTGATAAAGATGTCGAGGTCTTCGGTCAGTGCCTCCTTGAGTCGCTTGTGGATGAAGAAATCGCTCTGGTTGCGCGCCATGAAGCGATTCAGCCAACGGCGAATATCGGCCCCCACCTCCGCCGTGCCGCCAGCGCCGACTTTCTGCACGGCAGTAACGATCTCGTCCTTTTGCTTTTCAGTCTGGGCGCCCTTGAGGTACTTGAGGCGAACCTTGATGACTTCGCCATCCTTGGTCGTTTCATCCAGTTCGTAGTGAGCCTTGTCGTTGGGTTTCAAGGTGGCGCGAGTGGCCTGAAGGCTTTCGGGCTCCACAGTGAACAGGATGCGCTGACCATTGGCTAACCGGACGGGGAAGTCGGTGAAGATGTCGCCCGACTTGATGTAGTACATGTCCTCGGTCGCCCAATGAAACTCGGTGTCCTCGCCTGTCGATCTGACGTAGCGGGAGCCCCCTTTGCCATAGCGCCGTTCGACGATGAAATCGCCGTCCTGGTAATGGCGGGAGAAGAACTGGTAGAGGCGGTTCAACACCTCGGCACGATCCTGCTGCACCGTTTGCTGTTGGCCGAGGGTTTCTGTCCGGCTGCGGTATTCGGCAACCAGCCCCTTGGCCGCCGGAATATTCTCGGCTTGGGCCAAGATGGCTTCACGTTGATCTTGCGTCATGCCGGGTTTGAGCCCGAGCTGATCCTCCAGGTCTTTGAGGCGGAATTTGTCCTCGGCCTGAGCCTCGTGACCAATGGCTTCGAAGGCGGCGTTCAACAGTTCTGCCAGTCGCCCACCCTGCAGGGCCTTAGATTCGTTCTCGGAGATGATCTCTCCAAGAAATGCCTTGACCTCACGGTTGTGGCGGCGAATCACCCGGTATAGACCAAAGTCCAGTGCCTCGGCCTCGTCGAGCTGGAATAGCTCGGTCATCAACTCGACAAAGCGGGTTTCCATTTGCTGTCGTTGCGACGGCAGGGATGCGATTTTCGACGTTACCTTCGCCATTGGCGTTCCTGTTGTTATTGCTGTAATCCGGCAATCTTCTTCCTGTGTCGGATTGCACGTGGAATAATGCCGCTATTGTGGCTCAAAAACTGAGCCATTGCCATCCTGAGCGGAGCCATGAACCGTACCGAGCGTTTCTACAAGATCGACCAGATGCTCCACGAGCGGCGGGTAGTGCCGATTGAGGTTTTTCTGGAGGAGCTGGACGTTTCCCGCGCCACCTTCAAGCGGGACATAGAATACATGCGGGACCGGCTCCATGCCCCGATCGTCTGGGATCGGGACGCCGGGGGTTACCACTTCGAGAACGTCAAAACCACAGGCCCCGCCTACGAGCTGCCCGGCCTCTGGTTTTCAGCAGGGGAGTTGTACGCCTTGCTGGCCGCGCACAAGCTGCTGGGCGACATCGAGCCCGGCATCCTGGCCTCCCATGTCGCACCGCTGCAGGCCCGTTTGGCCGCGCTTCTGGAGGCGTCGGGCCACTCTGCCACCGAGATTACCCAGCGGGTTCGTCTGCTCTCGATGGCCAAACGCACGGTCGAGTCCCGTTTTTTCACTGACATCACCATTGCCCTGCTGGAACGCAAGCGCCTGGAGATCGATGCCTGGAACCGGGGGCGGAACGAGACCAATACCCGAACGATTTCGCCACAGCGCTTGGTCCATTACCGGGACAACTGGTATGTGGATGCCTGGTGCCATCTACGCAACGATCTGCGCAGCTTCTCGATTGATGCGATCCAGCGGGTGAAGGTGTTGCGCGAGAAGGCAAAGAATGTGGCGTTAGCCAAGCTGGACAGCCATTTCACCTCGGCCTACGGCATTTTTGCCGGCCAGCCGAAGGACTGGGCCGTGCTGCGCTTCTCGCCGGAACGGGCACGCTGGGTCCAGTCCGAGCGCTGGCATGGGGAGCAACAGTCAGAAATGCTTCCTGACGGTAGTTATCGCTTGCGGGTGCCCTATGCGGATGAGCGCGAGTTGCTCATGGACATCATGCGACATGGCCGACATGTGGAAGTCGAGGCGCCGCAATCGTTACGTCGAAGTGTTGCCGACGAAGTGGCGGCACTGGCAGCGACGTACCACGGTTGCCATTTGATCAGTTCATGAGGCGCAGTATTTGAGCCACCTCACCCGTTAAGGTAGGGGCTCGTAAAGGGAGGTAGTGATCATTGTTGAACACGTCGGAAGCTGATTATTTTGCCCTGCGGCGGCTCATTCTCATTGATGCCTACCGCAAAGGCGCCATCACTGAATTGAAGCTTGATGGCCATACCTCCCTCACAGGAGCGAATGGCGTGGGCAAGACGTCGCTGCTGCGACTGATTCCCTTGTTCTATGGGGAAAGCCCGAACAAGCTGGTGCAGGGCGGAGGCGTTAATCAGTCCTTCGTGCAGTACTACCTGCCCCATACCACATCTTTCATCGTGTTCGAGTACAGCCGACGCGGCAAGGTCTGCATGGTGGTGTTACATGCTTCCCGATCCGGCGAAAGCGTTTACTACCGCTTCATTGATCAACCTTTTGCCTTGGAGCGGTTCCGCGACGAGTTTGGTGATCTTGTCATTGGCCCCGATCTCAACCGCCACATCCGGAAGCGAGGCGAGTTCTGTTCGGAGCAAATCACCGCTCTCTCGGATTACCGGGCCATCATTCAGAACGCCGTTTCTGGCAATCGCGATCACCGGACTCTGGCGGCGAACTTCTCATTCGTCGGGCCGGGTAGCCGTCTGAGCCATGTTGAAAAGATCGTGACCGGCATGTTTTCGCGGGTAACGAATTTCCGCGACATTAAACGGATGATCGTATCCTGCATTGTCGATGACAAGACCAGCATCCGGCTTGAATCCAGCAAGACGACCATGAAGGACTGGGTGCGCGAGTACCGAGCCTACGCAGTGGTGATGGAACAGGCTGGTCGCATGCAGGATTTCCAAGCAGCGCAAATGCGCCACGAGGCGGCTGCGCGGCAACTTCAGTTTGTTCACACCGATTTCGCCCGCTTGCAGCAGGTGCAAGAAACTGCAATCGAGCAGGCAAAATCCAGGGCGGGTGAGATCCAGGGCGAAATGCAACTCCTGGAAGACCAAACCAACGCTCAGTTGCGCGAAATCAGCAGTCAGCTTGGTGTGGCCGAAGGACAGGTTAAGAGCCTGAAGGGCACGCTACAGGGGTTGGAGAAGCAATACCGCGCCTACGAGAAGGAAGATCTTCCTGGCCTTGCCCGTTTGGTCGATGCCTTGCCGCAGCTGGCCGACGATCTGGAAACGAAAGACAAGCGGGAGAAGGCGCTACTCGGAGAGTCGCAGGATCTGGCCAACCGTTATGCCGAGATGCGCAATTTGCGTATCGAAGCCTTCCATACGCTGGAGCGGGAAAAGAATGCGCTGAAGGAGCCAATTCGAGTCAGAGGTCGAGACGAGGAAGCGCAAGCGCGGCAGTCGGCTGATGAGACATGGCAGGCCATCGTTGCGGAATTCGATCGACAGGAAGAAGCGATCAGCAACGCGAAGGAGCGGCTGGTCGAGCAATTGGGCGGGCTAAAGCAGGCAGCTGAGTATCCGCAAGCCAACCCCCAGGTCGTCGCAGCCAAAGAGCTGGCTCGCACTGAGCGTGACACAGCAGCGGAGGCTGCTGCCACGGCGCTGTCGGCATATGAGGAAGCAAAGACGGCGCACCAGGCAGCCACGGATGCGTTCCGTGCCATCGATGACCAGATTCAGGATCTACGAGAGCGAGAAAAGAAGGATCAAGCGGCGCGGGCGCGCCTGCTCTCGCTCAGAGACGCCGCGCCAGGCACGTTGCTTCACTTCTTGCGAGAAAACCGTCCAGACTGGACCAGGGACATCGCAAGGGTGGTACCCGAGGAGCTGTTGTTGCGCACCGATCTCACGCCCACGTTGGTCAGTGAGGATGCCCTTTCTCTGTATGGCATCGGCCTGGATCTGGCTGCGCTCGATGTTCCGAGGGCAGCCGACGAGGAGGTGCTGCGGCAGAAAATCGAGGAAGTCGATCGGGCCATCGAGCGCCATCAGCGAGATGCAAAGGCCAAGGAAAAAGAACTGGAAGCCCAATCCGAGCGCGTCCGCCAGGCGAAAACTGCCTCTGACGACAAGCAACGCCTTCATGTCCAGGCCGCGAACGCAGCACGGTCATGCCAGACAGCCCTGGAGGCGGCGGAGCGGGCATTGGCAGAGGATATTCGTCAGGCCGGCATTCGTGCCCGACAGCAACTGCAAGAAGTCCAGCAATCTGTGGAGAAGAATAAGCAGGCGCTGAATACACTCAAATCGACCCGAAACGCACGCAAGCAGAACCATGAAAGCGAACTGAAAAAGCGCTTGGCGGCAATTGAATCTCAGGTTCAAGCCGAGATCGGTGAGATTGATCAGGTCATTGCGTCAGCGAAATCATCCTGCGATCAGGACATCGGTGCGCTGAATAAGGAGTTGGACTCGGCGTTGAAGGCGCGGGGCGTCGATACCGCTTCGCTCGAGAAGCTACAGAAGGAGAAATCCGAGGCGCAGGAGAAGTTGCAGAAAGCCCGAGCCAATGAGGCCAAGGTCGGCGATTGGCGGCGATGGTTGAAATCCGAGTGGGAAACCCGCTCAGAGAAAGAGGCTGAATTGAAGGTGGCGGAAGCCAGTGTCCAGCAGTTGCTGGAGCAAGAGTCCAAGGCCCGCAAGGCGCGCGAGATCAAGCATGGTGAGCTGGATAAGGCGCTAGGCCAAGTCAATCAGGAAAAAGCGAAGGTCGAGAAACTGTATGGCTTCGTGGTCAGGCGCCGAGAGAAGCTGACCCGTTGGCCGGCGGATCCCATCGGGCCGCTGGCCAAACCGCTGCGAGACCAAGATGCCTTGGAAGCAGATATGGATCGGCTGCTTCTGGATATTCATGGTGAGGAAGCGCGAGCACGAGAGGCGTTGGCACCGATCAAGCGGGTGTTCTTTGAGTCACCGGGCACCACGCCCTACCAGTTCTATGACAAGAAGCGTCTGGAGCTGGGGCCGGATCAGGACGGCGCTTCGCCATTCCTGTGGCTTGCTCCCATGCAAGAATGGTTCGAGGCCGAACACGAAAATACCCGCAGGTTGCTTTTGAGCCAGTGTCGCAACTTCGCCTCGGGCATCCATGAGTTCCATGATCGGCTCGATGGCTTCAAGCGCAAGGTCGGCATCTTCTCGAAGGACTTGCAGGAGAACATGGCGGCATCGACGCGTTTCCGCTTTATCAGCAGTGTGGCGGTACGTATCACCACTTCATTCGATGGCTTGGATGGTTGGGACAAAATCAAGCAGCTGGACGAGGAGTACAGCGTGTGGGCCGGCAAGGACAGCAACGATTTACCCGGCCCCGCGTTCGCTGATGCGGTCGATCAGGTCAGCGATTGGCTACAGGGCCGCCATACCCTGGATGTGAAGCTGGAAGATCTGCTTGGTCTGGAAATCGACATCGAGGAAGCGGGGCAACCGAAGAAGACGGTAAAAGATGAAGGGCAACTGCGAGATGCTTCCAGCAACGGCCTTTCCTATCTCATTCTCTGCGTCGTGTTTGTCGGCCTGATCAACAAGATTCGCGCCGGCCAACCTGTACAACTGGTCTGGGCCTTGGACGAGCTGCGCGATCTGGATCTCGACAACGTGAGAGTGCTGCTGGATATGTTGGCGGACAATCAAATTCACTTGGTTTCCGCCTTCCCCGACCCAGAGCCTGAAATCCTGGCCCTATTGAAGAATCGGTACGCCATCCAGGAAGGGCGTCGCCTTGCAACCTTCCAGCCGGAGGTGGCCAATGTTTGAAGCGACGGTCATCAAACTTCTGGAAGGGGCGTTTATTTGCAGGACGGCATACCCTGATCTGTTTTCCTTTCTGGAGGATGAGTCAACCCGCCGCCAGGTGGACGGTTATCTGACCCAGATCGGCCGGCGTCTGGCCGCGACTGCCCATGGCGAGGCGTACTACGCAGCCCACCGAGCGGTTGGACCCAGCGAACGAACGGAAATCAGATCCCTGTTCAAGGAAGTGAAGCACGAGCTTCGGCCTGTGCTGGGTTTCCTTAATCTGATCATGCAGGCACAGCGTGCCGACCGAACCCTTGGTACGGGCGATGTGATCGATTTCCCGAAGACGCTGCTACACATTTCCGAGAACCCGCATCTCGGCGAGATGTTGCGGGGCTTCGCGGCACTGGGGAAGGAGTTCGCCTCCAGTGATGCCAGCCTGCGCACGTTGCTGGATCGCTTGTTGCAGCAGATGGTGAAGACTGGCTACCTCATCCCGGATCGCCAGGGCGACCGCTTCGAAGTCACCGGCAAGATTGATTACTTCTACGAAGTCGTGGATTTCCTTGCCGAAAATGAACAGGCCATTCGCGAGGCACAAGACCAAGAATCCGAGGGCGAGACTGGGAGGTTGTTTTGAGTCGGGATGGTGTAAAGCACCTGATCGGCCGCCTGGCCACTCACCAGCATCTGGTTTCCCACGCCTATTACAACAGCGAGTTGATTAAGGACGAGGAGAACGCCCGAGGGATTGAGTTATTGCAACAGCACAAGGTGCTGATCCCGCGCGGCGACGATGCCTATACCCTTCACACGACCTTCCGCCGCTTTCTTGACGCCGCCCTGAATATCGAACGGCTGTACGGCATTGGCTCAGATCTTGGCGTTGCGTTTGAGCGGCTGGAGCAGCTGACGAATGCTTTGTTTGATGTCGCTCATGAAGGGCAAATGGAAGACCGCGAGCGGATTGAGGATGAGATCCGTCAGTCCATCTATGAGATATCCGACAACCTGGCAGCCGATCTGGCGCATCTCAGAACACTGGTCGAAAACCGTTTTGGCAATGTGAGCACCCTGGCCGAGAAGAAACGCCAGAATGCCTATTACATTGGCCGCACGGAAAAGGTAGTACGGGCAATTGAACTCTTCACCCTTTCCGATCTGGGCGAGCGAATTCAGACACAGGGAGCGTTTGCGAACATCGCTGCCATGTTCCGCGCCCAGCTACAGGATCGCCTGCCTTCATTCCGGCAGAATCTGAGCGACATCCTGGAAATTCTGAAGCAGTATCTGTTTGAGTACCGTGAAATCGAGGAGCGGACTCGGCGGGTGCGCAGCCTCTGGCTGTATCTTGAGCGTCATCCTGTCTATGAGTTGCAGGAATGGGACGAAACCGCTCATCCCCAGCCCTGGCTGATGAAGGCATCGGGACTATCAATACGCAGCCATCCTTGGGTGCGAGATCCGGAATACACAGACGCTCTTGCCGATCTCGCGGGGGATATTGCACCGCCGACCCTTCGCTTGCCGGTTGAGCGACCTCGCGGAACGCTCACTGAAGAGGGTCCGGCGCCGACAGTGATCCTTCAGATCAAGCCCTACCAGCGGGCTATCGAGAATCTCATCACCACCTGCAAGTCGCAGAATGTCCGCGCATCCGCCTTGGAGTGGTATTTCGACCACCCCAACGACCTCGGCGGCATGAGCGTTTCGGTCTGGCTGCAATGCGTGCTGGAAGATCTCGGGCCAAGAAAGAAGAAGGAGCTCGGAGTCGCTGTGGTCGCCGAGGAGTCGCCGGACCCAATATTTACCGGCAATGTCATGGTCAGTGATGTGCATGTGGAGCCGGCGTGATGGATAAGCGGCTCATCAATACCTTGCTGCGGATTTTTCATTCCCCGGACACCCGCTTCGCCTCCGGGCGAGCAATAAGTGCTTTTTGTACCGAGTACAACCTTGGCGTCAGGCAGGGGAGTTCCCTGGTATTCAATGATGCACATAAGGCGGAGATCGGGCGGATCCTCAAGGGAGAGCTGGGTATTGACCCGGCGACGACGACAGCCGATAGCTGGAAGGGCTTGGGTAGAGCTGAAAGTCTGATGCTTGCCAGGGACGAAAAGCTCACCAGTCGTACTGTCGGAGATGGCAGATTGAGGGTAAAAGCATTGCCCGGGCGCGTTCTGCGGGTTGCTGGTGGTAGCTGGTCCCTGCCGGATCGCTCCGATCTGGGGATGGATCTCAGCGCAGTTCTCGAGAGCGAAATCGGCCACGATGCCCTGCTGATAGTCGAGAACCTGCAAACCTTTGATGACATCCACACGGTAGATTCGGATGTGATGGGAAATTTGTCCGCGCACGATCCGCTTGTGATTTATCGTGGCGATACCCAAGGTGGCGCGCGAGCTGATGCTGTTCATGCGCTGGTCAGAGGTACGGGGCTGCCGGTTATCGCGTTTGTTGATTTTGATCCCGCCGGCCTGGTCATCGCGTCTGGCTTGCCAAGACTGGATATGGTGTTGGCCCCCTCTCTGAAGGAGTTGGCGGAAATCATCCAGGCCAGTGGTATTGCCAAGCGCTATCTCGAGCAAGTGGCGATGGCGGCTCACGCTATGCAGCGGATTCAAGGAAACCCCCGTATGGCTCCACTGTGGCATGTCATCCATGCGGCTGGCAAGGCGCTTCCACAAGAGTATTTTCATCGCCACGCAAAATAGCTGATCGGGCTCATAATTTGAGCCAGTACCTCCTGGACAATACGCACATGCGATAAGGTGCGAAGACAGGGGGGAGTAGATGCCGATCAAACAAGTTCTGACCGACCAGCGGATACCGGTCAAAATCTGGACCGATGAGGTCGATGACAATTCGAAAAAGCAGCTGACCAATATCGCCAGCCTGCCGTTCATTCATCACCACGTCGCCGCCATGCCGGACGTACATCTGGGCATCGGCGCGACCATCGGTTCAGTCATCGCGACCCACAAAGCCATCATTCCTGCTGCCGTCGGCGTCGATATCGGCTGCGGCATGGTGGCCTGCCGGCTTTCCATCACGGCAAACGATCTCGATGAGAAATCCCTGAAGGGCGTGTTTGACCAGATCAGCCGGGATGTTCCCGTTGGTCGGGGCATGCACAACAACCGGAGGTCATTCGAGGATCAAGCGCTACCGTTTGCGACTGGCCTTAACCGGATTCTGGAGAAGCATCCGGTACTGGAAAAGACCATCTGCGGCACGACCAAGTGGGTCAAGCAACTCGGCACCCTAGGCGGCGGCAATCACTTCATCGAGGTTTGCCTCGATGAATCCAACCAGGTGTGGATCATGCTGCACTCGGGGAGTCGCGGTATAGGCAATGCGATGGCCGAATATTTCATCCAGCTGGCCCGCAAAGACATGGAGCGCTGGATGATCCAGTTGCCGGATCGCGATCTAGCCTACTTCCCGGAAGGCACTGAGCATTTCGACGACTACGTCGAGGCCGTGCATTGGGCACAAGAATATGCACTGCAGAACCGGCAGTGCATGGTTGATCTGGTGCTGGCCGCACTCAAGCGCCACCTGCCGCCCTTCGAGGTGACCAGTGAGGTGGTGAACTGCCATCACAACTATGTGGCTCGCGAGCATCACTTCGGCGCGGACGTCTGGGTGACCCGCAAAGGGGCTATCCGGGCGCGCGAGGGTGACCTGGGGATCATCCCGGGCAGCATGGGCGCACGCAGCTACATCGTTCGTGGCTTGGGCAACCCGGAAAGCTTCACGTCCAGTGCCCATGGCGCCGGGCGCCGCATGAGCCGTACAGCCGCAGAAAAGCAGTTCACCGAAGCCGATCTCGCTCGCCAAACCGATGGGGTGATCTGCCGCAAGGACAGTGGCGTTATCGATGAAATTCCGGGCGCTTACAAGGATATCGATGTTGTGATGGAGAACCAGAAGGACCTGACTGAAACGCTGCATACCCTGAAGCAATTGGTGTGCGTGAAGGGGTGAAAACAATGGATACGCGAAATTTGGTGGTCGGGAGTCGTATCGAGCACGGGCTGCATGGATCGGGAACCATCACTTTTGTAGGTACCGATTACCTCGGTATCGCCTTTGATGGCGAAGGCGAGGCATTGATTCGCCGCGAATCACTGGAAAAGGAAGTTCCCGCTGTCGTTGAGCAGCAGGAACCTGTCCGCGAAACGCTTCCCTGGCCCGGATCAACTTTTATTTCCGAAGGGGAAGATGCTCAACATTACCTAGGCTCGCACTGGGATCCATTTGTCGAAGACTCGAAGGAGCTGATGGGCCGCCTGCCGGAAATCCTGCCGAATGCGCTGGTGCAAACGGGGTACGGTGAGAATCGCAAACCGGATCGGTCGTTACCGGATGACTGGCCAAAGGGGTTTCAGTTGGTCTGGCCACTTCGGGTGCAAGGGATGGCGCTGATTCTCCGCGTCGAGAAAGAGGCGAACATGCTCGTCAGCCTCTTTCCCTTCTTTGCAACCGGCAGCCAGCACACCCTGACCTTGCGCGAGGTCAGCGTTTGGGAGGGCGGACTGGAAGCCCAGATTACTGCCGCCTGGGGCGAAGGTGAAGTGACGTTCTTCGATACGCAGTACCTAATCAATCGGGTCTGGTACGAGACGGGCAAGGAGTACGACTTCATCTTCTCCGGCATGGCCTACAACGCTGGTCCAGCCGAAAAGCATGAGTGGAAGATCAACCGTCATCCCGATGAGGTGGCTTGGATGAATCAGCGGTTGAAAGAGGGCGAGGAGCCCCATGAGACTGCTTGCACCATCAGCATGGACGGTGCTGCAATGTTTCTGCCGGTCAGCGGTTGGGACGTCGATGACTACAGCTTCCACGCACCGGTGAAGTCGGTGACCGAATTCAAGGACTGGCTGGGTCAAGATGGCTGGCGGGTACGCGCCACGGTGATGCGCTTCGGTGACGAGGATGCTGATCTGGACATTCTGATTACTCGAAGAGCTTGGTCGGGTGAGACCTCGCCGCAAGTTGGCCAGGATATCGAGGGGCGGTTATGGTTGCAGGGCTATCTCTGGATGCCCAGATAATGAATACAAAGCGGGGGTGAAGATGACACTGGCAGTCGTACTTAGAGCAGCAGCCTTTGCTGCAGAGAAACACAAGAACCAACGGCGAAAGGATGCCGAAGCCTCTCCATACATCAACCACCCCATTGCACTGGCGAATGTCCTCGCTTCAGAAGGTGGTGTTATCGATCCTGACGTGCTGTGTGCGGCATTGCTGCATGACACTATCGAGGACACCGAAACTACTGCTGAAGAGTTGAGACGAGATTTCGGTGAAAGCGTGACGGCCATTGTTCTCGAAGTTACCGATGACAAGTCATTGCCAAAAGCTGAGCGAAAGCGTCTTCAAATCGAGCATGCCAAGCATGCCTCACCTCAGGCAAAACTCGTAAAACTTGCCGACAAGATCTGCAATCTTCGCGACATCCTGGCGTCTCCGCCATCGGACTGGCCTGCGGAGAGAAAGCGTGCTTACTTCGACTGGGCGTCTGATGTCGTTGCTGGAGTGCGGGGTATCCACCCTGGCCTTGAGGCTGTATTTGATGGACTTCATGTTCGACATGCCGAACTGGTCTGAACTTCACCTAACGCCGCAAGCGCTTCAGCAATATGGACTGCCCGATATTGCCTATCCAATCCGCACCCAATCGCTACAGCAGGCAATGGCCAACCAGTCCAACCTTCCACTGGCCGAGTTGCTTTTTGGATTGCAGGAACGCTGCCGGGATGGAGATGCCGATTGGCAGAAGTTGGAGCTGGTAATCGACCACCTGGCGCGACAGGTGGCACCTGATGATGGACGGGAAACCGTGACGGCGGCCGGAGATAACTGGTGGATTGAAATTGGCCCGGTTGATCTCAACGCGAAGCTGGTCACGATACAACGAGGAGATTTCCTCATCGCCGCGATATCGCGGCGTGATGATGGCCGCCTTCGGGTTTCTGTATATCGCCCACTGGATGCGAAGAGTGCCGAATACATCACTGGCCTTGGTCTCTTGCCTGATCCGCAGCATGGCGTGTGTATGCGTGAGAACAACTGGGAGTACGCCCTTGATAGCTCTGCCGGCAACGGCAATTTCTATGCGGCTGAGCGGGGTGAGGCTTATCTGTCGTATTGGGAAAAGGGGCTGGGAATTAGCTGGGACGGCACCGAATTGCCCGAGTGGCGTGCGCAGATCGGCTTGTCGCCCAGGGCTCCGGCTCTTGTGGCCGCTGAGTTGGGCGTCCACTACACCCTTTCTGGTGATGCCGAAGATGTCGAGAGCGAGGCTCCTACTGAAATCGCCGATGATTCGTTGCGCGCAACTTATCCGACTTGGCAAGGTAAGCGACAGCAACGCCGCACTGTTCAAGGACGTTTTCTCGGCTGCCTCTTGGGAGGGGCGGTTGGTGATGCGTTGGGTGCCCCCGTTGAGTTCTTGAAGCGCAGCGAAATTCTCCGCCGTTTTGGGCCAACGGGAATTACTTCCTACGCTCCTGCCTATGGAACCGTCGGCGCAATCACCGACGACACCCAGATGACTTTGTTCACTGCAGAAGGGTTGATTCGTGCCTGGGTGAGAGGTTGTTTCAAGGGAATCACTACTTACTCCGGCGTAACTGCTCATGCCTATCTACGTTGGCTGCAAACCCAGGGAGAGCAACCAACCTGTGATATCGATTTTGGTTCGGACGAGACGGGATGGTTGTTTCAACAGAGTCAGCTGCATCATCGGCGCGCACCAGGTAACACCTGGCCTTCTTGATGATGTGGCTGACGTCGACGCTCAGCGCCTTGGCCAGGCTTTCCATCGACACGCCACGCTCGATGGCGCGGCGAATCATGAAATGCTCCTGGATCGTGGACAAGCGGTTGATCCGGCTGTTGTAGGTGTAGGCCTCATCGTCCTTGGCCACAAGGCAGGGAGCTTCCTCATAGCCGAGCTCGGCCAGAGCGATCAGACGCACATGCCCGTCGAGCAGGGTGTGCTGGCCAGTGACCTTGTTCGCCTCGGTGACCGACAGCGGTTCAATCAGGCCGATGTGTTCGATGGAAGATCGAATCTGCTTGAACTTGACCGAGGTGATCAGCCCAGTCGGCGTTTTCCGGGAGGGGAGAATCTTGTCCAGGGGGACCGATAGGGCATCGGGTATGAAGCCGAGGGGGACGTTTGTCATGCCGAACTCCCTCCGGACCAGACGCGATCAGCCAGGTATTCAGGCAGGCTATCTAGCCCCTCGGCGCGCAGCAGATTGATGAAATTCTCGTCGGCGAAAAATTGCCGTAAGGCGCTCACCACGAACAAGAGGCGCTGCTGGGCGAACTCGGCCTTCTTGACGATGATCTTCTGGCGTTCGACTTCCCGTTGGTAGGTGCGGACCAGGCTGGATGTCGACACGTCTACCGGCTTGCGGCGCGTGGCCCGGGCCATCGATCGTCCGAGGGTCTGCCGGCGCTCGATGATCTTGCGTACCTCCATCAACTGGCGGCCGCGCAACTTGCCGCACTCGTAGGCTTCCTGCAGCGCGGCTTGCACGGCCTTGTCGTCATCGCCGGCACCAACAATGGTCAGGGCAGCATTGAGGGGCACTCGTCCTTTCTCGACAGCAACGAGCAGTCTTTCCTCACCTTGCTGCAACAGCGTCAGGATGCCGGTCACGTAGACCTGAGTGAGCCCAGTCTTGGTGGCGATTTCCTTGGGGTTGTACCCCTTGTCACGCAGCTGCTTAATGCCAGCCAGAATTTCCAGCGGCCGGCATTGGCGGCGCGCGATGTTCTCTGCCAGGCTCATGATGAAGGCGTCCTCGTCGCTGACGGAGATCACGAGTGCCGGAATGGTCGCCTCCCCGAGATTCCTGAATGCGTTGAGGCGCCCCTCGCCGCATACCAGGAGATATCGCTCCTGATCGTCTTCGCCCATGCGGGGTGTAACGGTGATCGGTTTCTTCAGGCCGATGGCCTTGATGTTGCCGACGATCTCATCGAACACCCGCTTGTTCCGGTCGCGCGGATTGAGGATATCGATCCGATCAACGGGAATCATGCGAATTTCGCTGTTGCGGTGTTTCGGGGTCATACCGCTCTCCTCAGTCTTGCACGGGCACCCATGCCGTAGAGGTAGTCCAAGGTTTCGAAGCGATAGCTTTCGAATTCGATGGCGTTCCGATCGGCTAGGTTGATCCCGGGTTGTCCGAAATCCAATCGCGGTAGCAGGTAGTAATCGAGCGGCGACCGATTGGCATGATCGAGTCGCACGGCAACGGTGACGTCGGGGCTCAGGCTGGTATCGAATCTCACCTTCCAGCGGTGACTGCCGCTCTCGTTGGTCTGGCACCGCGCCAGCACCAGGGAGACACTGAACTCGTCATTGACGCGCAGAAGGTCGGTGGCCGGATCACGGACCACCGAGCCGCCGATGGCGCCGATCTCGGCTTCCGTTCGGGCCACGATCTCGGGATGCAGCTGACGCAGGAACCGGTTGACCTCCAGATAGCGGTAATCGCGATCGGGGGTGAAGCCAACCATCTGGTAGGCGCGAATCAGGCTGCCGAAACGATGAACATAGACCGAGGCCGACGGCATGCCCTCGGTTTCGTCGATGATCAGGCCGGAAAGGATGCCTCGATTCTCGTAGAGGCTGCGCAGGCGCTCGATCAACTCCTCGTCTGTGTAGCGCCGGGCACGTGCCCGCATGATCCCTTGGGCGGTGTAAAACAGATCCGGCTGAACGATGCCCTCAAAGGCACCTTCCTTCTTGATCCACATGTCCGGGGTGTTCACCACCCGGGTCTTCTTGAGCTTGAAGGAAATGCGGTTGTAGACGTTGTTGCCGATGTACTTCTCGTTGGTCAGTACCTCATTGACGGTGGCGCGCGTCCATTCCCGATCAAGGTCAGTGCGTACCTTCATGCCATTCAGCCGCCCGGCAATTTGAGATTCCGACAGTCCCTCCTCAATGAACCACAGGTAGATCAGATTGACGATACGAGCCTCGTCGTCGGGGCCGGGCATCAGGATTACTCGATCGGTCTGAAGGCTTTTGTGCTCGCCACGAGCCAGTTCGCCCTTCATGGATCCGTTCTGGTCAACCAGGATGCGGCGGAGTCCATAACCGGCAGGGCCGCCCTGGCGGTAGCCGAGTTCGATCAGGCGACATTGGCCGGCAAACACCTTGGCCGACAATTCCCGGCTGTACTCGCCGGCCATGGCCCGCTTGACGCCCTTGACGATGGTGGAGACGGGCGAGCCATCGTTCTCGAACTGCTCGGCGCAGTAGGCGACCTGGATGCCGGCGCGGCGGCAGATGTACTCGTAGTAAGCACTCTCATCGGCATCCTGAAAACGCCCCCAGCGACTGACGTCGTAGACCAGGATGACCTGGAAATCGGCCTGGCCCGACTCGACGTCATGGATCAGCCGCTGGAGGGCCTGCCGGCCATCGATGCGCAGACCGCTCTTGCCCTCGTCGGCATAGGTCCTGATGATCTCGATGCCACGCCGGGCGGCGTATTCCTTAATCTTGTCGGCCTGGTTCTCCGTGGAATACTGCTGGTGCTCGGTCGACATCCGCACATACTGCGCTGCCCGGAATAGGGAGGCTTGGGTCTGCCCATCGCCATCTGTGTTTTCTTGTTCTTGCATCGCCGCGTCGTCCCCTTACATGCGAAAAGATGCCTCTCGAACATCGGGCGTCACTTCGCGACGGGTGGTTGGTCAAGGCATACACGGGTCGAGTCGGATTCGGATGCTCGATAGTTCGAGAACGCACACGCGGGAAGTTAACAGGCAACAGCGATGTCGCCGAACACGTCCTCATTTGCAATCACACGTCTTCAGCAGCCGGGATCGCAATCAGGACGGCGATCTCCACGATCCATTCGTCTCCTGTAGCCCCATCGCAGGTGATCTGCACCATGCGGTAACGGCCGGCGGGCGGCGAATTCTCGGGGCGTGACGCGTCCTCATTTGCAATCACCGATGCCCGGAGCTTTTGATTCCGAGACTGCTGTAGATTTCGATTGCGCTCGGCGTAGGCCGGATTCGTGTCGCGATAGTGTTTCCAGTACGCCGGGTTTTCAGCAGCCCATGCCTTTCTGGCACGTGCATCGTTGTCGCAGTAGTCGGCATCGTCACGCCGCTTTTTCTGCTGCCAGCGCCGACGTCGTTCGCGTTGGCATGCCGGATCGGTGCAGTAGGTCTGATTGGGGTTCTGTGGCCGAGGGGTGAATGTGTGGCCACATGCATTGCAGGTTTTTGTCTCCATTCCAGTCTCCGTGAAAAAGACTGTATGGAAACGCTGCCAGCAAGGATGGTTGGCTAGCTGAGCTGAAATCGAAATCGACAGCGATGTGCAGTTCCTGCCGTGATCAGCCAGGCATTATTGCGGGGCATTTGATCCGCTACGCCCAAATGGGCGTAGCGGCATTGCTTTAGCGCTTGTGCTTCGTCGGATCAACCAAAACGTACCCTTGGCCCGGGCGAGGAGTCGGCGGCAGGGGTTTGCCCTGGACGCCTGTGACCTCGTTACCGGTCTTGGGGTTTTGATATTGGCCTGACTTAGGTGCCGGAGTACCCGGCTTCAGCGTTTTGCTCATGATGAATCTCCTATAAATGAGCAGTTACTACACCGAGGCCGATCTCTTATGATATTTGACTGTCCTTGCGGTCCGGCCAAAAATCAGTGAAACTCGCAGCTGTCTAACGGCAGCGGTCTCTTCGGAGATCGTTTTTCGCTTGGGTAGCTCGAACTACCCAAGCGATCCCCACCATTTGAATCAGCCAGATGGCCGATCCAAATTCTTTTCAGCTCGCGAGCGTATGTTTTCCCCCGAGCCGTGCATTGGTCTGATGGTTCAGTACCGTCATGCCTGCCTTTCGCTGGACTACACCCGAATCGGCAGCGACACTTGCGGCTGAATCGGAACCAGGGTTCTTGCGTACGCCCTCAGGATGTCGTTGTAGAGATCGGCATGTTTTGGGGCCTCAACCGTAATAATCAGCGCGTACCTGATCTTTTCAGGGCTGTTGGCTTTCGCACCCGCTTCGCGGGCGTTGTAGTGAATGTCGAAAACCGGGTTGTCGAGGCTGCTTCCACGCATGTTCTTTTCACCGTGTAGAACCGTTTCCCACTTGCCCAGGTCCGACCTACGCTCCTCCTCGGTGGCGTATTTCTTCATTTCGAAGAACCCTTTTGTCTCGGCATTGGCCTTGCCTGCCTTGATCTTCTTGTCGCTTGGCCGGAAAACCACCTCCAGGCCAGCCCGCGTATATGCCGCCGCGTCCTGTGGGTCGGTGGGTGATGCGTAGCAGAAAGTGGCCTTGAGTCGGATATTGCCGGTCAGGCCTTCGCTGGGAAGCGGAAGCGTCGCACGAAGATATTTTCCCGGTTTCAACTCGCCTTGATAGACAACTCGGGCTATGCCGGGCGGACACGTGATGATGCTCATCAGGTCGTCTGGCACCTTCCCCCAGCCCACCTCAAGTTTGTCGTGGGTCGATGGATTTGCGGAGTGCACCAGAAGCGCCTTGATTGCGAGCGGTGAGAGCTCGGCACCCAGAATGGCACGAATACCGACGGCGCTGCGCAGCAAGTAGGGGGACGCGAAACTGGTACCAAGCTGCGGAACGAGGGATGGGGTTTTTCCGGGCGACAGAACGTGGAAGTATTTGTCCCCGTCCCCACCGAATGCCATCAGGTCCGGCTTAACGACTCCGGGGCTTCGGCCCGGACCAATTGCACTGTATGAAGCCCTGGCCCAATCCTCGTCGACAGCATTTGTCGCGCCTACGGCAAGTGCATTTACACAGTCAGAGGGCACCTGCACTCGGGCATTGCCGGACAAGCGATCCATGTGGCCGTTGTTGCCTACGGCAACTGTCATCAAGGTGTCGCCGTCGCTAAGCAGTTCGTCGATCACCGATGTCCAGGCATGAACGTCGGTATCTTCGATCGGCAGATCTGGGCCCAAGCTGAGATTGACGAACTGATATTGGCGCGACAGCAAGACTTCTTCGACAAACCCCAATGTCCGGAACAGCTCGAGCGGATCCTCTGTTCCAGCGTCTTTGTCGAGGACTCGCAGGTGATCGACGTAGGCATACGGTCGGTGAGCGCTGCCATTGGGTTGGATCGGGCCAAAGAGAAAAGCGGATGTTACGGCCAGCCCATGTTCCAAGCCATGGGGATCATCATCGGCGTGCTCATCGAGAACGCGATAGGAACGCAGCCATGGTTTGATGGCGTGGTGTTTGGGTAACCCGCCATCGAGGATCGCAACTTTGGGCTCAGAAGAAAGGGGCTGCTCAACTGGCAGGGAGCACCCTACGTTTACTCCACCCGACCGCAGAACGGGCCGTAAGCCACGCAATTTTGGCATTGGACGGATGACGCGCACAAAAACGAAGTCCGCCAACCGTTGAACATTGTCATGCTTGCCTTGGACGGGGACAAACCAGAGGTTACCTGCCCTGAAGCCCAGATCGCTGTGCACCTTGACATCGGCATTCTTTGCGAACTTGGAAAATGCCCGCTGCACGAACTGAGCATCTTCATCGGGTAACAAGTGAATCCCAACCTCGAAGAAATGATCCTTCTTGGTACCGAGCGACTGAATTCGATCACCGGGGGTGAAGGGCGAGAAGCTTTCAATATGTGCCAGATCGAGAGCTTCATCCGATTCGGCCTCAACCTCGTTGGCCCAGGATTTCAGGTTGCGGAATGACTGCCGCTTACCAGCAATAAATAGCTCTGTCGTCGTGCATTCCCGTGGCTGCCCCTTCTTCGTCCAACCATCTGGAGTGACCTTGACGGTCCGACTGCCGACGGACTCGAGGCCAACTGAGCGGAGCATTGCGACAGGGAAAAATGAACGTGCGATGTAGCTCGGATTCATCGTCAGCCGGGCGATCCCAAAATCACCCGGGCAAGCATCCTGTGGCAATGCATCGAGGACTTTGGCAACTGAAGTGAACTGTGGGGTCAGTCGTTGTTGTGCGACCTGAAGGGAGTACACCTCGGCTTTGCCGGGCATGCGTTTGGGGCCTTTGATTTCGTTGGTCAGCAGCTCGCCGCGCCCAATCAAGAAGTTCGTTTGGCTCATTGTTCAGATTTCCTCCCTGGTGTCTTCTTGGTGCTGGCCCCTTGCTCGGCCGAATACTTCCGAATGGTGTCTCGACTGACACCCGTGATATCAGAGATGGTGTGCTGAGACAGCCGGGTTTGCTTTGCAAGCAATACCGCTAGATCGATCCGCCCCTGCCGATCCAGGGCCAATGCCCGCGATTTGATGAACTCTTCGATCAGATCGGCATCCGAGGCGGTGCCGAGCACAACGGCACGGCGAAAGCGCTGAATTTCTCGCTCGATATCACTGAATGATTCGCCGTTGAACGCAAAGGCCAGAATATCGACCCAGCGGCCGAATAGCCCGAAGTCAGGGCCAAGGAACTGCTTGATTGCGACCCTGATTGCCGAAATGTCCGGCATTTTGAACTCAACTACGAGATCAAAGCGCCGCCACAAGGCAGGGTCGATCAGTTCCGGATGGTTTGTGGCGGCCAGCAGTAAGCCAGTTGCCGGCCATTCGTCCACTTCCTGGAGGATTACGGTGACCAGCCGCTTGAGTTCGCCGATGTCGGTGTCGTCGCTACGACGCTTGGCGATGGCATCGATTTCGTCCAGCAGCAGGACACAGGGGCTACGCTTAGCAAAGTCGAGCGCCGCACGCAGATTGTTGCCGCTGCGACCGAGTAAGCTGCTCATGACTGCAGTTAGGTCGAGAACGTAGAGGGGCACCTCGAGCTTTGCTGCCAGCCATCGAGCTGTCAGTGTTTTGCCTACGCCAGGCTTGCCGACAAAGATTGCCGATCGCGTAGGGGTTAATCCAGAGGCCGCCAGGCGTTTTGATTGGCGACGTTCCTCGATGAGTTGCAGTAGGTTTTCTTCGATGTCCCGCGATAACAGCGGAGCCTCTCGGTCAGGAGAGTCCTTGAATACCTTGAGCAGTGATAACCGAGATTCGTCATCAACGGGCAGGGCTTGTGTCGGCGGTGCCGGTGGGGCAGCCCGGCGCAGGGGGGCGCCGGATCGAGGGGTTTTGGTCCGAAGGTATAGATCCAGTTGTTCGGCCAGCTCGGGTTCTGTGGTGCGATATTTGCGAACAAGCCGAGCCACGAACAGACGCACGTCCTCCGTCTGCTCAGCAAGTGCCAGTCGAATTACCTGGGCTAAATCTGCTTGCGTTTCATTCATTTCGCCCAAACGGTTCATAAGTCATTGATATATATAATAATTAAAATTTCGTAAATCGGACGACTGTATTGTCTCACGTTTGGGTGGCGATGTGAAGCGGGGCCCTGTATCACTGGCATAGGTTTGTGGATATGGCAGGTGTGATGCGATAGTCGACCAAACAGGCAATTCCTGAGCACCTATGTACCTTTCGTCCTTATTCAAGCATCAGGGCATCGGCGGGAAAGACGTCTATGTCGTTGATGATCACCATTACGCATTGGCTCCATGGGCGCTGATGCGCCGTCGACTGGGCCGAGCCCCGAATTTGATTACGCTTGATCACCACACTGACGTCCATGAGGCGTTTCTGGGTCATGCCCATCTCGAAACGTATGAAAGCGGGGGTGATGCCTGGGCACTTGCCAGGGATCTGGTCAAGTGCATCGATTGGCAGAACGACCAAAGCTTGCTCTGGGCAATTGAACACCTGCGTCATGATGAGCACATTGATGCCGCAACCCTGTCGGGCGTTCTCAACTACGCTTTCTGTATCCAGTTGAGTGATCACAGCGGCAATCCGTCGATCGAACAACAGGCTTACGATGCCGATCGGCAGGCACGTTGGCCGCAACCGCCGTCGCTTCCGCCTCCGTGCCGCCCTATGACTTATGGAGATCCAGGGAATCGCATTTTTGTGATCTCCCACGACTGCGCCATCGGCTGCAATCGGATGCCGCACAACGATGATTGTGTTGTCGAGCAGGGAAACATGGTCATCGAGTCGATTTATCTCGATGACCAACTGGCTCGCGGATCCGAGATGTCACGATGCGTGGGCATTGAACACCTTGAGGCGCAACCGTACATTCTGGATATCGATCTGGATGTTTTCCACAGCCGGCAGGCCATTGAGCCTGCCGACCGGACCACTTTTTACCGCCTGATCAGAAATGCGGTGGCAATCACCGTCGCCACTGAGGCCGAGTGCGTGGAGGATCTCAAATTTGATGGGGAGACAATTGACGCCGAATTCTTGCTGGCCAGGCTGATGGAGCATATCAAGGCTGCATTATTTGAGCGCTGAGGACATCGTAGGGGCAGGAAAAACTCCCTCCGAAGCCCCTGCTGGCCTCAATCCTTCCTAAAATTCCCGAAATGCTTTAAGATACTGGTTCTTCAGGTGGAGTTTCTCCACCACCAGACCATCCAACGGCTCGCGATTCTCGCGGGCCGTTTTCATTTTCCCGCCCCGAGCAGAGCGCCTGCCCCCAGTTCCACCAAGGCCACCGCCTGCGCCGTGCAGGCCTGCCGCATGCGCGGGTCGAGCGCATCGCGCCAGTTCACCGGCAGGGCCGCCTGCCCCCACAAGGCCCCCGCCAGCATGCCGGCGATCGCGCCGGTCGTGTCGGCGTCGCCGCCCCGGTTGACCACGTCGACGAGACAGGCCTTGAATCCATCCGCATGGAAGAAGGCCTGGAACACGGCCTGCAGGGTTTCGACGATGTAGCCGCCGGGATTGCCGTGCGACACAGCGCCGCGAAACTCGAATTCGGGATAGGCCGCAATGAGCGGAACGACGCGCGTCTGCAGCAGGGTCTGCCTGTCGGCGCCCAGCAACGCATCCTGCACCATCAGGGCGAGGCATTCGGTCGCGGCATCCGACAGCGGATTGTTGTGGGTGACGTGCGCCTGCGCGCGGCACGCGGCACGCACCCGCGCCTCGTCCTGCCCCAGCGTGGCGAGCGCCGCCGGCAGCACGCGCATGGCGGCGCCGTTGCCGGCGTCGTGCTCGCTGGGCGCGACTTCCGGGATGCCGGTGGTGCGGAAGTGCAGCAAGCCGCGCCGCACGGTGTTGCCGATGTCCACCGGGCGGGCGCGCATCCAGGCGTCGAAGGCCTGTGCGGCCGCCAGATCGTCCACCCGCCCACTCTTCAGGATGGACTCGCCGAGCGCCAGCGCCATGGTGGTGTCGTCGGTGACCTGGCCGGGCTTGAGGCGCAGCCAGCCGCCGCCGCGCAGGGTGTCGTGCACCTTGTATTGCGCGGCGATCTCGCGCGGCGTCATGAACTCCACGGTCGCGCCGAGCGCGTCGCCCAGCGCAAGGCCGAGATAGGCGCCGATGGCGCGGTCGAGCAGCTGCGGCGTCAGCGAAACGGCTCTATCCGCCGCAGCGGCCGGCATCGGTCACGCCTCGCTGCCGAAGCACTTGGCGTAATCCACGCACACCTGGCAGGCCGGGGCCGGGCAGACGTGGATGCCCTCGCGTTCGCAGATCTGGCGGTAGAGAAATTTCTTCCATTTCATGTCGCGGTCGTTCTTCGCCGCCAGCGCGGGGAAGTTCTCGTTCATCAGCTGCGACAGGTCGGCGCGGTTCCATACGCCGAGGTCCTGCCACAGATGGTCGCCGCCCATGCAGGCGACGACGACGATCTCGGCCATCCAGCGTTCCGAGTCGTCGCGGCCGGCGAGGTGGTCGAGCAGCAGCGCGCGCAGGTCGTCGCGCTCCGGCATGCTCTCCGGATCGAAGGGCGGACGGTCGGCCGGCGCGGGCGGCACGGCGCCGGGGAAATGCCGTTCCAGCAGCTTCAGGTAATCCGGCCCGAACAGCCCCAGCCCCGGCGGCAACGCGCCCAGGCCGGCGGCCTGGCTGGCGATCATGCGCGCGAACAGCCCGTCGTTGGGCAGGCCGGCGGCGTGGGCGAGCAGCGCGTCGCACGCCGGCCGGGCCATGTCGGCCGGGGTCAGGGCGGGCAGGCCTTCGAGCACGGCGTCCATGCTCAGCGCGACGGATACTCGACGACGATGTCCTCGTCGCGCAGCACCATCTGGCAGGCGAGGCGCCACGAGGTGTGCACCGTGTCGTCCACCTTCATCGCCTCGATCTGCTCGGCGGTGATCTTGCCCAGTTCCTTCAGCACGGTGATCTCGCGGTCGGTGAGCGGCCCGCCCATGGGACCCTTGCGGGTGACGTTGGTGACCTTGATGAGGCAGGTGCCGCATTCGCCGTCGCCGCAGCTGAAGTCGATGGGAACGTGGTTTTCCTTCGCCAGCGCAAGCAGGCTCTTGGTATGGCTGCCCGCAACGGCGTAGACGGTCTTGTCCTTGTGCAGGGGGCTGGAAAATGTGACGACGGGCATGATGAACTCCAGTGGGTTGAAAAATCGAAACGGGATTAGCCGGGCCGGACGACGATTTCGCCGCCCAGCACCTGGGCCTGGCAGGCGAGCCGGTTGTTTCGGCCCGCCATGTTTTCCTGCAGCACCTTGTCTTCCAGCACCGAACGTTCGGCGAGGTTTTCCATGCCGGAGACGATCTTCATGATGCAGGTGCCGCATTCGCCTTCGCGGCAGCTGTAGGTGATGCCGGCGCCGACCTTCTCCGACACCTCGATGAGGCGGGTGCCGGCGGGCACGGTGACGGTGATGCCGATGTCTTCAAATGTGACTTGTGCCTTGGGCATGGCTGGGTTCCTTGAGCAATTCGGACATGTCGATGACGCGGCGCGTGATGCGCCCGGTGAGATGCCGCGCGAGTTCGCGCCCGAGTTCGCGGCAGGTTTCAAGTTCGGCCTCGGTGGGAATGAGCTTGACCCGCACGCCCTTGACCGGCACGCGCAGCTTGAGGCCGCGCAGGCGGTCTTCGACCATGTTCACGCCTTCGCCGCTCCAGCCGTAGGAGCCGAAGGCGGCGCCGAGCTTGTCGCTGACCTTGACCACGGCCAGCGAGGACAGCAGATCCCAGATCGGCTTCACCGCATCGCCGTTGATCGTGGGCGTGCCGAGCGCGATGGCGTCGGCTTCCTCGATCAGGTCGACGAAGGGCGTGACCTCGCCGCCCTGCAGGTCGTAGAGGCTGGCGCGCACGCCGTCGATTTCCTCGGCGCCGTCGCGCACCGCCTGCGCCATGCGCGCGGTATTGCCGTACGAGGAGATGTAAAACACGATCAGGGTCTTGTCGCGGTCGGCTTCGTTGTGCAGCTGCGGCGCGGCGAGCTGGCGGTAGCGCTGCACGTAGGCGCGCGGCGCGTCGCGCAGGATGGGGCCGTGCGCCGGGGCGATGAGCCGCAGTCCCAGCGGTTCGATCAGGTCGAGCGCCTCGCGCACATATTCGCGGAAGGGCCGCATGATGTGCGCGTAGTAATACTCGAAGGAAAAGCGGAAGTCGCCGACGCGGTCGTTGAACAGGCGCGCATCGCAGAAATGGCAGCCGAACACGTCGCCCGAGAACAGCACGCCGGCTTCCTCCAGATACGTGCACTGCGTGTCCGGCCAGTGCAGGTAGGGCGTGTTGAGAAAGTGCAGCGTGCGGTCGCCGAGGCTGACCGTGTCGCCGGTGTTCACCGGCGTGTAGCTCAACGCCTCGCTCTTCAGCAGCGCTTTCAGCATGGTCTGCGCCTTGATCGAGATGTACAGCCGCGCCTGCGGCGCACGCCGCATCAGCTCGGGCAGCGCGCCGGTGTGGTCGGGCTCCAGGTGGTTGAGCACGATGGCGGTGATTTCGTCGTAGCGCGCCACCTGCTCCAGCCGCGCGAAAAAGGTATCGGCGTATTCCGCCTTCACCGTGTCGATCACCGCCACGCCGGCGCTGCCGCGCACGCAGTAGGCGTTGTAGGTGGTGCCGTTGGCGGTCTTGAGGATGACGTCGAATTCGCGCAGATTGGGGTCGAGCGCGCCCACCCAGTGCACGCCGGGGGCCAGTTCGACTGCGTCCTGTTCCGCGCTCATGCCTCCGCCTCGCGGCAGGATTTGCCGGGACGCGCGCGGGTACAGGTTTCCACGTCCTGGTTGGGCAGCAGGCTTTGCAGGCCCACCCAGCCATCCACTTCGATCAGGTCGAAGCCGACGCGCTGCTGCCCTTCGGCTTCCATCAACGGGCGGCGGATCAGCAGCGGGTCTTCCGCCATCGCGCGCAAGGCGTCCTCCGCGTTCATGCGCGCGGGATCGACCTCGCCTGACTTGATGCGCGGCGCGCTCGGATTGAACCATTGCGCCACCGGCAGATCGCCGAAGAAGGGTCGCAGACGCTCGGGCGACCACGCTTCCACGAGCAGGTTCCTGGCCCACACGCTGTGGCCGGCGGCAGCCAGCAGGGCCTTCTGCCGCGCGTTGTTGGCGCAGCCGGGTTTCTCGTAGAAGACGATGCTGACCATGGCGTCAGCCCGTCTTGGCCTCCAGCGCGGCCTGGTAGGTTGCCTCCACCGCGGCCTGGTACTTGGCCAGCATCTCGGCGGAAATGCCGGTGAGCGAACCGGGCAGGTTCAGCGCCACGCCCAGCTCGTCGACGATGGCGCCTTCGATCGGACAGATGCTGGAACACTGCGCGTCGTCGTAGTCGCCCAGGCATTCGGTGCACTTGTCCGGGTCGATCAGAAAGTGCGGCGACGCCTGGTAGATCGCCTCGTTGGGGCACAACGGCTCGCAGGCGTAGCAGTTGACGCAGGATTCGACGATTTCGAGTGCCATGGCGATACTCCTCAGGCGACTTTCTGCGTTTCGACGGGCATGGGATCGAGCTTGCCGGCGACGCGCATTTCCTCGTACACCACGGCGATCGCTTCCTCGATCGGCTCCATCGCGTGTTCGCCGTTGGGCTGAATGCCGGCGGCTTCCAGCGGCGCCCACGGCTCGAAGCCGATCTTGGCCGACAGCACCACCTCGCAGCCCTTCAGCACGCGCAGGGTTTCGTCGAGCGCCGATTCGCCGTCGCCGCAACTCGACCCGCCTTCGCAGTAGGGCGTGGTCTTGCGGTGGCCGATGAAGCGCACGCCGGCGGCCGAGGCCTCGTACACCAGGAACTCGTGCGCGTGGCCGAAGTGCTCGTTGATCACGCCGCCGCCCTTGGTCGACACCGCCATCAGCACCGGGCGGGTGAGCACTTCCGGCGCGCCCTGCAGCGCGCGCAGCGCCGCCTTGGCCTCGGCCTGGAACTGGCGGTCCCTGTCCTTCTGCTCCAGCTCCTGCGCGATCTGCGCGTGCACCTCGGCGCGCTTCACCATCGCCGCCGCGTAGTCGATCTCCATGTCCTCGATCTTGTCCATGGTGAATTCGAGACCGCGGTCTTCGCCCAGCAGGCCCACCGCGTCGGCGCGGCACTGGCGGCAGTGGCGCATCATGTTCATGTCGCCGGAGCAGGCATCCTGCAATTCCTGCAGCTCTTCGGCCGTGGGACTGGGCTGGCCCATCAGGCCGTAGAAGGTGCCGTGCTCGGGTTCGGCGATGAGCGGCATCACGTTGTGCAGGAAGGCGCCCTTGGACTTGACCACCTTCGACACCTCGGCGAGATGCTTGTCGTTCACGCCGGGAATCATCACCGAGTTCACCTTCACCAGGATGCCGCGCGCGGTCAGCATCTCCAGGCCCTTCTGCTGCTGCTCGATGAGGATGGCCGCGCCTTCGCGTCCCATGATGCGTTTGTTGTTCCAGAAAATCCACGGATAGATCTGCGCGCCCACGTCGGGATCCACGCAGTTGATCGTGATCGTCACGTGGTCGATGTTGGCTTTGGACAGCTCCTCCACCGCCTCGGGCAGCGCCAGGCCGTTGGTCGACACGCACAGCTTGATGTCGGGCGCCTGCTCCGTGAGCATGCGGAAGGTGGCGAAGGTGCGCTCCGGGTTGGCGAGTGGATCGCCGGGGCCGGCGATGCCCAGTACCGTCATCTGCGGAATGTTGGCCGCCACCGCGATCACCTTCTTCACCGCCTGCTCGGGGGTGAGCACCTCCGACACCACGCCGGGGCGCGATTCGTTCGAGCAGTCGTACTTGCGGTTGCAGTAATGGCACTGGATGTTGCACGCCGGCGCCACCGCCACGTGCATGCGTGCGAAGTAATGGTGCGCCTGCTCGGAATAGCAGGGGTGGTTGTGCACCTTGGCGCGGATGTGCTCCGGCAGATGGCCCAGCTGATCGTCGGTGGAACCGCAGGAGTGCGATGCGCACCCGCCGCCGGCTGCGGGCTCGCCGCTGGTTGGGATCGAATTGATAACGGGCAAATCCACGTTCGTCCTCCCCTGATGGTGTCGGAGAGACTCTCGCAAGCCGCGTGCCCGCCCGGCCGCCCACGGCAAGTGCCTGTTTATTCGAAACAAACCTGTACGCCCGCCCGGCCGGCTGTCGCAAATGCCACACGACAAGCCCCGCAAAACTTGTGGCGAAGGCGACAAGCGCAGGGGCCGGCTGCGCGACAAGCGGCGCACCCCGGCGAGGGGACATGCGGCACAGCGATTGCTTGGTCCCGTTCAACGCAACACGGAAGCCCCGCCATGCTCACAGGTGCAATGCTCGGTCTGCTCCAGCAGACCGGAATGGACGTCGTCGTCCTCACCGAGGAACTCGACGAACAGGAATTCTTCTCCAGCCGCCTAACCCGCCAGGAAACCCTGCGCCTGCTCGGCGTGATGGCCTACACCGCGCGCGACCTGCCCGCCACGGTGCGCGAACAGCTGGCGGAAATCGACTGGCCCGCCTGGGCCGCCCTGCCCGATGCGCTGATCCGGCCCAACGAACATCCGTTGAAGATTTGGGTGGCCGCGCGCGAACTCGCGCCGCGCACCGTGCAGCAGCTCATCGACTACCGCCGGGTGCACCCGGAGCTGTTTTCGATGGTGCCGCACACCCCCGCCTAGCCTGCCGCCGGTCCGGCGTCCGGCCCCGGCCGGCGCGCTCCCGCGCTAGGCGCCGACGGCGAGCCGGTTGATCACATTGTCCACGGCGAACAGGCACCAGGCATCCTGCTCGGCGCGGGCCTTTTCCGTTTCCGTGGTGACCAGGCCTTCCAGCGTGACGACGTAGTTGCGCGTCTGCACGTGAATCTGCTCCGGATGCGGAATCAGGGGGTCCAGTTCCAGCACCAGCGACAGCGCGTCGCTGACTTCGTCGTCGTTGTCCTGCTCCGGCGGCAGCACTTCCAGGCAATCGACGACGTCGCGACAGCCCGGCGTCCACCACGCCAGCACGCCCGCCATGCGCTTGTGCGAAAGGCTGAGCACCCAGCCGTCCAGGGTCACGACCCCGTCCTTCACCGAAGCCAGGATGTCGCCGCTGGAATCCTCGCCGCCCGCCTCCTGCACCATGCGGGCATAGCCCTTCCTCATCGCGCGCAGCGTGCAGTTCTTCAGCTCGGGCGCACGGAGCAGGGAAGCGGTCAGGCTGTCCTGCACCGCGCCGTCGCCCTTGCGCTCGGACGGCGCCACGTGCAGGCGATCGACCACACCGCGCACGCCGTGCAAGCCCCCCGCGATCTCCAGCGCCCGCTTCTTCGCCGCCACGCTGCCGACCTCGCCCTCCAGAACCAGCGCCTCGTCGGCGGTCAGCGCAATGCTGACGCGCCAGCGGTGCAGATCGATGTTCGCCTCGCGCTCAAGCGCCGCGCGGACGGATTTGACGGTCGGGTGTGAATTTTGCATGGCGGCCACCTCCTGATTCAACATAGCACACCA
>JBGAFQ010000055.1:0-15456 GCA_044227195.1 Thiobacillus sp.
ACGCAGGCTCGCTCGTTCAGCCACCCGTTCTGTGCCGCAGCTTTCAGCATGGCGTATTCCCCGCTCACCTGATAGGCGTAGGTAGGCGCCCCGTAGGCGTCCTTTACACGCCGGATCACGTCCAGATAAGGCATGCCGGGCTTCACCATGATCATGTCGGCACCCTCCTGCAAATCCATGCCGACTTCCCACAAGGCCTCGTCGCTGTTGGCGGGGTCCATCTGGTAGGTGTATTTGTTGCCACCACCCAGATTGGCAGCCGAACCGACGGCATCGCGGAACGGGCCGTAGAAGCTGGAAGCATACTTTGCAGCATAGGCCAGAATCCGGGTGTGGATATGCCCGGCGCCCTCCAGCGCAGCACGCAATGCGGCCACGCGGCCATCCATCATGTCGGAAGGCGCAACGACATCGGCCCCCGCCTGGGCGTGCACAACAGCCTGCCGGGCCAGAACGGCCACGGTCTCGTCGTTCATGACATAGCCCGTGGCGTCGATGAGCCCATCCTGGCCATGGCTGGTGTAGGGGTCGAGCGCAACGTCGGTGATGATGCCAAGTTCAGGAAAGCGCTGCTTCAATGCAGCAACGGTGCGCGGCACCAGCCCGCCGGGGTTGAGCGCTTCCTCAGCGCCCGGCGTCTTGAGCGCACCGTCGATGACGGGGAACAAGGCAAGCGCGGGGATGCCCAACTGGACGCATTCCTCGGCCACCGGCAGCAGCAGATCGACGGACAGCCGTTCGACGCCTGGCATCGAAGCGACGGGTTCGCGCCTGTTTTGCCCTTCCAGGACAAAAACCGGATATATCAGATCATTTGAAGTAAGCGAGTGCTCACGCATCAAGCGGCGGGAGAAGTCGTCGCGGCGCATACGACGCATACGGCTTGCCGGGAAGGCAGAAAAGGGCAGATTCACACTCGCTCCAAAAAAATAATCCGGGCACGGAACTATTCAGTCACGGCCCTGCTCCATGTTGCAGACGGTTTTGCATCGTCTCCCGCTTCTCCTCCCTGAGCGGGATGCCTTAATCCCCTTAAGGCATTTTTGGCCCCGATCCCTCCCTTGGTCGGGGCTTTTTTATTTTATTGCGGCCCGTGTCGCTAAGTCGCGGCGGCAGCCGGTTCGCTCCGCAATGCGTCCGCAAACCAGCTTTCGATCCGCTCGGCCGCCTCGTCGGCGCCCAGGCGCGACAGGCTGGAAAACAACTGCACACTTATTCCTTCGTGAGACGCCAGTTCCTGTCCGACGCGCCGGAGTGTCAGCGCCCGTTCGCTATTGGACAGCTTGTCGGCCTTGGACAACAGGATGTGCACAGGCTTGCCGGTCGGCACAAACCAATCGAGCATCTGCCGGTCCAGCGGGGTCAAAGGATGTCTTGCGTCCATGATCAGCACCATGCCGGTCAGCGCCTCCCGTTCCTGCAGGTAGCGGGACAGCAGACCTTCCCATTTCGCGCGCATTTCCGGCGGCACCTTGGCATAACCGTAGCCCGGCAGGTCAACCAGGAAAGTGTCGGCGTCCAGTTCAAAAAAGTTAATGAGCTGGGTGCGGCCGGGTGTTTTCGAAGTAAATGCCAGACGATTTTTCCGCGTCAGCAGGTTGATCGCGCTCGATTTTCCGGCATTGGATCTTCCGGCGAAGGCAACCTCGGCCCGGCTGTAGGGCAGATCGCGCAGCTGTGCGACAGAAGTGTGGAATTGGGCGCGGTGCAGCACAGGCTTGGCAGTCATATTAGTTGCCGCTAAACTACCCGCTTCCCCAAATTTTGCAATCCCCACGTTAAGCAGGCTTCAGGAGCTTTCATGAAACTCGTCGTCACGCTGGCCGCCGCGCTGGTCGCCACTTCCGCTTTCGCCAACGCCCCCGCCGCTTCGCCGGCCAGCAAAGGCGACCCCAAGGCTGCCGAGAGCATCGTCAATCAGGTTTGCGCGGGCTGCCACGCCGTCGACGGCAACAGCGCCACCGCTGCCAACCCAAAACTGGCGGGCCTGAATGCCGACTACATCAACAAGCAACTGACGAACTTCAAGTCGGGCGATCGCAAGAACGCCGTGATGGGCGGCATCGTCGCCACCCTGAGCCCGCAGGACATGCTGAATCTGGCCGCCTACTTCAGCATGCAGCAACCCAAACCCGGCACCTCCAAAGATCAGGAACTGGCCCTGCTCGGCCAGAAGATTTATCGCGGCGGCGTGCAGGGCGCAGGCGTGCCGGCGTGTGCGTCCTGCCACGGCCCGCAGGGCAAGGGCATTCCGACCCAGTTCCCGCGCCTGGCTGGACAGCACAGTGACTACATCTACACCCAACTCAACAACTTCCGCCTCGGCACGCGCGCCAACGACGCCGCGAAAATGATGCGAACCATCGCGGCCAAGATGACCGATGCCGACATGAAGGCCGTGGCTTCCTATATCCAGGGCCTGCGCTGAATCAGGCTGCGGCCTGTTTGTAGGCCGCCTTGATCGATGCGGGTAAACTTATTCGCGTTGCGTGAGTCGATGGAAGGGTGACGCAGGTCACCCTTTTTTATTTCCTTTCATGAATACCGTTTCCACTTCATTCGGCAAATCCCTGTTCGAACTGCTGAGTTCGATGCGCTTCGCCATCAGTCTGTTGTCCATTCTCGCGGTGGCTTCGGTGATCGGCACGGTGCTGAAGCAGGCCGAGCCCTATGGAAACTATCTCATCCAGTTCGGGCCTTTCTGGTTTCAGGCATTCGAAAAACTCGGGCTGTACGATGTCTATCATGCAGCCTGGTTTCTTCTGATCCTGACTTTCCTCGTGCTCTCCACCAGCGTCTGTCTCTGGCGCAACGCGCCGAATTTCCTGCGCGAGATGAAGAGTTTTCGCGAGCACATCAGCGAACAATCGCTCGCCGCGTTCAAACACAAGCACGAAGTCGTCTTTGCCCAACCACCGGAAGCGCTCATGGCCAGCGCACAGCGCTACCTGGAGAGCCGCGGCTACAAGGTCAGGCAGGTTCCGCGCGAAGAAGGCCTGCTACTGACCGCCAAGGCAGGCACCTGGAATCGTCTGGGCTATTTCCTGGCTCACTCGGCCATCGTGCTGATCTGCATCGGCGGCCTGATGGACGGCAATCTGATATTCAAGGCTCAGCAGTTGCTGGGCCTAAAGAAAATCGAGACACGCGACATCCCGCAAAGCCAGGTACCAGCGATCTCGCGGCTGACACCGTCGAATCCCTCGTTTCGCGGCAGCGTACAAATCCCCGAAGGCTCCAGCGCCGATGTCGTCTTCCTGAACGTGGCGGACGGCTATCTGGTGCAGGATCTTCCCTTCACCGTGGCACTGAAGCAATTCCGCATCGAACATTACTCGACCGGCCAGCCGAAGAATTTCGAGAGCGACGTCGAACTGTTCGACAAATCGGGCAGGAAAATCAAGGACGCCACGATCGCGGTCAACCACCCGCTGATCCATGACGGCATCGCGATCTACCAGGCCAGCTTCGCCGACGGCGGCACCCGGCTGAACATCCGCGGCTGGAATCTGTTCGCGCCGGTGGCGGCCTCTTTCCCGATCGAGGGAACGGTCCATCAGGACACCACGCTGACGAGCCCGGCGGGCAATTACACGCTCGAATTCACCGACTTCCGCCCGTTCAATATCGAAAACCTGGGCGGCGAGACCCCGCCGAAGGACAATGCGATGAGCGTGTTCGGCGGCAGTCCGGTGGCCGACAAGACGAATCTGCACAATGTCGGCCCGAGCTTCCAGTACAAGCTGCGCGACAGCCGCGGCCAGGCCCGCGAGTTTTCCAACTACATGCTGCCGCTGGAACTCGACGGCCGCTGGTACCTGATGTCCGGCGTGCGCGAATCGCCGAACGAGGCCTTCCGTTATCTGCGCATGCCGCTCGATGCGAACGGCGACATCGACACGTTCATGCGCCTGCGTGGCGCCCTGCTCAACCCGGAACTGCGTCCCGAAATCGCCGCACGCTTCGCGCGCCAGGCCCTGCCGCAAAACGCCTGGGGCACGGAAATCGAGGACAAGCTCAAGTTCAGCGCAACCCAGGTGCTGGCCTTGTTCGCCAACGGAGGCTTCAGCTCGCTGGGCCGCTTCATCGAGGAGAAGGTTGCTGCGGCCGAGCGCGAAAAGGCTGCCGGCACCTACCTGCGTATCCTGGAACTCGCCGCCTTCGAGGCGTTGCAGATCGCCAACCGCGAAGCCAAATTGCCCCCGCCCAAATCCGACGATGCCACCGGTTGGCTGGTGCGCGACACGCTCAACAGCATGAGCGACATGTTCGTGTACGGTGCGCCCGTCTATCTGCAGTTGATGCAATACGACGAAGTGAAAGCCAGCGGCCTGCAGCTCACGCGTTCCCCTGGCAAGAGCGTGGTCTATTTCGGCTCGCTTTTGTTGACGCTCGGCGTATTCTTCATGTTTTATGTGCGCGAGCGTCGCATATGGCTGCGCGTCAAATCGGGCCACGCGCTGCTGGTGATGTCGTCGGCCAAGCACACCATCGATTTCGAAAAAGAATTCGCGCAGCACGCGCAGGCGCTCGACACGCTCGCCCGTTAGAACGCCCGGCAATCGGAGACCTCGAATATGGAACTCACCCTCAACCAACCCGTCCCGCTGTTCAAACGCCTGTCGTGGTTCGACTGGCTGTTCGCCGCCATCGTTACAACCGGCGCGCTTTTCGCCCTGTCGCGCTTCGGCGAGTACATGGACATCTACGAAAAAGGCATCCTGCTGGCAGCGATTCCCGCGCTGTCCGTGTTCGGCTGGTTCTGGAAGCCCTTTCGCCAGTTGTTCATCGTAGTCGGTGCGATCAGCCTGTTCGCCATCGCCCAGTACCACGGCACGCTTGCGCGCATGGAGGAAGCCTTCTTCCTGAAGTACCTGATTTCCAGCCAGGCCGCCATCATGTGGATGTGCGCGCTGTTCGGACTCGCCACGATCACCTACTGGACCGGCCTGCTGTCGCGTTCGGATTTCGCACTGAAAACCGGAACTGCGCTGACCTGGAGCGCGGTCGCGCTCGGTTTCGTCGGCCTGATGGTGCGCTGGTACGAGTCCTATCTCATCGGCGCGGACGTCGGCCACATTCCGGTGTCGAACCTGTATGAAGTCTTCGTGCTGTTCTGCCTGATCACCGCGATGATGTACCTGTACTACGAGGCGCGCTACCAGACCCGCCAACTAGGCGCCCTGGTCTTGCTGGTGATTTCCGCTGCCGTTGGTTTCATCCTCTGGTACACCTTCGACCGCGGCGCGCAGGAAATCCAGCCGCTGGTGCCGGCGCTCAAGTCCTGGTGGATGAAACTGCACGTGCCCGCCAACTTCATCGGTTACGGCTCATTCTCGCTGTCGGCCATGCTCGGCGTGGGCTACCTGATGGCCCGGCGCGGCATCCTCGCCAGCCGCCTGCCCAGTCCCGAAGTCATCGACGACATGATGTACAAGGCCATCGCCATCGGTTTCGGCTTCTTCACCATCGCCACCATCCTCGGGGCAATGTGGGCCGCCGAAGCCTGGGGCGGCTACTGGTCGTGGGATCCGAAGGAGACCTGGGCGCTGATCGTGTGGCTGAATTACGCCGCCTGGCTACACATCCGGCTGGTGAAAGGCCTGCGCGGCCCGATGCTGGCCTGGTGGGCGGTCATCGGACTGGCCGTCACCACCTTCGCCTTCCTCGGCGTAAACATGTTCCTGTCGGGGCTGCACTCCTACGGCACGCTGTAAGGCCAGCACACCTCTCCGAAAGCCCGACGGCCGCTTCTGCGGCCGTCGGCGTTTCCGCAGGTCAAACCTCGCCGTACACATGAATGCCCACCGGGAATCCGGGCGCAAACATTCGTTCCATACGACAACTCCCGTTAATCCGTTATGATCTCGATCATAAAATCGTCTGATCCACAGGCTTTCGACACGACATCCCGGAGGTATTGCCCATGTCCAAACTGCTCTTGACCCTCGTTTTTGCGCTCAGCGCAGGCTTCACCACCCATGCCATGGCGCAGACCCCGGCCTACCCAAGCACCAGCAATCCCTATCTGAAAAACGTGCCGGCCCCGGCGCCCAACCCCATGATGCTGATGCCCAAGGGCACGGGTGCGATGAAGGACGCCATCCCCTGGGCGATGTCCGCCGCACCGACCGCCGAGCAGAAGAAGCAGCTGATGAAATCGATGCTGCCGATGATGGCCAACATGGGCCTGAACATCCGCGACGTCATGAACTACATGACAACGAAGTATCAGGCCAAGCCCGGCGTGTCCTTCGACGACGTGGTCGAATCGATGAAACTGCGCGCCAACCAACTCAACCTCAAGCTGGTCGGCCATTCGCCCATGATCAAAGATATCCAGGCCGTGCTGGGCGACACCACCTCGCCGCGCATGGAGGTCTTCCACTTCTGCGACATTGCCGCCGGCCGCGAGATCATGAAGCTGGTCCCCGAAGCCATCGTCTATCTGCCCTGCCGCATCGCGGTGATGGAAGATGACAAGAAGAACATCTGGGTGCTCACGCTGGACTGGGACATGGCCTGGCTCGACAGCATCAATGGCTCGATGGGCATCACCCCCGAACTGGCGACCATGGCCAAGGACATCCATGACAAGATGGACAATGTAATGCGCGCAGGCGCCAACGGAGATCTGTAAAGGCCAGGCGGGCCTCAACCCCGCCTTGGCCTTTACCTAGGGAAGCACTAGACTGCAAAAGTCTTACCCATAGCAAAAAGCCATACCCGCTGATTTTCAGCAAACACCCGCCGGGCTGCCGGCACCAATCGGAGGTTCACCATGAATACACGCAAACTCGCTCTCGCCGCCGCGCTGCTGGCAAGCCCCATGGCCCACGCCCAGTTCGGCATGGAGCAAATGATGAACCCGATGGCAATGATGGGCCCGATGATGCAACCCATGATGGCCCCCATGGGCATGATGGGGCCGATGATGGGCGGCATGATGGCCCCGATGAACATGATGGGTCCGATGATGCAACCCATGATGGCCCCCATGAACATGATGGGGCCGATGATGGGCGGCATGACACCCATGATGAATGGCATGATGGCACCGATGGGCATGATGGGGCCGATGATGCAGCCGATGGGCCCGATGATGGGGTCCATGATGCAACCCATGGGCGGCATGATGCAGCCGATGGGTTCGATGATGCAGCCGATGAACCAGATGACCGCCCCCATGGGCGCGATGATGCAGCCCATGACCCAGATGACCGCCCCCATGGGTGCAATGATGGCGCCGATGGGTCCGATGATGGCTCCCATGGCGCCGATGATGATGCCCATGGCGCCGATGATGCCGCCTCCGGCCGCACCGGCGCCCGCTGCAGAACCGGCTCCGCCTGCTGCCGCCAAGTAAGTTTCTTATGCCGACCCCGGGCCCGCCAACCGCGGGCCCGATCATTTCGATTCATTCATCCGCCGGACAAACCGGCCATAACTGGAGTCATGAACCTATGCAAGTCCGCACGCTCGCCCTCGCCATTCTTCTGATCGGATCCTCCAGCGCGCATGCCCAGTTCGGCATGAACCCCATGATGAACCCCATGGCGATGATGAATCCGATGGCCATGATGAACCCCATGACCATGATGGCGCCGATGGGCATGATGGCCGCGCCGATGATGATGCCGATGGGCACCAGCATGATGTCGGCCCAGATGTACAACCCGCAGGCGATGATGAATCCCTATCTGAATCCGATGGCGGCCGGCAATCCCTACCTGAACCCCAACGCGGGGATGAACCCGTTTGCGATGATGATGCAGCCTGCGCCCGGTTACGGCATGCCGGCCCAGTCCGCTCCGATGCCTTTCTTCCCGCCCATGCCAACCGCGCCCGCGCCGGCCTACGGTGGCTATGGCATGCCGGCGGCCCCTGCCCAGGCCATGCCGATGCCGTTTTTCCCCATGATGCAGCCCGCGCCGACAGCCGCTGCGCCCGGCCAGGCGGCCCCTGCACCTGCCGCCCCTCAGGCTGCCGCACCCGCCGGCAATCCCTTCGACCCCGCGATGTGGATGCAGATGATGGGCGGCATGATGCCCGCCGCGCCGGCCCCGGCGCCGGAAGCCGCCAAGTAAGCGTCTTTCTGACTATCCCGTCGCCCCGCTTGCGGGGCGACGTGCTTTGCAGAGTAGCCACCATGCGCAAACCCTGGCGTATCGCGATTCCCCTGGCGCTTGCTGCTCTGGCGGCGGGCATGTGGGTCGCGCATCTGCACTTTGCGCCGCGCGCACCCGAAACACAGGCGCTGACCGCACTGTGGCAACTGGCCTATCCCGACACGCAAGGCCACATGCAGCCGCTCGCGCAATGGCGCGGCGACATCCTGGTGGTGAATTTCTGGGCCAGCTGGTGCGCGCCCTGCCGGGAGGAAATGCCGGATTTCGATGCGCTGCGCCGGCAATACCACGCCAAAGGTGTCGAAGTGGTCGGCATCGCCGTCGATACCCAAGCCAACGTGCAAGCTTTTCTGAAAAACCGAGCGGTCGCCTATCCCATCCTGATCGGGGAGGGCGGCGCCCATGCCCTGGCCCGGCAGCTGGGCAACCCGAGCGGGGCGCTACCCTACACGATCATGCTCGATCGCGATGGCAACATGGCGTTGCGCCATCTGGGCCGGCTACCGCGCGCGACGCTCGACGCAGCCCTGCGCAAAATCGGCGCATAGAAGCGATTTAGCGTCAATATCTAGACAATTTACTTTCATTTACGGCAAACTCGCCGCCATGACGACTAAACGAACCGGCCGCAGCGCGGCCAAATCGGTCCCCAGTCTGCATCCGCACATCCTGGTGCTGCACGGCCCCAACCTCAATCTGCTGGGCAGCCGCGAGCCCAAGCATTACGGTCTGGCCACGCTCGACGACATCAATCGCACACTGGTCGGCCGCGCGGAAACCGCCGGCGCGCACGTCGAAACCTTCCAGCACAACCACGAAGGGGCGCTGGTCGACCGCATCCAGCAGGCGGCGCGCGACCACGTCGACTTCATCATCATCAACCCGGCCGCCTACACGCACACCAGCGTGGCGATGCGCGACGCGCTGGCCGCCGTCGCCATCCCCTTCGTCGAAGTGCACCTTTCGAACATCTACGCACGCGAATCCTTCCGCCATCATTCGTATTTTTCCGACCTCGCCGTCGGCGTGGTGTCCGGACTGGGCGCGCACGGCTACGAACTGGCGCTGGAATACGCGCTGCGACATCTTCAAAACAGGACGCCCCATGGATCTCAGAAAACTGAAAAAGCTCATTGACCTGGTCGAAGCCTCCGGCATCGCCGAACTGGAAATCACCGAAGGCGAGGAAAAGGTCCGTATCGCCAAGAGCATCGCCGGCGCACCGATGATGATGGCCGCGCCGCAACAGCACTACATGCAGGCCGCCGCCCCCGCGGCAACGCCGGCCGCCGCCCCCGCGCCTGCAGAGGATGCGGTCCCGGAGGGTCACGTCGTGCGCTCGCCCATGGTCGGCACCTTCTACCGCGCGCCCGCGCCCGGCTCGAAGAATTTCGCCGAGGTCGGCCAGAGCGTGAATGCCGGCGACACCCTGTGCATCATCGAGGCGATGAAGCTGCTGAACGAAATCGAAGCGGATCAGGGCGGCACCATCAAGGCCATCCTGGTCGAAAACGGCCAGCCGGTGGAATACGGCGAACCGCTGTTTGTGATTGCTTGATTGGAGGCGGGGACCAGGGACCAGGAGCCAGAGGTTAGGGAACAAGGCTGCGCGCAGCTCGGCTCCCCCAGCCCCTCGATCCTGACCCCCAGCCCCCTCAGACACATGTTCGAAAAAATACTGATCGCAAACCGCGGCGACCAGCTGCCGCAAGGCAGCGCAGCGGCGAAGCCAAATCCTGCTGGTCGTCAGGGCGATTTTGCCGCGGAGACCTCAAATGTTTGAGAAGATTCTGATCGCGAACCGCGGCGAAATCGCCCTTCGAATCCAGCGCGCCTGCCGCGAAATGGGCATCAAGACGGTCGCCGTGTATTCCGAGGCCGATCGCGACGCCAAGTACGTCAAGCTGGCCGACGAATCCGTCTGCATCGGCCCTGCACCATCGTCGCAGAGCTACCTGCACGTGCCGTCGATCATCGCCGCCGCCGAAGTCACCGACGCCGAGGCGATCCACCCCGGCTACGGTTTCCTCTCGGAAAACGCCGACTTCGCCGAGCGCGTCGAATCGTCCGGCTTCACCTTCATCGGTCCGCGCCCCGACAACATCCGCCTCATGGGCGACAAGGTCGCCGCCAAGCAGGCCATGCTCGACGCCAAGGTACCCTGCGTGCCCGGCTCCGACGGCGCGCTGCCGGACGATCCGGACGAAATCGTGCGGATCGCCGCGAAAATCGGCTATCCCGTCATCATCAAGGCCGCCGGCGGCGGCGGCGGGCGCGGCATGCGCGTGGTGCACACCGAGGCCGCCCTGCTCAATTCGGTCACCATGACCAGGACCGAAGCAGGCGCCGCCTTCGGCAACCCCATGGTCTACATGGAGAAATTCCTGCAGACCCCGCGCCACGTCGAAATCCAGATACTGGCCGACGAGCACGGCAACGCCGTGCACCTGGGCGAACGCGACTGCTCGATGCAGCGCCGCCATCAGAAGGTCCTGGAGGAAGCCCCCGCCCCCGGCCTCGACCCCAAGCTCAGAGACAAGATCGGCGAACGCTGTGCCGAAGCCTGCCGCAAGATCGGCTACCGCGGCGCCGGCACCTTCGAGTTCCTGTACGAGAACGGCGAGTTCTACTTCATCGAGATGAACACCCGCGTCCAGGTCGAGCATCCGGTCACCGAACTCATCACCGGCATCGACATCGTGCAAACGCAGATCCGCGTCGCCGCCGGCGAGAAACTGCCGTGGAAGCAGAAGGACATCCAGTTCAAGGGCCATGCCGTCGAGTGCCGCATCAATGCCGAGCACCCGACCACCTTCGTGCCCAGCCCCGGTCGGCTCACCAACTACCACGCGCCCGGCGGCCCCGGCATCCGCGTCGATTCGCACGTCTACCACGGCTATTACGTGCCGCCGCACTACGATTCGATGATCGGCAAGCTGATCGCCTACGGCGACACCCGCGACCAGGCCATCGCCCGCATGCGCGGCGCGCTGATGGAAATGGTCGTCGAAGGCATCCAGACCAACATCCCGCTGCACCAGGACCTGATGCACGACGCCGCCTTCATGGCCGGCGGCACGAGCATTCACTATCTGGAGCACAAGCTGGCCGGAGAAAAGGAGTAAGCAGCGAGCGGTGAGCGGGCATACCCGCTTGCCACCCGCTGCCCGCCGCTCACCAACATGCCCTGGCAATCCCTCCGTCTCCTCGTCGACTCCAGGACTGCCGAACCGCTGTCCGACGCCCTGATGGAAGCCGGTGCGCTGTCGGTGTCGCTGGAAGACGCCGACGCCGGCACGCAGGACGAAACCCCGCTGTTTGGCGAACCCGACCACCCCACGGCCGAACTCTGGCAGCGCAGCATCGCCGCCGTGCTGTTCGAGGAGACGGCCGACGTAGCGTCGATCCTCGCCGAAGCCGCGGCCGCCATCAAGGTGCCGGTCCCCACCGGCTACACCATCGAGACCGTGGCCGATGCCGACTGGGTGCGGCTCACGCAAGCCCAGTTCGACCCCATTCCGATCTCGCCGCGCCTGTGGATCGTGCCGACCTGGCACGACGCGCCGGACGCCGCCGCGATCAACCTCAAGCTCGACCCGGGTCTGGCCTTCGGCACCGGCAGCCACCCGACCACACGGCTGTGCCTGCGCTGGCTCGACGCGCATCTCTCAGGCGGCGAAACCCTGCTCGACTATGGCTGCGGCTCGGGCATCCTGGCGATCGCCGCGGCCAAGCTGGGCGCAGCGCGGGTGGACGGCATCGACATCGATCCGCAGGCCGTCACCGCCTCCAGGGACAACGCCGCACTGAACGAAGTCGCAGCATGCTTCGGCCTGCCGGGCGAGTTGCCCGGGCAGACCTACGACATCGTCGTCGCCAACATCCTCACCAATCCCCTGAAGGCGATGGCGCCGCTCCTTGCTGGCAAGGTGCGGGCAGGCGGATGGCTGGTGCTGTCCGGCATCCTGGCCGAACAGGCCGACGAGGTGATGGCGGTCTACCGCCCATGGTTCGCGTTCGACCCGCCCGAAACCGACGAAGGCTGGGTTCGTCTGGCAGGCATCCGGCAATGAACTATCGCGCCGCCTGCCCGCACTGCGCCAGCGTGTTCCGGCTGGGCGACGACCAGCTCGCCGCCGCGCAGGGCTGGGTGCAGTGCGGCGTGTGCGGTGCGGCCTTCGACGCCCGCCTCTCCCTGCTGATGGAAAACGGCTCGGCGCTGCCGCTGGCAAACGAGCCCGAGCCGGTCGCGACGGCGCCCGCCTTGGAGCCGGTGCCGGAACAACTGGCCGAGCCGGTGCCGGCCGAGACTTTGCCCAACTCCGAAGCTGCTGCCGAGCCGTCGCCCGTGGACGCGGGGGAACCGGGCGAAACCGAAGCCGAAGCGGGCACACCCGAACCGCTCGAAGCTGCCGAAGCGGAAGTCCCGCACCCCGCCGAGATGCCGCGCGGGATCCGCGAACGCGAGGATGCACTTGATCTGCCCTCCATCATCCTCATCGACCCCAACCTGCCGACCTACGACGAACCCGGCCCGCTGCCGGTCATCAAGGTCGAAGAACACGAAACAGCCGCGCCGGAACCCGTCGCGATCGCGGCAGCGCCGGCCGTCACGTTCTCGCCGCCCCCCGGCGCGCACATCGAATACGCCCACCCCGCCAGCCCCGGACCGGCCCGCGTGCCCGCCGGCCAACGCCGGCTCAAACCCTGGATCTGGATCGTCGCCGGCGTGCTGCTGCTGATCGCACTGGCCGCACAAACGGCCTATTTCCTGCGCGACACGCTGGCCAGCCAATTGCCGCAGACCCGCCCGGCACTCGAACAGGCCTGCGCGCTGATGGGCTGCAGCCTGTCGCTGCCGCGGGATCTGGATCAGTTGCAGATCGTCGGTTCCGACCTGCAGACCGAGGCCGGCGGCCGGCTGCGGCTGGTGCTCACCCTCGGCAACCAGGCCGCCCACGTGCAGGCCTGGCCGGTGCTCGTGCTTACCCTCACCGATCAGGCCGGCCGGCCGCTCGCGCGCCGCAGCTTCGCGCCCAGCGAATACCTCGGCGACGCCGACCGCATCGCAGCCGGCATGCCGCCGCGCTCCGAGCAGCCGCTCAATCTGCCGCTCACCGTGCACGACATCGCGCCCATGGGCTTCGACCTGCGGCTGACGTATTGACGCCAGGCCTTGCCCGACAAGGGGAGTAGTTGCCGTTCCGCTTCTTCGGTATAGTGCGCGTTCCCGTTGCGGGAGAGCGCGGCCCCACTGGATCAACGCCAGCCTGCCGCCGCCGAAGGCGCAATTCACCCGGAATCGCTCAGGCAAAAGGACCGCAACACCCAGGCTGCATCCTGGCGAAAAAACTCTGGAGAGCGCAGTTCCCTGAAACTGCCACCGAAGGGGCAGCGGAAGCCAAGCTTTCGTAATCTCTCAGGTACCAAGGACAGAGGGGTGAAGCGAATCCGCGCTTCACCCCTTATTTTTTGGACCCGCCCATGTCGAATCAAGCCGCGCTCAAGCAGACTCCGCTCAACGCCACCCATCGCGAACTCGGCGCCAGGATGGTCGATTTCGGCGGCTGGGACATGCCCGTCAACTACGGCTCGCAGATCGAGGAACACCATGCCGTGCGCAACGGCTGTGGCCTGTTCGATGTCTCGCACATGCTGCCGCTCGACATCAAGGGCGACAAGGTCCGCGCCTTCCTGCGCCGGCTCGTCGCCAACAACGTCGATAAGCTGCAGGTGTCCGGCAAGGCCCTGTACTCCTGCATGCTCAACGAGGCCGGCGGCGTGATCGACGACCTCATCATCTATTTCATGGACGAATCCTGGTTCCGCCTGGTAGTCAACGCCGGCACCGCCGAAAAGGACCTCGCCTGGATGGAGAAGATGAACGCCGAGTGGGGCATGAACCTGACGCTCACGCCGCGCCGCGACCTCGCGATGGTCGCCGTGCAGGGTCCCCGGGCAGCCGAGGTGCTGAACCATGCCCTGCCCGGCGTGGACAGCATCACCGGCACGCTGAAACCCTTCAACGCCGCCGCCATGGGCGAGATGTTCGTGGCGCGCACCGGCTACACCGGCGAGGACGGCTTCGAGGTGATGATCCTCGCCAAGGCCGCACCCATGTTCTGGCGCGCGCTGATGGAAGCGGGCGGCAAGCCCATCGGCCTCGGCGCCCGCGACACCCTGCGGCTCGAAGCCGGCATGAACCTCTACGGCCAGGACATGGACGAAACCACCAGCCCCCTCGAATCGGGCCTGGCCTGGACGGTGGATCTGAAAACCGAACGCGACTTCGTCGGCCGCAAGGCGCTGGAATCCAGCGAAGTGACAAAACAGCTGGTCGGTCTGGTCCTGCTGGACAAGGGCGTGCTGCGCGGCCACCAGGTCGTGCACACCAAACACGGCTCGGGCGACGTGCGCAACGGCAAGATTTTGATTTGATTATTGAGGGGCTAGGTCCAAGGGTCAGGATTGAGGGAATGTGCGGCTTCGCCGCGCCCCGGATTCGACTCCCTGCCCTAGCCCCCCGATCCTAATTCCTAGATCCTGGAGAAAAAATGAGCATCCCCGCTGACCTCAAATACACCCCCAGCCACGAATGGGTGCGCGTCGAAGCCGACGGCACGCTGACCGTGGGCATCACCCACCACGCGCAGGACCTGCTCGGCGACATGGTCTTCATCGAAAACCCTGCCGTCGGCCGCGTGCTGAATAAAGGCGAGGAATGCGCCGTCGTCGAATCGGTGAAGGCCGCCTCCGACGTCTACGCGCCGGTGGCGGGCGAAGTCGTCGCGACCAATGGCGACGTCGAGTCCAGCCCCGAGTCGGTCAACCAGGATGCCTATGCCGCCTGGATGTTCAAGCTCAAGCCCGCCGACGCCGGCGCGGTCGGCGAACTGCTCGATGCGGCGGCGTACCAGAAGCTCGTCGAGTCGGAAGCGCACTGAGGGATCGGGGTCTGGGAGCCAGGACGAGGGGATGGGCGGTTACGCCGCGCCCTTCAATCCGGCTCCAATCTCCCCTAGCCCCCAAATCCTAATCCCTAGCCCCTAGCCCAAATGCCCTTCATCCCCCACACCTCCGAAGACGTCACCGCCATGCTCGGCGCCATCGGCGCGTCCAGCATCGAGGACCTGTTCGACGAAATCCCGCCCGCGCTCAAGACCGGCAAACTCGCGAACGTGCCCGAGGGCGAATCCGAAATGGCAGTCGCACGCCTGATGCAGGAACGCGCGTCGGCCGACGGTTTCTGGTCCAATTTCATCGGCGCAGGCGTGTACGAGCACCACATCCCGGCGGCGATCTGGCAGATCACCACCCGCGGCGAGTT
>JBGAFQ010000004.1:0-133922 GCA_044227195.1 Thiobacillus sp.
CGTGTTCGAGGGCCGCGTCGTATTGGGTGACGGCGTGCAAGTGGGCGCCAACTGCGTGCTGCGCAACGCCACTGTGGCGGCCGGCACCCGCATCGACGCCTTCACCCTCATCGACGACGCCGCCATCGGCGAGGAAAACAGGATCGGCCCCTTCTCCCGCATCCGGCCCGGGACAAAACTGGCGCGCGACGTGCACGTGGGCAACTTCGTCGAAATCAAGAACAGCCAGATCGACGACGGCTCCAAGATCAACCACCTGTCCTACGTGGGCGACACCACCATGGGCAAGAAGGTCAACATCGGTGCGGGGACCATCACCTGCAACTACGACGGCGCCAACAAGCATCGCACCGTGATCGAGGACGAAGTCTTCGTCGGCTCGGACACCCAGCTGGTCGCGCCGGTCACCGTCGGCAAGGGCGCGACCCTGGGCGCCGGCACCACCCTCACCCAGGATGCGCCGGCGGGTGAGCTGACCCTGTCGCGCGCCAGACAACTCACCATCGCCGGCTGGAAACGGCCGGTCAAACAAAAGAAGGAAGGCTGATCATGTGCGGTATCGTCGGCGCGGTCGCGCAACGCAACGTCATTCCCATCCTGCTTGAAGGCCTGCGGCGGCTGGAATACCGCGGCTACGACTCGGCCGGGCTGGTCACCATCAACGGCGGCTTGAAGCGCGTACGCAGCGTCGGCCGCGTCGCCTCGCTTGCCGAAGACTGCGCGAAGCAGCAGATGCACGGCCACCTGGGCATTGCCCACACCCGCTGGGCAACGCACGGCGCGCCGTCCGAAGCGAACGCCCACCCGCACGTCAGCAACGGGTTGGCGGTGGTGCACAACGGCATCATCGAAAACCACGAGGCCCTGCGCGCCCGGCTCAAGGCCGAGGGTTTCACCTTCACGTCGGAGACCGACACCGAAGTCATCGCTCACCTCGTCGAACTTTATTACCGGCAATCCAAAGACCTGCTCGCCGCGACCCGCGCGGCCGTCGCCGAACTCGAAGGCGCCTATGCCATCGGCGTAGTGAGCGAGGACTCACCCAATCGACTGATCTGTGCGCGCAAGGGCAGTCCGCTCCTGATCGGCCTGGGCATCGAGGAAAACTTCATCGCCTCCGACGTCTCCGCGCTGCTGCCGGTGACGCAGCGTGTGATCTATCTGGAAGAGGGCGACGTCGCCGACATCGGCCTGTTGTCGGTCAAGGTCTACGATATGGCCGGCAAGGAAACCGACCGCAGCGTGCACGTCTCCGAACTCTCCGCGGACATGGCCGAGCTCGGCAATTACCGGCATTTCATGCAGAAGGAGATCCACGAACAGCCGCGCGCCTTGACCGACACACTGCTCACCGCAGTGGCGCAGGATCACATCCAGCCCGAGTGGTTCGGCTTCGATGCGGCCGAAGTGCTGAACCAGGTGAACGCCGTCACCTTCCTCGCCTGCGGCACCAGCTTCCATGCGGCGAAAGTAGCCACTTACTGGCTGGAGGAGATCGCCGGCATCCCGGCGCATGCCGAGATTGCCAGCGAATACCGCTACCGTACCAGCGTGCCCAATCCGGATGCGCTCGTCGTCACCATCTCGCAGTCCGGCGAAACCGCCGACACGCTGGCGGCGTTGAACCACGCCAAGGAACTGGGCCAGGACAAGACACTGACCATTTGCAACGTGCCGGAGTCGGCGCTTACCCGCAGCTCGCGCCTGAAATTTCTCACCCGCGCCGGCCCCGAGATCGGCGTCGCCTCGACCAAGGCCTTCACCACCCAGCTCGCCGGCCTGTTCCTGCTGACCCTGGTACTGGCCAAGCTGCGCGGCCGCCTCACCCCGGAACAGGAAACCGGGCACCTCGCCGCCTTGCGCAGCCTGCCCAACAAGGTACAGCAGGTGCTGGCGCTGGAGCCGCTCGTCGAAGCCTGGTCGCAACGCTTTGCCAACAAGCATCACGCGTTGTTCCTCGGTCGGGGCGTGCACTACCCGATCGCGCTCGAGGGCGCGCTGAAGCTGAAGGAAATCTCCTACATCCATGCCGAAGCCTATCCGGCGGGCGAACTCAAGCACGGTCCGCTGGCGCTGGTCGACGAAGACATGCCGGTCATCACCATCGCGCCCAACGATCCGCTCGTCGAGAAGCTCAAGTCCAACCTGCAGGAAGTGCGCGCGCGCGGCGGCGAGCTCTACGTCTTCGCCGATGGCGACGTGCATATCGAGGAATCCGAATTCGTCCACGTCATCAAGCTGCCGGGCGGCCACAACGGCGCACTGTCGCCGATTCTCCACACCATCCCGCTGCAACTGCTGTCGTACCACGCTGCCTTGCAAAAAGGCACCGACGTCGACAAGCCGCGCAATCTGGCTAAATCCGTGACCGTCGAATAGTGTCGGGATTGTTTACACGCAGCGCCGCCAGGCGCCGGGTGGCGCGTGCCCGGTTCCTTACAGAGCCTTGACCGAATAGAGACAAGCCATGGCAGGCATGGCCGTTGCTTGCCATGTAGCTGGCCGCGTTTCACTCCCCAGCCTGGATCGCGCGCCTTCGCCAAACAACAATTCTCTTCAGGAAAAACAAAAATGCATGTGATTCGAACCCCGCAAACTGCGGTGCTGGCCGCTTTGTGTGCGTTTTGGGCGCTGCCTGCGCAGGCAGCGACCGTGGTCGCCGATTTCAATGAAATCCCCATGACCGCCAGCGCCACCACCAGCCTGGGGCCGAACGGCTATACGGTCAACCTGATCCCGTGCTGTACCTACGTGGAAAACGGCTTCCAGTTCTCCACCGACTGGGGGCTGCCCAATATGTACGCGATGCCGATCACCGCCATTACCAGCAGCAACCCGTATTGGTGGACCGGCTCGCAGGGGCTGTTCCATTCCTGGGGTCCCTCGGCGCAGTACAGCAACACCTTCATCGTCACGCACACAGATGGCGATGCATTTGATTTCATCAGCATGGATGTCGCGGCCTTCAGCAACGGCTCGCGCTACTTCATGGTCTATGGCTATCAAGCCGATGGCGACGTGGTGCAGAAGTACTTCCCCTTGCTTGACGACTCCTACAACACGCTGGAAACCCTGACCTTTGGCGACGATTTCAAGGACCTGACCATGGTGACCTTCTCGGCCTGGGGCCAGCAGATCGATAATGTCACCTTCGGCGTTGCCGCCGCAGTTCCCGAGCCCGAAACCTGGGCGCTGATGCTGGCCGGGCTGGGGCTGGTAGGTTTTGTGGCGGGGAGTAAGGCGGCGGGCCGGTCCGCCGTTTAAGCGCACGCGGCGTCTATTGGGCGTCCTGCAATACCCGTTTCGCCAGTTCGGCCTTGTTGTTGACCGTGAGTTTGCGATAACAATGTGCGATGTGATTGCGCACCGTTGCAGGCGAGATCGCCAGTGCCGCAGCAATCCCGGCATGCGTCTCCCCATTGGCGTAGCGTTCAACGATCTCGCGTTCGCGCGGCGACAGATCGTCAAGGGCCCGCGCGGCGAGCACCTGCAGAAACCGGAATGTCCCCCGGCGCGCGATCGCAAGCCGCAAGCGCCCGATCTGCGTCGGCGCCGCATCGCGTACCGCCGCATGCAAATCGTCCGGCAGCCGGCTGCCCTGCCAGTTCGGCCAATGTGCGCGAAGGCAATGCACAAAACCCGGATGCACCTCGCGCAAAAACCCTCGTTCGTCTGCCACTGCCCAGCAATCGCGCCGCTCACGCGGGTCGTCCAGCACCTCGCGCAGGCGTACGGCGCGGTGCGCTTCGGCAATGTGCGGCATCAGCAATTCCTTGGTCTGACGCTCGGTTTCGGTGAAGGGTTTTTTGCCGTCGTGACGCCAGAGTGTCAGGAATTCCTGCAATGAAGACACCGGTTCCAGCAGCAAGGTGCCCAACGACCATTCGATCCTGTAGCGCTTGCCCACCTTTTGATACAGCGCGGTACGAACGAAACGCGCGCGCGTCGTCAGATCGGCCAGATTGATCGTCCGGCCCGGATTCGCCATGAGCGCGGCGCGCATGAAATCCTCGTCCATATAAGGCAGGTAATCTTCCAGAATGGACGCTTCGCAGTTGTGCAGATACAGGCGGTGGATTTCCAAAGGCTCCGCTGACGCGTTGCCCCACCAAGCCGAATCGAAAGGAACGATCTCGCGGATCAGATCCAGCGCGCTTGGCTGGAAACTGCTGAGCGCGGCTTCACGACCGGCACGGTGCAGTTCCAAAATGATGCGATTGAGGCCTGCCGTGTCCATGGCGTCGCTGGATGGGAATGCCGGAGGGCGTTATCCGCAATTGATTATTGAATCGTTCAGGTTAGGCGCGCATCGGGCTGATGCCTAGCACCCGGATGGAATAGTGCAAATGCATCATACGACGGGTTTACAAAAAGTATGAGTAATTGTTCTTCCAACCGTTTGCGTGCAGGAAATCGGCTTAAATTGATATTTAAAAACAATTGGTTGATAGATTTTAAGGTGCTTTGCGCGCGGAGTGGTGCGAGCCTTGCTTGAAGACTGTGGTGTCGGCAAGAGCCTGGAAATCCCAAGCGTGCCGGATATCTCTTCAAAAATTTTCAGGAGTGGACATGCGCGCTAAAGCGACTTTTTTCTCAATCCTGCTGGCGGCCAACCTGATTCCCGCTATCGCCGCCGCCCAGGGCGTAAGCCTGGCCACGGGTTATACCGACTTTACTGCCTGGTCGCTTTACGGCGATGCGCAGGCGCAGAACAGCACGCCGGGGAATGGCTTTACGTATAGCGACCTTATTCTGACGACACCCGGCACCGGAGGCCAGGCGGGGGCCGCTTTCGCCCCCGATACTGTTACGCTGGATTTCAATCAGGCATTCACGTTCGATTTCCATTTCTTCACGCCGCCGGGTTCGGTGACCCAGGGTGATGGAATGACGTTTGTCCTGACCCCGGACGACCCCGCCACGGTCAACGGCGGTTCACCCGTAGTGCCCAACGGGGGCTCGGACTTGGGATATGGCGGCAGCGGGCTGAGTGGATTCGCCTTTGCCATCGATACTTTCTATTTCACCGGTGAACCGGTTGCTCCGAGTATCCAGATTTTGCAGGACGGCTCGGCCACGCCGATTGCGTACACGGAAACCGGTCTGAGCAGCATATATGACCCCGGCTATTATCAGTGGTATGCCAAGCTCGACTACATCCCTTCCGGCAATAACGACGGAACGGGAACCCTGACCGGGAGCATCGACCAGCTTGTCGGAAGCCTGTCGTTCGCTGTAGCCTCGGCCGTGGACGGGAATGCCTTGACCGGGCTGCCGCTGTATTACGGATTTACGGCAGGCAGTGGCTTGGCCGATGACGGGCACTACGTGACGTCGGCCATGCCTGTCCCCGAGCCCGAAACCTGGGGAATGCTGCTGGTGGGGTTGGGTTTGGTAGGCTGGCGCATTCGCCGGTCGCGTAACTGAAAACGCAGGAGGAGCGCCTTATGCAATTGTCGAGATTGCTTGTCGGGTTGGCGCTTGGTGCGTTGTGTGGCCCGGCCTTGGCATATAACGTATTTCCGTATGGCGCCGATCAGGCGCTGAAATGGGGCGACAACACCATCGGAACGCCGGGCGGGGTGGTGACGTGGAGCCTGATGCCTGATGGCAATGGTCTGGACGCCACGGCGCCAACAGGGATCAGCGGAACCTCGCAACTCGGTGGGCTGATGTCGATGATCGATACGGCGTATGGCTCGGGGGCTGCAATGGGTGCGCTACAGAATGCATTCGGCTACTGGTCGTCGGTTGCCAATATCAGCTTCGTGCAGGTCTCGGAAACCGGTTCGGTGCCGTTTTCGGCGAGTTATGCATCGGTTGGCTCCAATGTGATCGGCGATATCCGCGTTGGCGCATACAACATCAGCGGGTTCTCCGGCGCGGTCGGTTATGCGCCCCCGCCCAACGGCGGTACCACGCTCGAAGGCGACATCATCTTCAATCTCGGCGTGGCTTACCAGATGGCGGCGGGCGCCGAAGGTGACGACTATTACCTTTATCCGTGGCCGTCGCCGACCGATCCCGGCAACAAAGACGGCTGGTATCACAACGATTTCGAGGGTTTGTTCGTGCACGAACTGGGTCATGCTTTGGGGCTCTCGCATACCGATGTGCCAAGCGCTTTGATGTGCGGGTATGTCGATGCCGGCTTCGACGGCAGCGCATGCGCTTATCTCGATCAAGCACCCTACGATAGCCTTGTGCCAATCAACCGCATTCCAGACGCCGACGATATCGCGGGCATCCAGTATCTTTACGGCGCCCCCGTGCCGGAACCGGAAACCTGGGCCATGTTGTTTGCCGGACTGGGACTGGTCGGTTTCGCTGCGCGTCGCCGCATGTAAAGGACGCACGCGGCAACAAAAAACGGCGGCCTTTTTGGCTGCTGTTTCCCATTTTTGCGCATCTTGGATGTTAATGCCGCTTGCGATCTTCCTTCAGCGCCAGCGTGGCGACCTGCACGCGATTCCTCAATCCCAGCTTTTCCATGATGTTGCGCAGATGGTTGCGCACGGTGTTTTCCGACAGGTTCATCTTGTAGGCGATGGCCTTGTTGGAATGACCTTCCTTCACGTGATCGACGATTTCCATTTCGCGGGCGGTCAGCGCGGCGAGTGCGTTGTTGTTGAGTTCGCCGCGCGCCATCTTCTGCATGATGTTGAGCGGGAAACTGCTCTGGCCGTCGCACACGCTGCGAATCGCGGCGAGCACCTGGTCGGGGTCGCTGGACTTGACGACATAGCCGTCGACGCCGGAGGAGATGGCTTCCGAGATTTCCTCGTCGGAGTCGGCGATGGTGAGCATGATGACCTTGATGCCGAGGTCGCGCAGGTCGGAGACGAGATCGAGACCGTCGGCGTCGGGCAGCGAACGGTCCAGCAGCGCCGCATCGGCGCGGTTGCCGGCCGTCAGCCAGGCGCGCAGTTCGGCCGCGTTGGCGAGTTGCGCGGTCAGCTTGAGGTCGGGTTCCTGCTGGATGTAGCCCGCCACGCCCATGCGCAGCAGGGGGTGATCGTCGATGAGGATGATGTTCAAGGGGACCGGCATTGCACTACTCCGCTGATAAGGTCGGGTGTTGTTATGTAGGCAGGCCGCGCGGTTTGCGCGGTGCCTTCTCGAATACTGCATCATAGACTGGAATCGGCAGCCATTTCAGCAATCGCGCGACCCAGGCCATCTGCCAGGGGATGACCGTGCGTGCGCGACGGCGCGAAATGGCGTGCGCGACCTTGACCGCCGCCGTTTCCGCCGACATCCGGAACGGCATGGGGTAGGGGTTCACACGGGTCATGGGCGTGTCGATGTAGCCGGGTGCCACGTCCACGACCGCGATGCCGCGTGCCTTCAGTTCCAGCCGCAGCGCTTCCAGATAGATCGCGGCGGCGGCCTTCGAGGCCGAATACGCGCCGCCGCCCGGCAGGCCGCGCACCCCGGCCACGCTGGAAATGCCGCACAGCACGCCGCCGTTTGCCTGCATGGGCGCGATGAAAGGCTGGAAGGTGTGGGCCATGCCGAGCACGTTGGCGTCCATCACCGCGCGGAAGACGTCGAGATCCCCGGCTTCCTCGGTGAGCGTGCCCACGCTGATGCCGGCGGCGGCGATCACGATGTCGGGAGGGCCGAGGTCGTGCAGGAAGGCTTCGGCCGCCGCGTGCATGGCAGCCGCATCGCGCACGTCGGCGAGATAGGTGCGGGCGTCAAGTCCCGAAGCCACGGCCGCGAGAGCCTCAGGCTTGCGGCCGACCAGCCCGAGTTGTGCGCCCTGCATGGCGTAGTGTTGCGCCAGCGCCGCGCCGAGTCCGGAGCTGGCGCCGGTGATGAAGATCTTGCGCGCGCCGGTCAAAGGCTCACTTGCCCGGCTTCTTGCCGGCGCGTTCCGCGCGCGCTTTCACGATGAGCTGATCGAGCACTTCGAACAGCCGGGGCTCGCTCTGCGTCATCGACATCGAAGTGACGTATTTGCCGTCGACGATCAGCGTGGGGACGCCGGTGAGCCCGTATTCGGTCGCGAGCTGACCGCCCTGCATGGCCTTGGACTGGGTCGAAAACGAATTGAAGATGGCCTCGAATTTCTTGCGGTCGATGCCCTGTTTCGCGATCCAGTCGCCGAGCACGGCGGGGTTGTTCAGGTCCAGGTTATCCACGTGGTAGGCGTTGAAGACCTTTTCGTGCAGGCGGCCAAGCTGGCCCATCTGTTCGAGCGTGTAATACAGTTTGGCGCCCGGCATCCAGTCGGGACGAAACACCGCCGGCACGCGGCGGATCCGGGCGTCCTTCGGCAGGGTCTTCAGCCATTTCGACAGGCCGGGCTCAAGATGGAAGCAGTGCGGGCAGCGGTACCAGAAAAATTCCAGCACCTCGATTTTCTTGCCGGTGGCGACGGGGCGCGGCGGATTCAGGCGCGCGTAATCGTGGCCCTCGAAAGCCGCGTCGGGCGCGGCGAGAGCGGAAGCGGACAGAACGGCAGCAGCGATGAAGGCGAGGGCACGGGCGAACATCAAGGGGTCTCCTGTTTGTTGGGTTCATCTCTGACCAGCGTGGCGGCGATATTGTTCTGTGCCAGCAAGCTGCGCGTACGGTTTACTTCGTCCATCGCCTGGAAGGGGCCGACGCGTACCCGGTGAAATACGCCCTTCTCGCCTTGGTCGCTGGTCTGGATCACCGCCTCCACGCCAAGCAGAGCGAGCTGGGCTTTCAGATTGTCGGCGTCGGCCGCGTTCTGAAACGCGCCCGCCTGCAGGTAATACTTCGTCGCAGGCGCATGGGCGTCGGGCGTCGCCGTCGGCAGCTCGCCCGACGCGTCGTTGGGCAACACCTTGTAGAAGTCGAAGCTTGGGGCGGCATCGGGCTTGGCGGGCGTTGCCCGCGCATGCGCCGCTGGCGGGGGGGTGTCCGCCTTGAACGGATTGTTGCCGGTGACCCAGAGCGCCACGCCTACCGCGAGGATGGCGCCGACCACGAGGCCGATGAGGACGCCGGTGAAAATCGAACTGCCGCCGCGCTTGGCGGGCCGGGATGCGGGTTTTGCCATCGCTACATTTTCTCCGGTGCGGATACGCCGAGCAAGGCGAGACCGTTAACAATCGTGATGCGGGTGGCATCCGCCAGTGCCAGGCGGGCGTGTTTCACCGTTTCGTCATCGACCAGGAATTTCTCGGCGTTGTACCAGGCGTGGAAATCGCCAGCCAGGGTTTGCAGATAGTGCACTACAAGATGCGGCGCCAGATCGCGCGCCGCGTCGGCGACCATCTCCGGATATTCGGCCAGACGCTGCATCAGTGCAAGTTCGTGCGAGGCGGCCAGCGGCGCGAGGTCGGCAGCGGCCAGCCGGGTCGCGTCGCCGCCCCATTCCTCGAACACCCGGCAGATGCGCGCGTGCGCGTACTGCACGTAATACACCGGGTTGTCGTTATTCTTCGCCAGCGCGAGGTCGACGTCGAAGACGTATTCGGTGTCGGCCTTGCGCGACAGCAGGAAGAAGCGCACCGCGTCCTTGCTGGTCCATTCGACCAGGTCGCGCAGGGTGACGTAGCTGCCGGCGCGCTTGGAAATCTTCACCTCCTCGCCGCCGCGCATCACGCGCACCATGGTGTGGAGCAGGTAATCGGGGTAGCCGTCGGCGATGCCGAGCCCCACCGCCTGCAGCCCGGCACGCACGCGGGCGATGGTGCCATGGTGGTCGGTACCCTGGATGTTGATCGCACGCGTGAAGCCGCGTTCCCACTTGGCGATGTGATAGGCGACGTCCGGCACGAAGTAGGTGTAGCTGCCGTCGGATTTCTTCATCACGCGGTCCTTGTCGTCGCCGTAGTCCGTGGTGCGCAGCCACAGCGCACCGTCCTGCTCGTAGGTCTTGCCGGCGTCGATCAGTTTCCGCACCGTCGCCGCGACGCGGCCGTCGGTGTAGAGGCTCGATTCCAGATAATAATGGTCGAAGCGTACCGCGAAGGCCTGCAGGTCGAGATCCTGTTCGTGACGCAGGTAGGCCACCGCGAACTGGCGGATCGATTCGAGGTCCTCGACGTCGCCCGACGCGGTGTATTCGCGGTCGTCCGACTTCACCGTCTTCTTTGCCAGGAAGTCCGCCGCGATGTCGGCGATGTAGTCGCCGTTGTAGGCCGCCTCGGGCCAGGCCGCGTCGCCCGGTTTCAGGCCCCGGGCGCGCGCCTGCACGCTGCTGGCGAGCGTCGCAATCTGCACCCCGGCGTCGTTGTAGTAGAACTCGCGATAAACCTCCCAGCCCTGCGCCGCGTAGAGATTGCACAGCGCGTCGCCGAGCGCGGCCTGGCGGCCGTGGCCCACGTGCAGCGGGCCGGTGGGGTTGGCCGACACGAATTCGACCAGCACGCGCTGCCCCGTGCCGGCGTCGCCGCGTCCGTATCCGGCCCCCTCGGCGCGAATGCGCCGCACGATGCCGTGCCACGCCGCCGGCGCGAGATGAAAATTGATGAAGCCGGCGCCGGCGATCTCGGTTTTCGCGATCAGCGGCGAGGCCGGCAGTTCGTTGAGGATCGTCTGCGCCAATTCGCGCGGATTCTTCTTCAGCGGGCGCGCGAGCTGCATCGCCGCGTTGCTGGAAAAATCGCCGTGGGAAGCGTTCTTCGGGCGTTCGATCTCGAGACTGACCGGCGCATCGGGCGCCACGGTTTCGAGGGCTTCGCCGATCAGCAGGGCGAGTTGGTCTTTGATGGGATGCGTGCTGGACATGGCGGCAATGCGGACAGGAAGACGCGCGCGTCTCTTGTGTCGAATGGGTAGCCGGCGATTATAAGCGCCGCGCGAAGTCGATCCAAACCGCGTTGCGCGTCAGAACACCAGCGGATCGACATCCAGCGACCAGCGTGCAATGCGCGGCTTGATCGCGTCCAGCCGGGGGCGCCAGTCGCGCACGAAAGCCTGCAAGGCCTGCCGCGAGGCGGATTGGATCAGGAGCTGTGCACGCTCCAGGTTGGCGACGCGGGCCATGGTCGCGGGCGTGGGCGTGAAGACCGCGACGTCGGGCACGGCGGATGCGGCCTCGACGGCACGGTGCAGGAAGGCGAGCGCGGCCGCCATCGTCGGCGCCTCGGCGCGCAGCAATACCTGGCGCGTGACGGGCGGCAGGTCGAGCTGCCTGCGCTCGGCGAGCAATTCGCGCGCGTAGCCGGTGTAGTCGTGGCGCTGCAGGTAGCGGAACAGCGGGTGGTCCGGAAACGCGGTCTGGATCAGCACGCGGCCGGGCTTGTCGGCGCGCCCTGCGCGCCCGGCCACCTGCATCAGCTGCGCGAACAGGCGCTCGGTGGCGCGGAAGTCCGGGCTGTAGAGCGCACCGTCGGTGTCGAGTATGAGCGCCAGCGTCATGTTCGGAAAATCGTGGCCCTTGGCCAGCATCTGCGTGCCGACCAGGATGTCGATTTCGCCGCCGTGCACGGCTTCGCCGAGTTCGGCCCAGGCGCGCGGGCGCATGGTGTCGCGGTCGATGCGGCGGATGCGCGCGGCGGGTAGCACCGCGGCGAGGGTTTCCTCCAGCCGTTGCGTACCCTGGCCCAGGGGCTTGAGATCGGGGTTGCCGCAGCTCGGACATTCGGCCGGGATCCGCGTCTCGTAACCGCAGTGGTGGCAGCGCAGGCGGTGTGCGTGACGATGCAGCACCAGCCGCGCCGAGCAGCGCGGACAGGGCGACACCCACGCGCAGCTCGGGCAGTACAGTGCGGGCGCATAGCCGCGCCGGTTGAGGAACACCAGGCTTTGCTCGCCGCGCGCCAGCGTTTCGTTCAGCGCAACGAGCGCAGGGCGGGTGAGGCCGTTGTCGAGCGGGATATGCCTCAGGTCGACGAGTTCGATGTCGGGCAGGCGTGCCTGGCTGATCGCACGCCGCTTCAGTTCGACCAGCCGGTAGCGCCCGGAGAGCGCCTGCGCGTAACTTTCCAGCGAAGGCGTGGCCGAGCCGAGCACGACCGGAACGCCGGCCTGCTTGCCGCGCGCGACGGCGACGTCGCGCGCGGAGTAGCGCAGGCCGTCCTGCTGCTTGAACGAGCCGTCGTGTTCCTCGTCCACCACGATCAGACCCAGCCGCGGCAGCGGCGCGAACACCGACAGCCGGGTGCCGAGCAGCACGTCGCAGTCCGGCGCGGCGAGCCAGTTTTCCGCACGCACGGTTTCGCCCAGCCCGCTGTGCAGCGCGACGATACGGTGCGCGGGAAAGCGGGCGCGGAAATGCTGTTCGAGCTGTGGCGTCAGCGCGATTTCCGGAATCAGTACCAGCGCCTGCTTGCCCGCTTCGAGCACGGCGGCGATCAGGCGCAGATAGAGCTCGGTCTTGCCGCTGCCGGTGACGCCGTGAATCAGATGCACGCCGAAGCCGCCTAGCGCGGGCAGCAGCATGTCGAGCGCGGCCTGTTGTTCGGGCGTGGCCGCGGGTGGGGCCGGGGCATCCGGCATGGTCGCCGTCGGCGGCGGCATGCGCGACCACGCGGCCCAGCCGGCCGCGACCAGCGCCGCGGCATGTCGCGTCTGCTTTTGCGCACGCAGCGCCTCGCGCGTCTGCGGTGCGGCTTTCAGCGCGGCGAGCAGCGTGCGCTGTGCCTTGGCGCGTGCGGGGAGTTCGACCGCACGACCGGCGTCGGTGACGACCAGCCAGGGCGTGGCGGCCACGAAGGGCGTCGCGTTGCGCAGGCGGGGCGGCAGCGCGGCGAGCAGAATCGCGCCCAGCGGATAGTGGTAGTAATCGGCGCAGAAGTGCGCCAGCCGCAGAATGTCGGCGGACACCGGCGGGCGGTCGTCGAGCACGCGCAGAATGTCGCGCAGCCTGGCGGTTTCAATGGTGCTGTCTGCAGGTGCGCCAAGCGCCACGCCGACCTGGCGGGTGCGACCGAAAGGTACTTCAACCAGTGCGCCCATCGCGGGATCGTCGATGCCGTCCGGCAGGCGATAGTCGAATAGCCGGGGAAGCGGCGTATCGAGCGCGACCTGGACGAAGGACGACATGAATTAGCGGCGATTCTTAGTGAGATGTCGGGGAAAATCTTACAAGTATCTGGAACGGCAGGCTTATTAGGGCTTTTCCACGCAAGCTGTGGATAATTATGTGGGCGATTTGTGGCGATGGCGCCCGAATGCCCGTATTTTCGTGCGCTCCCGCCAACGGTCAAAAAGCGGGCAATTCACTTAATTATTGTTTTTCAAATACTTAAAAAGTACCTGCTGCTGTCAAGGGCTTGACATCAAAAAAGTTCCCTTGCGCCAAAAATGTGCATAAGTCAATGCTTCTATACGCATTGATACAGACCCAAGCACGCTTTATGGGCACGCCCGGATCTGTTGTTTCAACAGGTTTTATCCCTGCTGAATCCCGGCGATGACCCAGCCACCGGCGCCCTGGACTGGCTTGACCAGGTGCCAGATCTCGTCGAAAGCGGCAGGTGCGGCATCGCCTTCACTGACCTGGCCGGTGAAGCGCACGCTGACCACGTGTTGTTTGCCATCCTCGGCGGCTTCCAGCACCTCGGCATCAACGGCTAATACGTCGGTCGGCGCGTCTGCCCCGGCGCGTTCGGCAAGCTGCATCGCCAGTTCCGCGAACACCTCGGGGGTGGTGAACGCACGCAGATCGTCCTGGTTGTTCGCGTCGAACGCGGCCTGCAGGCGGATGAAGTTGAGCTTGGCTTCGCGCGCGAAGGCGGCGGCATCGAAGCCGGGCGGGAAGCCGCGTGCGGCCATGCCGGTAGCGGCGGGCGCAGTGTTGAAACGCGCGGGCTCATTGTAAGACTGCGGCGTGCCGGCGTATTGCATTGCGGGGGATTGTGGTGCCTGTTTGCGCATGAACCAGCGGAACAGCAGGAAGGCAGCGAAAGCCAGCAGCGCCAGCATCAGGATGTTGGCCATTTCATCGCCCAGGCCGAGATGCGAGGCAAGCGCGGCGAGTCCGAGACCGGCGGCGAGACCGGCGATCGGCCCTATCCAGCTGCGTTTCTGCGGTGTGCCCTGTGCCGGTGCACCGGCGGGTTGCTGGCGCTGCGGGGCGGGCGCCGCATCCTGCCTGGCGGGGGTGCTGCGCTGCATGCCGAAGGATTTGCCGCCGCCCAGACGCTTGGCGTCGGCGTCGTGCGCAGCCAGTCCGAAGGTCAGGAAAACGGCGAACAGGCTGATCAGGAAGTGCTTCACGAGAATGCTCCGTAATGACGACGAGGGTATGTATGGTGGCCCAGACCCCGGCGCGCTGAACAGTCGATTTTTATACGCGGACTGTTCGAAATATTCGATTCGACGTTGCCAAAAATCAGCTGGCGCTTGATGCACGCAGTGTGCGGCTGTGGCTGTGCACCGTCTCGACCAGCACGTCGACCTTGTCCGGATCGGTGTATTGCGAGATGCCGTGGCCGAGGTTGAAGACGTGGCCGGGATGGTTGCCGTAGCTGTCGAGGATGCGCTGTGCCTCGGTGCGGATGGCGTCCGGCGTGCCGTGCAGCGCGCAGGGGTCGAGGTTGCCCTGCAACGCGACCTGGCCGCCCACGCGCTGGCGCGCCTCGCCGATGTCGACGTGCCAGTCGAGCCCGAGCGCATCGGCGCCGATGCCGGCCATGGCTTCCAGCCAGTTGCCGCCACCCTTGGTGAAGACGATGCTGGGCACGCGGCGGCCCTCGCGTTCCTTGGTGAGGCAGGCGAGGATGCGCTGCATGTAGGCGAGCGAGAATTCGCGGTACGCGTGCGGCGTGAGGCTGCCGCCCCAGGAATCGAAAATCATCACGGCCTGCGCGCCGGCTTCGATCTGCGCGTTGAGGTAGTCGGTCACCGCCGTCGTGGTCACGTCGAGGATACGGTGCAGCAGGTCGGGGCGGCTGTACAGCATGGTCTTGATGTGGCGGTAGTCGTCCGAGCTGCCGCCCTCGATCATGTAGCAGGCCAGCGTGTAGGGACTGCCGGAGAAACCGATCAGCGGCACCGAATTGTCCAGTGCGCGACGGATGCTGCGGACCGCGTCCATCACGTAGCCCAGCTTGTCCGCGGGATCGGGTGCGGAAAGGTCGCGGATTTCCCATTCGTCGCGCAGCGGGCGTTCGAAGCGCGGTCCTTCGCCAGCAGCAAAATAGAGGCCCAGCCCCATCGCGTCCGGCACGGTGAGAATGTCGGAGAACAGGATCGCGGCGTCGAGCGGGTAGCGCGCCAGCGGCTGCAGCGTGACTTCGGTGGCCAGATCGGGCGTCTTGCACAGGGTGAGGAAATCGCCGGCGCGGGCGCGCGTCGCGTTGTATTCCGGCAGGTAGCGGCCGGCCTGGCGCATCAGCCACAGCGGGGTGTAGTCGGTGGGCTGGCGCAGCAGCGCGCGCAGAAAAGTATCGTTCTTGAGGGCGGACATGGCTGAGGCCAGGAAAACTGGCCGTGAAGCAAAGCCCGCATTCTAGCAGGCCGCCGCCGCGGCCCGCGTCCACTACATGCGGCGAAAGGTCCAGTCGCCGCGTCCGGCCGGGCAGGCGAGAACCTCGCGCGGTTTCCTGCCGTCGATCGACACCGTGGCATAGCGACAGCCGTCGCGCGCGTCGCCGCGCGGGGTGAAATCGTAGCGATGGCCGCCGTGGCTCCACACCACCGGCACGCCCGGGCGGCCGAGTTCCAGCGCGTGGCCCATGCAGGCACGGTCGCGGTCGTCCATGCTGTCGCCGATGGCGTGGCCGACCACCGCACCGAGCACGCCGCCGACCACCATGCCGACGACGCGGTCGTCGCGGCCGGCCACCTGGCTGCCGATCACGGCACCCGTTACGCCGCCGATCACGGCGCCGATTTCGTCGCGATTGCAGCGGCCCGAGGCGATACCGTAGTCGCGCACGTACACCACGCCGCTTTTGCCTCTGTAATGTCGCGCATGCTTGTGCTGCTTGCGGTCGTCGTCGTGGCGGTCGTCCTTGTAATACCCGTGGGCCGGGGCATGGCGCGGCGGATCGGCGAAAGCCGGTCCGGCGATCAACAGGCCTGCCAGCGCGATCACGAAGGGCTGTTTCATGAGGTTCTCCTTGAAAATGCAATGCAATGGGGCTGCCCCGAATTGTACGAGCACTTACGGGCGCGTATCCCGCGCCCGGCGGGCTCAGTTGTACCGGTTGTACGGGCCGCGATACTGTGCCTGACGGTCATGCTTTTCGTCGAAGATGTTGTGGTTGGCGACGTCCAGCGCCTGGTCGAGGCGGGCATATTCGCGCGGATCGATCCGGCCGTCGAAGAGGAAGCGACGTTCCATCTCGCGGATGGCGTTCTGTTCGCGCATCAACTCGCTGAACTCAATCTTGGTCAGCGCGCCGTTGCGGTAACCGGTCTGGATCCGTTCCATCTGTTCCGCCTGACGCGCGTTGATCTGCTGTTCGGCCACTCGGCCATGCTGGAAATCGGGGCCGCCGCGATCGAAGCCGCGGCCCCAGTCGGCCTGCGCGCCGCCTGCGGCTAGGCCGAGGACGCCCAGCGTCAGGATGGAAAGGGTGTGTTTGAAGGTCGTGCTTTTCATGGTGTCGCTCCTGTTCGGTTGAAGGATGTCGCTGTCGGGTAGGTTCGTTCAGCGGACGATTGCACTGTAGGCGCGGCATGTAAGCGGAATGTGTGGTGTGGGTAACGGCGTGTAACGTCGTGTTACCGGAGCGGATGCCCAGATGAAAAAAAGGGCCGGGCATTCCTGCCCGACCCCAACCGTTCGCGGGGCGGAGTCCCCCGCAAACGCCCGACTAGGGTTTTTGCATGGGTTCACCCGGGGGCGGTTCGGACGATTCGCCGGCCGGGGGCATGGCGGGATTGGCATTCATATTGTTGTCGGAAGGCGAAGGCGTGCTGGGCGGTGGCGGTGCCGTATCGGCGGGCTGTCCGACTTGATCGCCGGTTTGATCGAGGGGTCCCTGACGGTCGCAGCCGTTCAGAACCAGCAGCGAAGTCAGCACCGCGAGCGCACCGTAGGAGGCGTGCCAGCGACGGGGGCGCCGCGTTTCGACGGGCAGGCCGAAGCTCGCCACGCCGCCGCACCATTCATAGAGATTCATGTGTTCGTCCGCAAGATGCGGTGCCGGTTTTTTCATCTCAGCCCTCCTCGTTGAATGCGCGTTTAAGGGCAGCGACCTTGCGCATGGCCTCGGTGCGGCTCAGCCCGTACTTTTCCTGGAGCACGCTCGCAAGCTGTTCGATCCTGACGTAGAGCGCGTCGAGTTCGCTGCCGCCCGGACGGCCACGCGTACTCTCGGGCTCGTCGTGCAACAGGCCCCATTCGCCCTTGCTGATGGTGGAATTCATGACGTTCTCCTGAACGCCGCCGCCTTGCGGGCGGCAGCATGATTGAAGGTCAGCTCAGCTTTTGCCTTTGATCTGCAAATCGTTGCGGACGCTCTTCACGCCTTCCACGCTGGCGGCGATGCGTTCGGCCTGCGCGGCCTGTTCGGGCGTGGCGACCGCACCGCTCAGCACGACCGTACCCTGCTGCGTTTCCACGCCGACGTCGAGACCTTTCAGCTTCACCTCCTTCAGCAGCTGTGCCTTCACCTTGGTGGTGATCCAGGCGTCGTCGAGATATTTGCCGGCCTTGGCGCGGTCATTGTTCGCCAGGGCCTTGGTGAATTCGTCCTGGCTCAGGGCGCCGTCTCCGTTCGTGTCGCCGGCGCGGAAAGCCTTCTCCAGTCCACCGCGCGCCGTGAATTCTTCCAGGCTCACGATGTGGTCCTTGTTGACGTCGTACTGTGCGAAATCCGGGGCCTCGCTCGCGGCCAATGCGGCATGAGCGGTAAAGGCGCCCAGCAGACCCGCCTGGGCGAATTTCAGAATGCGGGGAGAAAGATGTTTCATGACGGACTCCTGTGAGATGAACAAGCGAGTACAAATGCACTCGACAGGAGACGTAGCCATAGCCGTGCCAGCAATATTTTCTGCTTGTAAATCAAATTGTTGTCTCTAAATGGCCGTAGAAACCGCGGCCAATGGGTAGCCTGTGTCCCCGGGATTTGTCGCTGCTTGGCGACAGCAAAAGCATGGTGTGGGCAAGCATTTGAATTCACGCAGGTTATTTGTCCCGCAACAACGACAGTCCGGGCACAAGACGATAGGCCGGCATGAAAAGGGGGACTGCGTCCCCCTCGTTCGACCCGTTCCACGGCTAGATCGTGGGTGGTCGTCGGCCGACGACAAGCATGGCCAGAAACACGACGAGGCCGACGACGAACAGGATTTTGGCGATCCAGGTCGCCGTGCCCGCAACGCCCGCGAAACCGAAGATGCCGGCGACGATGGCGACGATCAGGAAGGTGATGGCCCATCCAAACATGTTGCTGCTCCTTGAAAATTGACGATGCCGGGTGGCACAGCCAGCCATGCAGAAGCTGTGCCACCCCATCGTTTTTCAGGCGGTCTATTGCGTGGATTCGCCGCTTGCCTTGAACAGCGTCGGATTCAGCTGGTGGCGTTGCAGCAGGCGGTAGACTTCGGTGCGGTTGCGGCCGGCCAGGCGGGCGACCTCGCTGACCTGCCCGCGCGTGAGCTTGAGCAGGGTGACCAGATAGTCGCGCTCGAACTCGGCGCGCGCCTCGGCCAGCGGGCGGATCTCGGCGGGTTTGTCGCGCAGCGCGCGCGCCACCAGCGAGGCGGGGATGGTCGGCGTGGTGGCGAGCGCGCAGCATTGCTCCAGCACGTTGCGCAGTTGCCGGATGTTGCCTGGCCAGTCTGCGCTCACCAGCATTTCCAGCGCCTCGGGCGCGAAGCCGGTGAGCGTTCGCCGGTACTTGCCGGCCAGCTCCTGCAGGAAATGCCGCGCCAGCAGCGGGATGTCCTCGCGGCGCTCGCGCAGCGGCGGCAAACTCAGGCTCACCACGTTCAGCCGGTAGTACAGGTCTTCGCGAAAATGCCCCGCCGCGATTGCCTCCTCCAGGTTGCGATGGGTGGCGGACAAAATGCGCACGTCGATGGGCCGCGATTCGGTTGCGCCTACGGGGCGCACCTCGTTTTCCTGCAGCACGCGCAGCAGCTTCACCTGCAGCGGCGCAGGCATGTCGCCGATCTCGTCGAGGAACACGGTGCCGCCCTGCGCCGAGAGGAACAGGCCGGCGTGGTCGCGGGCGGCCCCGGTGAACGCACCTTTCACATGGCCGAAGAGTTCGGATTCGAGCAGTTCGGCGGGGATCGCACCGCAGTTGATCGCGACGAAAGGATGGGCGTGGCGCGGGCTCGCGCGGTGCACGGCGCGCGCAAGCACTTCCTTGCCGGTGCCCGATTCGCCCAGGATCAGCAGCGGGGCTTCGCTCTGCGCAGCGAGCCGGGCTTCGGCCAGCAGGCTGTCCATCGCCGCGCTGGCGGTGACGATGTCCGCACGCCAGTCCGCATCGCCGGTCTCGCCGTGCTCCGCACTGCCGCCGAGCCGGGTCGCGCGGTTCAGCAGATCGATCAGGGTCGGTGCGTCGTAAGGTTTGGTGAGATAGCCGAACAGTCCCTGCTGGGTCGCGGCCACAGCGTCGGGAATGGTGCCGTGCGCGGTCAGCACGATCACCGGCAGCGCGGGGTCGCGCGCGTGGATGGCGCGAAACAGCGCCATGCCGTCCATCCCGGGCATCTGGATGTCGGTCAATACGGCGTCGGGTCGACTGTGCGACAGTTGCGCCAGCGCGGCTTCGCCGCTGTCGGCGGCCACCACGTCGAAACCGTTCGCCTCGAGCCGCAGCGCGATCAGCGTGCGCAGCGAAGCGTCGTCGTCGACCAGCAGGATCACGGGTTTCTTCATCGCGGTTTCGGCGCGGCGTCGCGCTGCTGCAGGGATTTTTCCAGGGCCTTGATCTGGTCGATGCGCTCCTGCAACTCCTGCGCGCGAGCAGCTTGCCGGTGCGCGTCGAGCTGCGCTTTCAGCGCCGTCTTCGCCAAATCGAGCACGGCTTGCGCCCGCGCGCCGTCGGCGTCGATCGTGCCGAGGAGCTTGAGGCCGCGTTCCAGTGCGGCGGGGTCGTCCTCGCGCCCGAGCAGCAGGGCAAGCCGGAACTGCGCCGCCGCGCTCGACGTGCGCTCGTCGTCCAGCCGCGCGAGCTCGATGCGCTGCTGCTCGGCGGACAGGGCGGCGACGCGCGCCAGTACGTCGAGCGCGTCCGAGGCGCTGAGGCCGGATGACGCCGCCGCGGCGACTTTCACCGGCGGCTTCGATGCGACCGGCGGCACGGCGCAGGCGCCGAGCGCGAGGGTGGAAAGGAAGGCAGGCAGGAGAAGACGCATCAGCTTGTCATCGGAGGGCAAGGACAGGTCAGACGGAAGCAGGTGGTCCAAGGTTCACGTTCGATCAACATCGCATCGCCACCCAGGCTGCGCATGGACTCGCGCACGATCGCCAGGCCGAGCCCGCTGCCCTTGACGGCGGCGGCGGGCTGGCGCGCACCCTGGTAAAACGGTTCGAACACGCGCGCGCGCTCTTCCGGCGGAATCCCGCTGCCGGCGTCGCACACGTCCAGCGTCAGCGTATCGCCCTGCGCTTCCGCATGAATCAGGATGCGGCCGCCGTCGGGGCTGAACCTGATCGCGTTCGACAGCAGGTTGTCGAGCGCGGTTTCCAGTCGCGCTGCGTCGAGCGGGAGTTCGACGGTCGGCGCCTCGATCTCGACGACGAGCCCGCGCGTGTCGAGCGGCAGGCGCTGGCGTTCGACCCCGGCGCGCAGCATCGGCGCCAGCGCCACCGGCGCGCGGCTCGGCTTGGAGGCATCGGCCGCCAGGCCGCCGAAGCGGATCAGATCCTCGATGCGCTTCTGCAGTTCTCGGCTGCTGCCGTTCATGATGTCGACGATGCTGCGCTGGCGCGGGTTGAGCGGGCCTGCGAGGGTGTCGCCGAGCAGGCCCACGCCTTCGCGCAGCGAAGCGAGCGGGGTTTTCAGTTCGTGCGAGACGTGGCGCAGGAAACGGATCTTCTGCTCCTCGAGCGTTTGCAGGCGCTGCCGCAGCCATTCCATCTCGCGCCCGAGCTCGACGATGTCCTGCGGCCCGCCGATGGCCGGCAGCGGCGCGTGGTCGCCGCGACCGAGCTGCTGGATGGAGGCGCGCAGCTGGCGGATCGGGCGGTTGATCATCCAGGAAAACACGGCGGCCAGCAGCAGGGTGAGCGGAATGAGCGCGAGCGCGAGCATGAACAGCCGCCGCTGGGTCGAGCGCACTTCGGTTTCGAGCGCGCGCGTATCGCGCTGCACGGCGGCGTCCGCCTGTTCGAGCAGGGTGCGTGCCTGCGCGTGCAGTGCGTCGAAATCGCCGTCGAGCGCGTGGAACTGCGCGCTGTCGAGAAAGGCGCCGGGTTGCAACTTGTCGTACAGCGCAAGGCTTTGGGCCTGCAGGCGGGCGAGCGTGGCACGCGCCCGGGCGTCGGTCAGTTGCGCGTCCAGTGCATCGAGCTGGGTTTTCAGCGCTTCGCGCTGGGTGCGCAGGGCAGGGCCGAATTCCGCGTCCCGTAGCAGGTGATACTGTCCCGCGGCGCGCTGCAACTGGCTCACCGCGTCGACGACGCGGCGGGTATCGCGCGTAACGACGAGACTGTTGGTGGTGAACTGCCGCTGCGTCTCCGCCACGCCCTGCAGCACGTGGATGGCGTTGACCAGGCCGCTGGCGAGCGGCACGGTCAGCACGCTCATCGCGACGATGACGAGGACGGTGAAGGAGCGGGGATAGTAACGACCGGAAAGCATGCGGGCAGGGCAGCTGTGGCGACTGCCACAGCATATACCCCGATGGGGCGGCCGGGCGGCGCTTACATCAGGCCAAGGTAGCCGAGGATGCCCTTGGCCGCCTCGCGGCCTTCCCATACGGCGGTGACGACGAGGTCGGAACCGCGCACCATGTCGCCACCCGCGAAGATCCGGGGATTCGCGGTCTGGAAGGCGTGCGCGCCGCCCTTGGCGACCACGCGCCCGCTCGGGTCGATGACGATCCGGTGCTGTTCGAACCACGGCTGCGGGTTGGGGCGGAAACCGAACGCGACGATGACGTGATCGGCCGGCACGATTTCTTCCGACCCCGGAACCACGACCGGGGTGCGGCGACCGCGCGCGTCGGGCGGGCCCAGTTCGGTGGTGACGAGCTTCACGCCTTCGACCTTGCCCTCGCCGACGATTTCCACCGGCTGGCGGTTCCACAGGAATTGCACGCCTTCTTCCTTGGCGTTGCCGACCTCGCGCTTGGAGCCGGGCATGTTCTGTTCGTCGCGGCGGTAGGCGCAGATGACCGAGGCCGCGCCCTGGCGGATGCTGGTGCGGTTGCAGTCCATCGCGGTGTCGCCGCCGCCGAGCACGACCACGCGCTTGCCCTTCATGTCGTGGTAGGCCTCGCCGGGCTTGGCCAGGTCGAGGCACTTGCGCACGTTGGAAATCAGGAAAGGCAGCGCTTCCAGCACGCCGGGCAGGTCCTCGCCGGGGAAGCCGCCTTTCATGTAGGTGTAGGTGCCCATGCCCATGAACACGGCGTCGTAGTCGTCGAGCAGCGACTGCATCGAGACGTCCTTGCCGATCTCGGTGTTGAGGCGGAACTCGACGCCCATGCCTTCCAGCACTTCGCGGCGGCGCGTCATCACCCATTTTTCCATCTTGAACTCGGGGATGCCGAAGGTGAGCAGGCCGCCGATCTCGTCGTAGCGGTCGAACACCACCGGCTTCACCCCGGCGCGCGCCAGCACGTCGGCGCAACCCAGGCCGGCGGGACCGGCGCCGATGACCGCGACCTTCCTGCCGGTGGCGACGACGTTCGACATGTCGGGCCGCCAGCCCGCCTTGAAGGCTTCCTCGGAAATGTATTTCTCGACCTGGCCGATGGTCACCGCGCCGAAGCCGTCGTTGAGCGTGCACGCGCCTTCGCACAATCGGTCCTGCGGACAGACGCGGCCGCACACTTCCGGCAATGAGTTGGTCTGGTGGCTCAATTCGGCCGCTTCGAACAACCGGCCCTCGGTCACCAGCTTCAGCCAGTTGGGAATGTAGTTGTGCACCGGGCACTTCCACTCGCAATACGGGTTGCCGCAAGCGAGGCAGCGGTCGGACTGTTCGACGGCCTGCTCCTGCGGCATCAGCGCGTAGATTTCGCGGAACTCGTGCTTGCGGATATCGGCCGGGGTCTTGTCGCCGTCGCGCCGGGCCTGCTTCAGAAACTGGAATACGTCGCCCATCTTATGCACTCACCACTTCACGTGCCTGGCCGGGAATGTCCTCGACCAGATCTTCAATCGAAATCCGTTTCGGCTTGACCAGCCATACCTTTGCCAGCATGGCGTCGAAATCGGAGAGCAGGGCCTTGGCGCGCGCCGAGCCGGTAAGCGCCAGGTGGCGTTCGACCTGCGCCCGGAAGAACCGGCGGAAAGGCTCGGTATCGTCGTGCGTGATACGCACGATCTCGACCAGTTCCTTGTTCAGCCTAGCTACGAAGTCGCCGGCCTCGTCGACGACGAAGGCCATGCCGCCCGACATGCCGGCGCCGAAGTTCAGCCCGGTGTCGCCGAGTACCAGCACGGTGCCGCCGGTCATGTATTCGCAGCCGTGGTCGCCCACGCCTTCCACCACTGCCAGCGCGCCGGAGTTGCGCACGCCGAAGCGTTCGCCGCCCATGCCGGCCGCGTAGAGTTCGCCGCCGGTGGCGCCATAGAGGCAGGTGTTGCCGATCAGTGTGTTGCGGTGCGCCTCGAAGGTGGCGACGCGCGGCGGATAGATCACCAGCCGGCCGCCGCCCATGCCCTTGCCGACGTAGTCGTTGGCATCGCCTTCGAGCGTCATCGTCAGGCCGCGGTGGTTCCACACGCCGAAGCTCTGGCCGGCGGAACCGGTCAGGCTGATCTGCAGCGTATCGTCGGGCAGCCCGCGACCGCCGTGCGCCTTGGCGATCTCACCCGAGAGGCGCGCGCCGATCGAACGGTTGACGTTGCGGATCGCGTAGGCGAGCTGGATCGGCGTGCCGGCCCGGATCGCGGCGAGCGCGTCGGCGACCATGCGCTCGGCCAGCTCGCCCTTGTCGAACGAGGGGTTGCGTTCCTGCTGCGAGAAACGCGGCGCGTCGGCCGGGATGCCGCCCTGGCTCAACAGCGCGTCGAGCTTGAGGCGGCCCTGGCGCGGCGTATCGCCTGCGCTCATTTCCAGCAGGTCGGTGCGGCCGATCAGATCGGTGAGCTGGCGCACGCCCAGGCTCGCCATCAACTCGCGCGTTTCCTCGGCGACGAACTTGAAGTAGTTCACCACCATGTCGGGCAGGCCGATGAAGTGTTCGCGGCGCAGCTTGTCGTTCTGCGTCGCCACGCCGGTGGCACAGTTGTTCAGGTGGCAGATGCGCAGGTACTTGCAGCCCAGCGCGACCATCGGGCCGGTGCCGAAGCCGAAGGACTCGGCACCGAGGATCGCGGCCTTCACCACGTCGAGGCCGGTCTTCAGGCCGCCGTCGGTCTGCACGCGCACGCGGCCGCGCAGGCCGTTGGCGCGCAGCACCTGCTGGGCTTCGGTGAGGCCCAGTTCCCACGGCGTGCCGGCGTACTTCACCGAGGTGAGCGGCGAGGCGCCGGTGCCGCCGTCGTAGCCGGAAATCGTGATGAGGTCGGCGTAGGCCTTGGCGACGCCGGCGGCAATCGTGCCGACGCCGGGTTCGGCGACTAGCTTCACCGACACCAGCGCGTCGGGGTTGACCTGCTTGAGGTCGAAGATCAGCTGCGCCAGGTCTTCGATGGAGTAGATGTCGTGGTGCGGCGGCGGCGAGATCAGCGGCGTGCCGGGCTTGCAGTGGCGCAAGGACGCGATCATCGGCGACACCTTGTCGCCCGGCAATTGCCCACCCTCGCCGGGCTTGGCGCCCTGCGCGATCTTGATCTGCAGCACCTCGGCGTTGACCAGGTAGGTCGCGGTGACGCCGAAGCGTCCCGATGCAACCTGCTTGATCTTGGAAGTCTTGACGGTGCCGTAGCGCTTCGGATCCTCGCCGCCTTCGCCCGAGTTGGAGCGGCCGCCGATGCGGTTCATGCCTTCGGCGAGCGCCTCGTGCGCTTCCGGCGACAGCGCGCCGAGCGACATGCCGGCGGAGTCGAAGCGCTTGAGGATGGATTCCAGCGGCTCGACTTCCTCCAGCGGAATGGGCGCGAGACCCGGCTTCAGCTTCATCAGGTCGCGCACCATCGCCACCGGGCGGGTATCCACCAGTTCCGAGTACTTCTTGAATTCGGCGTAGTCGCCCGATTTCACCGCTTTCTGCAGTTGCTGCACCACGTCCGGGTTGTAGGCGTGGAATTCCTCGCCGAACATGAACTTCAGCAGGCCGCCGGCCGACAGCGGCTTGAGCGGGTTGAACGCAGCCTTGTGCAGCAGTTTCTGGTCGGACTCGAAGTCGTCGAAGTTGGCGCCGGAAATACGCGAGACCGTGCCCTTCAGGCACAGGCCGACCACATCCTCGTGCAGGCCCACGCCCTCGAACAGCTGCGCGCCGCGGTAGCTGGCGACGAGCGAAATGCCCATCTTGGACAGCACCTTGTAGATGCCCTTGTCCATGCCCTTGCGGAAGTTCGACAGCGCCTTGTCGAGGCCGGGCTTGATTTCGCCGGTCTTCACGAACTCGCCGATGACCTGGTAGGCGAGGTAGGGATAGACGGCGGTCGCGCCGTAGCCGATCAGGCAGGCGTAGTGGTGCGGGTCGCGCACGGTGCCGGTTTCCACCACGATATTCGCGTTGCAGCGCAGGCCCGCGCCGATCAGCGCGTGGTGCACCGCGCCGGTGGCGAACAGCGCGTGGATCGGCAGGCGATCCTTGCCGATGTTGCGGTCGGACAGGACGAGAATGACCTTGCCCGCCTTCACCGCGTCGACCGCACGCGTGGTCAGCGACTTGAGTGCAGCCTCCAGAGACATCGCCGATGGATCGTAATGCAGGTCGAGCGAGACCGGGGCGAAGGCCGGGTCGTTCAGGTTCAGCAGCTTGTCGAAGGCTTCCTTCGACAGCAGCGGTGTGTGCACTTCGACGCGATGCGCGTGCTCCGGCGTTTCCTCGAACAGGTTGCGCTCGGGGCCGAAGGCCGTGTTGAGCGACATCACGATCGCCTCGCGGATCGGGTCGATCGGCGGGTTGGTGACCTGCGCGAATTGCTGGCGCAGGTAGTCGAAGGGCGAACGCACTTTCTGCGACAGCACCGCCATGGGCGTGTCGTCGCCCATCGAGCCGATGGCCTCGGCGCCGTCCTCGGCGAGCACGCGGATGATCTGGTCGCGTTCCTCGAAGCTCACGTTGAAGAGCTTCTGGTGCGTCAGCAGGCTGGCCGCGTCCATCACCGCCATGTCGGCGTCCTGGGTGATCGGCAGGTCGAGCTTCACCGCATTGTTCTTCAGCCACTCGCGATAGGGCTGGCGGGCCTTCAGCTCGTTGTCGATGTCTTCCGGCATCAGCAGGCGGCCGGTTTGCAGGTCGGCCGCGACCATCTGGCCGGGCTTCACACGGCCCTTTTTCTCGACGTTGGCCGGATCGATCTGCCACACGCCGACTTCCGAGGCGATGGTGAGGATGCGGTCCTTGGTCAGCACCCAGCGCGCCGGGCGCAGGCCGTTGCGGTCCAGCGTACAGACGGCGTAGCGGCCGTCGGTGAGCACGATGCCGGCCGGGCCGTCCCACGGCTCCATGTGCATGGAGTTGTATTCGTAGAAGGCGCGGATGTCGGCGTCCATCGATTCGACGTTCTGCCACGCCGCCGGGATCACCAGGCGCAGCGCGCGGAACAGCCCCGCACCGCCCATCACCAGGCCCTCGACCATGTTGTCGAGGCTCATCGAATCCGAGCCCTTGGTGCCGACGATGGGACGGACGTCGTCCATGTTCGGGATCAGGGGTGTGGCGAATTTCTGTTCGCGTGCGCGGCTCCAGTTGCGGTTGCCCTGCACCGTGTTGATCTCGCCGTTGTGCGCCAGATAGCGGAAGGGCTGCGCCAGGCGCCACTGCGGCCAGGTGTTGGTGGAAAAGCGCTGATGGAACACGGCCAGGCTCGACGCGAAGCGCGCGTCGTTCAGGTCCGGATAGAACACCGTCAGGTTCTCCGGCATCACCAGTCCCTTGTAGCTGATGACTCGGCACGACAGTGTCGGCAGGTAGAACACCGGGTCGGTCGCGTCCAGCGCCTTCTCGGCGCGGCGGCGCGCGATATAGAGCTTGCGCTCTAAATCGTCTTCGGCCATGCCGGACGGGGCGTTCACGAACACCTGCTCGATGTGCGGCAGCGATTCCAGTGCGGACGCACCGCACACTTTCGGGTCGGTCGGCACCAAACGGAAGCCGGCGACGTTCAAGCCCTGAGCTTCGAGTTCGGCCTTCAGCGTGGCGCGCGCGCGCGCCTGCGGCGCGGCGTCGCGCGACAGGAACACCAGGCCGGCGGCGTACAGGTCGCCCAGCTTGAAGCCGGCTTCCGCCGCCACGGCGCGCAGGAAGGCGTCGGGTTTCTTGAACAGCAGACCGCAGCCGTCGCCCGACAGGCCGTCCGCCGCGATCGCGCCGCGGTGCGTCATGCAGGCGAGCGAGCCGATCGCGTTCTGCACCAGCGTGTGGCTGGGCTGATCGTCGATCTGCGCGATCAGGCCGAAGCCGCAGCTATCCTGTTCAAAATCGGGCGAGTAGAGTGTCCCGTCGAGCCAGCGTTGTCTTTCCATTGTTTCCGTATGCCCAGATAACAGCGGCCTGCCCAACGGCAAGCCGCACATGAAGTTCCGCAAGACAAGCAAATTTCAAGCGAAAAGTGCAGCATTTTAATCCCGCAGCGCCTGTGCGGCAATGCACCCGGACGGCAAGGCCTTGTTTGGGCAAGGGTTTCGTTCGGGCCGTGTGGCTGGGAGTCCTGTTCGGGCGGGAAAATTCCGGCGGACGCTGACCTATGCTGACACCCTACCCTGAAAGGCCGAGATGAATCTTCTGAGCTGGAATATCCAATGGGGCCGCGGCATGGATGGCTGCGTCGACCTCGCACGCATCGCGCGCAGCGTACGCGAACGGGGGGAGTTCGACGTCGTCTGCCTGCAGGAGGTCGCGGTCAACTTCCCGGGCCTGCCCGGCAGCCGGGGCGAAGACCAGCTTGGTGAACTCGCCGCGCTGTTTTCCGGCTACACGCCGGTTTACGGTGTCGCCACCGACGTGCCCGACGGTCGCGGCGGCCGCAGCCAGTTCGGCAACCTCATCCTGTCTCGCCTGCCGGTCGGCCAGGTATGGCGGCACCTGCTGCCGTGGCCGGTCGAGCCGGGCACGCCGAGCATGCAGCGCGTGCTGGTCGAGGCCGTGCTCGATGCCGACGTCGGCCCGCTGCGCGTGATGACCACCCACCTGGAGTATTACTCGCAGCACCAGCGCGAAGCGCAGATCGACGCCATCCGCCGCCTGCATCTTGAAGCCTGCGCGATGGCGGCGCGCACCCCCCTGCCCGAGGAGCGCGGCGGGTCCTTCGAAGTGTTCCCCCGGCCCGCCGAAGCCCTGCTGTGCGGCGACATGAACTTCCCCGCCACGGCGCCCGAGCGCGCGCGCATCCTCGCGCCGTTCGCGGGCGGCGAGCCCGCCTTCCGCGACGCCTGGGACGTGTTGCATCCCGGCGCACCCCACGCGCCCACGGTCGGCATCCACCCGGTCGATTTTGTCGCCCGGCCCGAATGCTTCGATTTCGTGTTCCTGACCGAAGGCCTGGCGAGCCGCCTCGCGGCACACGGCATCGACGCCTCGACCGAGGCGTCGGACCACCAGCCGGTGTGGGTGAGCCTGCGCTGAGCGCGGCGTTCAGTCCAGCGCGGGCGGGGGGTCGGTCGCCGCGCCCTGTCTGACGGGCGCACGCAGCAGCAACAGCAGCGGGATCGAACCCAGCGTGATCCACATCATCAGCCGGAAATCCTGCAGGAAGGCGAGCGTGGCGGCCTGCCGGTTGACCTGTGCGTCGAGCGTGGCCAGGCCTTGCGTCGTGCCCAGATCGTAGGTCCCGGCGGCTGCAGCCTGCTGCAGCGGCAGGCTGAATGGCGTGAGGTAGCCGGCGAAGGCGGCATGGTTGATCTGGGTGCGCTGGGCCAGATAGGTGATGACCACCGAAATGCCGATACTGCTGCCGAGATTGCGCATCAGGCTGAACAGGGCCGTACCCTCGTTGCGGTAGCGGGGCGCCAGCGTGGAAAAAGTCAGCGTCGACAGCGGCACGAAGATGAAGCCCAGGCCCAGCCCCTGAACGATCCCGGTGCGCACGAAATCGGCGCCCGGTGTATCGGTGGTGAAGCGCGTCATTTCCCACAGCGACAGGCTGGTGAGAACGAGACCGAGCAGGATCAGGTGGCGCGGATCCGCCTTGCCCGACAGCCGGCCCACCGTGAGCATCGCGATCATGGTGCCGATGCCGCGCGGGGCCAGCAGCAGGCCCACGTCGACCACCGGGTAGCCCATCAGGTTCTGCATGAAGGGCGGGAGCAGCGCCATCGTCGCCAGCAGGATGATGCCGACCACGAAAATGAACAGCAGGCCCACGCTCAGATTGCGGTCGCGGAACAGGCCCGGTTCGATGAAGGGATGCGGATGCGTGAAGATGTGCGCCACGAAGAGATACAGCGCCGTCCCCGCCACGATGGCCTCCAGCAGCACCTCGCGGCTGGCGAACCAGTCCAGCGATTCGCCGCGGTCGAGCAGCATCTGCAGGGCGCCGATGCCGAGGCTCAGCAGCGCAAAACCCAGCAGGTCGAAGCGCCGGGCGGCGTCGATCGGCGTTTCGCGTACGAAGGCCGTCAGGCCCGCCCAGGCCAGAATGCCCACCGGCAGGTTGATGTAGAACACCCAGCGCCAGCTGTAGTACTCGGTCAGCAGGCCGCCGAGGGTTGGCCCGAGGATCGGTCCCACCATCACGCCCACCCCCCACATCGCCATCGCCGCGCCGTGCTTCTCGGGCGGGTAGGTGTCGAGCAGCACCGATTGCGACAGCGGCACCAGGCTGGCGCCGAAAATGCCCTGCAGCAGCCGGAACAGCACGATCTCCGGCAGGCTTTGCGCGGCGCCGCACAGCATCGACGCCAGCGTGAAACCCACCACCGAAGCGATGAACACCCGCTTGCGGCCGAAGCGCGCGACCAGGAAGCCGGTCAGCGGCATGAAGATCGCTGCCGCCACGATGTAGGACGTCAGCACCCAGGAAATCTGCTCCTGCGTGGCCGACAGGGCGCCCTGCATGTGCGGCAGGGCCACGTTGGCGATGGTGGTGTCCAGCGCCTGCATGATCGTGGCCAGCATCACCGCGACGGTGATGAGCCTGCGCTGCGCGGCGCTGGCTTCGACGGCGTCCATGCCTGGGCTAGAGCGTCATGCCCAGCAGACGGCGACGGTGTCCGGTGTCGATTTCGACCTGCGCGCTCAGTCCGGCGCGCAGCTCCGGCAGGTTCGCGGCCGCGTCGAGCCGGATCCGCACCGGCACGCGCTGCGCGATCTTCACCCAGTTGCCGGTGGCGTTCTGCGCCGGGATGACAGAAAACTCCGAGCCGGTCGCCGGGCTCAGGCTCTCCACCTGGCCATGCCAGCGGGCGTTCGGAAACGTGTCGATGTGCACGTCCACCGGCTGGCCGGGATGGACATAGGTCAGGTCGGTCTCGATGAAATTGGCTTCCACCCAGTGGTTGCCGCTCACCACCAGCGCCATCGCCGTGCTGCCGGCGCCCAGGTACTGGCCCACCTTGGGCGGCTTGCCCACCACCCCTGCCGAGGGCGCGTACACCACCGAGCGGGCACGGTCGAGCTTCGCCTGCGCCAGTTCCGCCTCGGCCTCGCGCCAGGCGGCCTGCCGCGCCAGCGGCACGTTCGGTCCGCCGCCCAGCGATTCGGCGATGCGGTCGAGGTCCTGCGTCAGGGCGGATATCTGCTGCGCGGCGAGGTCGGTGTTCTGCTTCGCGTCGTCGTAGCGCGCGGCGGACACGAACTGCTTCGCCACCAGATCGGCCTGGCGCTGCTGTTCCTTGCGCGCAAAGGCATAGCGCGTGCGCGCCAGCGCAATCTCGGCTTCCTTCTCGCGATAGCTTGCCTGCAGCGCGCCAAGATCGGTACGCGCCTGCGCCAGCTTCGCTTCCGCCCTCGCCACCGCCACCTCGAATGGCGCCGGGTCGAGCCGGAACAGCGGCTGGCCTGCGGCCACTGCCTGGTTTTCCACCACCATCACCTGGCTGACGCTGCCGCCCACGTCCGTGCCCACCGGCACTTTCTCCGCCTTCACGTAGGCGTTGTCGGTTTCCACGTAGCGTCCGCCGGTCAGATACAGTGCGCCGGCAACCAGCGCCGCCACGGCCGGCACCACGCCCAGCAGCAGCACGCGCATGCGCCGGCGACGCGTCGGGTCGGTCGAAGCAGGGGTTTCGTCCGGGGATGGGTTCATGTTGTCGCTCTCGTTTTGGTCAGCGGGACGCCAGGTTGTCGCGCATCGTCCGCAGCGCGGAAAACAGCGCCACGACTTCCTGCTTGCTCATGCCGCGCAATGCGTCCGCTCGCACCGAGGCGGCGACCGTCTCGATCGTTTCCAGGTGCGGCGTGGCCGCCGGGGTCAGATAGATGTGATAGGCACGCCGGTCGTCCGGATCGGCGCGCCGCTCCACCAGCCCGGCCTCCGCCAGCTGGTCGAGCAGCCGCGCCAGCGTGATCGGCTTCACTTCCAGCAACTCCGCCAGATCGATCTGGCGCATGCCCTCGTTGCGCGACACGTAGAACAGCGCCCGCGCCTGCGCCAGCGTCAGCGCGCCGCCCTCGCGCCGCTCGCTGAAGGCGCGGCGCATCAGGTGAAACACATTGGCGAGAAGGAAGCCGAGGCTTTCCTGACGGTCCGGCATGTTAGCGTCCCATATAATAAGCAATGCTTACTTTATGAAAAAGCCGGCAGTTTGCCAAGTCTTCGACTGCAAACGTTCGGCTGCGGCGTGGGCTAGTGTCGAAGGGGTGAATCGGCAGGCAAGAAATGAAAAAGCCCGCTGAAGTGAATTCAGCGGGCTTCGGTATGTGGTGGAGCGGAGGAGGATCGAACTCCCGACCTTCGCATTGCGAACGCGACGCTCTCCCAGCTGAGCTACCGCCCCAACGAGGCGCGAATTATAGCCTCGAATCGCGGATCGGCGAAAGCGCGGCCAGGCGCGCCGGGAGGTTGGGCAGCAGGCGGGCGGAGAACCAGCCGAGCAGGACGCCGCTCGTGTTGGCCAGGACGTCGCGCAAGTCGGCTTGGCGGTCCGGTGTGAGGCTCTGCAGGCCCTCGATGGCGATGCCGTACAGAATGACGGCGAGGGCAAGGCGCCAGCGCCGCTGCACAACGAGCTGCGCCCACCAGAACATCAGGGTGGCGTAGCTGGCGAGGTGGACGAGCTTGTCGGCCTGACCGCTGTCCTTGTCGAGCATGGACGGGCCGAGCGAGAAGGCCAGCGCGAGCACGACGCCCAGCCAGCCGATGAACAGCCAGGCGCGCCGGATCATGGCCGGCCGGCCTGGCGTTGCGCCCAGCGCAGCATGAGGATGCCGGCGACGATCATGGGCAGGGAAAGCCATTGGCCCATGGAGAGACCCAGGCCGAGCAGGCCGAGGAAGCTGTCGGGTTCGCGGGCGAATTCGGCGAGGAAGCGCAGGCTGCCGTAGCCGATGAGGAAGACGCCGGAGACGGCGCCGACGGGACGCGGCCTGCGCGAAAATAGCCACAGGACGACGAACAGCAGCAGCCCTTCGCCGGCGAACTGGTAGAGCTGCGAGGGGTGGCGCGCGATGCCGTCGTGCGCCTGCGGGAAGATCATGGCCCAGGGCAGGGCCGGATCGGCAGGGCGACCCCATAGCTCGCCGTTGATGAAGTTGCCGAGCCGGCCGGCGGCCAGTCCCAGCGGCACCAGCGGAGCGATGAAATCGGTGACGGCAAGCCAGCGCAACTGGTGGCGCCGGGCAAACAGGATCATCGCGACGAGCACGCCGAGAAAACCGCCGTGGAAGCTCATGCCGCCTTCCCACACCTTGAAGATGTCGAGCGGGTGGGCGAAGTAGTCGCCCGGCTTGTAGAACAGCACGTAGCCCAGCCGGCCGCCCAGGATGACGCCGAGCACGCCGTAGAACAGCACGTCGTCGAGCATTTTCGCGTCCCAGCCGGTCCAGGGCCGGTGCGCGATGCACCAGCGGCCGAGCAGGATCACCTGCACGAAGGCGACGAGGTACATGAGGCCGTACCAGTGGATGGCGACGGGCCCCAGTTGCAGGGCGACGGGATCGAATTGCGGGTGAACGAGCATGGAAAAGCAGGGGTCAGGATTCAGGGGCCGGGATTCAGGACAGCAAAGGCCGGGTAAAATGTGCGGCTGATTATAGATTGCCTGAGTGACCCACCATGCCCGCCTATCGTTCCTGGACCACCACCCGCGGCCGCAACATGGCCGGCGCCCGCGCCCTCTGGCGCGCCACCGGCATGAAGGACGGCGATTTTGCCAAGCCCATCATCGCCATCGCCAACTCGTTCACCCAGTTCGTGCCCGGCCACGTCCACCTCAAGGACATGGGCCAGCTGGTCGCGCGCGAGATCGAGGCCATGGGCGGCGTGGCGAAGGAGTTCAACACCATCGCCGTGGACGACGGCATCGCCATGGGCCACGACGGTATGCTGTATTCGCTGCCCAGCCGCGACCTCATCGCCGACTCGGTCGAATACATGGTCAACGCCCACTGTGCCGACGCGCTGGTGTGCATTTCCAACTGCGACAAGATCACCCCGGGCATGCTGAACGCCGCGCTGCGCCTCAACATCCCCACCGTGTTCGTCTCCGGCGGCCCGATGGAAGCCGGCAAGGTGGTGTGGGACAAGCAGACGATCAAGCTCGACCTGGTCGACGCGATGGTGTCGGCCGCCGACAGCAAGGTCACCGATGAAAAAGTGCAGCAGCTCGAACGTTCGGCCTGCCCCACCTGCGGTTCGTGCTCGGGCATGTTCACCGCCAACTCGATGAACTGCCTGACCGAGGCGCTGGGCCTGTCGCTGCCGGGCAACGGTTCGATGCTGGCGACGCATGCCGACCGCGAAAAGCTGTTCCGTGCCGCTGCCCGCCTGATCGTGCGGAACACGCGCCGTTATTACGAAGAGGACGACTATTCGGTGCTGCCGCGTGCCGTCGCCAGCTTCGACGCCTTCGAAAATGCGATCGCACTGGACATCGCGATGGGCGGCTCGACCAACACCGTACTGCACCTGCTGGCCGCCGCGCACGAGGCTGGCGTCGATTTCACGATGAAAGACATCGACCGCATGAGCCGCCGCGTGCCGCACCTCAGCAAGGTTGCCCCGTCGATCCAGACTTACCACATGGAAGACGTGCACCGCGCCGGCGGCGTGATGGCGATTCTCGGCGAGCTGGAACGCGGCGGGCTCGTGCACCGCGACGTGCCGACCGTGCTGTGCAAGAGCCTGGGCGAGCAGATCGACACCTACGACATTCGCCGCACCGCGAACAAGGATGTGAAGGATTACTTCCGTGCCGCGCCCGGCGGCGTGCCGACCCAGGTCGCGTTCTCGCAGGACCGCCGGTTCTCCAGACTGGACGACGACCGCGCGGGCGGCTGCATCCGCGATATCGAGCACGCCTACTCGAAGGACGGCGGACTGGCCGTGCTCTACGGCAACCTGGCGGAAGATGGCTGTATCGTGAAGACCGCGGGTGTGGACGAACACATCCTTAAATTCTCCGGACCGGCCCGCGTGTTCGAATCGCAGGATGCGGCAGTGGAAGCCATCCTCGGCGACGGCATCGTCGCGGGCGACGTGGTGGTGATCCGCTACGAAGGCCCGCGCGGCGGGCCCGGCATGCAGGAAATGCTTTATCCGACCTCGTACCTGAAATCCAAGGGCCTGGGCAAGGTGTGTGCGCTGATCACCGACGGCCGCTTTTCCGGTGGCACCTCGGGTTTGAGCATCGGCCACGCCTCGCCCGAAGCGGCCGAAGGCGGCACCATCGGCCTGGTGGAAGAGGGCGACATCATCGACATCGACATTCCGGGGCGCACGATCAACGTGCGCGTTTCGGCCACCGAACTCGAACGCCGCCGTGCCGCGATGGATGCGAAGGGCGCAGCTGCCTGGAAGCCCGCCGCGCCGCGCGCGCGCAACGTGAGCCAGGCGCTGCGCGCCTACGCCGCGATGACGACTTCGGCCGCCTTCGGCGCCGTGCGCGACGTCAGCCAGGTCGAGCATCCGACCGGCGCGCAACTGCACGCCGATCCGCTGGCGCAGTTCGCGATCCCCGGCCAGCTGAGCTTCCGCGAAGGGGCGGGCGGCCTGATGTATGCCGACATCGACAACCACGGCGGCCGGGCGACCGTGTGTCTGCAGGGCGCGCATCTCGTCAGCTTCCGGCCCAAGTCACAACGCGAGCCGGTGGTGTGGGTGTCCGACGCCGCCAAGTTCGCGGCGGGCAAGTCCATCCGCGGCGGCGTGCCGGTGTGCTGGCCCTGGTTCGGGCCGCACGCGACCGAAGCCGGTTTCCCGGCGCACGGCTTTGCACGCACCGTCGCGTGGGACGTGGTCGGCAGCCGCAAGCGCAACGACGCACGCACCGAGCTGACCCTGCGACTGGTCGCCAATGACCAGACCCGCGCGCAGTGGCCGCATGCCTGCACCCTGACGCTCACCCTGATCGTCGGCGACAAGCTGGAAGTGCATCTCGCCACGACCAATACGGGCGATGCGCCGTTCCAGATCGGCGAAGCGCTGCACACCTATTTCCACATCAGCGACATCGGCGCGGTCAGCGTCGAGGGCCTGGACGGCTGCACCTACCATGACAAGGTCGAGAATTTCGCGCGCAAGCAGCAGAAGGGGGCGATCGGATTCGCGGGCGAAGTCGACCGCGTGTATGTGAACACCGCGGCTGACTGCGTGATCGTCGATCCCGCCTTGGGCCGCCGCATCCGCGTCGCCAAGACCGGCGCGCAGTCCACGGTGGTGTGGACGCCGTGGACCGAGAAGGCCGGGAAGATGGGCGACATGGGCCGCGGCAGTACCGGCGAAGGCTGGCGCAACATGGTCTGCGTCGAATCCGGCAACGCGATGGAAAACGTCGTCACAGTTACGCCGGGCGCGACGCACACACTCGGCGTGGTCTACAGCGTCGAGCCGCTATAAGGCCATAGAGGAATCAGATATGCGCGTCATTCTGGTAGCCAACCCCAAGGGCGGCAGCGGCAAGACCACGCTGTCGATCAATCTGGCCGGCTGGCTCGCCTCGCAGGGCCGGCGCGTGGCGATACTCGATCTCGACCGCCAGAAATCAGCGACGCACTGGCTGGCGGCGCGCGACATGGCGCTGCCCGATATCGAACTGCTGCAGGACGGGCAGAAGGGCGACGCCGACTGGCTGATCATCGATTCGCCCGCCGGCCTGCACGGCAAGAATCTGGAGCGCGCGCTCAAGCTCGCGCACAAGGTCGCGGTGCCGATCGCACCTTCGCTGTTCGACATCCGTGCCAGCCAGGACTTTCTCGCCGCGCTGCACGCCGAGAAGGCGGTGCGCAAGGGGCATGCCTTCGTCGGCGTGGTCGGCATGCGCGTCGATCCGCGCACGCGCGCGGGCGTCACGCTGGAGCAGTTCATGGCACAGCAGGATCTGCCGGTGCTGGCGTATCTGCGCAACACGCAGAACTACGTCAACGCGGCGTTCGAGGGCAAGAGCCTGTTCGACCTGCCTCATCACATCGCCGAGCGCGACATCGAACAGTGGGCGGGGCTGACCGGCTGGCTGGATGCCTGATTCTCAGGCTTTGCCTCTCCCGCAAGGGGAGAGGCAAACGTAGTTCCCCAGCAATCAGTGCGTGGTCGGCTTCAGCAGATTCACCACCTGCGGCTTGACCACGCTCTTGGTCGACGAGCACGAACCGTCTTCCTGCACGCCGAGTTGCCGCTCGGCTTCCGTCAAGAGGTTGATCACGTCCACGTAGAAGCGGTCGTTCGCCATCATGCGCGCGGTGCGGCCGCCTTCGTTGGCGGCGAGCACGTCGGCGCCGTTGTTGATCAGCCATTCCACCACCGTGGCGTCGCCGCCGCCGGCCGCCAGCATCAGCGGGGTGATGCCGAAGAAGATGCGTGCGTCGAGACTGGCGCCGGCGTCCGCAAGCACCTCGACGACCTCGACGTAGCCGCGTTCGGTCTCGCCGTTGTACGCGGCCTTGGCCAGCGCGGTCCAGCCCTGCGGGGAGGCGGCGTTGACGTCCGCGCCGGCGGCGAGCAACAGCTGCACGGCAGCGACGTGGCCGTGGTGCGCGGCCAGCATCAGCGCGGTCTCGCCGGCTTCGTCGGCCGCAGCATGGTCGGCGCCGGCGGCGAGCAGCGCTTCGAGCTTGGCAACGTCGCCTGCACGGGCGGCGTCGAACAGTTCCTGGGACATGAGGGACTCCTGGATGATACGCAATGCCGGTGAGCGTACAATTGTTGACAGATTTAATCAACTATTCTGCCGCCATGCCCAACCGCCTCGCCATGGAATCCAGCCCCTATCTCCTGCAGCACGCCGACAACCCGGTGGACTGGTACCCGTGGGGGCCGGAGGCGCTGGACAAGGCGCGCCGTGAGGACAGGCCCATCCTGCTGTCGATCGGCTACTCTGCCTGCCACTGGTGCCACGTGATGGCGCACGAGTGCTTCGAGGATGCCGAAGTCGCGGCAGCAATGAACAGGCTGTTCGTGAATATCAAGGTCGACCGCGAGGAGCGGCCCGACCTCGACCAGATCTACCAGGCTGCGCACCAGCTGCTCGCCCAGCGCGGCGGCGGCTGGCCGCTGACCGTGTTTCTCGCGCCCGACCAGACGCCCTTCTTCGTCGGCACCTATTTCCCCAAGACGCCGCGCTACCGCTTGCCGGGCTTCGTCGAGCTGATGGAAAACGTGGCGCACGCCTGGCGCGAAAGACGCGAGGAAGTGCTGGCGCAGAACGTCGCGGTGCGCGAGGCGCTCGCCCGCGAGCAGCCGACGGCCAAGCGTCATGGCGAATTGAGCGACGCACCCTTCGCCGCGGCGATGCGCGACCTCGAAGCGGCCTTCGATCCGGCGTGGGGCGGGTTTTCGCGCGCCCCCAAGTTTCCGCGGCCGGGCGAGCTGTTTTTCCTGTTGCGCCAGGCGCAGCGGGGCGATGCGCGGGCGCGCGAACTGGCGCTGTTCACGCTGACGAAAATGGCGTCGGGCGGCGTCGTCGACCAGCTCGGCGGCGGTTTCTGCCGCTACTCGGTCGACGAACAGTGGGCGATCCCGCATTTCGAGAAAATGCTCTACGACAACGGCCCGCTGCTGCATCTCTACGCCGACGCCTGGGCACTCGGCGGCGATCCGCTCTACCGCGACACCGCCGAAGGCATCGTCGCATGGCTGCTGCGCGAGATGCGCGCGCCGGACGGCGGCTTCTATTCCGCGCTCGACGCCGATTCCGAAGGCGCGGAAGGCAAGTTCTATGTCTGGACGCCGGACGCGGCACGCGCAGTGCTGTCGGCCGACGAGTACGCCGTGGCCGCGCCGGTCTACGGCTTCGATGCGTCACCCAACTTCGAGAATGCGCACTGGAATCCCATTCTTGCCCGGCCTCTCGCCGAAGTGGCTTCGAGCCTGGGGTTGGGTGAAACCGAGGCCGCCGCGCGGCTGGCGTCCGCTCGCGCCAAACTGTTCGCCGCGCGCGAAACACGCGTGCGCCCCGGCCGCGACGACAAGCAGCTGACGAGCTGGAATGCGCTCATGGTCGCCGGCCTCGCGCACACCGGGCGGGTGATGGGTCGTCCGGACTGGGTGGCGGAGGCGCACGCCGCGCTCGATTTCATGCGCGCGCGGCTGTGGCGCGACGGTCGCCTCGCCGCCAGCTACAAGAACGGCGAAGCCCGGCTCAATGCCTACCTCGACGACTACGCCTTCCTGCTCGACGCCCTGCTGGAATCGCTGCAGGCGGGTTTCCGCGAGGGCGATCTGTCCTGGGCGCGCGAAATCGCCGACGCCCTGCTGGCCCGTTTCGAAGACGCCGACGCGGGCGGCTTCTTCTTCACCAGCCACGACCACGAAACCCTGATCGCACGGCAGAAGCAGGGCTACGATCAGGCCACGCCATCGGGCAACGGGGTGGCTGCTTTCGCTTTGCAGCGCCTGGGCCATCTGCTCGGCGAACCGCGCTATCTCGACGCGGCTGCACGCTGCCTGCGCCTCTTCTACCCGCAACTGGCACAACAGCCGATCGCCTATCCGACGCTGCTTGCGGTGCTCGACGAGGCACTCGCGCCGCCTCGCGTGATCGTGCTGCGCGGGCCCGATGCCGCGTTGCGCGGGGCTGCGGCGCGGCTGGCGCCCCGGCTCGGCGCCCGCGACCTGCTGCTGGCGGTGCCGAATGGCCTGGCGTTGCCGCCGGCGCTTGCCAAGCCGGAAACCGGGATTCCCACCGCCTGGGTGTGCTGCGGCACGGCCTGCCAGCCGCCGACGACCGCACTCGATACGCTTTAGGGACTGTTCACGCCAAGCAGTATCAGTGTTTGCTGGTAGGAACCCGCGCACGGGGCTGCTATCAAATAGTCAGGTTCCTCGTTCGACTATCAGGAGGTTTTGATGAGTACGCACACTGAACATGCTGTTTTCCATCCCGAAGCTGCCCGCATGAATCTGCCGGGCATCCGTGCCGTGACGCTGGACCAGCCGCTGCGCTGGCTGCAGGACGGCGCGCGCGACATGGCGAAAGCCTGGCCGCTGAGCCTGTTCTACGGCGCGTTGTTCGCGCTTCTGGGCTACGGCCTGGTGCATGGCGCGTGGGACAGGCCGCATCTGGCGATGGCCTTGACCTCCGGCTTCCTGTTCGTCGCGCCGGTGCTGGCCACGGTGTTCTACTGCGTGAGCCACCGCATCGAGCACCACCACAAACTGCCGCATCTCTTCACGCCCCTGCTGTCATGGCGCGCCAATCCCGCCTCGCTGGGGCTGTTCGCGTTGATGCTGGTCTTCGTGCTGTCGATGTGGGAGCGCATCTCGGCAATCCTGGTCGGGCTGTTCCTCAACGGCTCCGGCATAGGCAGCCTGGCCGATCTGCTGACGCTTGACGCCGTGACCCGGCACGCCGATTTCATGCTGGCCTACCTCGCCTTTGGCGGTGCGCTGGCGCTGATGGTGTTCAGCCTGTCCGTGGTGTCGCTGCCCATGCTGCTGCATCGCAAGGTGGACTTCGCCACGGCACTGGTGACGAGCTTCATGGCGACCCGGCTCAATTTTCCGGTCATGCTGCTGTGGGGCGCCATCATCGCGGTACTGATCGCGGTCGGCATGGCCACCGACTTCATCGCCATGGCCGTGATCTTTCCGCTGTTGGGCCATGCCAGCTGGCATGCGTATCGCGACCTGGTCGAGCGCGAATAATAATGTTTTACGCAAACTGGTAACAAAAACCCAATTCCCCTGCTTGCGCGGGGAATAAATATGCTTAATATTGCAAGCGCGATGAAGTAGGCGCACCCCGATCCCGATCGAATTTTACGGAGACTGTCCAAACATGAAAACTCTGATCCTGACTGCTGTGTCCACTGCCCTGCTGGCGATGACCGGCGTGGCCTCCGCCGACCAGGCGCTGGCCCAGAAAAACGCCTGCATGTCCTGCCACGGCGTCGACAAGAAGATCGTCGGCCCGGCATTCAAGGATGTCGCCAAGAAATATGCGGGCGACGCCAAGGCCGAGGAAATGCTCATCGCCAAGGTGAAAACCGGCGGCAAGGGCGTGTGGGGCCAGGTGCCGATGCCGCCGAACCCGCAGGTCAAGCCTGAGGACGCCAAGAAAATCGTCGAGTGGGTGCTCAGCCTGAAGTAATCCGGCCGGGTTCCGAACACAAGGCCGACCTGCGGGTCGGCCTTGTGCTTTCCGGCTTTCGGGAAAGCCGGGCAGACGGGGCTTTGTGGTATAAATTCCGCGTTGCTGTTTGATTGCAGGGAAACGAGATGGCGGGCCACACGTTGCGTTGGGCGGTGATTGCGGTTGCGGCGGCGGTTGCCGGGTGTGGGGACAAACCCCAGTCGGGCGAAATCGACCGCGTCATGATCGGACAGGTGTCGCCACTGACCGGGCCGCAGGCGCATCTGGGCAAGGACAACGAGAACGGGGCGCGGCTTGCACTGGACGAGATCAATGCCGCGGGCCTGACGCTCGGCGGCAAGAAAATCGAACTCGTGATGGAGAGCGAGGACGACGGCGCCGATCCGAAGACTGCGACCACGGTGGCGCAGAAGCTGGTGGACGACGGCGTGGTCGGCGTGATCGGTCACCTGAATTCCGGATCCACCATCCCGGCATCCAAGATCTACTTCGACAACAGGATTCCGCAGATTTCCCCTTCGGCCACCGCGGTGGCCTACACGGCGGCCGGCTACAACACCGCCTATCGTGTGATGACCAACGACGCCCAGCAGGGCAGCGTGCTGGGCCATTACGCGGTGACCAAGCTGGGGGCGAAGAAAATCGCCATCATCGACGACCGCACCGCCTACGGCCAGGGTCTGGCCGACGAGGTGGAAAAGGCCGCGAAACAGGCAGGCGGCGAGGTGGTGGCGCGCGAATACACGTCCGACCGGGCGACCGACTTCATGGCGATTCTCACCTCGATCAAGGCCAAGGCGCCCGACGTGGTGTTCTTCGGCGGCATGGATCCGCAGGCTGCGCCCATGATCAAGCAGATGAAACAACTCGGCATGACGGCGAAATTCCTGGGCGGCGACGGCGCGCAGACGCCCAAGCTCATCGAACTGGCCGGTGCCGATGCGGAAGGGGCGCTGGCCTCCAATCCCGGCCTGCCGCTCGACGCCATGCCGGGCGGCAGCGCGTTCAAGGCCAAGTTCGAGGCCAAATACGGCAAGATCCAGAACTACGCCCCGTACGCCTACGACGCGATGCATGTGCTGGTCGAGGCGATGAAACGCGCCGGCTCCAGCGATCCGGCCAAGTATCTGACCGAACTTTCCAAGACCGACTACCAGGGCGTGACCGGGCACATCCGCTTCGACGCCAAGGGCGACCTCACCGGCGGCGCCGTCACGCTGTATCTGGTGAAGGACGGTAAATGGCAGCCGCTCGAAACCGTGCAAAGCGGCAAATAAGCTGAACCCGCGCTGACCGGGCCGCCCGTCCCCGCGCATACGAAGATGGACATTTTCCTGCAACAACTCGTCAACGGCCTGGTGCTGGGCAGCGTGTACGCGCTGGTGGCGCTGGGCTACACCATGGTGTACGGCATTCTCGAACTCATCAATTTCGCCCACGGCGAGATCACCATGATGGGGGCGATGGTGGCGCTGGCGGTCATCGGTGCGCTGGCGCTGGCGGCGCCAGGCGCCCCGGGCGTACTGGTGCTGGGGGCGGGACTCGCGGTGGCGATCCCGGTGTGCGTGGCGCTGGGCCTGCTGATCGAGCGCGTCGCCTATCGTCCGCTCCGCCACGCGCCGCGGCTGGCGCCGCTGATCACCGCAATCGGCGTGTCCATCATCCTGCAGAACGTCGCCATGCTGGTGTGGGGCAAGCAGTACATTCCCTTCCCTGCCGTGCTGCCGGAAGGCCGCCACGTTTTCTACGGAGCAAGCATCACGGATGTGCAGATCGCTATTCTGGTGCTGACCGTGCTCATCATGCTGGGGTTGATCCTCGTCGTGCAGAAAACCCGGCTCGGCCGGGCCATGCGCGCCACCGCGCAGTCGCGTCAGGTGGCGAGCCTGATGGGGGTGGACGTGAACCGGGTGATCGCCGCGACCTTCGCGATCGGCTCGGCGCTGGCGGCGGTGGCCGGGGTGATGGTCAGCGCGTATTACGGGCTGGCGCACTACTACATGGGCTTTTTGCTCGGCCTCAAGGCTTTCTCGGCGGCGGTGCTGGGCGGGATCGGCAATCTCGGCGGGGCCATGCTGGGCGGCCTGCTGCTGGGGCTGATCGAATCCTTCGGCGCGGGCTATATCGGCGATCTCACCGGCGGTTTCCTCGGCAGCCACTACCAGGACGTGTTCGCGTTCTTCGTCCTGATCGCCGTGCTGGTGTTCCGGCCCTCCGGCCTCCTGGGCGCGCGCGGTGTCGAGCGTGCCTAGCCGGAGCGGGGTCCGGCCGCGCTGGTTTGTATTCGGCCTGCTGGCGCTGGGCCTGGCGCTGCTGCCTTTCCTGGTCGACGCCGGACTGGGCCGCTCCTGGGTGCGCCTCCTCGATCTGGCGTTGTTATACGTGATGCTGGCGCTGGGGCTCAACATCGTCGTCGGCTACGCCGGCCTGCTCGACCTCGGCTACGTGGCCTTCTACGCGCTCGGCGCCTACGTCTACGCCTGGCTCGCCAGCCCGCATTTCGGCCTGCATCTGCCGTTCTGGGCGATCCTGCCGCTGGGCGCCGCGCTCGCCGCGCTGTTCGGCGTGCTGCTGGGCGCGCCCACCCTGAGATTGCGCGGCGACTATCTCGCCATCGTCACCCTGGGCTTCGGCGAGATCATCCGCATCTTCATGAACAACCTGAACGCCCCGGTCAACATCACCAACGGCCCGCAGGGCATCAACCTGATCGACCCGGCGAGCCTCGGGGGCTTCAGCTTCAGCCAGTCGCATACGCTGCTGGGCTATGTCTTCACCGGGGTGCATCTCACTTACTATCTGTTCCTGCTGTTCACGCTCGCGGTGGTGTTCATTTCGATGCGGCTGGAAGATTCGCGCATCGGCCGGGCCTGGGTCGCCATCCGAGAGGACGAGATTGCCGCCGCCGCGACCGGCATCAACACCCGCAACCTGAAATTGCTGGCGTTCGCCATGGGCGCCACCTTCGGCGGCCTGGCGGGCGGCCTGTTCGCCAGCTTCCAGGGATTCATCAGCCCCGAGTCGTTCAATCTCATGGAATCGATCATGATCCTGTGCATGATCGTGCTGGGCGGCATGGGCCACATTCCCGGGGTGATCTTCGGCGCGGTGCTGCTGACCCTGCTGCCCGAGGCGCTGCGCTACACCGGCGACTGGCAGCGCAGCCTGTTCGGCCAGATCTACATCGACCCGGCTGACCTGCGCATGCTGCTGTTCGGCGTAGCGCTGGTGGCGGTGATGCTGTATCGGCCGGCCGGCCTCATTCCCTCGACGCGCCGCCGCCGCGAATTCGCCGAAACCCGCAAATGACCCCGCTGTTGGCTGTATCCGGGGTGAGCAAGGCGTTCGGCGGGCTGCAAGCCTTGTCCGATATTTCCCTGCAGGTGAACGCAGGCGAAATCTTCGGCCTCATCGGCCCCAATGGCGCGGGCAAGACCACGTTGTTCAATGCGCTCACCGGCCTCTATTCCATCGACCGGGGCGACATTCGGCTGAACGGCACTCCGCTCGCCGGCCGCAAGCCCCACCGGGTGCTGAAGGCGGGCCTGGCGCGCACTTTCCAGAACATCCGCCTGTTCGCCGAGATGAGCGCGCTGGAAAACGTGCTGGTCGGACGTCATGCGCGTACCGCCAGCGGCGTCGTCGGCGCGGTGCTGCGCCTGCCGGCGACCCGCCGCGAGGAAGCCGACTCGCGCGCACGCGCGCACGCTCTGCTCGAACGGGTGGGGATCGCGCAGCATGCCCACCGGCTGGCGAAGAATCTGCCCTATGGCGACCAGCGCCGGCTTGAAATCGCGCGCGCGCTGGCAACCGAGCCGACCTTGCTGGCCCTCGACGAGCCAGCCGCCGGCATGAATCCGGCCGAGCGCGCCGCGCTGCGCGATCTGCTGCTGCACCTGCAGGGCGACGGGCTGACCCTCCTCCTGATCGAACACGACGTGAAACTGGTGATGGGCTTGTGTACCCGCCTGGCCGTGCTCGACTACGGCGTGAAGATCGCCGAGGGCACGCCCGACGCGGTCAGCCGCGACCCCAGGGTCGTTGCCGCCTATCTGGGAGACGAAGCCCTGTGAGCGCGCTGTTGAACGTCAGCGGGCTGTCGGTGGCCTATGGCGGCATTCAGGCGGTGCGCGATCTCAGCCTGGAGGTGGCACGCGGCGAACTGGTCTGCCTCATCGGCGCCAACGGGGCGGGCAAGACCACTGCCCTCAAGGCAGTCAGCGGCCTGATTGCGCCGAAAGCAGGGAGCGTGCGTTTCGACGGCCAGCCGCTTGTCGGCTTGCCGGCGCATCTGGTGGCGCGGCGCGGATTGGCGCTGGTGCCGGAAGGGCGCGGCGTGTTTCCGCGCATGTCGGTTGCCGAAAACCTGATGATGGGGGCATACGTGCGCCAGGATCGCGCCGCGATCGCAGCCGACCTGGATCAGATCTACAGTCTGTTGCCGCGTCTGACGGAGCGGCGCAGTCAAATGGCCGGGCTGTTGTCCGGGGGCGAGCAGCAGATGCTGGCCCTGGGGCGGGCGATGATGGCCAGGCCGCGCCTGCTTCTCCTCGACGAACCCAGCATGGGTCTGGCGCCGCTGATGGTGAAGGCGGTGTTCGACATCATCCGCCAGATCGCGGCGGGCGGCGTCGCGGTATTGCTGATCGAACAGAACGCCCATCTGGCTTTGAAGACCTGCGCCCGCGGCTACGTGCTGGAAAACGGCGCCATCACCCTCTCCGGGCCGGCCGATGCGCTGGCAGCCGACCCTGCCGTACGGCAGGCCTATCTCGGCGAACAAGCGGCCGCGTTCCAGAACTACATGCAGTTCATGGATCCCGCCGTTTCCATGAAGTGGATGGGCGCCGCGATGGACCCGAACTTCTACACCGCCGCCATGGCCCCCTTCATGAACCCCAACCTGTACATGAAGTGGATGATGGCCCCGATGGACCCCCGTGCCATGCAGATGGGCATGCAGATGATGAACCCCGGCATGTACACCAACTGGATGATGGCCCCCATGAGCCCGCAGGCCATGAACGCCATGATGGCCCCCATGAATCCCGCCACCTACACCAACTGGATGAACACGGCCGTCAATCCCGCCACCTACGGCACCATGGGCGCCTTCGTGAATCCGGCCACGTACTCCAACGCCGCTCAGGGCTTCAACCCCATGATTTTCATGGCCCCGATGACCGGTGCTGTCCCCGCTGCGCCCGCCGCCCAGAAGTAATTCTGCCGGTTGCTGAAAGACAACCCCCGGCCTTGGCCGGGGGTTTTTGTGCTTCCGGACGCCGCGTACGGCGTACCTGACGAAAGCCGGAGTGATGACGATGCTACGCACCCTGATCGCCGTTTTGCTCGCTGTGCCTCTGACCGCCGCCTGGGCCGACCCGGCTGCGCCCGACAGTCCGGCCGCGCGTTTCGAAAGCCTGCTCGACATGCGCAGCAACGCCAGCCTCGTGCGCAACCCGCAACTTGCGCTGGAAATGGCCGACGCGATGACCGAGCCCGAGTTTCTGGTCGCGGCCATGGCCATGAGCGCCAATCCCGAAGTGTGGCTGAAAGCGATGGAACACGCAGGTTCGCCCGGCGTGCCGAAAAATCTCGCGCAGGCGGCCGACCCTGAAATGCTGACCGAATGGTTCTATTCGTCCATCGACCCGCAGTTCCAGCAGGCCATCGTGAGCCGCATGCTCGACCCGCGGAAGCCCCAGCGCTGGATGCAGAGCATGGCCAACCCGCGCTTCTACATGCATGCGCTGGCCCTGATGAGCCCGGCCACGCCGATGCAATGGATGAAGGTCACGGCCGACGGCCGCATGATCGCCCCCATGCAGCCCTGGTTCGATCCCAAGACCTACCTCAACTGGATGCGCCTGCCCGCGTCCGATTCGGCCGCCGGCAAGAAAGGCGAAAGGACGCCGGCGGCGACGTTCCAGTGGGCCGCCCCGCAGCGCTACTGAGCGGTCCGGTCGAAGCGGTATAGCCGGCGTTCCGTCAACACGGCATCGAGCGGCATGTCCCATGGATCATGCGGCAGCGCGTCCACCCGCTGGCATTCGTAGGCCACCCCGATCAGTCGCGGCTTGCGCCAGTGGCGCCGATGCCGCATGAAGGCGAGCGTCGCGTCGTAATATCCCCCGCCCATCCCGAGCCGGTGCCCGGCCAGATCAAAGCCGACCAGCGGCATCAGCAGGACGTCGAGCTGGCGCGCGCGCATCGGCCGTGCATCGGCCGGCTCCGGGATGCCGTAGCGATTGGGGTCCATGCGCATGCCGGCCTGCATCCGTCCGAAGCGCATCGTCCGCCCGCGCCGGGGCAACACCGGCAGGCAGCATGTGCGGCCCATCCACAATGCCTGGTTCATCAAGGGGCGCACGTCGAATTCGCCATGCTGCGGCAGATAGAAGCCGATGCGCCGGGCGCGCAGGAGCAGGCCTTCGCGCAGCGCCAGTCGCGTCGCCGCGCGCGCCGCCAGCTTGCGCGCATGCGGGCCGACCGCGTTGCGCGCGGCTTTCAGCTGGCGGCGAAGGGTGGATTTGTTCATGTAAGGAGGAGGGCTCCCCGCCTGTGCCGTGACCGGCCGCGGACTCTTGAACCTGGGTTCAAGACGGCCGCGTTCAAAGGCGCTTTGGGCACATGAGACGTGTCACGCGCACACCCGCACCGGAATAGACCGCAGCCTTGCACGTATGCATTGGTTCAGAGAAATTGCAGCCGGCCTCGAACACCGCAGAGAGCACGATCAGTGTATTCCATTTCCAGCCCGAATGGATTGCGAAGGCGAGCTGCAGCTAATACAAGCAGTACGGCCAAGCAGTACGGCAAGGCGAAGCCGACAGGAAAATTCTCAATCCGGAAATGGAATTAGAAGAGTTTGTCCTGATCTTCCAGCACGGCATCGAGCAGCGTGCTGCAATGCGCCACCCGTGACCGCGTTTCTTCCAGCAAGCCGCCGCCGCCCTTGGTCAGAAGATCGTGCGCGAGGTTGAGGCCGGCCATGATGGCGATGCGTTCGGCACCGATGACCTTCCCGTTGTCGCGGATCCCGCGCATTTTCTCGTCGAGATAGTCTGCCGCTGCGATCAGCGCCGACTCCTCCTCGCGCTTGCATGCGACCTTGTAGGCGCGGCCCAGAATGTGGATTTCGATCGAACGCGGCGCGGCCATCAGGCGTCCTCCGGCAGGGTTTCCAGCAAGGCCTGCAGGCGCGCCTTCGCGGCGTCGAGCCGCGTCGTCAGCTGCTTGCTGTCCTGCTGCGCGCCGAGCAGTTGCTGGCGCAGCGCGATGTTCTCGCGGCGCAACGCGTGGCACAACTCCGCCACTTGGCGGATCTTGGCTTCGAGCGTATCGAGTTCGGCGTGCATGGCGGGAGACTATAGGGGGCACTGCGCGCACGGTCAATCGCACACCTATATAATGCGTGCCTTCAGGTGCCGACGCGGTGTTCCACCGTCGAGGATAAACGGGAAACAGGTGCGCTTCATTGCCAAGCCTGTGCTGCCCCCGCAACGGTAAGCGCTAAACGGTTCATCATCCACGCCACTGGGCTTAGCCCGGGAAGGCGATGAGTTTCAAGCGCAAGCCCGGATACCGGCCTGAGCCCTGTGTCGGCGAACGCCGCGCAGCGGTTCGTGCAACGCGCCCGCGGGGAACCGGGCGCCCAGACCGGAAACCATCATGCGTCAAACCCTCCTCGTCCTTGCGCTTGCCGCAAGCTGCGCCGCACCCGTTCAAGCTGAAACCCTGCCGGAATTCGTCGGCGAAACCATCGTGGTCACGCCGACGCGTTTCGAGTCGGCCGTCCAGCCGACGCCCGCCAACCTCATCGTGATTACGCGTCAGGCGATCGAGCGAACCCCTGCAACCAGCGTTCCGGATCTGCTTGCGGGGACGCCGGGTGCGTCGGTGGTGCCGCTCTACGGCGCCCTGGGCATCGATGCCTCGGTCAGCCTGCGGGGTGCCGGCAGCGGCGGCACTGCCACCAGCAACACGCTCGTCCTGCTCAACGGGCAAAGGCTGAATCCGGTCGATTCGGGTTCGATCGACTGGTCCCTGATTCCGCTGGCGAGCATCGAACGCATCGAGGTCATGCCCGGCAGCGGCACGGTGCTGTACGGCGACCGTGCCAGCGGCGGTGTCATCAACATCATCACCCGCAAGTCGACGGACACGGGTTATGTCAGCTTGGGTGGGGGCAGCCACGGTTTGCGCGAGGCGGGCGTCCAGGCCGGCGGGTCGGCGGGACCGGTCGATGCCAGCCTGTATGTCCAGTACGGCGACAGCGACGGATGGCGGGTCAACAGCGACCAGCGCCGCTACGCCCTGGGTGGGCGGATCAATTTTTTGAACGAAGACGACGTACGCGGCTACGTGGACCTTGCCGCATTCGACGAGAAACTGGGCCAGCCTGGAGGTCTGTGGCGTGCCGGGTACGATGCCGATCCGACGCAGTCGCGCCATCCCGGCGACCGTTCGGACCGCAACGGATTTCGTATCCGACCCGGCGTGACGGTCAATCTTGGACACGACATGACGTTCGACGCCGATCTCGCCCTGTCCCGCGACGAACGCGTGGGTTACAGCGATCCCACCAATCCGGTCGAGCAGACGCGTGAACTGACGCGCGATTTCATTTCCTTCAGCCCGCGGCTGAATATCCTTCACCGTCTGGGCGGCTTCAGCAATCACGCCACGATCGGCTACGACTTCTTCCGCGGCACGACCGATACCCTGACTTCGCCGACCGGCAACCAGGCCTACACCCAGGCTGCCAGCCAGACGAGCCATGCGCTGTATGCCCAGAACATCACCGACCTCAGCGACCGCCTGGCATTGACGCTCGGCATGCGCGTCCAGCGATTGCGCCAGTCTGCGAACCAGTCCGCCTACACGACCTACTACAGCGTGGCCCAGCCCGCCGTGTCGGGGCACGCCGTGGACACGCGCGAAGCGTACGAAGGCGGCCTGACGTATCGCACGGGCGAGTGGAAATTCTCCGGCCGGATTGGAACGGTGTATCGCTTCCCCAATACCGACGAGCTGTACGGCTTCGATCCGCTGACCTTCGACCCGGTCTTCGCCTTCGGGCTGAAGCCGCAGCATGGCGCGGTGTACGAACTTGGCGCGACGCGGACGCTCGGCCGCGCCAGTCTCGGTCTCACCGTCTACCAGCAGGACATGCGGGACGAGATTTCCTCCGATCCCAACGGCGGCAACATGAACATCGGCAAGACGCGACGGGTGGGCAGCGAACTGAGCGCGAAGCTGAAACTGACGGATGCGCTGAGCGGAGACCTCGGCTTCACGTTCGAGGATGCCGAGATCCGTGCAGGCAGCTATGCCGGACACGACGTGCCCATGGTGCCGAAGGTGCAGGCGAGTGCCGGCCTGAGCTGGCAGGCGGCGGAACGTGCCACCTACTCGGCGCGTTTGAACCATGTCGGCAAGCGCCGCTACGGCGACGATTATGCCAACGTCGCAGGCTATCTTGCCGCCTACACGCGGCTCGACCTGATGGCACGCTGGCAGCTGGGCGACTGGCAGGTCGACGCCCAGGTGCTCAATGCGACCGACAGGAAATATGCCGCGTATGGAGGCTATGGCTTCAATTCCGGCACATTCGCCTACGATACGTTCTACTATCCGGCCGACAGCAGGACCTTCACCCTCGCCGCACGCTACAGCTTCCGCTGAGATTGAAAAGGAAAAGGCATGGCGGATTCGCCCATCGATGACGAAAATGAAACGCGCCACGCCGCCCGCATGGCGCGCAAGAAGGCCGTCGTCGATGCCGCCATCGCAGCCGCCACCGACGAACGCGGCCTGCTGCTCGTCGTCACCGGCAACGGCAAGGGCAAGAGCACGGCGGCCTTCGGCATGGTCGCGCGCGCGCTCGGCCACGGCATGAAAGTGGGCGTGGTGCAGTTCATCAAGAGCCGCACCGATACCGGCGAGGAAGCCTTTCTCGGCAAGCACGCTGAGTGGCACGTCACCGGCGACGGCTTCACCTGGGATACGCAGAACCGCGCGCAGGACGTCGCCACCGCCGAACGCGGCTGGGCGATCGCCGCGCGCATGCTCGCCGATCCGTCCTATCGGCTGGTGGTGCTGGACGAACTGACCTACCTGCTGAACTACGGCTACCTCGACAGCGACGTTGTGCTTGACGCACTCGCGCACCGGCCACCCATGCAGCATGTGGTCGTCACCGGCCGTGCCGCGCCACCGGCACTGACTGAACTGGGCGACACCGTGTCGGTCATCGCCGATGAAAAGCATGCCTTCCGTGCCGGCGTGAAGGCGCAGCCCGGCATCGACTTCTAACCGCGGCGTCATCAACGTGTAACTGTCGTGCAATACAACGCAGACTTCGATCTAGCCGGAGTCTGCCGTGCGTATCCTGATGGTGTCCGACGTGTACTTCCCGCGCGTCAACGGCGTGTCCACGTCTATCCAGACCCTGCGCCAGGCGCTGTCGGCGGCGGGGCATGACAGTACCCTGGTGGCGCCCGACTACCCCGGCGCCGCGCCCGAGGCGGACATCGTGCGTGTGCCCGGCTGGCAGGTGCCGCGCGATCCGGAAGACAGGCTGATGCATCTGCGTGCGCTGGCTGCCGCCCTCGATGGCCTCGATCCGGCCAACTTCGATCTCGTGCACATTCATACGCCCTTCCTCGCGCACCGTGCCGGCGTGCGCTGGGCCAGAAAACATGGCCTGCCCAGCGTCGAAACCTACCACACGCTGTTCGAGGAATATTTCCACCACTACCTGCCCTTCCTGCCCAAGGCCTGGCTGGCGGCGGCGGCGCGCATGATCTCGCGCAAGGAGTGCGACGGCGTCAGCGCGGTGATCGCGCCGTCGTCGGCGATGAAGAATTCGCTCCTGGCCTACGGTGTGGCGAGCCCCATCCATATCATCCCCACCGGCATCCGCACCGCCGATTTCGCCGACTGCGACGGCGCGGCCTTCCGTGCGCGCTACGGCATCGCGCCCGAGCGCCCGGTGATGGCCTACGTCGGCCGCGTGGCCTTCGAGAAGAATCTGGATTTCCTGCTGCGCGTCACCGAACATGCGCGGCGCACCCTGCCCGACGTGCTGCTCGTGATCGCCGGCGAAGGCCCGGCGCGCGCCCGGCTGGAGCGTGCGGTGGCGAAGCGGGGGCTGACCGACAATGTGCGCTTCGTCGGCTACCTCGAACGCAAGACCGAGCTACCTGCGTGCTACTGCGCCGCGGACGTGTTCGTGTTCGCCTCGAAGACCGAAACCCAGGGCCTGGTGCTGCTGGAGGCGATGGCGCTGGGCGTGCCCGTCGTCGCGCTCGCCGAAATGGGCACCCGGGATGTGTTGAAGCAAGGCGAAGGCTGCCATATCGCGCCCGACGACGTCGCGGGCTTTGCCGGTGTGCTGGTGCCGCTTCTGGCCGATCGCGATGCGTCGCGGGCGCTCGGCGCCGCCGGCCGGCCCTACGCGGCTGGCTGGAACGAAACGAAGATGCAGAGCGAAATCCTGCGCCTGTACCAGGCCCTGGCCTCGCCAAGGGACGGTGCGCGGGATTATGCTGTGGCGGTTGTTTCGTAAGGACGCGAAGCGTTCAGGGAGCCCCGCATGCACAAGGACGTGCAGAAATACGCCGTCATCGCCGCCGCCTGCGCAGACGTGGCCGGCTTGCCGGCGTCCGCGCAGCGCGTGCGCGCGGCTTGAGCACCCGTCCGGCCTACATCGGCCGCTTTGCCCCGTCGCCTACCGGTCCGCTGCACTTCGGCTCGCTGGTCGCCGCCGTGGGGAGCTGGCTCGACGCGCGTGCGGTGGGTGGACGTTGGCTGGTGCGCATGGAAGATCTCGACCGCCCGCGCTGTGGGCCTGGCGCAGCCGACACCATTCTGCATCAGCTCGAGGTCTACGGTCTGCACTGGGACGGCGCCGTGCTGGTGCAGTCGCAACGCGACGCAGCCTACGCCGCCGCGCTCGACCAGTTGAAATCGGCCGGCCATGCCTACCCCTGCGCCTGCACCCGCAGCCGGCTCGCCTCCGCGCCGAAAAACGCCGAGGGCGAAACCATCTACCCGGGCACCTGCCGGGCCGGCCTGCCGGCGGGGCAGACGGCGCGCGCCTGGCGCGTGCGGGTCGATAGTGTGAGTACATGCTTTCACGACCGGGTCCACGGCCGCTTGTGCCAGAACCTGGAAGCGGAAATCGGCGACTTCATCGTCAGGCGCGCCGACGGCCTGTTCGCCTACCAGCTGGCGGTCGTGGTGGACGATGCGCATCAGGGCATTACCGACGTCGTGCGCGGCGCCGACCTGCTGTGGAACACCCCGCGCCAGATTCACCTGCAGGCCCTGCTTGGCCTGCCGACGCCGCGCTACCTGCACGTGCCGCTCGTCGTCAACGCCGCCGGGCAGAAACTTTCCAAGCAGACCCTCGCCCCCGCGCTGCCCGAATCCGGACGCGGCGCAGTCCTGGCCGGGGCCCTGGCCGCGTTGGGACATTCCCCGCCTGCCGATCTCGCAGGTGCAGGTCCGGCCGTGCTTCTGGCGTGGGCAAGCGCGCATTGGCAGATCGAGAAAATGTCAGTCCACCCGGTCATTGCCAGGTCCGCCCCCTGACCCGACAATCCGTTCACCACTCGCCACTCACTGCTCACCAACATGGCCCAACTCCCCACCGCCGTCGAACAGGTCCTGCGCGTCCACGCCGCCTTCATCCACACCGTCGTCAATGCGCTGCGCGACCGCAGCCAGCTGCCCGAGCTAATGAAGCAGCTCAATGCTGCCGAACAGGCCGGCTGGGCGCGGCTGGTCGGCGCGCTGCGCCATGTGGTCAACGGCCGCCGCGATCCCTCGATCAGGCTGGGGCTGGACGAGGAGGACGGCATCCTGCTCGACGCCATCCTGCGCGGCTTCGACAACCCCGCGACCCTGCCGCCGCTGAACGCCCAGCCGGACGGCAGCGCGGCCGCCCCGGGCCTGGCCGCGCTGATCGATGCCTCGGCGCGCGGCGATGCACAGGCGATGTCCGTGCTCGCCAACATGGCCGAGCAGATGATGAAGGCGGGGGGCGACATGGCCCTGCTGGGCGGGCGCATGCGGCGGCTGGTCAACGGCGAACGCGACGCCGACCAGCTCGTCGCCGGCATGGGCCCGCTCGGCCGCGAACTGATGATCAGCCTGCTCGACGAACTGGCGAAGCTGCGTCCGCAGTAAGCGGCGTACTTTGACAGCCGTGTGCCGGCTCGGCTACAATGCGCGGCTTTTCGGCGGCCTGTCGCCGAGAGAAAGGTGATGTAGCTCAGTCGGTTAGAGCATCGGATTCATAATCCGGGGGTCGGCAGTTCAAGTCTGCCCATCACCACCAGATTCCTTCCCTGCCGGCCAGTCCGGCAGCCCCCGCCCCCAGTTTCCTCACTGCACCGGCGACATGAAAAAAATCTACATTAAAACCTTCGGCTGTCAGATGAACGAGTACGACTCGGACAAGATGGCCGACGTGCTCGGCGCGGCGGAGGGCCTGGTCAAGACGGCCACGCCCGAAGACGCCGACGTCATCCTGTTCAACACCTGTTCGGTGCGCGAAAAGGCGCAGGAGAAGGTATTCCACGACCTCGGCCGCGTGCGTGCGCTGAAGCAGGCCAATCCCAAGCTCATCATCGGCGTCGGCGGCTGCGTCGCCAGTCAGGAAGGCGCGGCCATCGTCGCGCGCGCGCCGTATGTCGATGTCGTCTTCGGTCCGCAGACCCTGCACCGCCTGCCCGAACTCATCGCGAAGAAGCGCGCAACCGGCAAGCCGCAGGTGGACATCAGCTTCCCCGAGATCGAAAAATTCGACCACCTGCCCCCCGCGCGCGTCGAGGGCGCGTCGGCCTTCGTCTCGATCATGGAGGGCTGCTCCAAGTACTGCACCTTCTGCGTCGTGCCCTACACGCGCGGCGAGGAAGTCTCGCGCCCGTTCGACGACGTCATCGCCGAAGTCGCGCGGCTGGCGGCGCACGGCGTGAAGGAAGTCACCCTGCTGGGGCAGAACGTCAACGCCTACCAGGGCGCGCTGCACGAGGGCGGCACCGCCGACTTCGCATTTTTATTGGAGATGGTGCACGAGATTCCCGGCATCGAACGCATCCGCTACACCACCAGCCACCCGCGCGAAATGACGCAGCGCCTGATCGAGTGCTACGGCAAGCTGCCCAAGCTGGTGTCGCATCTGCATCTGCCGGTGCAGTCGGGCTCCGACCGCATCCTCGCGGCGATGAAGCGCGGCCACACCGTGCTCGAATTCAAGTCCATCATCCGCAAGCTGCGCGAACAGCGCCCCGACCTCTGCCTGTCGTCCGACTTCATCGTCGGTTTCCCCGGCGAGACCGAGGCCGATTTCGAGGCGACGATGAAGCTCATCGAAGAGTTGAACTTCGACGCCAGCTTCTCCTTCATCTACAGCAAGCGCCCCGGCACGCCGGCGGCGGACTATGCTGACGATGTGAGCAGCGAACTGAAAACCCGGCGGCTGATGAAATTGCAGGCGCAGATCGAGGCGCAGGCGCAGGTCGTGAACCGGGCCATGGTCGGCACCGTGCAGCGCGTGCTGGTCGAAGGCCACGCGCGCAAGAACGCAGACGAACTGGCCGGTCGCACCGACAACAACCGCATCGTCAATTTTCCCGGCCACGCGCGCCTGCTGAATCGCTTCGTCGACGTGCGGATCACCGAATCCCTGCCGCACAGCCTGCGCGGCGAGGTCGTCACGACCGAAAGCGTGGCCGCTTGAAAGCCGGCATCGTCGAACTCAAGCTCGCGCCGGAAGACAATCGCCGTCTGGCCAACCTGTGCGGCCCGCTGGACGAGAACCTGCGGCAGATCGAGGCGGCGTTCGACGTCACCATCGGCCGCCGCGGCATGAGCTTCCGCGTCAGCGGCGACGCCGCGCAGGCCGAGAAGGGCGCACAGGCGGTCGAGCATTTCTACAATCGCGCCCACGACGCGCTCTCCCTCGACGACATCCAGCTCGGCCTGGTCGAGCTCACGCGCGGCCGTCCCGACGACGGCGAGGGCCCGCACCTGCGCACGCGCCGTGCCGACCTGCGCGCCCGCACGCCGGGGCAGGCCGGCTACATCGAGAACATCCTCGGCCACGACATCACCTTCGGCATCGGCCCCGCCGGCACCGGCAAGACCTATCTCGCGGTGGCCTGTGCGGTCGATGCGCTGGAGCGCGAGCAGGTGAAGCGCCTGGTGCTCACGCGCCCGGCGGTGGAGGCGGGCGAGCGGCTGGGTTTCCTGCCGGGCGACCTCACGCAGAAGGTCGACCCCTACCTGCGGCCGCTGTACGATGCGCTGTACGACCTGCTGGGTTTCGACAAGGTGACGCGCCTGATCGAACGCCATGCCATCGAAGTCGCGCCGCTCGCCTTCATGCGCGGGCGCACGCTCAACCACGCCTTCATCATTCTCGACGAGGCGCAGAACACCACGCCCGAGCAGATGCAGATGTTCCTCACCCGCATCGGGTTTGGCGCGCGTGCCGTGGTCACCGGCGACCCCACGCAGGTCGACCTGCCCAAGCACGTGAAATCCGGCCTCGTGGACGCGGTCGACACGCTCGGCAACGTGCGCGGCATCGCCTTCACGCATTTCGGTTCGGAAGACGTGGTGCGTCATCCGCTGGTCGGCCGCATCGTCGATGCCTATGCGGCGCGGCGCGCGCAAACCGAAAAGTGACCCCCCGGTTCAGCCTGTCGGTGCAAGTCGCCAGCGCGGCGAAGAATCTGCCGAGCCGCGCGCAGATCCGCCGCTGGGTCGCGGCCGCGCTCGAACACGCCGCCGAGATCACCGTGCGCATCGTCGACGCCGATGAGGCGCGCGCGCTCAACCAGGATTTCCGCCGCAAGGACTACGTGCCCAACGTGCTCACCTTCGAATACGGCGAAGTTTCGCCGGGCGTGCTCGGCGGCGACGTGGTGATCTGCGCGCCCGTGGTCGAACGCGAGGCGCGCGAGCAGGGCAAGCCGTTACAGGATCATTACGCGCACATGACGGTCCACGGCGTGCTGCACCTGCAGGGCTACGATCACCTCGCCCCGGCGGACGCCGTCATCATGGAAACGCGCGAAGCCGTTATACTGAAACGGTTCCGTATCCCCAATCCCTACGCTGCCTGAACATGGAGTCCGACAGTAGTCACAAGCCCAGCTTGATGGAACGCATCTCCCACTGGCTGATGCGCGAACCCGAAGACCGCGAGCAGTTGATCGAACTGCTGCACGGCGCCTACGAAAACAGCCTGATGGATGCCGACGCCCTGGCGATGATCGAGGGCGTGCTGCAGGTGGCCGAGATGCGCGTCGGCGAGATCATGATTCCGCGCGCGCAGATGGACGTGATCGACATCAACGATCCGCCCGAGAAGTTCATTCCCTTCGTCATCGAGACCGCGCACTCGCGCTTTCCCGTCATCGACAAGGATCGCGACGACGTCATCGGCATCCTGCTGGCGAAGGATCTGCTGCGCCACTACGCCGAATCCGACGACGACATCCGCGGCATGCTGCGGCCCGCCGTGTTCATTCCCGAATCGAAGCGGCTCAACGTGCTGCTGAAGGAATTCCGCTCCAACCGCAACCACATTGCCATCGTCGTCAACGAATACGGCGGCGTCGCGGGGCTGGTTACCATCGAGGACGTGCTGGAGCAGATCGTCGGCGACATCGAGGACGAATACGACTTCGATGAGACCGAGGACAACATCATCCGCGAGAAGGACAACGTCTTCCGCGTGAAGGCCGGCACCGAGATCGACGACTTCAACCAGACCCTGGGCGCGCAGTTCTCCGACGAGGAATTCGACACCCTCGGCGGGCTCGTCGTCTCGCGCTTCGGCCACCTGCCCAAGCGCGGCGAGAGCGTGAAGTTCGACGGCTTCCAGTTCACCGTGCTGCGCGCCGACAGCCGCCGGCTGCACGCGGTGCGCGTGATGCGGCTGGCGCCGGAGGAAGCGGACGCGCAGTTGCCATTGGTGTGACTGCGCGAATACGGCACGGCTTACAGCGTGTGCTGCCGGTCGCCGCGGGCGAATCCGGCGAGTGAAGGCACTTCGCCCTTCGTCAGCGCCATCACCTTGAACAGCTCCCCCATCTCCGCCGGCGACACCCATCAGCAGCTCGGTGAGTCCGCTGCCCAGCAGAAAATTCGCCTGGCTCGTGTAGCCGGCGAGCGTCAGGCCCGCCGCCATGCCGGCTGTCGCTGCCGCGCTGAAATCGACGTGCGCGGTCAGGTCGCATAGCCCCGGCAGGTGGAACGGATCGTCGAGCGCATAGTGGCGGTAGTGCGCGCGCAGCGTGCCCATGTGGCGCTGGGGATGGTAGTACTCGCGTGCGCTGAAGCCATAGTCGAGCAAGAGCACGAGGCCGCGGTCGAGACAGTCGCCGAGCGAAACGATCAGCGCCTCGGCGGCGAGGTTGATCTCGGACAGATAATCCGGCGTCAGATCGAGCGCCTCGGCGCGGACCCGCAGCGCCGGGTCGGCAATGGGACGGTCCTGCCAGGCGAAGGCCCTGTCCTGTAGACGCACGCCGCGCGCCAGCGGCCCCGCATCCGTCCAGTGCACCAGCTCCACCGGCAGGGCGTCGAGCACTTCGTTGCCGAGGATCGCGCCGCAAAAATGCGCGGGCAAGGCGCTCAGCCACTGGACGCGTTCCAGCAGATGCGGCACGGCGCGCGCCAGCGTCTCGCGCTGCCGCGCGGCCAGCTCCGCGCTCACTTCCAGAATCGAATAGCGCGCGGGCAGCCTGCCCTGGCGCTCCAGCTCGCCCAACACGTCGGCGGCGAGCCTGCCGCTGCCGGCGCCCAGTTCCAGCACATCGCCGCCGGTCTCGCCCAGCACCGGCGCGAGCGCGCGCGCCAGCGTGCGGCCGAACAGCGGGGTCAGTTCCGGCGCGGTGGTGAAGTCGCCGGCCGCACCGAACTTGGTCGCGCCGGCGACGTAGTAGCCCAGTCCCGGCGCATAGAGCGCGGCGTCCATGTAGCGCGAAAACGGAATCCAGCCGCCGGCCGCGTCGATCATCGCGACGAGGTGCGCGGCCACGCGCTGGCTGTGCGCCAGCGCATCGGGGCTGGGGGTGGGCAGCATGGTGCGTTCATGGATAATGCAGAATCCACCGACTATAAAGGCGAACTCCGATGCAAGGCAAAGTCGTGCTGATTACCGGCGGGGCCAAGCGCGTGGGTGCGGCGTCTGCCCGCCTGCTGCACGCGGCCGGCGCCAACCTGATGATCCATTACCGCAGCTCGGCGACCGAAGCGCGCGCGCTGCAGGCCGAACTCAACGCCCTGCGCGCCGATTCCGTCGCGCTCATCCAGGCCGACCTGCTCGACATCGGCGGCCTGCCGGCGCTGGTGAACCAGACCGTCGCCACCTTCGGTGGGCTGGACGTGCTGCTCAACAACGCGTCGAGCTTCTATCCCACGCCCGTCGGCACCATCGCCGAGAAGGACTGGGCCGACCTCATGGGCAGCAACCTCAAGGCACCGCTGTTCCTGTCGCAGGCCGCCGCGCACGAACTGAAGAAGCGCCGCGGCTGCATCATCAACATCACCGACATCCATGCCGACCGGCCGATGAAAAGCTACGTCGTGTATTCCGTCGCCAAGGCCGGGCTGGTCGGGCTCACCAAGTCGCTCGCGCGCGAACTGGCGCCCGAAGTGCGCGTCAACGGCATCGCCCCCGGCCCGATCATGTGGCCCGAGGGCGATTCCAATTTCGACGAGGTTTCGCGTCAGCGCATCATCTCGCACACCATGCTGAAGCGTGCCGGCGACCCCAGCGACATCGCGCTCGCCGTCCGCTTCTTCGCCATGGACACCCACTTCGTCACCGGCCAGATCCTGGCGGTGGACGGCGGGCGCAGCGCCAAGCTCTAGAAGAACGCGAGCGGCCTGCGGCTGGCCGGGCCCTGGACTTCGAAGACGTCCAGATGCCCGTTTGCCCGCACCGCATGAAGCCGCGCCAGCACCCGGCGCGCGCCGAAGCGCAGGAAGTTGCGCGCCAGCGCCCGGCTGGGCGACGTCGCCGGCTGGCGACACTGGCTGGAACGCACGATCGCGTTCACGCTGTCCGCCCGCCGGCCAGGGTGCGGGTGGACGCCGCCCCCAGCGGCAGCTGCCCCAGATTCGCTGCACCGTCCTCTGCCGGTTCCGCCCTGGCCGGCGCCGAGGCATCCGGCAGCCGGGCCACGCCGGGCGCGGCGGTGTGCAGCGCCACGTTGCCCGAAATCACGCCGCCTTCCTCGACCATCATCGCGCCGTAGCGGATCGTGCCGTTGACCCGGCCGGTGGCATACACCACCAGCCGCTTGCGGGCGACCAGGTCGCCTTCGAAGGTGCCGCGCACCTCCGCCACGTCGATCTCCGCACGGCCCGAGAACACCCCGCCCTCGGCGATGCGAATGTCGCGGCTGTTCATCGACGCCTCCACCCGGCCTTCCACCACCAGGATTTCGCAGTCGGTGATTTCCGAACCTTTCAGCTTGATGTTCGGGCCGACGATCAGCTTGCTGCCTTCGTCGCTGGAGCTGGAGGCAGGCCTGGCGGGCCCGGCGACGACTTCGTCCTTGACGGGCTCGACGGGCTCGGCGGGTTTGGCGGTTTCGGCCGTGCGGCCGGAGGCATAGGTCGAGGGTCCGGGCCGGTTCGGCTCGGTGCGCGCGTTGCCGGACGTGCCGGGGTGCATGAGGGTTTTGAGCATGGCGGATCTCTTTCCTGAAAAACGGGTTGGGGTTGCAAAACACGCTGGCGCGGTGCGCCCGGCAGGGGGCGCAAGCCAGCCATTGCAATGCGCGGGCCAGCAGGGGAAACCTGTTTGCAAACAACGCGATAGCTGATCCAGCCCGTCGGGGCAACGGCACAAAACCCCGCCAAATGTCGTTTCATGGCGACAGGTGAATAAGCCAGTCCCGGGAATCGTTCAAGAAATCAGGCAGATAGACGCAATCATCCCTGTCGTCATCGAACGACAGGCATAGTACGGCCCGGATTGCCGGCGCAGTGCCAGACATGGATTGGCACTGCGCGCGGCTACCTGATTGCAGGGCCGGAAAATCTGGAGAGAACACACCATGCCCGGAAACCTCGACGTCAAGACTGCCCAGCCGGACAATGGCGAGCCGGCCACGCGCGAAGGCGTGCTCACCCTGGACCAGATCAAGCTGAACATCGGCGATTCCATCCAGTTGCAGTTCCAGACCGGCCTCGAGCCGTCGCGCAGTTTCGTCACCCTCATCGGCTACCTCGAAGGCCAGAGCATCGTCGTGACCACGCCCGTCATCAACGGCAGCCTCATGCTGGTTCGCGAAGGCCAGGATTTCGTGGTCCGCCTGTTCAGCGGCAAGAGCGTCTACGCCTTCACCGCCAGCGCCCGCCGCGTCACCAACACGCCCTATCCGCATCTGCACCTGAGCTATCCCAGGGAAGTGCGCGGTCTCGTCGTGCGCAACGCCCCGCGCAGCCGCATCAACATCATCTGCCACGCCACCACCGAAACCGGCCGCGGCCACGCCTGCGTCGCGCGCGACATCAGCATCGGCGGGGCGCTCATCGCCGCCGGCGACAAGATCGGCGACGTCGGCGATCCGCTCACGCTCAAGCTGCGCGTCAAGGTCAACGACGCCGAGCATCTGCTGGCGCTGAACTGCCGGATTCGTTCGGTGAACGCCTCGCGCCCGGCGGCGGATGAAAGACCCGCCATGCTGCACGGACTGTGCTTCGAGGAGGTATCCAGCCAGGACACCCTGGTCATCTCGACCCTGCTGTATCAGAACATGATCAGCGCGCAGGAGGCGGAACTCTAGGCAGGATACCGCCGGGACCTGGCTGTCCGGCGGTTCGCACCTATTCCGTCACGTATCGCACCCCGCGGCTGACGCTTTCGCCGTCCCGGGGGCGCAGCGACCAGAACGACAGTGACGACAGCATGGTCAACGCGCCCACCGTCAGAAAGGCGTGATGCAGTGCAACCGTCACCGCCGCGCGGTCGGTCTGCGGCAGGCCGCCCAGATACCAGGCGGCGATCAGCGAGCCGCAGGCCAGGCCGAAGCTCATCGACAACTGCTGCAGCGAGCTGGCGATCGTGCTGGCCATGCTCGAATCCTGCGCCTCGATGTCGGCATAGGCCATCGAATTCATGCTGGTGTACTGCAGTGAATTGAAGAACCCCATCGCCAGGGCCAGCAGCACGATCGCGGCCACCGGCGTGTCCGGCCCCACCGCCGCGAAGCCGCAGACCACGCCGCCGATCATCACCGTGTTCGCCGTCAGCACCCGCTTGTAGCCGAAGCGCGCCAGCATGCGCGGCGCGATGAACTTCATCGCCATCGCCGCCGCCGCCACCGGCATCATCAGGAGGCCCGACTGCCACGCCGGCATGCCCAGACCGAGCTGGTACAGCAGCGGCAGCAGGAACGGCATGCCGCCCACCCCGAGGCGCGTGATGAAGCCGCCCGCCACCGACACGCGGAACGTGCGCACCCGGAACAGCGCCAGCCGCAGCAGCGGATGCGCGATCTCGCGCGCGTGCAGGCCATACGCGGCCAGCAGGCCCAGGCTCAGCGACAGCAGCAGCACGCCCTGCGTAGGGTCCAGATCGTGTTCGCCGAAGATTTCCAGCAACCAGGACAGGAGCGCCGTGCCGCTGCCGAACAGCGCGAGGCCCACCGTGTCCAGCGGGCGCGGCGCCTCGCCACGGTAGTCCGGCATGCGGCGAAGCGCCAGCCACAGCGCCAGCAGGCCCACCGGCACGTTTACGAAGAAGATGAAGCGCCACGACAGCCAGTGCACGATCAGCCCGCCCAGCGTTGGCCCGAGCAAGGGGCCGATCAGCGCCGGCACGATCACGAAGTTCATCGCCCGCAGCAGCTCGCCCTTGGGAAAGGTGCGGATGATCGCCAGCCGCCCCACCGGCATCATCATCGCCGCGCCCGCCCCCTGCAGGATGCGCCCCGCCACCAGCATCGGCAGGTTCTGCGCCAGCCCGCACAGGATCGAGGAGAAGGTGAACACCGCCACCGCCGTGGCGAACACCCGCCGCGTGCCGAAGCGGTCCGCCATCCAGCCGCTCACCGGAATGCCCACCGCCAGGCTCAGGATGTAGCTCGTCACCACCGCCTTCAGGCTCAGCGGCGTCACGCCCAGGCTCGCCGCCATCGCCGGCACCGCCGTGTTCACGATGGTGGTGTCGAGCTGCTCCATGAACAGCGCCACCGCCACGATCCAGGGCAGGGTGGTTTTGATTGGGGACGGGGTCATGGCTTAACGCGGCTGCACATGCCGCGTGTATAGCGCGATCCCGGTTCGGTTGTAAACCCGGCGCGGCTGCAAACCCGGCGCTTCAGTCCTGCCGTTGTACCCAGAACTGATACATGCCGAAGAAGGTATCGGGGTTGGCGACTTCGAAGGCGTGCCACTGGGCCAAGTCGATCGCGGCCGGGTCGTCGGGATACTGCTGCCGGTAGGCGTTGAGCACCCCCGGCTCGACTTCGAAGCCCAGAAAATTCAGCCCGTTCTCGTGCAGGAATGCGGCGATGGCGGGCAGCGTCAGCTGGTGTTCCTGCACGTGGAAGAGCAGGTCGCGGCAGTTGCTGGTGCTGTAGAAGTCGGTCACTTTCAGAAGGTTGCCGAGGATGGCATCGCCCGCTGCCGTCAGGTCGGCCATCGCCATCAAATCCTGCCGGCAGCGGCGGATGCCGTCGGCGTCGCTGGCGTAGCCGTGTTCGGCGATGAACTGGCGGATGCGCACGATATGCTGCCGCGCCAGCGCGCTGTAGAACCCCAGGCACATCAGGCCGCCCGGCCGCAGCCGCCCAAGCAGCGTGCGCCAGCCTTGCCAGGGCTCGGCCAGATGGTGCAGCACGCCGATCGATTCGATCACGTCAAAGTCGCGCGCCAGCGTATCCAGTTGCAGCAGATCGCCGTGCGCGTACTCGACGTTGCCCATCCCCATCTCGTGCGTCTTGCGCTGCGCGTAGGCGAGACTGCCGAGGCTCAGGTCGATGGCCAGAATGCGCGCATCGGGCAGCGTGCGCGCGCGGTTGGTCGAATGCTGGCCGGTGCCGCAGCCTGCGATCAGGATGTCGCGGCGGGGTGCATTCGCGTTCGTGCGGATGGCGACGAGCGGAAATTTCTGCTTCAGCAGGGTATCGATGTCGTAGGTGGTGTCGACCGGCGAAGCCTTGATCCAGCGCGGGTAGGGGTTCTCTTCGTATTGCTGCTGAACCTGGCGCGACACGTCGTTCTCGATCGGACTCAGCGTGGGAATGCCCGGGCGCAGCGCTTGTTCGATCGATGGTTCGACGATCTGCTGCAACAGCACCGCAGACACCGCTGCCGGCCATGGGCGTTCCAGCAGGCGCGATGCCGAGGACAGCGCGCCGAGCGGGAGATAGCTTGCCACCGCGAGCGGCCAGTGCGCCGGCACGTCGGTGCCGTTCGCCAGCGCCTGGTCGAGCGCTTCGGCCAAGATGCCGGCCTGGTGGATTTCGGTCTCGTCCAGCGCAAACACATACTCGTTGATGAAGCACTGCTGCGCCAGCGCGCTGTGAAAATCCAGCGCCGCGGCGGCGTCGGCATTGAACAGCAGGGCGCGCCGCGCGAGCGTGAGCAGGCGTTCCAGCTGCACATCGCACATCTGCGTGGCGGTCAGCAGCGCGCACAACAATTCGTCGGCCGCCAGCGTCGCCAGATCGTCCGCGCCGAACACTGCCTCGCCGGTTGCGCGGTGTGGCCAGGCCGCCTCGGAGTGGGCCAGCAGCGTACCGGTCTGCGGATCGAGCTTGATGAAACCGGTGCAGACATGCGCCAGCTCAACCGGGCGATCCCAGGGCGCGGTCAGCGCACGCACCAGCAGCGCGCGCATCTGCGGATGCGATTGCGAAAAACTCAGGCCCTTGATGCAGGCCGCGAAAATCCGCGTCGCCCGCACCGTTTCGCGCAGGCTCAGCGCCTGCACAATGCATTCAAGTGCCGCCACCGGTTGGCTCCGCATGTGCAGCAGCGCCGCCAGGTTTTCGAGCGTTTCCGCGTCGCTGGGCGCGTGCGTTAGCGCATTCCGGTAACAGGCTTCCGCCTCGTCCAGCCGCTGTCGCGATTGCAGCAGCGCGCCGAGATTGTTGTGCGCCCGGGCGTAGTGCGGGGCGAGTTCCAGCGCGCGCCGGTAACTGGCTTCGGCGGCATCCGGCTGCCCGCCGTCCTGCTGCGCCACCCCCAGATTGCAATGCAGCTGGGCATCGTCCGGGCTGAGCGCCAGCGCTTTCCGAAAGCTGGCGGCGGCTTCCTCGCTGCGCCCCAGGCTGTTGAGCGCAATGCCCAGATTGCCATGCGATTCCGCATCGTTCGGCAACAGCGTCGCCGCCTTGCGCATCGGCGGCAGCGCGTCGCCGCTTCGTCCCTGCTGCATGCGCAGCACCCCCAGCAGCTTCCAGCTCATGCCGTGACGCGGGAAGCGTGAAGTCAGCGCCTCGGCGCGCGTGGCTGCCTCGTCAAACCGGTTCGCATTGAACAGGGCGATGACGGCGTTGAATTCCTGGGGTCTGGGCTGGGCGTTCACGGGCGGGCCACGATCCATATCTGATAAGGGTCATGGCATTTAAGCCCGGTTCCGGGCAGCCCTATCGGGAAAACAGCGGGCTGAAACGGCCCTAATTCCGGATTGGCGGGGACGGCCTTGCTGAGAATCGAGCGAGGGACAGTGCAGAAATGGTGGTCTGTCCCCAATTGTTTCGTCACTTACCCCAACGCGTCACGTCAAGCCTGGATAAAAACAATTCGTGCCCAATAAGTGATCAGAGCATTTTGCTATTGCGTACACGCCATCCAAGCAATCCAAGCCCGGCGATCATCAGCCCCCACGACGCAGGTTCGGGGACTGCGGGTAAATCGGCAGTCACCATGACATTACGCAGCCCCCAACCCTCTTCTGTGCCATTACCGTTCGCCGGTGAACAGCAGCTGTATTGGAATACGAAAGTGTTAACACCGGGCAGCAGGGAAAAATTGACTTTGAATTGGGCCAGACCACCCAGTCCGGAGCCATTGTCCGTGTACGAAACGAGCGAAACGTCGGGATCGGTCGTTCCCCATATCGGTGTCCCGGCAAAGGCGCCGCCCATATTCAAGGAAACCGTAAAGTACGTATCGTCGTAGTTGGTAAAGGTGAAAAAATCCGATACGTCGTTGGTCCCGACTCTTTGATTCCAGCCCCCGTCGAGCCCACCATAACCAATGAGATCGAAGGTCAGGACGGCTGCCACAGTCGTTGTCCCCGGCGAGGTGACGTTCCCAAATACATACCCTCCGTATTTCGGTCCGATTTCGTCCGGCAGGGTGGCTGAGAATGCCGTCGCCCATGCCGGCATTACTGAAAAACCCAGGACGGTAAAGACTATTGATTTAATCAAGGTATGCATCTCAATGGACTCCTTGCCCTTGAAGGGTCAACCTGCATAGCAGGGCTTGGGATGGCTTGTCGCAAGCATCATGCCAACGCATTGTGGTGCATGCCTGTCCATCTGATTTATATGTTCATTTTTCGCAGTTTGTTTGAAGCGATATTTTGCGATGTAAAGAAAGCCGACAGGCACCCCCAACAAATAGGATAGATCCAAGATTTTCGCTGCGACCGTTCGGATGCCGATCTCGGCTTCGCGCTCGCGAAGATTGTATGGGAGGGAGAGGCGCATTCGTCCCGGCGCATCTGAGTCAAGATGCCGAAAAACTGATCGATTGTAGTGGGCCGAAATTTTGCGTCGGAAGGCTACGAGATGTACCCCCGATACCACTCCACCCACTTCCCGATCCCATACTCCAGCGTCGTCGCCGGCTTGAAGCCGGTGTCGCGGATGAGGTCGTCCACATCCGCGTAGGTCGCCTGCACGTCGCCGTCCTGCATGGGCAGGAAGTTCTTCTTGGCGGTTTGCCCCAGCGCGGCTTCGATGGTGCCGATGAAATCCATCAGCTGCACCGGGGTGTGGTTGCCGATGTTGTAGATGCGGTAGGGCGCGTGGCTGGTGGCGGGGTCGGGATTGGCGTGGTCGAAGTTTGGATTGCCCTGCGGGATGCGGTCGAGGACTTTCACGGTGCCGTCGGCGATGTCGTCGATGTAGGTGAAGTCGCGCATCATGTCGCCGTGGTTGAAGACGTCGATGGTGCGGTTTTCCAGGATGGCGGAGGTGAACAGCCACGGCGACATGTCGGGCCGGCCCCAGGGACCGTAAACGGTGAAATAGCGCAGGCCCGTGGTCGGCAGGCCGTAGAGGTGCGAGTAGGTGTGCGCCATCAGCTCGTTGGCCTTCTTGCTGGCGGCGTAGAGGCTGACCGGATGGTTGACCGGGTCGTGCACCGAGAACGGGATCCTGGTGTTGGCGCCGTAGACGCTGGATGAACTGGCGTAGACGAAGTGCTTGACGCCGTGGTGGCGGCAGCCTTCCAGCAGGTTGGCGAAGCCGACCAGGTTCGACTGCACGTAGGCGTGCGGATTCTTCAGCGAGTAGCGCACGCCGGCCTGCGCGGCAAGGTTGATGACGGCGTCGAAGTGGCCCTTCTCGAACAGGTCCTCCATCACCATGCGGTCAGAGATGTCGTCCTTGAGGAAGCGGAAGTTGGGCCAGGGCTTCAGCTGTTCGAGACGGGCGAGCTTGAGTGCCGGATCGTAGTAGTCGTTGAGGCTGTCGATGCCGACGACTTCGTCGCCGCGCTTGAGCAGGATTTGCGCGACGTGCATGCCGATAAAACCGGCGGAACCTGTAACAAGAACTTTCATTGAATGTCTCCGCCGGTTTCAGGGAAGGCTAACTTGTGCAACGCGCAAGTTAAGTGAGCAGTGCGAACGGCCGGAACTAAAATAGGCCGCGCCGGTGAGCAGGATATTCATTGTTTCGCCTCCAAAAGTGGCGTCGATTCTAGCACCGGGCCCCTTACAATCCGGTGATGCCCACCCCGCGCCTGATCCTCGACTGGACGCTCTATCGCCTGGCCCTGCTGCTCGCCGCGCCGCTGATTCCGCTGCGGCTGCTGTGGCGCGGACGGCGCGAGCGCGCTTATCTCGAACACTGGGGCGAGCGCCTGGGCGCGGTGGATGTCCCGGCCGGTGCGATCTGGATCCATGCGGTGTCGGTGGGCGAGATGCGCGCGGCGCAGCCGCTGATCGAGGCCCTGCGTGCGGCGCACCCCGACCGGCCTGTCCTGCTCACCTGCATGACGCCGACCGGCCGCGCCACGGCCGAAGCGCTGTACGGCCGCTTCGCGCGCATCGTCTATCTGCCCTACGACTATGCATGGCTGGCGCGGCGTTTCCTGCGCCGGGCGCGGCCGGCGGTGGGCATCCTGATGGAAACCGAGCTGTGGCCGAACCTGATCCGCGCAGCGGCGTGCGTGCGGGTGCCGCTGGTGCTGGCGAACGCGCGCCTGTCCGAACGTTCGGCGCGCGGCTATGCGCGCCTGCCGGCACTGACGCGCGCGAGCCTCGCACGCATCGCAGTGGCCGCCGCGCAGAGCGAGGCCGACGCGGCGCGTCTGCGGCAGCTCGGCGCGCACGACGTGCACGTTGCCGGCAATCTCAAGTTCGACATCGTGCCGCCGCCGGCGCAACTCGAACGCGGCGCGGCGTGGCGGGCGGTCTGGGGCGCGCGCCCCGTGCTGCTGGCCGCGAGCACGCGCGAAGGCGAGGAGGCCGCGCTGTTGCGCGCCTTCGCCGAGGCCGCGCCGGCCGAGCTGCTTCTGGTGCTGGTGCCGCGCCATCCGCAACGTTTCGATGCGGTGGCGGAGCTGATCGGGGCAGCGGGCTTGCCGTACGTGCGCCGCAGCGCGGAGACGTCGCCCGACGCGACTACCCGCGTGCTGCTCGGCGACAGCCTGGGCGAATTGTTTGCGTATTACGCCGCGTGCGACGTGGCTTTCGTCGGCGGCAGCCTGCAGCCGCTGGGCGGGCAGAACCTGATCGAGGCGGCGAGCGTGGGCCGGCCGGTGCTGGTGGGGCCGCACACCTTCAATTTCGAGGAAGCGACGCGGCGGGCGATCGAGGCGGGCGCGGCGCGGCGGGTGCACGATGCCGCAGACTGCATGGCGCAAGCCCTGGAACTGCTGGCCGATGCGCCGGCACGTGCCCGCATGGGCGAAGCCGGGCTGGCCTTCGCCGCGCGCCATCGCGGCGCGGCGGCGCGGATGGCGGCGCTTGTGCCCATACCCGACGCCCTTTCGGGCCGGGCACAGGAGCCGTAGGCTGTCGGCGCTTATTTCGCCGCGGTTGCGGACGGCTTGAGGTACTGGTCGATCGCTGTCAGATCGTCCGGACCGAGGCTGCCGACGGCGGCCTTGAGCGACAGCCCCGACAGCAGATAGGCGTAGCGCGCGCCGGCGAGGTCGCGGCGGGCGGACAGCACCTGCTGTTCGGCGTTCAGCACGTCGAGGCTGGTGCGCACGCCGACCTGCAGGCCGAGCTTGGTGGAATCGAGCTGCGCCTTGCTGGAGGTGAGCGCCTGTTCCAGCGCGCGCACGCGGGCCACGCCGCTTTCCACGTTGAGCCAGGCCTGGCGCGCCGAGAGCCCGGCGTCGCGGGTGGCGGCTTCCAGATCCTGGCGTGCCTTTTCCTGGTTGGCGACGGCTTCGCGCACCTGCGAGCTGACGAGTCCGCCCTGGTAGATCGGCAGGCTGAGCTGCAGGCCCAGGCTGGCGGTGCGGGTGTCGGCCTGAATGGTGCCGAAGTTCTGGTTGTTGTTGATGCTGTAGCCGGCGACGGCGTCGAGCGTGGGGTAATGGCCGGCGCGGTTGCGCTCCACCTCCTGGTCGGCGATGGCCTTGGCGATGCGCTGGATCTCGGCCTGCAGATTGCCCTTGCTGGCGCGCTCGGCCCAGTCGTCGATGCTGCCGGCTTCGGCCTTGAATTGGGCCGGTTCGACCAGCGTGTCGAGCGCGCCGGCCGGCTTGCCGATGAGCTTTTCCAGCGTGCGCAGGCGGATGTTGAGCGTGTTCTGTTCGGCGATTTCCTGCGCCACCGCGAGGTCGTAGCGCGCCTGCGCTTCATGGGTGTCGGTGATGGTGGCGGTGCCGACCTCGAAGTTGCGCTTGGCGGACGCGAGCTGCTCGGAAATCGCGGCCTTCTGCGCCTCGATGAAGGCGATGTTGTCCTGCGATTGCAGCACGTCGAAGTAGGCCTGCGCGACGCGCAGGATCAGGTCCTGTTCGGCGAGCTTGAACTGCACCCCGGCGATCCTGGTCTGGTTCTGCGCCTGTTCGAACACCACCCAGTTCTGCTTGCGGAACAGCGGCTGCGACGCGTTGATCGAGGCGCCGTTGCCGGTGTAGTCGACGTCGCCGCCGGCCAGCGAGGAATCGACGTGGTTGCGGGTGACGTTGCCGGCGAGGCTGACCTGCGGCAGCAGCCCTGCGCGGCCCTGCGCGGTTTTTTCCTGGCCGGCGGCGAGCGCGGCCTTGGCGGCGGCGTACTGCGCGTCGTAGGCCTGCGCGTCGCGGTAGACGTCGGACAGGTTGGCGGCATGCGCGGCGGGCGCGAGCGCGAGCGTCAGGGCAAGGGTCAGGGGTTTCAGGTGCATGTCGGATCCTGTCGAAAAAATCGGTTTCAGTAGCGGGGCATGGCGGGATCGACCTCGTCGGCCCAGGCCGCCACGCCGCCCGCGAGATTGATCACGGCGGGAAATCCCGCCGCTTCGAGGTAACGGGCCGCGTGGTAGCTGCGCACGCCATGATGGCAGATGACCACGGTTTCGGCGTCTTTGTTCAATTCGCTCAGGCGCGCTGGCAGGTCGCGCATCGGAACCAGCACTGCGCCGGGGAGGCGGCAGATGTTGGTTTCCCAGGGTTCGCGCACGTCGAGCAGCACCGGCGCGTGTCCGGCCTCAAGGTAAGCGGCGAGTTCGGCGGGACGGAACTGGCGCACGCGCGGAAACGCTCAGAACACGAAGGCGGCGGGCTGCGGCGCGTTCGCGAGCGGGGCCACGCAGGTTTCGAACAGCGTGACGCTGCGGAACGCGCCGGGCGCGGTACAGGTAATGAGCTGCGCCTGCATCACCGGCGCCATGCCGGTGATGGCGAACAGGCGGCCGCCGACTTTCAGACGCCGCCGGAAAGCGTCGGACAGGAGCGGCGTCGAACCCGTCAGGACGATCGCGTCGAAGCCGGCTTCGTCGGCCCAGTCGCGCGCGGCGTCGGCGGTGTGGAGCAGGACGTTGGCGATGCCGTGGGCGCGCAACTTCTGCGCGGCGTCGGCGGTGAAGTCGGCGTGGATGTCCACCGATACCACCTCGGCCGCCTGCGCGGCGAGCAGGGCGGCGAAGTAGCCGCTGCCGGTGCCGATCTCGAGCACGCGGTCGGTCGGCTGGAGGGCCAGTTCCTGCAGCACGCGCGCTTCGAGTTTGGGCGTCCACATCGATTCGCCGTGGCCGAGCGGGATTTCCATGTCGACGAAAGCCAGTGGGCGATGCGCTGCGGGTACGAAATCTTCGCGCCGCAGCTTGAACAGCAGGTCGAGGACGTGCTGGTTCAGCACGTCCCAGGGGCGAATCTGCTGTTCCACCATGTTGAAGCGTGCCTGTTCAATATCCATGCCGGGAGTCTGGAAAATCAATGAGTTAGAGGGGGTGCCGCCTTGCAATTATTCCACATTTCGGCTAACTTGGCCGCTCGCCAGGGGTCTCCCGTCCGGGAGTGAGACATACCCTTCGAACCTGACGCGGTTGATACCGCCGTAGGGAGGGCAGGGGCGCCGCATCGGGTCGATTGCGGTGTCCGGGCTTCTCCCCCCGCTTTACGGAGAACGCCCATGAACGCCCCCCACAAGCCCGCCCAGTTCACCGCCGCCGCCGCCCACGTCGACGCGGCCGCGATCCAGCCGCTGCCCAATTCCCGCAAGATCTACGTCGAAGGCAGTACGCCCGACATCCGCGTGCCGATGCGCGAAATCAGCCAGGCCGACACCCCATTAATGTTCAGCGGCGAGCCGGGGCCGGGCGGAGCCCCTGCCCGCTCGGAGCCCAATCCGCCGATCTACGTCTACGACTGCTCGGGGCCCTACACCGACCCGGCGGCGAAGATCGACATCCGCCAGGGCCTGCCCGCACTGCGGACCCGCTGGATCGAGGCGCGCGGCGACACCGAGGTGCTGGCCGATCTGAGTTCGGAATACGGCCGCCAGCAGGCCGCCAATCCCGAACTCGCGACGATGCGTTTCCCCGGCCTGCACCGCACGCCGCGCCGCGCCAGGGCGGGCATGAACGTCACGCAGATGCACTACGCCCGCAAGGGCATCATCACGCCGGAGATGGAGTTCATCGCCATCCGCGAGAACAACAACCGCGCGCTGTATCTTGAATCGCTCAAGGCCTCCGGCCCGCTGGGCGCGAAGCTCGCTGCGCTGATGAACCGCCAGCACCCGGGGCAGAACTTCGGCGCCAGCCTGCAGAACGAGATCACCCCCGAGTTCGTGCGCAGCGAAGTCGCGCGCGGCCGCGCCATCATCCCCAACAACATCAACCACCCGGAATCCGAGCCGATGATCATCGGCCGCAATTTCCTGGTGAAGATCAACGCCAACATCGGCAACTCGGCGCTGGGTTCCAGCATCCAGGAAGAAGTCGAGAAGATGACCTGGGCGATCCGCTGGGGCGGCGACACCGTGATGGATCTCTCCACCGGCAAGAACATCCACGAGACGCGCGAGTGGATCATCCGCAACTCGCCGGTTCCGATCGGTACGGTGCCCATCTACCAGGCGCTGGAAAAAGTCGACGGCAAGGCCGAGGAACTCACCTGGGAGATGTTCCGCGACACCCTGATCGAGCAAGCCGAGCAGGGCGTCGACTACTTCACCATCCACGCCGGCGTCTTGCTGCGCTACGTGCCGATGACCGCCAACCGCATGACCGGGATCGTTTCCCGCGGCGGCTCGATCATGGCCAAGTGGTGCCTCGCGCATCACAAGGAGTCCTTCCTCTACACGCATTTCGAGGACATCTGCGAGATCATGAAGGCCTATGACGTCGCCTTCTCGCTCGGCGACGGCCTGCGTCCCGGCTCGATCTACGATGCCAACGACGAGGCGCAGCTCTCCGAGCTGCGCACGCTCGGCGAACTGACCCAGGTCGCGTGGAAGCACGACGTGCAGGTGATGATCGAAGGCCCCGGCCACGTGCCGATGCAGCTGATCAAGGAGAACATGGACATCCAGCTCGAGTCCTGCTCCGAGGCGCCGTTCTACACCCTCGGCCCGCTGACCACCGACATCGCCCCCGGCTACGACCACATCACGTCCGGCATCGGCGCCGCGATGATCGGCTGGTACGGCACCGCGATGCTGTGCTACGTGACGCCCAAGGAACATCTGGGCTTGCCGGATAAAGATGATGTCAAGGAAGGCATCATCACCTACAAGCTCGCCGCGCATGCCGCCGACCTCGCCAAGGGTCACCCCGGCGCGCAGATCCGCGACAACGCCCTGTCGAAGGCGCGCTTCGAATTCCGCTGGGACGACCAGTTCAACCTCGGCCTCGACCCCGACAAGGCGAAGTCCTTTCACGACGAGACGCTGCCCAAGGAATCGGCCAAGGTCGCCCACTTCTGCTCGATGTGCGGCCCGCATTTCTGCTCGATGAAGATCACCCAGGACGTGCGCGAGTACGCCGCGAAGGAAGGCCTCAACGAAGCCGACGCGCTGGCCAAGGGCATGGAAGTGAAGGCGGTGGAATTCGTGAAGCAGGGCGCCGAGGTCTATCGCAAGGTGTGATGCTTGTATTGTCAACGCGTCTTCACGACCCGTTGACCGGCGCTGCGTATAATCGGCGGGCGCGTCTGTCGGACGCGCCTTTTTTATGCCCGAACCCTGCCATGACCGATCCCACTTTGCTGCTGCACGCGCTCATCCTCGGCATCATCGAGGGCCTGACCGAATTCCTGCCCGTATCGAGCACCGGACACCTGATCCTGGCCGGCCAGCTGCTCGGCTTCAACGACGACAAGGGCAAGGTGTTCGAGATCGCCATCCAGTTTGCGGCGATCCTGGCGGTGGTGTGGGAATACCGGGCGCGGCTGGGCCATGCGCTGGTCAGCCTGGGTTCGGAACGCGCGTCGCAGCGGCTGGCGATCAATCTGTTCGTGGCCTTCCTGCCCGCCGCAGTGCTCGGCTTCCTGTTCATCAAGCAGATCAAGGCTTATCTGTTCAATCCCATGGTGGTGGCGACCGCGCTGATCGTCGGCGGGGTGCTCATCTTGTGGGCAGAACGGCGCAAGCATGTCGTCCGCGCGGAAACCGTCGACGACATGACCTGGCGCGATGCCCTGAAAGTGGGTTTCGCGCAGGCGGTGGCGATGATCCCCGGTACTTCGCGTTCGGGGGCGACCATCATCGGCGGCCTGTTCTTCGGTCTGTCGCGCAAGGCGGCGGCCGAATTTTCCTTCTTTCTGGCGATCCCGACGATGTTCGCGGCCACGGCGTACGACGTGTACAAGAACTGGCACCTGTTCAGCGCGTCGGACATCGGCCTGTTCGCGGTCGGCGGCGCGGCGTCCTTCGTCAGCGCGCTGCTTGCGGTGCGCGGCCTGATCCGTTTCATCAGCCGCCACGATTTCACGCTGTTCGCGTGGTACCGCATCGTGTTCGGCGGGGTGGTGCTGGCGACCGCATATTTCGGCGTGGTCGACTGGGGCGCCGGCCACTGAGGCGCACCCCTAGTTCGACCGTGGCGGATGCTTGTCGAGCTTTCTTTGCAGCGTGCGGCGGTGCATCTTCAATGCACGGGCGGTGGCGGAGATATTGCCGTCGTGTTCGGCCAGCACCTTCTGAATGTGTTCCCACTCGAGGCGGGCGACCGAGAGCGGCTCGGGGTTGACTTCGAGCGCGGCGTCGGGCGCATCGCGTGTGAGCGCGGCAAGTATCTCGTCGGCGTTGGCCGGTTTGGCGAGATAGTGGCGTGCGCCCAGCCGCACCGCCTCGACGGCGGTGGCGATGCTGGCGTAGCCGGTGAGTACGACGACGGCAGGCGCGGGCGTGCGCGCGGCGAGATCGGCTACGACCTTGAGTCCGGAGTTGCCCGGCAATTTCAGGTCGACGACGGCGTGGCTGGGCTGGAACTGTTCGGCCACGATGCGGGCCTCTGCGGCGTCGCCAGCATGGGCGGTTTCGATGCTGCGCCTGTGCATCGCGCGGCCGAGCGCGGCGGCGAAATCGGCGTCATCCTCGACGATCAGCAGTTTCATCTTCATGCGGCGTGCTTCCAGGGAACGACGATGCGTACGCGTGTGCCGCCACCCTCGCGCTCGGCCAGCGTCAGGCTGCCATCGGCGCGTTCCAGCGTGGCGTGGGTGAGCGCGAGGCCTACGCCCCAGCCGCGTCCGGGCTTGCCGCTGAACAACACGCGGCCGGCCTGCGCCTTCTGTTCGGGCGTGAAGCCGGGACCGCGGTCGGCGACGTCGATGGTGAGCGCGTCGTCGTCGGTGGCAGCCTGAAACTCTACCGGTGTATCGGCGGCGTCGGCGGCGTTGTTGAGCACGTTGAGCACGGCCTGTTCGAGTCCGTCGGGCGGCACGAAACTGCGGCGGTCTGCTGGCAGGGCGACTTCGATGCGCGCGCCGGGCCGCAGCACCTGCCAGTGTTCGATCAGCGCGGCAAGCCAGGCGTCGAGCGGCTGCGCATCGGGCGTGGCGTCGTGCGCGCGCGCGGCAAGCCGGGTGAGGATGGTCTTGCAGGTCTGCGCCTGCCGTTCGAGCAATTGGCAATCCTCGCCGATGTCGGGGTCGTTCGCGAATTCCGTCGCGAGTTCGTGCGCGGTGGTCTGGATGGTGGCGAGCGGCGTGGCGAGTTCGTGCGCCGCCAGCGCGGCCTGGGTGCCGAGCGCGACGATGCGTTCGTCACGCAGCTGCTTTTCGCGCAGGTCGGCAAGCTCGCGGTCGCGCGTGCGCAGTGCCGCATGCATGCGGGTGACGAAGAATGCGATCAGCGCCGCACTGATGAGGAAGTTGAACCACATGCCGCCGAGGTGCATGCCATAGGCGGCGACGGGGTCGGCAATGGCCAGCGGCTGGTACACGAACAGGAGCACGGCGTAGTAGCCGCCCGCCACCCCGGCCAGCAGCCATACCCAGCGCGGGCGCAGGCTCACGGCGGCGATCACCACCGGCACCAGCATCAGCGAGACGAAGGGATTGGTCGCGCCGCCGCTGAAGAACACCAGCACGGCAAACGCGGTGAGGTCGGCAAGCAGGTGGGCGAGGAATTCCATCTGCGTCGCGGGCACGTCCAGCCGCAGCCGCCACCGGGTGGTCAGCGAAAACACGCCCATCAGCATGAGCACGGATGCCATCGGCTCCAGCGGCATGCGGATGCCCAGTCCCCAGTGCAGCCAGGCGATGCCGGCTGTCCAGCCGGTAATCAGGAATAGGCGCAGGCCCAGCAGTCGGCCCAGCAGGGCACGCGCGGGCAGGGTGGACAGCAGCGTGGCGTCGGATGACATGGCGCGATTGTAATGCGCACATCCGGCGCGTTCGCGGACTGCGGCAATTTGTCCGATTGCCGCGACGCGGCACGATGCCTATAGTGCGCCTGCGCTTTATGCGTATCGACCTCTCTCACCCCGCCCGCGTGGCGGGTTTTTTTCGCCGGGCGTGCGCTGCGGCGATTTGTCGCATCCCAGACGGGTGCGTCAAAGAAGATAATCTAATCTTGTTTGAACATCCGATTCGCGCCTAACGACCATGCACACCACCCTCTTTACGCCCCGACTGCTGCCCCTCCTGATCGCCGCCGGCCTGCTGCCGGCCGCGGCAGGCGCCGATTCCCCCGCACCCCTGATGACGGTCGTCGTCGAAGGGACGCCCGAGGTGCTGGGGGCGGTCGATGCCACGCAAACCGGCGAGGGGCTGCCCGATGATGTCGCTGCCCGCCTGACCCGGGTGCCCGGGGCGGCGGTCGTGCGCAACGGCGCGCAGACCGGGATCGTACAGTTGCGCGGCCTGTTCAACGAACGCGTGCGCGTGCGGGTGGACGGCATGGAGATCACGCCCGCCTGCCCCAACCACATGGATCCGCCGCTGCACTACGCCGGGCCGGAGGCGCTGGGTGCGCTGGAGGTGATCGTCGGCGCGACGCCGGTCAGCCTGGGCGGCGACAGCATCGCGGGCAGCGTGGAAGCGAAATCGCGGGCGCCCGCATTCGCCGCCGATGCCGGCTGGCGGCCGCTTGCGCACGTCGAACTGGGCGCGGCCAGCGGCAACGACGGGGTGCAGGCCGGCGTCGAACTGGGCGCGGCCAGCGACGTGCTGAACCTGCGCTACCTGGGGGGCTACCAGGATGCCGGCAATATCGAGTCGGCGCGCGGTGAGGTCGCCGATACCGGCTACACCAGCCAGCGGCATGCGCTTGCCGCTGCCTACAAGCACGGCAGCGGCGTGTGGGAATTCGAGGCCGGCACGCACCGCGCGCGCGACGTCGGTACGCCCACGCTGCCGATGGACATGGTGAAGGACGATGCCGACCGCGTGCGACTCGCGTTCAGGGGCGACACCCCGCTCGGCAGGCTGGAAGCCGGCGTCTATCGTCATGAGATCGACCACGTGATGGACAACTTTTCTCTGCGGCCGCTGGTCGGACCCGCACGCATGCAGGCGCCCTCGACCAGCGACGATACCGGGCTGACGCTGGGGCTCGCGCGCGCGGCCGGCAACGGCACGCTGAAGCTGGGCTTCGAAACCCATCTCAACGACTTCAATGTGTACCAGCAGAACCTCACCAATCCCGCGCTGCCGAAACAGGACATGTTCCGCGACGCCGAGCGCAACCGCACCGGCGTCTACGGCGAATGGGAGGGTGCGCTGGCGCAGGACCTGCGCCTGAATGCCGGCCTGCGCGGCGAGATCGTGCGCATGGATGCCGGCAATGTCGTCGATGCGTTCGCCGCGGCGGTAGCGGATCGGGCAGCGTTCAATGCGCTGGATCACAAGCGCCGCGACAGCAATCTCGACGCCACGCTGGCGTTGTCCTATGCGCTGCAGCCACGCGTCAGCTTCGAAGGCGCGCTGACCCGAAAGACGCGTTCGCCGAGCATCCTCGAACGCTATCTCTACACGCCCACCGGCGCCAGCGCCGGCCAGGCCGACGGCCGCACCTACTGGGGCAATCTGGATCTCGAACCCGAAGTGGCGCACGGCGTGAACCTGGGCATCAAGGCGCGCGGCGACGGCCTGCGCGCCGCGGCCAGCGTGTTCTGGCAGGACGTGCGCGATTTCATCCAGGGCCAGCCGGTGGCCCGGCTGGATACGAACGGCCTGCCGGTGCTGCAATACGTCAACGTCGATGCGCGCCTGTGGGGTGCGGAGGCCTCGTTGAGCCAGACCTTTGGTGCGCTTGAGCTCGGTGCCTGGGCGAGTTTCACGCGCGGCGAAAACACCGATACCGGTGACAACCTCTACCGCATCGCGCCGCTGCGCGGCGGCGTCTCGGCCGACTACCGCCGGGCGGCCTGGCGCGTCGGCGCGGAATGGCTGCTGTCTGCCCGCAAGGAAGACGTCGCCGCCTACAACGGCGAACCCGAGACGCCCGGCTACGGGGTGCTGAACCTGCACGCGAGCTATGCGCCGATGAAGAACCTGAACCTGGTTGCCGGGGTCGACAACGTGTTCGACAAGCTGTATTACGATCCGCTGGCCGGGGTGAACCGCGTCGCGGGTGGCGTGGCGGCGGTGGGCGGCATCATGCCCGCGATGGGCCGCTCGGCGTATGTGAAAATGGACTGGACCTACTGAGGAGACCGAAATGAAAGCGATACTTGCCGCGACGATGCTCGTCGCCAGCCTGCCCGCCGCAGCCGCCAACGTCAGCGTGAGCGACGCCTGGGCGCGGGCCACCATGCCGGGCCAGCAGGTCAGCGGCGCCTACATGAAGATCGAGTCCGACGCCGACGCCAAACTGGTGGGCGCATCGAGCCCGGCGATTCCGCGCGTTGAAGTGCACGAGATGAAAATGGACGGCGACGTGATGCGCATGCGCGAGGTCAAGGCGATCGACCTGCCCAAGGGCAAGGCGGTCGGCCTCGAGCCGGGCGGCTATCACATCATGCTGATGAACCTGAAGAAACCCATCGCCGCCGGCGAAGTCATTCCGTTGAGGCTGGTCATCGAATCCGGCGGCAAGCGGCAGACGGTCGAGGTGAAGGCAGAAGCGCGTGCGCCGGGCGGCGACGCGATGCCGCACGGCCAGCACCACTGATCCGGTTCAGGCACCCACAATCGCGCCGCGTGTGCGCAGGTCCTCGAGCAGGTCGCGGCCTGCGCGCTGGACGAGCGTGGGGTCGGGATGCCGGCTTTCGGTCGCGAGGAGCTCCAGCGCCGCGCGGCCGGTGCGGACGCCGGCCTCCAGCAGATTCACCAGACGCGCGGTGAAAGCGTTGATTTCGCTGAACTGGATGCGGTCGTCCGCGTCGCGGAATACCAGTAGATGCGTTTCGGCGGCTTCGATCTTGCGGCGCGGCGCGATGCGGTGCACCGGCCAGTCGTAGCGCAGATTGGCCAGCACCGGGTTCAGCAGCGGCACCTTGTCCAGCAGGTCGCCTGCCGGGTCGAAGCCGCGCTCGGGCGCGCGGTTCGATACCGACAGCACCAGTTCGATCCACTCGTAATGCGCCAGCGCCGTCAGCCAGGGCGGATAATCGGCCGGCGGGTTCCATTCGTTCTGCAGGAACTGGACGAACTCATCCGGAATCTGCCGGAAGTAGGGCGTGTGGCTGCGGTGCGTGGCGAAGAACACGCGCACCATGCGCGTCCACTTGCGCGCGCCCAGCACCCGGCGCAGCACCGGGAAACAGGCAAGCAGAAAGCCCTCGACGTTGTTGTAGAGCAGTTCGTTGTAGATCTTCATGCGTCGCGCTTCCACACCCGACGGCCGCGGGTGCCTGTGCGGGTCGCGGATGTGCGCGGTGAACGCGAGCTGATAGCGCTGAAAGTCAGGACGTGCGGCGGATTTGCTCATGCTGTGGGTGATGGTGTGCCTGGATGCGCGCGATGCGCTCGACCTCACGGGCGAGGTCGGCCAGCGGCGGAATGTTGAAGTCGCGTTCGAGCAGCGTCGGTGCGACGCCGTGGATGCGATAGGTCGCGTCGAGCAGCGACCACACCGGCTCGATCACCTCGGCACCGTGGGTGTCCACGATCAGATTGTCGGCCTCGTTGTAGTGGCCGGCCATGTGCAGGTAGACGATGCGTTCGGTCGGCAGGGCCGCGATGAAGGCGAGCGGATCGTAGCGGTGGTTCACGCTGTTGACGTAGACGTTGTTGACGTCGAGGTGCAGATCGCAGTCGGCTTCTTCCAGCACCGCGCGGATGAACGCGCCTTCGTCCATCTCGGCGATCGGCGAGGCCGTGTAGTACGAGGCGTTCTCGATCGCGATGCGGCGTTCGAGGATGTCCTGTGCGCGGCGGATGCGCGCAGCGACGTATTTCACCGCGTCTTCCGTGAAGGGAATCGGCAGCAGGTCGTACAGATGCCCGTCGTCCGAGCAGTACGACAGGTGTTCGGTGTAGAGCGCGATGCCATGGGCATCCATGAACTGATGGATTTTCGCGAGCAGCATTTCGTCGAGCGGCGTCGGTCCGCCGAGGGACAGCGACAGGCCGTGGCAGACGAAGGGAAAGCGCTCGGTGAAGCTGCGCAGGTCGCGGCCATAGGCGCCACCGAGATCGATCCAGTTTTCCGGAGCGAGTTCGAAGAAATCGATGGCATCGGGAACCCGGGTTTTCAGCGCAGGGATGAGTTCGCGCCGAAACCCGAGCCCCGCGCCGGAAGGGCGCAGGGAAGTCATGCGGTTACCGGCTTACTTCTTCATGCCGCCGCACTTGCCTTCGCCGCACTTGCCGTCTTTCATCTTGGCCTTGGCGCCGCCGCACATGCCTTCGCCCATCTTGCTCATTTCGGCCTTGTCGATGAATCCATCCTTGTTGGTATCCATGGAACTGAACATGGCATCGCGGTGTTTGTCGCATTCTTCCTTGCTGATCTTGCCATCCTTGTTGGCGTCGGCCATCGACATGCCGCACTTGCCTTCGCCGCATTTGCCCTCTGCAGCTTTCTTGGCGCCGCACTTGCCTTCCATCGGCTTGCCCGCGTCAGCCACCTGGTAACCGGAGGTCAGGCTGGACAGGGCGAACGGATTGTCGGCGGCGGAAACGACGGGTGCGGCCGACATGCCGGCGACGAAGGCGGTGCCGACAGCGGCGGCAATCAGGGTTTTCTTGGACATGGTCTACTCTCCTTGGTTGGGATGATTACAACGTTACATACATACCGGGAACGCCCCGGTCCTACAATAGGCTCATTCATCGAGCTTTTTCTGCAACTTGGCCTCGATGCGCTGCCTGGCTTCGTCAGTGAGACCCGGCGCCATCCCGTCGACCGCGTCGGTGCGGAACAGCCGGCGCATTTCCTTCAACTGACGCACGAAACGCGTGCAGTTGTCGCAAATGGCCAGATGAAGCCGCAGTGCAAAGCGGTCGCCGAGGGGCAGACGCCCGTCCATGGCGCGCGAGGCCAGGACGGTGGTTTCCTTGCACGTCGTCAGCCATTTCATGCGCCCGCCCCCGAAAAGCCGTTCAGTTCCAGGCACTGGCGCATGAAGAGGCGCGCTCGATGCAGCAGTACCCAGCAGTTGGTCGGGGTGATGCCCAGTTCCTTACAGATTTCCTCCGTTTCCATGCCGGCCGCCTCGCGCAGGCTGAATACCTGGGCCATCACCGGTTTCAGGCGGTCGGCGCAGTCTTCGAGCGCGCGCCGCAACTGACTCAGCTCCGCCTCGGCCTGCGGATTGCCCCAGGGCCGGAGCGGTTCGGCCCAGTGGCCGTCCTGCTTGAACAGGGCGTCGACCGCCTCTTCGCCCTCCTCGTCGCGCGGCAGTTCCACCTCGCGCACCTGCCGCCGGATCTGGTCGACGATCTTGTGCTTGAGGATCCCGGTGAGCCAGGTGCGCGGGCTGGCGTCGCCGGCGTAACGTTCGCGGGCGGCCAGAGCAGCGAGCAGCGTGTCCTGCACCGCGTCCTCGGCCAGCTCGTCCGAGTGCAACTGGCGGCGGGCCACCCGGTACAGATAGTCGCCGTGCTCCGCCAGCCAGGTGTGTGCGTCGAGCGTGTCCATCGATCCTTCCTGATCTGCATTACGCGGGTGCGGGCACTTTAGATGCGTACGGCCGATGCGGCAACCACCCCTTGAAACCGGCGGGCCACGCTCTATATAGGTGACAGCCGCAACTTTTCCCTCAAGGAGGACATCATGGTCAACATCACCCGCTACGACCCGTTCGAAATGACCGACCCGCTCGACACGCTGTTCCGCGGCTTTTTCCGTCCGGTGCAGATGGACAAGGAGATGCCGCAGATCCGCATGGACGTGAAGGAGGACGAGAAGGCTTACGCCGTGCACGCCGACATGCCCGGTGCAGCCAAGGAAGACATCCACGTCACCATCGACGGCAACACGGTCTCGATCAGCGCCGAGGTGAGGAAGAGCACCGAGCAGAAGGAAGGCGAGAAGCTGCTGCGCCGCGAGCGTTACTTCGGCCGGGTGAGCCGCAGCTTTGCGCTGGAACACGAGGTGGACGAGGCGGCCGCCTCGGCCAAATACCAGGACGGCGTGCTGGAACTGACGCTGCCCAAGAAGCTGGCCACGGCCGCCAAGCGCCTCAACGTGCAATAAACTTCCGGAACAGGAAACAGGCGGCCGCGCGCCGCCTGTTTCCTTGGCGTAAAATCCGCGCAATCTTTGCCCGGAGCCGCCATGACCACGCCCCATACCGCCGCAGACAAGGCCCGCATCCTGTCGGAGGCGCTGCCTTATATCCAGCGTTTCTACGACAAGACCATCGTCGTCAAGTACGGCGGCAACGCCATGACCGAGCGGCATCTGATGGAAGCCTTCGCCCAGGACGTGGTGCTGCTGAAGCTGGTGGGCATGAATCCGGTGGTGGTGCACGGCGGCGGCCCGCAGATCGCGGACCTGCTGAAAAAGATCGGCAAGCAGTCCGACTTCATCCAGGGCATGCGCGTGACCGACGAGGAAACCCTGGACGTGGTGGAAATGGTGCTGGGCGGTCTGGTCAACCAGGACATCGTCACGCTCATCAACAAATTCGGCGGCAAGGCCGTCGGGCTCACCGGCAAGGACGGCAATTTCATCCACGCCAAGAAAATGCTGGTGCCGTCCAAGGACAATACCGAGGAGCTGCTCGACATCGGCCAGGTCGGCGAGATCACCGGCATCGACCCGCAGGTCATCCAGCACCTCGACGCGGGCGATTTCATCCCGGTAATCGCGCCGCTCGGCACCGATGCCGAGGGCAATGCCTATAACATCAACGCCGACGTCGCGGCGGGCAAGATCGCCGGCGTGCTGAAGGCGGAAAAAGCCATCTTTCTCACCAACACGCCCGGCGTGCTCGACAAGCAGGGCGCCCTGCTCACCGGCCTGACGCCGCGCGAGGTGGACGAGCTGATCGCCGACGGCACCATTTCCGGCGGCATGATCCCCAAGGTGGGCTACGCGGTCGATGCGGTGAACAGCGGCGTGAAGACCGCGCACATCATCGACGGCCGCGTCGAGCACGCGCTGCTGCTGGAGGTGCTGACTCCGGAAGGCGTCGGCACCCTGATCAAGCGCGCTTGACCCACGCCGCTCACCACCCGCCGCTTACTACCCATTCCCCATGCGCTACTGGCTGATGAAATCCGAGCCGAGCGACGTCAGTATCGACGACCTCGCCGCCATGCCGAAACAGAGCGTCGCCTGGTACGGCGTGCGCAACTACCAGGCGCGCAATTTCATGCGCGACCAGATGAAGGTCGGCGACAAGGTGTTGTTCTACCATTCGTCGTGTGCCGAGCCGGGCATCGTCGGCCTGGCCGAAGTGAGCGTGCCGGCCTACCCGGACGCCACCCAGTTCGACCCGAAGAACAAGTATTTCGATGCCAAGGCCACTTTGGCCACGCCGCGCTGGTTCAACGTCGACGTCAAGCTGGTGAAGAAGACGCGGCTGATGCCGCTGGCGGAAATCCGCAGCTATCCCGAACTCGCCAGCATGCGCATCCTGCAGAAGGGCAACCGCCTTTCGATCACGCCGGTCGATCCGGCCGAGTACGCCTTCATCGTCAAGAAGCTTTGATGCCCGAACTTGCGCCGGCGCTGCTGGCCGCCTATTTCGCGCTCGGGCTGGCAACCGGTTTTCTCGCCGGCCTGCTCGGCGTGGGCGGCGGGCTCATCATCGTGCCGGTGCTGATCATGCAGTTCCACGCGCAGGGGCTGGCCGTCGGCATGGAGCCGCAGCTCGCGCTCGGCACCTCGCTGGCCACCATCCTGTTCACCTCGCTGTCCAGCGTGCGGGCGCATCATCGGCATGGCGCGGTCGAATGGCCGGTAGTGCGGGGCATCGCCGGCGGCGCGCTGGCGGGCACGCTGGCGGGCGCGATGCTGGCGGCGCAGGTGCCGGCGAATGTGCTGAAGCTTTTCTTCGTCGTGTTCCTTTGCTACGCAGCCATCCAGATGTGGCTCGATTTCAAGCCTGCGCCGCACCGCGGGATGCCGGGACGCGCCGGCATCGCGCTGGCGGGCGGGGTGATCGGCGCGGTAGCGAGCTGGGTCGGCATCGGCGGCGGCACGCTGTCGGTGCCGTTCATGCTGTGGCACAACATTCCCCTGCACCGGGCCATCGCCACTTCGGCGGCAATCGGTTTCCCGATCGCGTTCGCCGGGGCGCTCGGCTATGTGTTGGGCGGCTGGGACGTGGCCGGTCGGCCGGCCGGCAGCCTGGGCTTCGTCTACCTGCCGGCCCTGGCCGGCATCGTCGCCGGCAGCGTGCTGACTGCCCCGCTCGGCGCACGCACTACCCACCGCCTGCCGGTGCGTCCCTTGAAGCGGATTTTCGCGCTGCTGCTGATCGTGCTCGCGGTGCGCATGGCCTGGACTTACTAGGGCCTGTTCACGCTATTTTCGCGGCAACCCGGAGGGGCAGGCCGATTCGGGCGTATCCCTTTGTCGCCGTCCGTTTGCTGTGCCCGCACAGCGGCGCGGCCTGCTTCGCGGGCTGCATCCCGAATCAGCCTCGCCGCAGGCGCGAAAATAGTGTGAACAGGCCCTAGCACGCTGCACCGCCTCATGATCTGGCGATGGCAGCCCTGCGCCTCCCCCAGATGTTGAGATTGAACAATTTTCACGATTTGGAGCTTGAGCCGCCGCGCGGCGCGCGTTAGTCTTTCGACATCTGCCGAGAATTCGGCAGCCTGTCCGGTCAAACCCACGTGGAGAGTCTCATGGCGCATCTGCAAGCTGTTCGTACCACGCTTCAACCACAGCACAACGATTATTCGCAGCTCACCACGTATTTCGACCCGCACAGCCAGACGGCCTGGGGCTATATGCACTCCGAGCCGCGCCCATGCTTTACGCCGACGCTGTTGCAGGAACTCCTGACCTGGTGCCACAGCGTGGCCAGCCAGATCGACGATCCAGAGCAACTTGACGTGCGCTACATGGTCACTGCATCGTCCACGCCCGGCGTCTTCAACTACGGCGGCGATCTGAATCGTTTCGCCGAACTGATCGCGGCGGGAGACCGTGACCGCCTGTCGCAATACGCCAAGGCCTGTATCGAACCCTTGTATCTGAACGCGGTACATCTCAACCGGCCATGCCTGAAATCGATTGCGCTGGTCCAGGGCGATGCGCTGGGCGGCGGTTTCGAGTGCGCGCTGTCGGGCAACGTGCTGATCGCCGAACGCGGCACCAAACTGGGGTTCCCGGAAATCCTCTTCAACCTGTTCCCGGGGATGGGCGCGCTGAGCCTGCTGGGGCGGCGCGTGGGTTTCCAGAAGGCCGAGAGCATCATCCTGAGCGGCCGGCTTTATCTGGCCGAGGAGCTGCACGCGCTCGGCGTGGTGGACGTGCTGGCCGAGCCGGGCGAAGGCGAGCAGGCGGTGCACGATTACATCCGTCGCGAGGCGCGTGCGCGCAACGGCGCGCTGGCCCTGCGCTGCGCGCGCGAGGAAATCCAGCCGATCGCCTATTCCGAACTGATGCGTATCGCCGACATCTGGGTCGACGCCGCGTTGCGGCTGGAGCAGAAGGATCTGCGGATGATGGAACGGCTGGTCACCCGCCAGAGCGGCAAGGGCGAATCGACCGAGCCGTCACACGCGCTCAGCGCGTAGTTTGCTCACCTGGTAGGCGTCGAGCGCGGCCTGCGCGTCGTCGAGCGCGGCCCGCACGGCATCGAGCCGGGCCTGCGCCAGCGGTGAGCCCATTTCGAAGGGCTTGATGCGTTCCGCTTCGGCGCACAATTCCGCCAGCCGCTGCGCGCCAATGTCGCTGGCACCGCCTTTCAGCATGTGCAGCTGGTCGTGCCACTGGCCGAAATCCTGGGCTTCCAGCGCGCGGCCCACGTCGCGCAGCGAACGGGCGCTGTCCGCGGCAAAACTTCCCAGAAGGTCGTCCACGAAGGGGCGGCCGCCCAGTTGCGCAAGCTCGTCCAGCACGCCTTCGTCGAGTACGGGCGTATCGGCTGCGCGCGGCGCTGCTGCAGGTGCGGCAACGGGCGCGGGCTTCTGGCGGGCCAGCCGGCCGATGATCTCGATCAGCTCGCGGCTGTTGATCGGCTTGGTGAGGAAGGTGTCGGCACCCGCCTCCTCGCAGGCGGCTTGCGCCTCGGCACGCGCGTCCGCGGTGAGCATGATGATGGGCAGATGGCCTTTTTCCAGGAAGCGCCAGCGTTGTACCACTTCCGGCCCGGACAGCTGCGGCATGTGCATGTCGATGATGGCAAGATCGTAATCCCGCTCGCCGGAGTCGAGCATCGCGAGCGCTTCTTCACCGTCGTGCGCGAGCCATGTCTTGTGTCCGGCGTGTTCCAGCAGTCCGCGGATCACGCGCTGGTTGACCGGATTGTCTTCCGCCACCAGGATGCTCAGCCCCGTCGAGGCACTGCCCTGCGGCTGGAAGCGGCTGCCCAGCGAGACCACGTTGTCCGGCATGTCGTGGCTGACCACGGCGTGGATCGCGTTGAACAGCAGGGTCGTGTTGACCGGCGTGCGCAGTACCGACGCATAGCCGTCGCGTATCCACTGTGCGTCGCGCGCGGCAGGTATCGTGACGTCCGATTCGATCAGGATGACCGGCAGGGCGGCGAGGCCCGGGTCGTCGCGCAACAGGCGCAGGAACATGCCCGGATCGCCCGGCAAGGTGCTGCGCTCGACCACGACGGCGCCCAGCGGGGTGCCGCCGGCGGGCACGGTGCTCAGTTCGGCCGCCAGCCGGGTGGTGTTGTCGACCACCACGACGTCGGCGCCCCAGCTGCGGATCATGGTCTGCACTCTGGCAGAGAGTTCGCCGCCGGCCAGGATCGCCACGCGCATCGGCGCGTCGAACTGCGCTCCGGCGGTGGCGTCGGGCGCGGCTTGCAGCGCGAACGGCAGTTCGAACCAGAAGGTCGAGCCTTCGCCTTCGCGGCTGTGCAGGCCGATCTGGCCACCCAGGGTTTCGATCAGCTGCTTGGCGATGGTGGTGCCCAGTCCGCTGCCGCCGAACCGCCGGGTGACCGATGGATCGGCCTGGGTGAAACTATCGAAGATGCGGGCCTGCGCGGTTTCTGGAATGCCGATGCCGGTATCGACCACCTCGAAGCGCAGGCGCTGGGGATGCCCTTGTCCGACCGGACGGATGTAGACGTCCACCCGGCCGTGTTCGGTGAACTTGATGGCGTTGCCCACCAGATTGATCAGCACCTGCCGCAGATGGCGGCCGTCGCCGTTCAGGTGGAAGGGGGTCTGCGGCGCGATATGCGCGGCAAGCACCAGGCCCTTGCGTTGCGCCTGCGTTTCCATCATCGCGATGGTGCCGTTCACCAGCCGGTGGAGATCGAAGTCCTCGCTGCTGCTGGACAGCCGTCCGGCTTCGATGCGCGAGATGTCGAGGACGTTCTCGATCAGTTCGAGCAGGGTTTGCGCCGAGGCGCGGATGATCTGCGCGAATTCCTTCTGTTCCTTGTCGAGCTTGGTCTCGCCCAGCAATTCGGCGACGCCGATGACGCCGTTGAGCGGGGTGCGCAGTTCATGGCTCATGTTGGCGAGGAAGGACGACTTGGCCTGATTCGCCTCGTTGGCACGCTTGACGGCGGAATGGAGCTGGCGCGTGAGTGACGCGGCATACAGCGGCACGATGATCATCGTGAACAGGATGCCGATGCCCAGCGCCAGATGTTCGTGCCAGAAGGGATTGAAGGCCAGCACCGAACCGAAGCCGGCTGCGCTGAGCGCAGTGGAAAAATATAGATACGGCACGCCGTAGCGGAAGCCGTTGCCGAGCGTCACCCAGAGATAAACGCCGACCAGCGGCGCGGAGGTTTCGCCGCCCATCAGCAGCAGGAAGGAGGCCGTCGTGAAGTCCACGACGGCGCCGAACAGCCTGCGGACAGGTGAAATACCAGGATTCGACAGGGTTCCGGCCAGGATCAGGGCCGAGGTCGTGATGAAGAACAGCGCGACGAAATGAATGTTCGAATAGATGTAGTTCGGGTGATTGAACCAGCTCGAACTGAAATAGGCGTAAGAGATGACGCCGATGATGAAACGCAGCAGGGCCTGCTGAAATTCGGTGTCCGGCCGTGCGTTGACGCGGCGTTTCAGCCGGCGCAGGAACTCGGGCAGAGGGAAATCCGGCATGCTCGTCAGTCCGATTCCGATTCGTCGTCGCCGAGTTCGCGCATGATCGCCGCCACGGCGTCGATGCGCAGTTCGAAGGCGCGCGCGCAGGCGGGGTCGAAGTGCTTGCCGCTCTGGGTCTGGATGTAGTTCAGCGCGTCCTGGAACGACCAGGCGCCCTTGTAAGGACGCTTCGAGGTGAGCGCGTCGAATACGTCGGCAACCGCCACGATGCGCGCGGCCAGCGGGATGGCCTCGCCGGCCAGGCCCTGCGGGTAGCCGGTGCCGTCGAATTTCTCATGGTGGCCGAGCGCGATGATCGCGCCCATCTGCAGGTAGCGCGACGGGCTGTCGGCGAGGATTTCATGGCCGATCAGCGGGTGGCGCCGCATGATCGCCTGTTCCTCGGGGGTGTGGCGGCCGGGTTTCAGCAGTATCTGGTCTGGGATGCCGATCTTGCCGATGTCGTGCATGGGCGCGGCGGCCTCGATTTCGTCGCATTCCATCGCGGTGAGCTTGAGCTCCTCGGCGATCAGGCGCGCGTATTTGGACATGCGCAGAATGTGGTTGCCGGTTTCCTGGTCGCGGTATTCGCCCGCCTTCGCCAGCTTCATCAGGGTCTCGCGTTCGCGGGTGCGGACCTCGCGGGTGGCCTGCATGACCTGTTCTTCCAGCCACAGCGCGCGGTCGGTCACCATTTTCTGGCTGCGGCGCAGGGCCAGCAGATTGAGGCAGCGGGCGCGGCATTCCTGCGGGTCGATCGGGCGGGTGAGGAAGTCGGTCGCGCCGTTTTCCAGGGCCTGGTAGCGAATCTGGCGGTCTTCCACCACGGTGACGATGATGATCGGCACATCCGCCAACCGGCGTTCGGCGCGGATGCGGCGGGTGAACTCGATGCCGTCCATGCCTGGCATGCGGTAGTCGGTGATGACGAGATCCGGGATGGCGACTTCCATCTGCGCCAGGGCGTCGAGCGGATCGGCGTAGCTTTCGACGATGACGCCCGGCTCCAGGGTGCGCGCCAGGCCTTCCAGCAGGCTGCGCGCGGTGCCGCGGTCGTCGACGATCACCACCCGCGCGCCGCCTCGCTGGCGAGGGTCGCGTGTCGGAGCAGACGGCGGCGAGGGGGGTACGACACGCAGCGGCTTCACGGTCACTTTTGACTACCTGGATACGAAGATGATTGATAAAACCACTATTTCGTTGAATTATCGGGTGGAGCAAATTCAAACTTTAACGCGCAGGAGGCTGAATATGAAGAAAAACAGTTTGTTGACTTGGGTGTTCGGGCTGGGAGCGCTGCTGGTCTGGCCGCAACTGGCGGGCGCCGCGGATGCGGACTACGCCCGCGAGAAGAAATGGGCCGACGAGGTGGTGCCGGGCCTGGTGGTTGGCGACCCGGTTTACTTGGAGACGCCGCGCGGCCATCACAAATTCCTCACCCTGTTCACGCCTGCGTCGGGCAGTCACAAGGCGGCGATCGTGGTCCACGGCATGGGCATCCATCCCGACTGGGGCATGGTCGGCACCCTGCGTACCGAGCTGGCCGATCGCGGTTTCACCACACTCTCGATCCAGATGCCGATTCTGGCAGCCGATGCCAAGGGCGAGGACTATCCGCCGACTTTTCCGGAAGCGGCCGAACGCATCGCCGAGGCCGTCGCCTTCCTCAAGGCCAAGGGCTATGCGCAGATAGCCGTCGTGTCGCACAGCATGGGCTCGCGCATGAGCCTGGAATATTTCACCGGCAAGCCCGACCCTGCCGTGAAATCCTGGGCCAGCCTGGGGCCCTCGTTCAAGGGGTATGCGGCACTGAAGCTGCCCATCCTTGACCTCTACGGGGACAATGACCTGCCGGCCGTGCTGGGGAACGCGGGCGCGCGCAAGGGCAGTCTGGCCAATCCGGTGTCGAAACAGGTGATGATTGCCAGGACCGACCACTTTTTCACCGGCCACGAGGGCGAGATGGTCGCGGCGGTGGCGGATTTCCTGAATGCGACGCTGAAGTAGACTCAGCCGGCGAGGAGCCGCGTCATCGCCTCGTCGTATTTCTCGGCGGTCCTGGCGACGATCTCCGGCGGCAGCGTCGGCCCCGGCGCCTGCTTGTTCCAGCCGCTGGCTTCCAGCCAGTCGCGCACGAACTGCTTGTCGAAGCTGGGCGGGTTGCTGCCCGGGCGGTACTGGTCGGCCGGCCAGAAGCGCGAGGAATCCGGGGTCAGCGCCTCGTCGATCCACACCAGCGTGCCCGCCGCGTCCAGGCCGAACTCGAATTTGGTGTCGGCGATGATGATGCCGCGTGTGAGCGCATACTCTGACGCAGACTTGTACAGGGCAAGGCTGACGTCGCGCACCTTGGCGGCCAGATCGGCGCCGATCAAGGCGGTCACCTGCTCGAAATCGATGTTCTCGTCGTGCGCGCCGACCGCCGCCTTGGTCGACGGCGTGAAGATCGGCTCGGGCAGGCGGTCGGCCTGCAGCAGGCCGGCGGGCAGCGGGATCCCGCACACCGACTGGCTGGCCTGATATTCCTTCCAGCCCGATCCCACCAGATAACCGCGCACGATGGCCTCGACCGGCAGCGCCTTGAGTTTCTTCACCACGATGGCACGGCCGGCGACCTGATCGCGTTCGTTTTCCGTCACCACCGATTCCGGGTCGATGGCGAGCGCCTGGCTGGGCACGATGGCTTTCAGCCTGTCGAACCAGAAGGCGGACACCTTCGTCAGCACTGCGCCCTTGCCGGGAATCGGCGTCGGCATCACCACGTCGAAGGCGGACAGGCGGTCGGTGGTCACGATCAGGAGCTTGTCGTCGCCGACGGCGTAGATGTCGCGCACCTTGCCCTTGTGGATCAGCGGCAGGGACGTGATGCGGGATTCGTAGAGCGGCGCGGCCATGGCGGAAACAGGGGAATAATCGGAGGCGGCATTATAGCCGCCGTGGTAGAAGCGGCTGGCGACATAGGCGCCGCGCAGTTCGCGCAAGGCCACCAGCAGGATTGCCGCCAGCGGCACCGCCAGCAACACGCCGACGAAGCCGAAAACTTGTCCGAACGCTGCCAGCGCGAAGATCACCGCCACGGGATGCAGGCCGACGCGTTCGCCGACCAGCCTGGGCGTGAACACGTAGCTCTCCAGGATCTGCCCCGTGAAGTAAATGCCTGCTACCCAGGCCACGCCGGTCCAGTCGGCGAACTGGAGCAGCGCAACCAGCAGCGCCAGCAGCATGCCCAGGCCGAAGCCGAGGAAGGGCACGAAGGACAGCACGCCGGTGAGCAGGCCGATCGGCAGCGCGTAGTCCAGTCCGGCCAGCCACAGCGCGAGCGCATAATACGCCGACAGCGCCAGCATCACCGCCAGCTGCCCGCGCAGGAATTCGCCGACCACCGCGTCCATGGCCTGTGCGACCCGGGTGACGGCGGGGAGCCATGGGCGCGGCGTGAGCGCGGCCACGCGCGCGACCATCGCGTCCCAGTCGCGCAGCAGGTAGAACATCACGACCGGGATCAGCAGCAGGTTGGCGAGGATGCCGACGATGGCCAGCGCGCCGGTTTGCAGCGTTGGCAGCCAGTCGGCGCCGTTCTGCGCGGCCTTTTCGGTGAGCCAGGTTTTCAGCGTGGCGAGGTTGACGTCGATGGCGAGGCCGAAAGTCTGCTGCAGCCAGGGCAGAAAGCGGGTCTGCACCAGCTCGATCGCAGCGGGAATGCGCTGGCTCAGTTCGGCGAATTGCCCCTGGAACAGCGGCAGCGCGACCAGCAGCAGGGCGAACACCCCCAGCCCGGCCAGGACGATGACGGCGACAGTGCCGGTGGTGCGCGAGAGTCCGCGTGCCTGCAGGCGGTCGACCAGCGGATCGAAGATGTAGGCGAGCAGCGCGCCGGCCAGGAAAGGCGTGAGCACAGGTGCAAGCACATAGACCAGACCGCCCGCGACGAGCAGCGCGGCAAGCGCGAACCAGGGGAAGGCGAAGGGGCGGGCGGGAGACATAAACGCTAAAATAGCGCACTTTCTGATTCTGGAGCCGGCTGTGTCTTCCATTTCCTACAAAGATGCCGGGGTCGATATCGACGCGGGCGACGCGCTGGTCGAGCGCATCAAGCCGCTCGCCAAACGCACCATGCGGCCCGAGGTGCTCGCCGGCATCGGCGGCTTTGGCGCACTGATCGAGATTTCCAAGAAGTACAAGGAACCGGTGCTGGTGTCGGGCACCGACGGCGTCGGCACCAAGCTCAAGCTCGCGTTCGAACTCAACCGTCATGACAGCGTCGGCATCGACCTCGTCGCCATGAGCGTCAACGACATTCTGGTGCAGGGTGCCGAACCGCTGTTTTTCCTCGACTACTTCGCCACCGGCAAGCTCAGCCTCGACACCGCCGAAGCGGTGATCGCCGGCATCGCCACCGGCTGCGAACAGGCCGGCTGCGCGCTGATCGGCGGCGAAACCGCCGAGATGCCGGGCATGTATCCGGAAGGCGAATACGATCTGGCCGGCTTCGCCGTCGGCGTGGTGGAAAAGAGCAAGGTCATCGGCGGGCAGGACATCGTTCCCGGCGATGCGGTGTTGGGCCTGGCTTCCTCGGGCGTGCATTCCAACGGCTATTCGCTGGTACGCAAGCTGATCGATGTTTCGGGCATCGGTCTCAAGTCCGATTTCCACGGCCGGCCCTTTGCCGACGTCGTGATGGCGCCGACGCGCATCTACGTGAAACCGCTGCTCGCGCTGATGGAAACGCTGCCGGTCAAGGGCATGGCCCACATCACCGGTGGCGGCATCACCGGCAACCTGCCGCGCTGCCTGCCCGAATCCGTCGCTGCGCGCGTCAACCTCGAATCCTGGACGCGTCCGCCGCTGTTCGACTGGCTGCAGCAGGCCGGCAACGTCGAACCGATGGAAATGCTGCGCACCTTCAATTGCGGCATCGGCATGTGCGTGGTCGTCTCGGCCGCCCACGCCGAGTCTGCGCTCGCGCATCTGAAAGCGAGCGGTGAAACCGTGTGGCGCATCGGCGAGATCGTGGCGCGTCCGGCCGGAGCCGAACAGGTCCTGTATTCGTGACCTGTCGCGTCGTCGTCCTGCTGTCGGGGCGCGGCAGCAATTTCCGCGCGATCGCCGAGGCCGGCCTGCCGATCGAGATCGTGGCGGTGGTCAGCAACCGGCCGCAGGCGGCTGGATTGGCTTGGGCGCGTGAATACGGGCTGGTCACCGTCGCGCTCGACCACACCGAACACGCGGACCGCGAGGCATTCGACGCGCGGCTGGCCGACGAGATCGAGTGCCACCAGCCCGACCTCGTCGTCCTCGCCGGCTACATGCGCATCCTCAGCCCGGCCTTCATCGCGCGCTTCGAGGGCCGGCTGCTCAACATTCATCCTTCGCTGCTGCCCGCGTTTCCCGGCCTGAAAACCCACGAACGTGCGCTCGCCGAAGGCGTGAAGATTCACGGCTGCACGGTGCATTTCGTTACCGCCAAGCTCGACCACGGGCCCATCGTGATCCAGGCTGCGGTACCGGTGCGGGCCGACGACACGCCGGACACGCTCGCCGCGCGCGTGCTGGCGCAGGAACACCGCATCTACCCACTGGCCATCCGCTGGTTCGCCGAAGGCCGGCTCGTAAACAATCATGGCTGCGTAAACTTGAGGGACGATTTCACGTCACAGTCTGTGTTGTCCGACGGAGCGTGAACATGATCAAGCCCCTGCTGCTGCTAGCCAGCCTGTTTAGCGTGGCGGCGCACGCCGCCCCGCAACGCATGGAGCTGGTGTACGACCTGTACCGCAATGGCCAGAAACTCGGCCAGGTGACCGATACCTACAGCCAGCGCGGGACGCAATACACCCTGGTCAGCGAAATGCGCGCCAGCGGACCGCTGAAACTGCTGTGGCCGGGCAGCATCCGCCTGGAAAGCACGGGCGCCGTCACCTCGCAGGGCCTGCGCCCCGCGCAGTTCCTGCACGACCGCAGCGATGCGCCGGAGAAGCGCGCGACCGCGCGTCTCGACTGGGCGCAGCACAGCATCGCCTACAGCTACAAGGGCGACACGTGGACCGTGCCCGACCTGAAGCCCGGCGCGCAGGACCAGCTGTCGCAGCTCTATCAATTCATGTTCGTGCCGAAACTGCCCGCGGATTACGCGCTGCAGGTGGTGAGCGGCCGCGACCTCAACGACTACCGCTACGCGATGAAGGACGGCGGCGCGCTCGCGACCCCGTTCGGCACCCTGTCCACGCTGCAGTTCCAGCGCATCGTGCAGAATCCGGACGACAAGGCCGTCACCGTCTGGGTGGCGCCCACGCGCGGCAATCTGCCGGTGCGTGTCCGCGTGGTCGAGGACGGCGTCACGCTCGAACAGCGCCTGGCACGCGCGCGCGTCCAGGGTTGAGCATGCGGCGTAGCGCAGGCCCCTGGGGCATCGCGCTGGCCGTTTCGCTGCTGTTGCACGCGATCCTGCTCGGCGGGCTGGCCTGGCATGCGCCGCGGCCCGCCGAAGATGCGCAGGCTGCGATTTTCGAGGCGCGCCTGATTGCGGATGCACCTGCGCCGAAGCCTGCGCCAGCCAAGCCCGTCCCCGCCAGACCGGCTGCGCCCCAGTCGCGGCCGCCCGTTCCCCGCATTGAGCCGCCGCCTTCCCCGCCTGAACCCATCGTCGAAGCCGTCCCGCCGCTCCCTGTACCTGAAGCGGAGCCGGCGGACGAGACTGTGGCGGCCGCACCGGCCGAACCCGTGTCGGCTGAGTCCGCACCGGCAGGCGCGGACACGCCGCCGGCGCCCGCCCGCCCACCGCTGAATGCACTGCCGCAACGCATCGACCTGCGTTTCGACCTGCAATACGGACTCGCATCGGGCGAGCAGACCCTGGTGTGGGTGAACGAGGGGGACCGTTACACGCTCACCAGCGTGGCGGCTGCCACCGGGTTGACCGGCGTGTTCTATCGTGGCCGTTTCGTGCAGACCAGTCGGGGTCGCATCACCCCGCAGGGGCTGCAGCCGGAGGAATTCTGGGATCAGCGTGGCGACAGGCGCAGCGTGGCGCGCTTCAACCAATCGGCGAGGCAGGTCACGCTGGAACCGGCACGTGGCGCGCCCAGCCATTTCGCGTATCCGGACGGCGTGCAGGATGCGCTGAGCCTGTTTTTCCAGTTGGCGCTCGTCGCGCCGCCCGCCGGGGCAACGATTCTTCCGGTGTTCAACGGCAAGAAGCTGCGCAGCTATACCTACGAAGTGCGCGGCGAGGAAACCTTGCAGACGGCTTTGGGGCCGCTGCGCACCCTTCGGCTTGCACGGCTGGACGACCCCGACGGCCGTTTCGAAGCCTGGCTCGCCATCGACCGGCATTACCTGCCGGTGCGCGTGCTGAAGAGCGACGCCGACGGCAGGGCGATGACGTTGTCGATCCGGGCGATGTCGCCCTGACTCAGGGCAGGCCCTGGACCCGCGCACCGGGCGCGAGCCGCTGGCGCAGGAAGCTGCCCTGTGCCACTTCCAGTGCGTAGCGCACCTCGGCCGGCGGGCAGTGCGGGGTGTCGGTGCGCGGCTGCATGTCGGCGAAACCGACGACGCGGCCGGTATCGTCGATGAAGGCGATGGAGAGCGGCAGCGGGGTGTCGTGCATCCAGAAGCAATAGCGGCCCGGTGCTTCGAACACGAACAGCATGCCGCTGTCGGCGGGCAGGTAGGTGCGTCCCATCAGGCCGCGCTGCCGCGCCTGCGGCGTGGCGGCGACCTCGACCTGGATGCGCTGGCCGGCGACGACGAGCGGCAGGCGATCCTCTGCCTGTGCAACAGCGCTGGCCAGCAGCAGGGCGAGTCCGAAGCTACAGCGCATCGCGCATGCTTTCCGCCAGGCCGAGTGCAGCCTGGGCGTCGGCGTCCAGCACATTGAAGTGCCCCATCTTGCGGCCGTGCCGTGCCGCCTCCTTGCCGTACAAGTGCAGCTTGATGGCGGGATGCGCCAGCAGCGTGTCCCAGTGCGGACCGCCGTTCTGCCAGCGGTCGCCGAGGATGTTGACCATCACCACCGGCGACAGCAGGCGCGTGTCGCCCAGCGGCAGGCCGGCGAGCGCGCGCACCTGCTGTTCGAACTGGTCGGTGACGCAGGCGTCCAGCGTGTAGTGGCCGGAATTGTGCGGGCGCGGCGCGATCTCGTTGACCATGAGCCTGCCATCGACGACGAAGAACTCGACCGCCATCACGCCGACATAGCCGAGCGCGTCAGCCACTGCGCGGGCCATGTCGCGCGCCTGCTGCGCAAGGGATTCCGCGACGCGGGCGGGCACGATGGAGACGTCGAGGATGCCGTTGACATGGCGGTTCTCGGCGACCGGGAAGAGGGCGCATTCGCCCGCGTCGCTGCGTCCCAGCACCACCGACACTTCGCATTCCAGATTCACGAAGCCTTCGAGCACGCAGGGCTGGCCACCGAATTCGCGGAAGGCGGCGTGTGCATCCGCGGGCACATGGATGCGTGCCTGGCCCTTGCCGTCGTAGCCGAAGCGGGCCACCTTCAAGAGCGCAGGGGTGCCGATGTCCGCCAGCGCGGCGTCGAGGTCGCCCTCGCTGTAGACCAGGGCGAAGGGCGCGGTGGCAAAGCCGTGCTGCGCCAGCCAGGATTTTTCATGGCTGCGGTCCTGCACGATGGCCACGGCGTCGGCACCGGGCGAAACGCGGCAGTTTCTCGCCAGCGCGATCAGGCTGTCCGCCGGCACGTTCTCGAATTCGGTGGTGACGGCGGCGCAGGTTTCCGCCAATTGTTTCAATGCGCCGGCATCGGTGTAACCAGCCTGCAAGTGCACGTCGGCCATCTGGCCGGCCGGGCTGTGCGGATCGGGATCGAGCACCATGACCTTGTAGCCCATGGTGCGCGCGGCGACGGTGAACATGCGGCCCAGCTGGCCGCCGCCCAGGATGCCCAGTGTCGCCCCGGGCAGAATGGGACGTGTGGGTTGCCGGGACTTCGATCCACCACGGGCTGAAACCCGTGCGGAATCGTAGGCTCCTGACAGAATCGGCAGCACCTTACTCGACATCGGGCAGATCCATCGTCAGCACCGAGTCGGACTGGCCGCGGCGGAAATCGTGGAGCTGCGCTGCCAGACCGGTATCGGTGCGCGCGATCAGCGCGGCGGCGAACAGTGCGGCGTTGGCCGCGCCGGCTTCCCCGATCGCGAACGTGGCAACCGGAATGCCCTTGGGCATCTGCACGATGGAGAGCAGCGAATCCATGCCCTTGAGGTATTTCGACGGTACCGGCACGCCCAGCACCGGCACGATCGTCTTGGCGGCAATCATGCCCGGCAGGTGCGCCGCGCCGCCGGCGCCGGCGATGATGGCCTTCAGTCCGCGTGCTTCGGCCTGCGTCGCGTATTCGTAGAGCAGATCGGGGGTGCGATGCGCCGATACCACCTTGGCTTCGAAGGGCACGCCCAGCTGCTTCAACAGCAGCGCCGCGTGCTTCATCACCTCCCAGTCGCTGGAAGACCCCATCACCACGCCCACCAGCGGTGCGCTCATCGTGCTTGTCCTTGCATACGGAAAGGCCGCATTTTAACGCGTGCACTGCCTACAATGACGCTGATGTTTCATCGGAGCCGAGCATGCCCGCATCCCTGCAGACCTTGATCCTGCTGACCATGTCCAACGTGTTCATGACCTTCGCCTGGTATGCGCACCTGAAGGACCTGCACAACCAGCCGTGGGTGATCGCCGCCTTCGCCAGCTGGGGCATCGCGCTGTTCGAGTACCTGCTGCAAGTACCGGCGAACCGCATCGGTTTCACCGTGATGAACCTGCCGCAGCTGAAGATCATGCAGGAGGTCATCGCGCTGTCGGTCTTCGTGCCGTTCGCGGTGCTCTACATGAAGGTCGAACTGAAGTGGGATTTCCTGTGGGCGGCGCTTTGCCTGGTGGGCGCGGTGTACTTCATGTTCCGGGGTGCCTGAGCCCCGGCCATCGTATCAGCGGATGCGTCCCATCTGCACCATCACCTGGCAGGGATTGCCCTGCACCGGCGGCAGGGCGACATGCTGCTGCGCCGCGCGCGCGTCGATTTCCTTGTTGTGCCCATCCCAGTAGGCCTGGCATTCGGGCAGGGTCTTCATGGTTTGCAGCCTGGCGACGTAGTCGTGGCGTTCCTGTTCGGTCATCAGCTGCGCGCCGCGAATGTTGTTGCCCGAGGCGTACCAGGGAAAGGCGTGGGCGAACGAAGCCAGGGAGGCGAGAGCGAGAACGGCGGCGAGACGTTTCATGATGGCGGGTCGGAATCGTTGGCGGAAACCGCATCCTAGCGCGTACGGCGGGCGTAAAAAAGCCCTGCAGACTCGCAGGGCTTCTGGGGGCGGTGCGCCTTACACGCAGCCGGTCGGCTTGGGCGTGCCGGCGTAGCGGCCGGCCTGCTTGGCGGGCCCGAAGGGGAACAGGTCGAACAGGAATTTCTTGTCGCCCCATTCGTCGCCGAATTCTTCCTTCAGCCCCTTCTGCAGGAAGCGCAGGTTGGGGGCGGTGCCGTTCTGCGCGAACTGGTCGCGCATGTAGTGAATGATCTTCCAGTGGTTTTCCTGGAGTTCCAGCTTGTCTTCCTTGGCCAGCTCGATGGCCAGTTCTTCGGACCAGTCCTCCAGATTGACCAGATAGCCCTCGGGGTCGGTTTCGACGATCTTGCCGTTGATTTCGCGTTCCATGTGTGCGTCCTTGCCATTAAATAAAAATTGCGATGACGCACCATAGAATGGCCGAGTAATTTAGTCAACTACTCCCTTTGGGTTATTTGCGGACCAGCCTGCCGCCGGCGGCTTTGTAGGCCTCGATCCCGCCCTCGACGTAGCGCGCTTTCGCGCCGACCGCCCGCAGGCGGTCGACCACCATGTTGGATATCGTCCCGCCGCGCACGCAGTACACGACCAGATCAAGCGTGAGCGGCACGGCGCCGATCCAGGCGTCGATCATGTCCGGGTTTTTCCATAGCGCGCCGGGGATGAGTTCGGCGGATGCGTTGAAATCGGCCTCGCGCCGCACATCGAACACCAGGGTGGCGTCGGGATTCAGGTCGGCGGGCCGGATGGTGCGCGGCGCCGCCTGACCGGGCTCGGCGCCAGTGACGCCGCCGCAATACGTGAGTGGTTGGGGGGTGGGCTCCATGGATTCCTCCTCAAACGATAAAACTATAAACCAGGCCGACGAGCGCGCATGCGCCGATCACTTTCATGATGTCGGCCTTGTATTTCCACAAGGCCACAAAGACGGCAACGGCGACCAGGACCGGAAACCATTCGAAACTGCCGGCGAAGGGATCGCCCTTTACACCCTGCGGCCAGAAGGTGTGCCAGGCAAAAAACACCGCCAGATTGAGAATGACGCCGACCACGGCGGCGGTAATGCCCGTCAGCGGCGCGGTGAATTTCAGTTCATTGCGGGTGGACTCGACCAGCGGCCCGCCCGCGATGATGAACCAGAACGAGGGCAGGAAGGTAAAGAAGGTCGCCACCGCGGCGCCCGCAAGCCCTGCCGCAAACGGGTTGGCATGCACCTCCTTGGCGACGCCGCCCATGTAGCCCACCCAGGTGACGATCATGATGAGCGGCCCGGGTGTGGTTTCGCCGAGTGCCAATCCATCCATCATCTGCGGGCCGGTCAGCCACTGGTAATGTTCCACGCCGCCCTGGTACACATAAGGCAACACGGCATACGCGCCGCCGATGGTGAGGAAGGCCGCCCGGGTGAAGAAGTTGCCCATGTCGGTCAGCGTCTGCTGGCCGCTGACAGCCAACATTGCCGCCAGCCAGATCGCGATGAATATCGCGGTGGTGGCAATCAGTTTGCCCCAGGAAAATTTCGCGTGCGCGGGCGTAGGCGTGTCGTCGTCGATCAGCGCCGGGCCGTATTGCCTGTTGCTCGCGCCATGTCCGCCGCTGCCCTTGAACCTGGCCGGCATGAGTTTTCCGCCAAGCGCGCCCAGTATCGCCGCCGCCAGCACAATCCACGGAAAGCCGATGTCGAAGAAGAAGATGCCGATGAAGGCGAGCGCCGCCATGCCCCACAGCACTTCGTTTCTCAAGGTCTTGCTGCCGATGCGCCAGGCGGCGAACAGCACCACTGCGACGACCGCCGGTTTGATGCCGTAGAAAATTCCCTGCACCAGCGGCACATCGCCCCAGGCGAGATATACGACGGCGAGCAGCGAGAGCAGGGCAAAGGCCGGCAGGAAGAACAGCACGCCTGCCAGCACCGCGCCCTTGACGCCGTGCATCAGCCACGCAATGTAGATCGCGAGCTGGGTCGCTTCCGGCCCGGGCAACAACATGCAGTAGTTGAGGCCATGCAGATAGCGGCGTTCGGAAATCCAGCGGCGTTTTTCCACCAGCTCCTGATGCATCATCGCGATCTGTCCGGCAGGGCCGCCGAAGCTGATGAAGCCGAGTTTGAGCCAGTATTTGAAAGCGGAGCCGAGAGTTGGGTGCGGGGTGCGTGCGGTGTCCATTGCGAATCTCCGAAAGCGCGTCGCCAGACTTGGACGGGACACCGTCTTGAGGGCCAGGCCCTGGGCCGGGGGCTGGATCCCCGGATGGCGGGATTCTAATCGTTCGTTTGACAAGGTGGCAACACGCGCACGCTCGCTGGCGGCACGGCCAGCGAGCGCGTATCCCGTTGGAGATTATTCCATTCATTGCAGCTAATTGTTCCCATAAAAAATTACGACTGTTATGTATGGATCGCCGACTCTAGGATAGGCCGCAGTCTCTCGAAATGGACTGCCTGCCACTCATGTGGGCAACGCTGTCCCGAGCGAATTGAATAACGATAGTCCTGCGACATGAGCATTCATCCGGAGGATGCCTTATGGCTGAGTTGCGTTTGCGTGCGGCTTTTTTGCCCAGTACCTCGGCAGGACCACGAAATGCCGGCGACCTTCGAATGCCGGACGGTGACAACTCTTGACCTAGGAGACTGACGCGGTGGACAAGCTTACGATCCTGCTCCCGGCCACGCCCTTGCTCTCGGCCTTGTTGATCACGCTGCTCGCGGATCGGCCGCGGCGCAACATCGCACGCCTGAGCGTGGCTTTCGCCGCGCTGACCTTCCTGTTCGCCGTGGCCGTGCTCGCGCTGTATTTCGCCGACCGCCAGCCGTCCTGGATCGCGTTCGGCCTGGGATGGGGCAGCCTCATCCTGGATCCGCTGGCCAGCGTGATGGCGGTGATGGTTGCCGGCATCAGTCTCGTCGTGCACGTCTACGCCGTGCGCTACATGGCGGAAGAGCCCGGCTATGCACGCTTCTACATCCTGCTCGATCTCATGGCCGCAGCCATTCTGTTGATGGTTGCGGCTGGCGATCTCGTTACCCTGCTGGTGGCGTGGCATCTCGTCGGGGTGGTGCTTTACTTCCTGCTCGGGCAAGACGCGTCGCGCGCGGCTGCCCAGCGCTACGCATTCTGGTCGTTCTTCACCTACCGTCTCGGCGATCTGCCGCTCATCCTCGCCGCCGTCCTGCTCTACCAGGCCTACGGAACGACCTCGCTGCCGGTGCTGTTCGAGCGCATCGCCGCCGACCCCGGCGCGCACACCGCGCTCGGTCTGCCGCTGACGACGACAGTGGCGTTCCTGGTCGCGTTCGCCGCTTTCGCGCGGTCGGCGCAGTTTCCCCTGCATACCTGGCTGCCTTACACCATGGAGGGGCCGACGCCGGTGTCGGCCCTGATGCACGCCGGCATCGTCAACGCAGGCGGCTTCATCATCAATCGTTTTGCGCCGGTGTTCGTGCACGCCGGCGAGGTGCTGCATCTGGTGTTCGTGGTTGGTCTCGTGACCGCCATTCTCGGTTCGGTGATGATGCTGATGCAGAACGACATCAAGAAATCCCTCGGTTATTCCACCATGGGACAGATGGGCTTCATGTTCGTCGAGGCCGGTGTCGGCGCGTTCTCCCTGGCGATCTACCATCTCATCGCACACGGCCTGTTCAAGGGGACGCTCTTCCTCGGCGCCGGCAGCGTGATCTCGAATGCCCGCAAGCAGGACGGAGTGCCGCATGACGACGTGTATACCTTCGTGGTGGAGCGCAAGCCGGCCGCCTACCGGCTGCCCTGGGTCGTGGCGGCCGCCCTCACCGTGGTGGTGCCCTTTGTCATTCTCGGCTTGTCGCACTGGGTGGTGGACGAGGATTTCGTCGGCCGCCAGGGCGCGATCATCCTGCTGTTCTTCGGCTGGGTCACCGGCGCGCAGCTGCTGTTCGTGACCTACCGGCTGCGCGCCGGCAGCCCGTGGCGGCTGATGGCCATGATCATCCTGTCGCTGGTCATCGTCGTGGCGGGCTATACCTGGATCGGCCACGCCTTCGACCTGTTCCTCTATCCTGACCGCGCATTCAGCGACCGCATCTACGCGGCGGCCAGCATACCGCTCGGGACCTTCGAGGTACTCGCTGCGCTGCTGACGGCTGCGGTCGTGGGCGGCTGGCTGGCGACCTACTACGCAACGATCAATGGCGGGGCGCGCAGCGGACCGGCCACGCCACTGCGGCTGGCGCTCTATTCTCTGCTTTCTCGCGAGTTCTATGTGGCCGACGTCTATGCCTGGCTGACGCAGGCCGTGCTGGGCGTGTCGCGGCGGCTCAACATCTGGCTGCGGTGGGTGTGATGACGCTGCTCGTCGTGGCCTTCTTCCTGCCGCTCTATCCGTTGAGCATCGTGCTCAACGGCACGTTCGCGCCGCTGCGCAATCCGGTCGCGCGTGCGCTGCTGCTGCTCCTGTGGCCGCAGTGTGGCGTATTGCTGCTGCAAGTGGTTCCGCATCCGGTTCCGCACGCCTTCGTGCCGTGGGCCTTGCTGACGTCCGGTTTCTACGCGCTGCGCCTGCTGACCGTGCGGGACATGGGGATGTGGGCGGGCTTCCTGTCGACGTCCGCACTTGCGCTGACCTGGGTGCTCGCTGCCAGCGGCACCGACCTCAAGTCGCTTCACCTCTTCGTGCTCTGGTTCAGCCTGCCGTCGGCCCTGGTGGCCCTGCTTGCCAAACCGTTGACGAAACGCTTCGGGGCGGCCTACGCGGGCTTGCAGGGCGGGCTGATCGGCAGTCTGCCGCGACTTTCGGCTGTGCTGGCAGCGTCCGTGCTGGCTGCGATTGCCACCCCGCCTTTCCCCGGTTTCTTTGCCTTGCTGCATCTGGTTCAGGCGCTCGATCTGGGCGGCGCACTCGGCGTGCTGCTGATCTGGCTGACCTGGGGGTGGGCTGCCACGCGCTTGCTGCAGGGTTTCCTCTTCGGTGCAGGGCGCGACACGCCGGCCAGGGACATCGGATGTGCATCGACGCTGTCCCTGACCGGCGTGCTGGGCGTCTTCGCCATCGCCGGTTTCATGCTGACAGGAGGTGGGCTGTGAGCCTTGCACTCGGACGACGCCTCAGGATTCGTGCCATCGCCCATGTGGCCGGGGAAGCCATTCCCTTTTTCTGGCCGATGCGTACCTTCATCCATCACAACCCGCTTTACGGCCTTGAGCACCTGCCGTTCGAGCAGGCGGTGGCCGAAGGCGAGCGCCTGTTCCACGCCCGCAGTTATCTGCCGCGTCCGGTGCAGCAACGCTATCTGGCCGAAGGCAAGATGGATCTTGCCGTATTGAAGGCCCAGGTGGCGCGTTTTCTTGTCGACAGGCCGGAAATCCCCGGACTGGATCAGCATCGCTTGCTGATGGCCCTGCTGACCGAAACCGGATTGTCGATCGGCATACGGGCGACACTCGCCGATGCGCACGACGTCCATGCCGCATTGTCGGGTGCCCGATTGCCGTCGCGCGAAATCGACGCTGCCGTGCTGGCGGCGCAGGTGCGTGCCGACATGCCGCCCGGCCGTCCGCTCCATGCAATCGTGGACATGCTTTTCGGAACCGAGATCGGCGCGATCCTGAATGAACTCGTGATCAAGAGCTGTCTCGACTTCTTCGACGAAGGCCAATCGGTGTGGCAGATGCCCGGGCGCGAGAAGGGCCTGTTCGCTGCCTGGAGCGCGGTGGCGCAGCGCAATCTGCGTCTTTTCATCCGGGGATTGCACATCAAGCGCATCCTCGCCGCCGACGATACGTCCGAAGGGATCATCAGCCACGTCATGGAGGCGCTGGGCGTACCCGAGGATGACTGGAAAAGCCATTTCACCTGCGAGCTGACCCGTCTGCATGGCTGGGCAGGGTTCATCCGCTGGCGTGCGGGCGCCAAGCACTACCACTGGGCCCGTCACTACCCTGCCGATCTGGTCGACTACCTGGCCATACGTCTGGTGCTGGGGCTGGCCCTTCTGCGTGAGCACGCACAGCGCAAGGGTTTGCCGCACACCCTCGCGGATCTTGCGCGTTTCGTCGAGGCGCACCCTGCGGAAGCCTATCTGCGACGCGAGTTCCATGGCGGCCATGTGTTGCCGGACATGGCGCATGCCGTCGAGGATGCCATTGCTTCGCGTCGTGCGAAGCGGATAGATCGCCTGTTGCCGCAGTATCTGGTGCGCAAGCGCGAACACGAGGCAAAGACGCTGGCCGCCGATTTGCACGGCCTGGCGGACCGGGCCGGAATGGCAGACGCCCTGCGACGACTGGCGCCGGACGATCTCGCCAGGATCACTGCCACGCTCGCGGAATTCGAAGCGATGGAAGGACGCATGTGGCTGAGCGCGCTGGAATCCCGCGCCATCGGGCGGCTCATGCACGGAATGGATCTGACTCGGCCCGTGCAGCGCGAGAAGCGGCCGTTCGCGCAGCTCATGTTCTGTATCGACGTACGCTCGGAACGCATCCGGCGCCACCTGGAAAAGATCGGCGATTACCAGACCTTCGGCATTGCAGGTTTCTTCGGGGTGCCGGTGAGCTTCATCGGTCTGGAGAAGGGCAGCGAAACCCATCTCTGCCCGGTCGTGGCAAGTCCGAAGAACGTGGTGCTGGAGCTCGCCATCGCGCGCAGCCCCGACGATCAGGCCTTCGTGTCCTCGCTGGAGCAGGTCTTCCATGAACTGAAGGCTTCGGTGCTCTCGCCCTTCATCACCGTGGAGGCGATCGGTCTTCTGTTCGGACTGGACATGTTCGGCAAGAGCCTTGCGCCGCTCGCCTACAGCCGCTGGCGCCAGCGCCTGCACCCGGACAAGCCGGACAGCCGGCTGCTGCTGGATAAGCTCAGCCGGGAGCAGGCGGACTCGATCATCCGCTCCCTGCAACGCGCCCTGATCGTCAAGGCCATCGTCAGGGAACTGGATGTGCAGCGCGAAGCGATCACCGACGACATGATTCGCGAACTGCGGGAAACCGCACTGGGCAATCGCGAGGGGCCGACCGATTTCGCGCGCCGCTTCGATCTGGACGCGCGCACCGAATCTGCCTTCGTCGCGCGCCTGCGCAAGGTCTACCGCATCGACCGCGGCTACGCGCAAATGCAGATGGAGCGGCTGGGCCGCATCGGTTTCACCCTGGACGAGCAGTTGAACTTCGTCGGCACGGCGCTGCGTTCCATCGGCCTGACCGAGGGCTTCTCGCGATTCGTGCTGCTGGTGGGGCACGGCAGCACGTCCGAGAACAATCCCTACGAATCCGCGCTGGATTGCGGCGCCTGCGGCGGCAATCACGGCATCGTCAATGCACGGGTGCTCGCCCAGATCGCCAACAAGCCGGCGGTCCGCGAAGGCTTGCGTGCGCAGGGGATTGCCATTCCGGACGATACCTGGTTCGTCCCCGCTTTCCACAACACCACGACGGACGAGATCCAGCTGCACGACATGGATCTGTTGCCGCCCAGCCATCTGGTGTACGTGGATCGGCTTGGCAGCGGCCTGCAATCCGCCACCCGGCTCAGCGCGGCCGAACGCATGCCGACGCTGGAGCCGGGGGGCGACATCGATCCGGCAAAGGCTTACCGCCATGCCTTGCGGAATGCTTCGGACTGGTCGCAGGTGCGCCCGGAATGGGGGCTGTCGCGCAACGCCGGCTTCGTCATCGGACGGCGCCATCTCACCGAGAAGATGGACCTGGAGGGGCGCGTCTTCCTGCAGTCGTACGACTACCGCGCCGACCCCAAGGGGCGTCTGCTGGAAACCATCCTGGCCGGGCCGCTGGTGGTGGGGCAGTGGATCAACATGGAGCATTACTTCTCGACGGTGGACAACGAGCATTACGGCAGCGGCAGCAAGGTCTACCACAACGTCGCCGGCCGCTTCGGCGTGATGACGGGGAATCTGAGCGACCTGCGTACCGGCCTGCCGGCGCAGACCGTCCTCAAGGATGGTCTGCCCTATCACGAGCCCATGCGTCTGCTCACCTTCATCGAAGCGCCGTTCGATCTGGCCCGGCGCGCCATCGAGGCGGTCGTCCAGGTCAGGAACCTTGTCTACAACGGCTGGGTGCGGATGGCCATCGTGGATCCGGAAACCGGCGTGTTTCATCTGTTCGAGGATGGCGGCTGGCGGCAGCACGCGTCGGAGGGCAGTGCGCATTCAGAAGAAATCAAGGAGCTCGCGGCATGAAAAACCTCAACTTCAGCCCCCTCAAGAAACTCGAGATCATTCTCGAGGGGGCCCATCAGGAATTCGCCACCGACCTGCTGGATCGTGCCGGCGTCAGCGGCTACACCATCGTCAACAACCTGTCGGGCAAGGGACGCCACGGCTTCCACGAAGGCCACCTGATGTTCAACGAGGAGGCCGTGCTGATCATGATCATCGTCGCCGTCCCCGAGGAACTGGTGAAGCCCATCCTGGAAGGCTATGCGCCCTTCTTCAGCGAACACACGGGCGTGGTGTTCATCTCCGACATTCAGGTCACGCGGCTGGTGAAGTTCAAGAACTGAGCCGCGTGGATGTGTTTCGCGTCAGGAGCGCGTCACGCGCCGGCGCGAGCGGGTGACGGGCTTGGGTTGCGGCAGTTTCATGATGCTGTCCGCTTCGTTCAGCACGAAGGAGTGGAAAGCCTGCGCGATCGGCGACATGCGCTTGCCGCTGCGATGGACCAGATACCACTCCTTCATGATCGGGAAACTCTCCACGCTGAGGATGGCCACGCGGCCCAGGGCCAGTTCGAACTCCAGCGTATGCAGGGAGACGATGCCCAGCCCGAGTCCGGCCATCACTGCGTGCTTGACGGCCTCGTTGCGGCTCATCTCCATCGAGGTGTTGAACTTGATGCCGCGTTGCTGGAAGAAGCGTTCGACGGCATTGCGCGTACCCGACCCCCGCTCGCGCAGGATGAAGTTCTCCTCGACGAGCCGGCTGAGCGGCACGCGGGCGACGCCGACCAGCGGATGGTCCGGCGGCGCGATGATCACCAGCGGGTTCTGCATGAAGGCCTGGGCGCGCAGTTCCATGTTGTCTGGCGGGGTGCCCATGATCGCCAGGTCCGGGATGTTGTCCTGCAGCTGCTGCACCAGCTCCTCGCGGTTGGAGACTTCGAGATGCACCTGGGTGCCGGGGTGGCGCTTGATGAATGCCGCCAGCAGATAGGGCGCGAAATATTTGCCCGTGCTGGTGATGGTCAGCGAAAGCGTGCCGCGCTTCACGCCCTTCATGTCGTCGAGCACGGATTCGATGTCGCGGAATTGCTGCGCGATGGTGCGGCTGAAGGCATACACCTCCTTGCCGGCCTCGGTGAGGAAAATCCTCTTGCCGATCTGCTCGAACAAGGGCATGCCGATTTCCTCTTCCAGCTGTTTGATCTGGGTCGAAACCGCGGGCTGGGTGAGATGCAGTTCCTCGGAGGCGCGCGTGAAGCTGGAATTGCGTGCAACCGCTTCCAGCAGGCGCAACTGGCGAAATGTTACGTTCATCGGACTTCCTCTAGGGGGTTAATACATTCATCAGAGCGAATGGAAACAATAAAAATTATTCATTTTTTATTATGAAACGACAAATTTATATTCCATCCCAAGGGCAAATGCATGGCTGCCTGAGGCAAGCACCTAATGATCTTCTGCAGAAGCATAAGGAAACCAGATTATGAGTGAAGCGACTGCAACCGCGACGGGCGAACGCCTCAGCGGCCGAGAGGCGGCCATCGCCCGCCGCCAGGCGCTCTCCCTGCACGGGAAGAGCGCGCTCACAACCAACAAGGGCGCTGCGCCCAGAAGCGCGACCGAGGCCCGCATGGCTGCGCGCAGCAGCGCGTCCGCATCGGCCTCGCCCGCTTCGGCGGCACCGGTTCAAACCGCAAGCTGTGGTTGCCAGCATGGCGAAACCTACGCCGCGCGCATCGAGTCCGCGCGCCCCGGCGTCGATCTGACGCCGGAGCCGCCCTCCGCAGCGCGCTTGCGCCGCATCGAGCAGTCGATGCGGGGACGCGGCGATGCGGCGCCCTGCCGTCCCTGCGGCCGCGTCCGTCCCGAACCGGCCAAGGTGGAAATCGGCACGACGCTGTCCGGCGGCACCGTCACCGGCAATCAGGTCGAGCGCACTTCGCGCGTGACCGGCAACGAAGCGGGCTCCTGCCGCACCGTGACCGGTACCGAATACGTCGGCGCCGAACAGTTCGGCGAATTCTGCGGATCGCTGCCCGAACCCTCGCCGGCCAAGGTGGGGGCCAGCAGCACCAGCCGCGGCCGTCGCGTGACCGGCACGGAAGTGGGTCGCAGTACCCGGGTCACCGGCGACGAGCACGGCACCTGCAAGCGCGTGACCGGCACCGAATACCTGGCGGCCGAGCAGGTCGGCGAGTTCTGCGGCACCGCACCCGAGCCGCGTCCGGAGAAGGTCGGCGTCGGCATGACCGCGAAACGCCAGGCCGTGAGCGGCACCGATCTCAACCGCACGGTGCGCGTCACCGGCGGCGAGCAGGGTGCGGCGCGCGCCATCACCGGCACGGCCTATGCCGACGCGGCGGCGTCGCGCAATGGCGAGGGCGATGCCCCAAAAAAGGTGGAAACCAGTCACACGAGCGCTGGCGCAATGGTGAGCGGAACCCGAGTGGGTCGCTCGTCGAGCCTTACCGGCGTTGAGCAGGGCGGCTGCAAGCGTGTGACTGGTACCGATTACATTCCGAGCGAAGAATTCGTGTCCTTCTGCCGCGACGCGTCCTATCACTATCAGTCCCCGGCCAAGGTGGGCGTGTCGCGTACGGTGCGCGGGCAGGATGTCTCCGGCACCCTGGTCGGGCGTTCGATCAAGGTGACCGGTGACGAGTACGGTGCCTGCAAGCCGGTGACCGGCAGTTCGTATATCGGCGCCGAGCAGTACTCCGAGTTCTGCGCCTCACGTGTCGCGGCCGAAGCGATCAATCGCGCGCGGCTCGGCCGCAGCCCGGCGCTCACCGGCATCCAGCCCGGGCCGGACGCGAAGATGACCGGCAACGAACGCGGCGAATGCCAGCCGGTGAGCGGCACGCCCTACCTGGGCGAAGACCAGGCGGCAGCGGCCTGCGGCATCGAGCCGGCGGAGGCCGGGCATCCGCGCGATTTCTCGATTGCGACGCCGGCACGCATGGCGCGCAACAGCGAAACGCGCCGCATCACCGGCAGCGCCTACGGCGACAGCGGCCGCATCACCGGACCGATGGCGCGCGCGGTCGGCCTGATCTCGGGCACGCCCGAATTCCGCTACCGCGAGGAAGCGGCGGCGAGCCTTGCCGCGCCTGCGCCCGCCCCGGCGGCGCCCGAGCGCATCACCGGCGAGGGCCGCGAGCGGCGCATCACCGGCGACGCCTGGGATCGAGGCGATCGCGTGACCGGCACCGAAGGTCGTTCGGCGCAGCGTCGCAATCCGACCCTGCGCGGCGATGCGCGCGGCAACGGCGCGACTGCGCGCGACAACCGCGAAATGGAGCGTCCGGCGCCCAGCACCAGCCGGATCACCGGCAGCAGCGGCAATGCCAGCACGGGCGCGGCGATCACCGTGTCCGGCGGGGCGCGGGGCTGAGCGGCTAACAGGGACGATCAGGCATGAATACCCGTCAACGTTCTGAAGCGATGCGCGCCCGCCAGTCTGCCCCGGCCGGCATGGCGGTGCGCACCGCGCCCGCGGCGAGCAGGCTGCCGGGATGGCCCCAGCGGCACAGCTTCTGCCCGCCCGGCATGCAGGATCGGGACGGCGAATGCGTGAGCGCCACCTGCGCCCCGCAGGCGCATGCGCTGATCGACGTGGCGCGCAATGCCGCGCTGGCCGATTACGAACGCAGCATCCGCCAGCGTTTCGATGCCATCGTGCCGACGCTGAAGGAAATCGCGGCACAGCAGCACGAGGCGGGGTTCGAGGAGCGCGCGCAGCAGATCGCGCGCGAACGGCTCGGCTTCGAATTGCCGGCAAGCGTGCTGGCCGACGCCTGGGTGACCACGCTCGACATGCGCACGCTGTACGGCTACTGCGTGCTGCAGGCCTACCATGCGCTGGCGCAGGAATTCGCCGCACGCTGGAACGGTCATGCGGAGGCGGAGGCCACGCAGCGCTTCTTCGTCGAGTGCGGCTTCCACGAGATCGACATCACGCCCTGCGCGGATGGGCGCCTGAAAGGCCTGCTGCAATTCGTGCTGCGTCTGCCGCACCAGGCGGTGCGCCGCCGCAAGTCCTACGCAGGCGCGATGTTCGACATCGAACTCAACGTCAAGCAGTGGATCGAGACCGAGTTGCGCCGCTTCCGCGAAGGCCTGCCGACCACCTCGGATGCCGGTACGCGTTACCTCAAGGTCGCGGTGTACCACTTCAGCAGCTCGGATCCGCATCACGAAGGCTGCGCCGCGCACGGCAGCGACGACCGCAAGGCCGCACAGGCCGCGCTGGATCGCCTGGAAGCGTTCCGCACCGCGATCGAGAACGGCTTCTGCTGCGGTGCCTCGGTCGCGACGCTGCTGATCGGTGTGGATACCGACAACGACGCGATCCGCATCCACATCCCGGACGCCAGCGGCGCGATGCGCGTGGACTGCCACGTCGACAATCTGGCGATCTATCAGCAGACCGCCGGCATGGCGGCTTCCGAAGCGCGCGCGTGCCTGGGCGCGGCAATCGACGAGGCGGTGCGCGCAGCCGGCTGCAGTGCGCCGGAAGCCGGCATGCGCCGCCTGATCGAACGCCTGCTGACCAACAACCTGTCGCAGATCGACTACGTCTGCGCCCAGCACAACGGACGCTACGCCGACATCGGCCATGCCGAGCGCTTCATCAACATCGGCGAGGGCTTCGACGAGGTCCACCTGCGCAACCTGGCCTACTTCGGGCACATGTACACCATCGAGGAAGGCGCGGCGGACATGGACGTGGGCATCAGGATCTTCAGCAAGCTGAACGTGTCGCGTGGCCTGCCGATCCCGATCGCGATCCACTACCGCTACGACGAGCAGGTGCCCGGATCGCGCGAACGCGCGGTGGCGCGCTGCCGGCGCATCAAGGCGGCGATCACGGCGCGCTACCCGGTCCTCGCCGCGGAGGGCCTGCTCTATTGCGGCATGACTGTGCAGGGCAAGGCGCCGGGCAGCGCGCAGGAAGCCGTGGCCGACAGTGAACCCGATCCGCATGGGCATTGAGGTGATTCATGAAGATCATGCAAGTTGAAAAAACCCTGGTCTCGACCAACCGCGTGCGCGAAATGGGCCACCGCCCCCTGCTGGTGGTGCGCGAGAAAACGGGTGGCGCGCGCAGCGTGGCGGTGGATGCCGTGGGCTGCATCCCGGGCGACTGGGTGATCTGCGTCGGCAGTTCGGCGGCGCGCGAGGCGGCAGGCGCGAAGGATTTCCCGAGCGACCTGACCATCATCGGCATCATCGACCACTGGCAGGAGCATTGAGATGGAGATCATGCGCGTGGTCTCGGATCTGGTGTGCACGCGCCGCGTTCCCGGCCTGTTCAGCGCCTCGCTGCGCGTGCTGGCCGACCAGAAGGGAGCCCTCTCGGTGGCGGTCGATCCGGTGGGCGTGCCGGAGGGCAAATGGGTGTTTACCGCCGGCGGATCGGCCGCCCGCTACGGCGCCGGCGACTACAGGATTCTTACTGATTTGACGATCCTCGGGATCATCGACCAGTGGAGTGTGACGGAAGAGCGTCACGAAGCAGAGAAGGCAGTCTCATTAACCGTGTAAAGGAGAAGCATCATGGCAAACGCAATGACGGGTATCGCTCTTGGAATGATTGAAACGCGTGGACTGGTGCCGGCAATCGAAGCCGCCGACGCCATGACCAAGGCCGCGGAAGTGCGGCTGATCGGCCGCCAGTTCGTGGGTGGCGGCTATGTGACCGTGCTGGTGCGCGGCGAAACCGGTGCGGTGAACGCCGCCGTGCGTGCCGGCGCCGACGCCTGCGAGCGCGTGGGCGACGGCCTGGTTGCCGCCCACATCATCGCCCGCGTGCACAACGAGGTGGAGAACATCCTCCCCACCGCGGCCGCCGCCTGAATCGTCTGAACATCGTTTCGTTTAAAGGAGAGTAAAAATGGCTACAGGTATGACTGGCATTGCCCTGGGCATGATCGAAACCCGCGGTCTGGTTCCCGCCATCGAAGCGGCGGACGCCATGACCAAGGCCGCCGAGGTGCGCCTCATCGGCCGTCAGTTCGTCGGCGGCGGCTATGTGACCGTGCTGGTGCGCGGTGAGACCGGTGCGGTCAACGCGGCGGTGCGCGCCGGGGCGGATGCCTGCGAGCGCGTGGGCGACGGCCTGGTTGCCGCCCACATCATCGCCCGTGTCCACAGCGAAGTCGAAAACATCCTGCCCACTGCCGCTGCTGCCTGAGCGGGGCGCGTCATGGACATGAGGGTGGAAAAGGTCGAGGCAGTCGGCGCGGTCATGGCCGGTGCGACCCACGGGATCGCACTCGGCATGATCGAAACCCGCGGTCTGGTGCCCGCCATCGAAGCGGCGGACGCCATGACCAAGGCTGCCGAAGTACGCCTCATCGGTCGTCAGTTCGTCGGCGGCGGCTACGTCACGGTGCTGGTGCGCGGCGAAACCGGTGCAGTCAACGCAGCGGTGCGTGCGGGTGCGGATGCCTGCGAACGCGTGGGCGACGGTCTGATCGCCGCCCATATCATCGCCCGCGTGCATGGCGAAGTGGAGCACATCCTGCCCGCCGGCCCCAGCGCGGATGGCGCGGGGCGCGACGGCGACGTGAGCTGCATTCCAGCGAGGTGAAAGGTTCGGCATGGCAATCGATCCACGGCTACTCGGGTACCTCAATCGCGCACTGGCGCATGAAATGGCGGCGGTCCAGCAGTACATGGCCCAGTCCCGGCTGTGCGACCAGTGGGACATGGCCGACTATTGCGCGCATTTCCGGCAGGACGTCACCGAGGAACTCGGCCACGTGCAAAGCCTGATGGATGCCCTGTTGAAGCTCGGTGCGGCACCCAACGCGACGCAATTGCCGCCGGTGCGGCTGGGACGCGGCCTGGGGGAGATGATCGCCATCGACCGCGTGCTGGAAGTGGAAGCCATCCGTTTGTACGAAGAGGCTGCGGCGTATTGCGGGCGCGTACGCGACTTCGCGCACCATGGCCTGTTCGCGGGCATTCTGCGCGACGAGTTGATGCATCTGGACGAGCTCGGCAAGATGGAAGCGGATTTACCCGACAAGGAACGACGCTATGCCTGAAGACAACAACCCCATCCCGAACTGGCAGCGCCAGGATCTGCCGCCCATGCTGAGTCGCCGCTTCGAATTCGAGACCTACGCCGAGACCCGGCGCTTTCTCGACGGCGTGGCGAAGCTGGCCGAGGCTGCCCGGCACTATCCCAACCTCAGTTTCGGCAAGACCTACGTCAGCGTCACGCTGGACGCCGATGGCAAGAAGATCGGCCCCGATCTGGTGGCGCTGGCGCAGCAGATCGACACGCTGACGGCGGGCGGGGCGTAAGCGTCATGGCCGCCTTGCGGATCGCGCTGGCGAACCAGAAAGGCGGCACCGGCAAGACCACGCTGGCGGTCAATCTGGCGGCCGGCCTGCACCGGCGCGGCGCCACCGTTCTGCTCGATGCCGATCCGCAGGGCTCGGCCGGACACTGGGCGCAGGTCGGGGTGCAGAACGGCGACCTGCCGCCGGTACGGCCGGTGCCAGGCCATGCGGTCGAGACGGCGATCGGCGAAGCGGCGCGTGCGCAGCGCTACGTGCTGGTGGACTGCCCGCCGCACCTGCAGTCGGATGCGCTGCAGCGCGTGATGCGGGCGGTCGATCTGGTGCTGATTCCGGTACAGCCCTCGCCGCTCGACCTGTGGGCCAGCGTCGACATGGCCGACGCAGTGCACGCGGCGCAGCAACGCAACCCGCGCATGCGCGCGCACCTGGTGGTGAACCAGCTCGACCGCCGCAATGCGCTGTCGGGCGCGATGCAGGCCGCGCTGGCGGAATTCGGCGTGCCGGCGCTGACGAATGGATTGACGCGACGCGCAGCCTTTCGCAGCGCGGCGCTCGAGGGCGGCAGCGTCTACGCGCTGGGCGCGCGCGGCGCGGCGGCGGTCGCCGACGTGGAAGCACTCATCAAGGAGATTCTGAAATCATGAACAAGGTATCCGGCAAACTCGCCGCAGGCGTGCGCAAGGTCAAGTCCCAGCAAACGCCCGCCGTCGCCGTCGTGAAGACGGCTCCGGCCCCCGCTGCATCGAAGCGTGCGACGGCAGCGCCCAAGGCTGCGTCGTCGACGATGCATCCGGCCCGAATCTGGCCGGATTGACCGTGTACGTCGCAGGCGGGTGGCGTGGTGCTGGGGACCCCTAGCAACCACGGCGCGGCGTCACCCGCCTGAAGACGTGCACCCGGGTCAGGCGACACGCCCTTCCCAATAAACCGGGCCCAGCCCGACATCCTGTTCGCAGGCCTGCTGACGCGGGCGGACCCCTTTCGGGCGTTTGACGGAGAAACCGATGTCCACGCGCACGACTGCTTTACTGATGCGGCTGTTTCCCTTCCTCGCATGGTTTCCCATGACCCGCGAGGGTGTGCGCACGGACGTGCTCGCCGGCGTGACCGTAGCGCTCATCCTGGTGCCGCAGGGCATGGCCTATGCGCAGCTGGCGGGCCTGCCGGTGGTGTACGGCCTCTACGCCGGTTTTTTGCCAGTGATCGTTGCCTCGTTGTGGGGGTCGTTGCGCCAGTTGCATACCGGCCCGACCGCGATGCTATCGCTGCTGTCAGCTGCAGCACTGGTCCCCTATGCAACCGCAGGTAGCGAAACCTTCATCGCCCTGTCGGTGATGCTGGCCCTGATGGTCGGCATCCTGCGACTGGCGCTGGGACTGTTCCGTCTCGGGTTGGTGGTCAATTTCCTGTCGCATCCGGTTATCGTGGGATTCACCAATGCGGCCGCGCTGATCATCGGCCTGTCCCAGCTCAACAAGCTGATCAATGTCCCTATGCCTCGCAGCGACTGGTTCCTTGGCGACCTCTGGGTCGTGTTGCAACAGATCGGCCGCACGCATTGGCCGACCCTGGTTTTCGGCGTGGGCGCATTCGGGCTCATTCTGCTTCTCCAGAAACGCCTGCCCAGGCTGCCTGGTGTGCTCATCGCCATCGTCGTGACGACCCTGGTGAGCTATGCGATCAGTTTCGAACGCACGACGCAGACCGGGATCCAGCAAATTCAGGCGGGAGAGCCGCGCAATCTGGTTCTGCAGCTCGCGCAGGCGTCCGCGGATTTCAAGCGGAGCAGCGAGGCGGTCGCGCAACTGCAATCCGAGCTGGGCCAGCTTCAGGATGCCGGCGGGGCCGATCTTGAAAAGCGGCTTGAACTGGAAGCAAATCTCGCGCGCAACCGAGCGGCAGCTAAAGCGCTGGGCGAGCGGATGACAAAGCTGCGCATCCAGCTGCACCAGATCGATTTCACGCGGCAGACCGGACAACATGGAGAAACGCAGTTCGCCGTGGCCGGCGAGGTGCCTGAAGGCGAGCCACTGGGCATGGGGCACTGGCGGTTCGCCGGCATCGACGGCAAGGGGCAGGTGAGATTCACCGGAGGCGGCGAGGTGGTGGGATCGATTCCAGCAGGTCTTCCGGGTTTCCAGGTGCCGAACGTCGACTGGTACCTGGTGCTGCCGCTGCTGCCGTCAGCTCTCGTCATGGCCCTCCTGGGCTTCATGGAAGCCACCTCGATTTCCAAGGCCATCAGCGCGAAGACCGGGCAGCGCATCGACACCAACCGCGAACTGGTGGGGCAGGGCCTGGCCAACATCGTTGGCAGCTTTTTCCATGCCTATGTCGTCAGCGGTTCCTTTTCGCGTTCGGCTGTGGCCGCCCGCGAGGGCGCGCGTACCGGGCTGTTCGCAGTCGTCAGCGCGCTGGGCGTGCTCACGGTGATGCTCTTTCTGACGCCGCTGCTGTATCACCTGCCGCAGGCGGTTCTGGCCGCCATCATCATGCTGGCGGTGTTCGGCCTGGTGCGCGTCGCGCCGCTGGTGCACGCATGGAAGGTCAACCGGCTCGATGCGGTGATCGGCATCGTCACCTTCGTGGCCACCTTCGCGATGGCCCCTGCGCTGGCGAACGGCATACTGCTGGGCATTGTTCTCACCGTCGTGCTCTATCTGCTGCGTAATATGAAACCGCGTGCCGAAATACTCGGCCGTCATCCGGATGGCGTGCTGGGCGGCATCGACACCCACAATCTGCCCGCGATCAGTGACCAGTACGTGGTCCTGCGTTTCGACGGTGCGCTCAATTTCGTCAACGTCGCCTATTTCGAGGAAGTGGTACTGCTCGCGCTGGAACGATTTCCGCTTGCCCGGGCGATTCTCGTCATCGGTAACGGGATCAACGATCTCGATGTATCCGGGGAAGAAAAGTTGCGCGCACTCGCGGGCCAACTGGCGGACCGTGGCGTGAATCTGTACTTCAGCAGCCTCAAGCGTCAGGTGCTGCAGGCATTCGAGAGGAGCGGGCTTTACAGCGTGATCCCGAGCGAACGCGTTTTCAAGACCAAGGATATGGCACTGAAAGCGCTCGATGCCTGCTACGGCAGGCACACCGGGTCCGTACTATCCGTCTGATCTTGCCCGATGCCGCGCCGACTTCGGCGTGGCATCGCCCAGCACGAACTGCTTGAAAGCCTGCGCCACCGGCGACAGCCGTTTGTCGGCACGATGGACCACGTACCAGTGGCGCATGATCGGGAAACCTTCGACCTTCAGTACGGCCAGGCGCCGCAGTTCCAGTTCCAGTTCGAGCGTCTGCTGCGAGAGCAGGCCGAGTCCGAGACCGGCCTGCACGGCCTGTCGGATCGCCTCGTTGCTGCTCATTTCCATGCTGCTGCGGATTTCCAGCCCGCGCTCGGCGAAAAAGCGTTCCATCGCGCCGCGCGTGCCTGAACCGCTCTCGCGTACGAGAAAGGGTTCGGCCGCGACCTGCGCGAGCGTCACCTTGCGCCTGGCCGCCAGCGGGTGGTTCGGCGGCGCGATCACCACCAGCGGATTGTCCATGAAGCGCGTCGCCGAGAGATCGAGTCCCTCCGGTACCTGTCCCATGATGGCGAGATCGATGCGGTTGTTCGCCAGCAGGTCGAGCACCGCCGCACGGTTCGACACGTCGAGATGAATCGCCACGCCGGGGTAGTCGCCGCGAAAGCGCGCCAGGATCCCGGTGGCGACGGCGTTCACCGTTGCCGTCACGGCGAGCTTCAGGCTGCCGCTTTCGACCCCCTTGAGCTGGTCGAGGTTGTGCTGCAGGTCGTCGAGCCGCGCGGTGATGGCCTGGCTGGCGTGCAGGACCTCGCGGCCGGCGTCGGTGAGAAAAATCCTGCGGCCGATCTGTTCGGTGAGCGGCAGGCCGAGGATGGCCTCGATCCCGCGCACCTGCATCGAGACGGCCGGCTGCGACAGATGCAGTTCTTCCGCCGCCCGCGAGAAGGAGAGGTTGCGGGCGACGGCCTCGAAGACCCGGAATTGTCGGAGCGTCAGTCGGCGCATGGTGCAAACATATAAGTCTATTTATATAGGTTTTATCAAGAATATTGAATTTTAATTATATCCCGTGCCCCGTATAGTCCGCCTGCCGTTTCCGGGGCCGGGCGCTCCTGAAACCTTGTCCAACAATCGCAGGAGCACCGCAATGGATCAGTCCGCACGTTACGCCGACCTCTCCCTCAAGGAAGAAGACCTGATGAAGGGTGAGAAGCACATCCTCGTCGCCTACAAGATGAAGCCCAAGGCCGGCTACGGCTATCTGGAGGCCGCCGCCCACTTCGCGGCCGAGTCCTCGACCGGCACCAACGTCGAAGTCTGCACCACTGACGAGTTCACCAAGGGCGTCGACGCGCTGGTCTACTACATCGACGAAGCCAGCGAAGACATGCGGATCGCCTACCCGATCGAGCTGTTCGATCGCAACGTCACCGACGGCCGCTTCATGATCGTGTCCTTCCTGACGCTTGCCATCGGCAACAACCAGGGCATGGGCGACATCGAGCACGCCAAGATGATCGATTTCTACGTGCCCAAGCGCGCCATCCAGATGTTCGACGGCCCCGCGGTCGATATCTCCAACCTGTGGCGCATTCTGGATCGCCCCGTGCAGAACGGCGGCTATATCGCCGGCACCATCATCAAGCCGAAGCTGGGCCTGCGTCCCGAGCCCTTCGCCAACGCGGCCTACCAGTTCTGGCTCGGCGGCGACTTCATCAAGAACGACGAGCCGCAGGGCAACCAGGTCTTCTGCCCGCTGAAGAAGGTGCTGCCGCTGGTCTATGACGCCATGAAGCGCGCCCAGGACGAAACCGGCCAGGCCAAACTGTTCTCCCTGAACATCACCGCCGATGACCACTACGAAATGTGCGCCCGCGCCGACTACGGTCTGGAAGTGTTCGGCCCCGACGCCGACAAGCTGGCCTTCCTGGTCGACGGTTACGTCGGCGGCCCGGGCATGGTGACCACCGCCCGCCGTCAGTATCCCAACCAGTACCTGCACTACCACCGTGCCGGCCACGGCGCCGTCACCTCGCCGAGCGCCAAGCGCGGCTACACTGCCTTCGTGCTGTCCAAGATGTCCCGTCTGCAGGGTGCTTCCGGCATCCACGTCGGCACCATGGGCTACGGCAAGATGGAAGGCGAGCACAGCGACAAGAACATCGCCTATATGATCGAGCGCGACGAAGCCCAAGGCCCGGTCTACTTCCAGAAGTGGTACGGCATGAAGCCCACCACCCCCATCATCTCCGGCGGCATGAACGCACTGCGCCTGCCCGGCTTCTTCGAGAACCTCGGTCACGGCAACGTCATCAACACCTCCGGCGGCGGCTCCTACGGCCACATCGACAGTCCGGCGGCCGGCGCGATCTCACTGCGCCAGTCGTACGAGTGCTGGAAGTCCGGCGCCGATCCGATCGAGTTCGCCAAGAGCCACAAGGAATTCGCCCGTGCGTTCGAGTCCTTCCCCAACGACGCCGACAAGCTGTATCCGGGCTGGCGCGAAAAGCTGGGCGTGCACAAATAAGCACACGGGGACGAAGCATCGTCCTCATGCGGAACGGCGTCGACGCGACCTCTCCTAGCAGCGAAAACCCGTTCCACCGCTACACGCCCCCGGCATGCTGGGGGCGTTTTTTCTTCCGCAGCGAGGAAACGAAATGACGGACAAAGAGCAATACAAGGTTCAGCAGGAACCCTTCTACCAGCAGCAGAAAAACGAGGTCGCCCTGTACGAGGCTGCCTACCGCAACCGCCTGCCGGTGATGGTGAAGGGCCCGACCGGCTGCGGCAAGTCGCGCTTCGTCGAATACATGGCGTGGAAGCTCGGCAAGCCGCTGATCACCGTGGCCTGCAACGAGGACATGACCGCGTCCGACCTGGTCGGCCGCTATCTGCTGGAAGCCAACGGCACCCGCTGGCTCGACGGTCCGCTCACCACCGCCGCGCGCATCGGCGCCATCTGCTACCTCGATGAAATCGTCGAGGCGCGCCAGGACACCACCGTCGTGATCCATCCGCTCACCGACCACCGCCGCACGCTGCCGCTCGACAAGAAGGGCGAGCTGATCCATGCCCATCCCGATTTCCAGCTGGTGATTTCCTACAACCCCGGCTACCAGACGCTGATGAAGGATCTGAAGCAATCGACCAAGCAGCGCTTCACCGGCTTTGACTTCGATTACCCGGACGCCGCGCTGGAAGCGCAGATCGTGGCGAAGGAAACCGGCATGGACGAAACCGTGGCCGCGAAACTGGTGAAGATCGGCGGCGTCGCCCGCGGCCTCAAGGGGCACGGGCTCGACGAAGGCATCTCCACCCGCCTGCTGGTGTACGCCGCGACGCTGATCAAGGACGGCGTGACGCCTCAGGACGCCTGCCGCATGGCGCTGGTACGGCCGATCACCGACGACGCCGACATCCGCGAAACGCTGGATCACGCCATCGACGCCACGTTTGCCTGAGTCTCGACCGTGAGCGCCGCGACCGAATACCAGCACCCGCTGATGGCGGCGTACTGGAAACAGCTCGACACCCGCTTTCCGCAGGTCGAGGAGGTGTTCGACGACCTCATGGCCGAGGCGCTGGCCGTGCTCACGCGCGAAGGCATCGACGCCTACCTGGAAGCGGGGCGCGTCATCGGCAAGCTTGGGCGGGGCGTGGAACCGATGCTGGCCTTCATGGAAGAGTGGCCCTCGGTTGCCCAGTCCGTCGGCGAAGCCGCCCTGCCGGCGGTGATGGCGCTGATCCAGCGCTTGCAGAAATCGCCCAACGGCAAGGCCATCGCGCCTTTCCTGCAGACGCTTGCGCCGGTGGCGCGCCGGCTTCAGTCGCAAGCGCAGTTGCAGCATTACCTCGACATCACGCTCGACCTGAAGGCGCGCACCACCGGCTCCATCCACGGCCACCACACTACCTTCCCCAGCCCGGGGCTGCCGGAGTTCTTCGCGCAGGCGCCGGGCCTGCTCAGCCAGCTCACGCTCGCCGGGCTGAAGAACTGGGTCGAGTACGGCATCCGCAACTATCGCAGCCACCCCGAGCGGCAGAAGGACTACTTCAGCCTGCAGTCGGCCGATGCCCGCGCCGTGCTGCAGCGCGAGCGGCACGGCACGCTGCTGGTGGACGTCGAGCGCAAGCTCGACCTCTACCTGCGGGGCCTGTGGCAGGACAGCGACCATCTCGTGCCGTACTCCACCGCCTTCGACGAAATCCGCAAGCCCGTTCCCTATTACGACAAGCTCGGCATCCGCCTGCCCGACGTGTACGACGATGCGGGCGAAATCAGCGGCCTCGATCGCTACCGCGCAACGCTCGCCCACATGGTCGGTCACCGCCGCTGGAGCGACGCACAGGTTGCCGATAACTGGAGCCCGTTCCAGCGCATGGCGGTGGAATTCTTCGAGGACTGCCGTATCGAGACGCTCTTGATTCGCGAGTATCCGGGCCTGCGCCGCATTTTCCTCGCGCTGCATCCGAAGCCGCTGGAAAACGCCTGCGACCCGGAAACCACGTCCTGTCTGCGCCACCGCATGGCGATGCTGTCGCGTGCGCTGCTCGATCCCGATCACGGCTACGTCGACGCCGACCTCAACGACTTCGTGGCGCGCTTCCACGCCGTCATGGCGCAGGGCGCATCCAGCACAAAAGAAATCGCCGCGCTGGCCCTCTCCTACGTTGCCAGAACCCGCCGCCAGAGCGACCAGTTCGCCAGGGTGCACTTCGACGACACCGTGGTGGACTATCGCGACGACAACCGCCAGCTGTGGAAATTCATCGAATCGGGCGACGAGGAAGAAGCCTTCGACGAAGAACGCAGGATCGAACCGGGCGAGGAAATCCGCGGCCTGCCGCCGCGCCACTATCCCGAGTGGGACTACAACAGCCAGACCTACCGCCCCGACTGGGCGAGCGTCTACGAATCGCTGCACGCCAGCGGCAACCCGGCCGATATCGACCGCCTGCTCGCCAAGCACGGCGCGCTCGCCAAGCAGCTGAAGAAAATGCTCGACCTGCTGAAGCCGCAGGACAAGGTGCGCATCCGCTACCAGGAAGAAGGCAGCGAACTCGACCTCGACGTGGCCATCCGCTCACTGATCGATTTCAAGGGCGGCGCCACCCCCGATCCGCGCATCAACATGAGCCACCGCACCGACGGCCGCGACATCGCCGTGATGCTGCTGCTCGACCTGTCGGAATCCTTGAACGAAAAGGCTGCCGGCAGCGACCAGACCATCCTCGAACTCGGCCAGGAGGCAGTGTCGCTGCTGGCCTGGGCCATCGACAAACTCGGCGATCCGTTCGCGATCGCGGGCTTTCATTCCAATACCCGCCACGACGTGCGCTACCTGCACATCAAGGGCTACGGCGAACACTGGAACGACGAAGTGAAAGCGCGCCTGGCCGCGATGGAAGCCGGCTGGTCCACCCGCATGGGGGCCGCCATGAGGCACGCCGCGCACTACCTTGGCGCACGCAAGGCCGACAAGAAACTCATGCTCATCCTCACCGACGGCCGGCCGTCCGACGTCGACACCCACGACGAGCGCCTGCTCATCGAAGACGCGCGGCAGGCGGTGAAGGAACTCGACCAGGACGGCATCTTCGCCTACTGCATCAGCCTCGACCCCAAGGCCGACGAATACGTCGGCGACATCTTCGGCCGGCAGTACAGCGTCATCGACCACGTGGCGCGGCTGCCGGAGCGCCTGCCGCAGTTGTTCTTGGCGCTGACGAAGTAAGCTGGCTTACGCCTGCCACACTCCATACCCCGCCTCACGCAAGTCGATCCAGCTCGACTTCCAGCGCGCACGCCTCGTCGTACGACAGTGGTCCGCAGAGTTCATAGAGTTCGGGCAGCGGGCGCAGGTCGTATGCCTTGACGAAGCGGCTCGACTGGATGCCGGCCTAGTGCTTGTCGAAACGTACCTCGGGCCCCCCCGTTCGTGCCGACGAAGATGCACGGTTTGCCCGCATGGGGCCAGGGTTGGCTTTCCTGCAACGGGTTCCGCACAAAACATCCCTGGAACTCGGCCAGTAGCGCGATACACGCCTCGCGCCGAACGTGCGCGGATGGCAGCGCTTGCGCTCCGACAATGCTGTGAAGCAAGCGGATGGCTCAAGGCGGGTAAATACCAGAGTGTTTTTGTCGGGAATGTGGCCTATGGTGAAAACATGGGGATTAAGCCGGTCATACCAAAGTCCGGGGAGTTCCTCGTTATCCGACAGGGTGATTGATATGCATACTTTTATCCTTGCGCTCTTCGCTTTCTTGTTACTGTCGATCGTGGGCCTGACTGTACGCAACGAGTATCGCAACGCGGGCAGCGGCAAAGTGTGGAAGCGCAAACCGCGGACAGGCATGCAGCGTGATACCCATGTGCTCTACTCGCTCCTGTTGCCCTACGTATGAGCAATCCGGGAACGATGATGGACATCAAGTGAACGCTTGGTGGATGACGGATGGGGATCCGGGAACTGGCTACGGTTTTCAGCGCGTCCCCGTTGTTCGACGCATCTAAAGACAGACCAAAAAAAAGCCACCCCAGCAGAGGTGGCCTTGGTCTTGCGGGTGGCCTCGGAACGCCGGGCCAGCCGAGTTGCTTACTTCTTCTTCGCAGCAGCCTTCTTGCCGGCGACGGCGCTCTTGAAGCCGGCGCCCGCGGTGAAGCGCGGCACGGTCGAGGCGGCGATCTTGATCTCGGCGCCGGTCTGCGGGTTGCGGCCGGTGCGGGCGGCGCGCTTGGAGGACTTGAAGGTGCCGAAACCGACGAGGGTCACGGTGTCGCCTTTTGCCACGGCCTTGACGACGGCTGCGAGGATGGCGTCAAGGGCCTTGCCTGCGGCGGCCTTGCTGATGTCGGCTTCGGAAGCGGCGACGTCGATCAATTCGGATTTGTTCATGTATGTCCTTTAGGTGGGTTGTGAAAACGGTGTGACACAAGCGTTCAAGCGGCCCCGGCCATACGCAAACAGGCCATCCACCTGAGCACCGCATGGATTATCGGCTTGCCGACGCGAATCGCGCAACCCCGAATTGCCCGAGTTTCATGCGTTGCGCTCGAATTTTTCAATCCGCTCGGTTTCCGCCACCGCATCCGCCACCCATTCCTGCAGGGCGGGGAGCGTCAGAATGGCTTCGGCATAGGCGCGGGCGGCGCCTTCCAGCGCCAGCCCATAGGTCTGAAAACGCAGCACCACCGGCGCATACATCGCATCCGCAATGCCGAAGCGCCCGAACAGAAAATCGCCGCCATGACCGTAATGCGCGCGGCAATCCGTCCAGATTGCCAGAATGCGCTCGATATCCGACAGGCAGCCCGGCGCGCGCCCCCGGCCTGGATAGCGCGCGCGAATGTTCATCGACATGTGCTCGCGCAGCGCAGCGAAGCCCGCGTGCATCTCCGCGCTCACCGAGCGCGCCGCCGCCCGTGCCGCCGCATCGGCCGGCCACAGGTGGTGTTCGGGAAAGCGCTCGGCGAGGTACTCGCAGATCGCCAGCGAATCCCACACCCGGACGTCGCCATCGTGCAGCGCCGGCACCTTGCCCGAAGGCGACCACTTCGCCAGTTCGGTTTCCGAGCCGGGCACGTACAGCGGAATGCGCACCTCCTCGAAGGGAATGCCCGCCTGGCGCAGCAGCAGCCAGGGCCGCATCGACCAGGACGAGTAGTTCTTGTTGCCGATGATGAGGGTGAGGGGAGGCATGGTCGGTGGGTTCTGGCGAATGGCGTGTGAAGCGCAAAGTTACACGAGCGCGGGCAGGAGCGGAATTTTGGGTAGGGTGTGACCGACTACAAGTTCCGATTTTCCGCCAATTTTGAACAATGGTTCGAGCCTGGATGGGTACGATCTGGACAGTGTGTAAGTCCCTCTTTGCCTGGCCGGCAAGTCAGGAAGCAAACGTCTCAATTCTTCTTTTTGCCCGTTGGGTCGGGCGCGGTCTCCCCCCGACCCAGCAGATAATCCAGAAACGCCCGCGCCACCACCGACAGCTGCCGTCCCGCCGGATATACGGCGTACCAGTGGCGCAGGATGGGGAAGTCCTCGACGTCGAGTTCGGCGAACTGCTCGGGCTGGTTGAGGGCGAGGGCATGGCGGGAGAGGGCGGAGATGCCCAGCCCGGCGAGGATGGCCTGCTTGACGGCCTCGTTGCTGCCCAACTCCAGCCGTGGGTGGATGTTGATGTTGTGCGTGCCGAACGTGCGTTCGATGGCGTTGCGCGTGCCGGAGCCTTTCTCCCGCATCAGCCACGGTTCCTGCGCAATGCGTTCGAGCGGGATTTTCTTCTTGTTCGCCAGGGGATGATCCGGCGCGGCGAGCACGATGATGGGGTTGTCCATGATGGGGGTGGCGACGACGTCGATGTCTTCCGGCGGCTGGCCGACGAAGTAGAGGTCGTCCAGGTTGTCGGCCATGCTGGCGAGCACCTGCTCCTTGTTGGTGACGCGTAGCGACACGTCGATGCCGGGATACAGCTTGGCGAATTCGCCCAGCAGGCGCGGCGCAAAATATGAAGCGGTGGTAATCGCCATCAGCCGCAGCTGGCCTTGTTTCAGACCCCGACGCTCGGCGACCGACATGGTGTAGCGGTTGAGAATGTCGAAAATCTCCCGCGCCGCCTGTGCGAGTTCCTGGCCGTCGGGCGTGAGGTGGAGCTTTTTGCCGACCTGCTCGTACAGGGATACGCCCACGGCCTCCGACAGTTTTTTGATCTGCATGGAGACCGTGGGCTGGGTGAGAAAGAGCTCTTCCGAGGCTCGTGTGAAACTGCCCAGCCGGGCAATGGCCTCGAAGATTTCCAGTTGGCGGAAGGTTGTGTGGCGATGCATGGAGAATCAGGGGGTGGTTATGTCAATAGACTAAAGTCTATACAAGGAATAGAAAAAATCGACTGTTATTGATGATTTGCCTCCTGCACACTCCGCTCCATCGTGCATGACCGCTTCTGGCATGACGCGTAAACCTAACCTTTTGCTAGGAGGAATCATGGCCGTCAAAACCTACAACGCTGGCGTGAAAGAGTACCGCCAGACTTACTGGATGCCCGAGTACACCCCGCTCGACACCGACATCCTCGCCTGTTTCAAGATCACCCCGCAGCCGGGCGTGGACCGCGAAGAAGCCGCCGCCGCGGTGGCCGCCGAGTCCTCGACCGGTACCTGGACCACGGTGTGGACCGACCTCCTGACCGACCTGGACTACTACAAGGGCCGTGCCTACCGCATCGAGGACGTGCCCGGCGACGACACCTGTTTCTTCGCCTTCATCGCCTACCCGATCGACCTGTTCGAAGAAGGTTCGGTGGTCAACGTGTTCACCTCGCTGGTCGGCAACGTGTTCGGCTTCAAGGCCATCCGCGGCCTGCGTCTGGAAGACGTGCGCTTCCCCATCGCCTACGTCAAGACATGCGGCGGCCCGCCCCACGGCATCCAGGTCGAGCGCGACATGCTCAACAAGTACGGCCGCGCCCTGCTCGGTTGCACCATCAAGCCGAAACTCGGCCTGTCGGCCAAGAACTACGGTCGCGCCGTGTACGAGTGCCTGCGCGGCGGTCTCGACCTGACCAAGGACGACGAGAACGTCAACAGCCAGCCCTTCATGCGCTGGCGCCAGCGTTTCGACTTCGTGATGGAAGCCATCCACAAGGCCGAACGCGAGACCGGCGAGCGCAAGGGCCACTACCTGAACGTGACCGCCCCGACCCCGGAAGAGATGTACAAGCGTGCGGAATACGCGAAAGAGATCGGCGCGCCCATCATCATGCACGACTACATCACCGGCGGTTTCTGCGCCAACACTGGCTTGGCCAACTGGTGCCGCGACAATGGCATCCTGCTGCACATCCACCGTGCCATGCACGCCGTGATCGACCGCAACCCGCACCACGGCATCCACTTCCGCGTGCTGGCCAAGATCCTGCGTCTGTCGGGCGGCGACCACCTGCACTCCGGCACCGTGGTCGGCAAGCTCGAAGGCGACCGCGGCGCAACCCTGGGCTGGATCGACCTGATGCGCGACAGCTTCATCAAGGAAGACCGCAGCCGCGGCATCTTCTTCGACCAGGACTGGGGCTCGATGCCCGGCGTGTTCCCGGTTGCATCCGGCGGCATCCACGTGTGGCACATGCCCGCGCTGGTGGCGATCTTCGGCGACGACGCCTGCCTGCAGTTCGGCGGCGGCACCCTGGGCCACCCCTGGGGCAACGCGGCTGGCGCCGCGGCCAACCGCGTCGCGCTGGAAGCCTGCGTGGAAGCCCGCAACCAGGGCGTCCAGATCGAACGCGAAGGCAAGACTATCCTGACCGAAGCCGCCAAGCACTCGCCCGAACTGAAGATCGCCATGGAAACCTGGAAAGAGATCAAGTTCGAGTTCGACACCGTCGACAAGCTGGACGTCGCCCACAAGTAAGCAGGATTCAGGATTCAGGGATCAGGATTCGACGGGAAGGCGCGGCACAGCCGCACCACCTCGGTCCCCTGGCCCCTGACCCCTAGCCCCTAATCTGAAAGGAACGAAAATGTCTGAAATGATGGATTACAAAAGCCGCCTGAGCGATCCCGCCAGCCGCAAGTTCGAAACCTTTTCCTACCTGCCCGCCATGGACGCGGCCAACATCCGCAAGCAGGTCGAGTACATCGTCAAGAAAGGCTGGAACCCGGCCGTCGAGCACACCGAGCCCGAGTACCTGATGGACAACTACTGGTACATGTGGAAGCTGCCGATGTTCGGCGAGACCGACGTCGATCGCATCCTCGGCGAAGCCGAGGCCTGCCACAAGGCCAACCCGAACAACCACGTTCGTCTGGTCGGCTACGACAACTTCGCGCAGAGCCAGGGCGCAGCCATGGTGATCTACCGCGGCAAGACGGTTTAAGACGCGACGGGTGACCGTACCAGCCCCCGTCGCCCGCAGGGCGCGGGGGCTTTTTGTTTGCCCACGAATGGCCGCTTGCGCCATTCGTGGATGAATAAGCCTTCCCTCAAGGAGACACCATGAGCACCATCATCGATCAGTACCGCATCACCAAGGAACCCTACTATCGCGCCGTCGCCGACGAGGTCGAGCTGTTCGAGGCCGCCTACTCGGTGCGCATGCCGATGATGCTCAAGGGCCCGACAGGTTGCGGGAAAACGCGCTTCGTCGAGTACATGGCGCACAAGCTCAACAAGCCGCTGATCACCGTAGCGTGCAACGAGGACATGACCGCATCCGACCTGGTCGGCCGCTTTCTGCTGTCGGCGTCCGGCACCGAGTGGCAGGACGGGCCGCTCGCCATCGCTGCGCGCCACGGCGCGATCTGCTACCTCGACGAAGTGGTCGAGGCGCGCCAGGACACCACCGTGGTGATCCACCCGCTCACCGACAACCGCCGCGTGCTGCCGCTGGAAAAGAAGGGCGAGCTGGTACACGCCCACCCCGATTTCCAGATCGTGATCAGCTACAACCCGGGCTACCAGTCGTTGATGAAGGACCTGAAGCAGTCGACCAAGCAGCGTTTCGGCGGCCTCGACTTCACCTATCCCGAGCACGACATCGAGACCGAGATCGTCACGCACGAGTCCGGCGTCGCTGCCGACATCGCCGGCAAGCTGGTGTCGATCGCCGAGCGCAGCCGCAACCTCAAGGGCCACGGCCTCGACGAGGGCCTGTCGACCCGCATGCTGATCTATGCAGGCTCGCTGATCGCCAAGGGCGTCGCTCCGATGGCCGCGTGCCGCGTCGCGCTGGTGCGTCCGATCACCGACGATCCGGACATGCGCGATGCGCTGGATGCGGCGGTGACGACGTTCTTTTGACTTGGTTAGGGGGCAGGGATCAGGATTCAGGGATCAGGGAATGTGCGGGCGAAGCCTGCGATCCTGAATCAAAGCGCGGCCATGGGCCGCTCCAGCCCTGACCCCTGGCCCCTGAATCCTGGGCCCTAAAATGAGCATCAAACTCGAAGACTACGCCGAACTGCTGGAAGACCTGTCCGAGCACAGCCGGACAGCGTTGAACGCGGCCTGGCACGATGCGACCAAGGTGTTCTCGCCGCGCGGCCTCGACAACTACCTGAAGGGCGTGTCGGCCATCCGCGGCCTGGGCCGCGGCGATTCGCTGGTGGAAACCTGGATCGAGAAGGCGCCGATGGTGGCCAAGGAAGTCGGCGAGGACGTCGTCGGCGACCTGGCGACCACGGCGCTGGTGCTGGCGTCCAAGACCTCGGGCGCGGTCATCGAGCTGCTGCTCGCTACCGCGCCGACCGCCGCCAGCCGCCTGGGCGATGCACAGCTCTTCCTCAATTACCTGCAGTTCATCAATACCCTGATCGCACAGGCGCCGCGCGGCGTGCGGCCCATGCTCGACAAGCTGGAAGTGCTGTTCCAGCACCTGACGCTGGGCGGCTTGCGCCGCTGGGCGCTGTGGGGTGCGCATGCCCACCGCACCAACTACGAAGAGCAGATCAAGTACTTCGGCCTCGAATCGAAAGAGTCGCTGGCGATGCTGCAGAAGGAGCGCAAGGGCACCCTGCTGGTCGACGTGCAACGCCGCATCAACATGTACCTGCGGGCGTTGTGGGCGCGCGATTTCTTCATGCGTCCGACCTCGGGCGACTTCGAGTCGCGCGAGGGTTACCGGCCCTACATCGAGGATTATCTGCTGCATCTGCCCGACGCCTTCGACGATTTCGCGCCGGAAGGCCGCGAGCCCGTGTCGGGCATCGAGCTCTATCGCGCCACCGCCGCGCACTGCGCGGCGCACGTGGTCGAAACGAAGGAGCCGATCTCCGCCGAGGCGCTGAACCCGCTGCAGATGGCGGTGATTTCGGTGATCGAGGATGCGCGCGTCGAGACGCTGGCCATCCGCCGCTTCCCGGGACTGAAACAGCTGTGGGCGCAATTCCACACTGCTACGCCGGCGCAGAACGCCAGCGTGGGCGACTGGCTCAACCGCCTGGCGCGCGCGCTGCTCGACGAAGCGTACGAAGACGGCGATGCGTGGATCGCCGAAGGCCGCGCGCTGTTCGCGGCTGCGCAGGACAAGCTCGGGACGCACAAGACTTCGTGGGAGATCGGCGTGCAACTGGCGCACAGCATCGCCGCGAAGAAGATCGCTTTCAATCCGCGCACCGACCTGCTGACCGCACCGTACCGCGACGACAACCGCTATTTCTGGGCGTTCGAGGAATTCGATTTCGACAAGGCCGCCAATGCGGGCTATGAATCGGTCAAGCAGGTGCGCAAATACGTCAGCGTCATGGAAATGGCGAACGAGATCGACGTCGAGACCGCCGGTGACGATGCCGGGGAGATCTGGGTGCTCGCCACCGAGCTTTTCCCCTACGAGGACATCGGCCCCGAGAGCAACGCCAAGTCCTTCAACGAGCTGGAGGGCAAGGAGCCGATGTCCGATCCCTTCCACTATTCGGAATGGGATTACCAGATCCAGCTCGAACGTCCGGCGTGGGCGACCGTGCTGGAGAAGCGCGCCAAGGCGGGCGAACTTGATGTGATCGACGAGATCACCGCGAAGTACAAGCGCGAGATCCATCGCATGAAGTTCCTGCTCGACGCGATGCAGCCGCAGGGCGTGCAGCGCATCCGCAAGCTGGAGGACGGCGACGAGATCGACATCAACGCGGCGATCGCGAGCTTCACCGACATCCGCCTGGGCAACCAGCCCGACCCGCGCATCATGATGCGCTCGGTCCGGAAGACGCGGGATTTCTCCATCCTGGTGCTGCTCGACCTGTCGGAATCGACCAACGAACTGGTGCAGGACCAGGAATACAGCGTGCTGGACCTGACGCGCCAGGCCTGCGTGCTGCTCGCCGACGCGATCAACAAGGTCGGCGACCCGTTCGCCATCCACGGCTTCTGCTCGGACGGCCGCCACGACGTCGAGTACTACCGCTTCAAGGATTTCGACCAGCACTGGGACGAGGTGCCGAAGGCCAAACTCGCGGGCATGAGCGGCCAGCTGTCGACCCGCATGGGCGCGGCGATCCGCCACGCCGGCCATCACCTGAAGCTGCAGCGCTCGGCGAAGAAGCTGCTGATCGTGATCACCGACGGCGAACCGGCCGACATCGACGTGCGCGACCCGCAGTACCTGCGCTACGACACCAAGAAGGCGGTCGAGGAAGTCGCGCGCAACGGCGTCACGACCTACTGCATGAGCCTCGACCCGCGCGCCGACAACTACGTGTCGCGCATATTCGGGCAGAAGAACTATATGGTGGTCGACCACGTGCAGCGGCTGCCCGAGAAGCTGCCGATGCTGTACGCCGGACTCACTCGCTGACTGATTCAGCGTAATCCACGTTGCTGTGAAACGTGGGTCGACTGCAATCCCTTTCCCCGATCAAAGGGATGGGGCCAGGCTGAATGAAATCGTTGCGGCGCTTGGAACTTGGTGCGCTTGCGCAGCGTCTGTCGGAAGTCGGGGAGGCACGCATGCAACGGGTCGTCATCTTATGGGTGTTGAGCGGGATGGTTCTGGCGAGTGGTGCGCAACTCGTTTGCGGGGCCGACCAGTGTGCCGTGACCGCATTCGACCGCGTCGGGCTCGGCGCAGCCCATGACTTGCGCAATCGGCCGCTTGACCACCTGATGGTGGGGGTGACCTGGCTCGGCTCCCTCATGTTGCTGTTGCCGCTGACGGGGCTCAAGGCGTGGCATCTGTTCAGGAAGGGACTCCGACGCGAATCGGCGTTCATCATGCTGGCCCTGCTCAGTGCATCTGCCCTTGGCCACCTCACCAAGCTCTGGGTGACCCGCCCGCGTCCCGAACTCTTCGCGGCCTGGTTGCCGATGCCGGAAGACTGGTCTTATCCCAGCGCGCATGCGATGCAGATCACGGCTGCGGCATTGGCCTTGTTCCTTGTCTCCACCCGGCGCCATGCGATCTGGGCCGCCGCGCTGGGCCTTGTCGTGGCAGTGGTCGGCCTGTCGCGCATCTACCTGCAGGTCCATTTTCCGAGCGATGTTGTGGCCGGGACGCTCGCCTCTGCACTATGGGTGGGGGGGCTGTACGCCCTGATCTTTGGACGCGCGTCCGGCCCCGGGCAGGGACGAAGGGGGGAGGCATGAGACACAAATTCCTCGGGACCGGCGAGCCCGGCTACCATCCCCTGCGGAAATTTCGCACCATCCTATCGGGACTCCGCTATGCGGTGGTGTACGATTTCAGCGTCGCCTGGAAGCTGGTCTTTTCCCTGGGAGTGCTGGTGGCGGCCATGCTCACCCGCGACTGGATCGATTCGGTTCTGATCATCGTCGTCACCGCGCTGGTGCTGGTTGCCGAAATCATGAACAGCGCCATCGAGGCCCTGTGCGACTTCGTCGAAACCCGACACAACGAAAAAATCGGCATCATTAAGGACATCGCTGCAGCCGGGGTGGGGATTGCCATCTTTGCCTGGCTGCTGGTCCTGGGCTTCGAGGTGGAAGAAATGCTGCGCGCCATTTTATAAAGGAAACGACCCATGCTTTGGTTTGCTTTGGGGCTGATCGCCCTGGTTGCTGGCGCTGAACTGCTGGTACGCGGCGCTTCGAAACTGGCACTGTCGTTCGGCATCTCGCCGCTGGTGGTCGGCCTCACCGTGGTCGCCTTCGGCACCAGCGCGCCGGAAATGGCGGTGTCGGTGCAATCGGCATGGTCCGGCCAAGTCGATATCGCGCTCGGCAACGTGGTCGGCAGCAATATTTTCAACGTGTTGTTCATCCTCGGCGCATCGGCACTGATCGTGCCGCTGGTGGTGCATCAGCAGATCATTCGCCAGGAAGTGCCGGTGATGATCGGCGCTTCGCTGCTGCTCTGGGCGATGGCCGCCGACGGCGGCATCAGCCGCTGGGAGGGCTTGCTGCTGGCGAGCCTGGTCCTCGGCTATACGATCGTCATCATTCGCCAGAGCCGACGCGAGACGGCCGCCATCAGGGCCGAATATGACGAGGCGTTCGAGGGCGGGGCGCAAGGCTGGGATGCGCACTGGGGCGTGCAGATTCTGCTGATCCTGGCCGGTCTCGCCCTGCTGGTGCTGGGCTCGAATTGGCTGGTAAACGCGGCCGTAGCCTTTGCCAAATATCTCGGCGTTAGCGAACTGGTCATCGGCCTGACCATCGTCGCCGCCGGCACCTCGCTGCCCGAGGTAGCCACCTCTATCCTGGCCGCAATTCGCGGCGAACGCGACATCGCCGTCGGCAACGTGGTGGGCAGCAACATCTTCAACATTCTAGCCGTGCTGGGCATCTCGGCCAGCGTCGCGCCCGGCGATCTCGCCGTGGCTCCGGCCATGCTGGCGTTCGACATTCCGGTGATGGTTGCTGTGGCGGTGGCCTGCCTGCCGGTGTTCTTCAGCGGCTCCGCCATCTCGCGTTGGGAGGGCGTCCTGTTCCTGGCGCTTTATGTGGCTTACACCCTGTATCTCATCTTGTACGCCACCGGCCACGATGCCCTGCACGGCTACAGCGCGGTGATGGGTGGTTTCGTGCTGCCACTGCTGGCGGTGACTGTGGTCGTATTGGCAGTGCGGCATTGGCGGCTTGCCAGCCCCGACAACCGCATCTGAGTCGATAATAGTGTGTGCAGACAGAATGCTTGCATCGCAAGGAAAGTAGCCTTGTCAGCATTTTTCAACTGAGGTTTTTAGGATGATTCGACACCTGAATAAATTCGAACACTTTATCGT
>JBGAFQ010000056.1:0-14427 GCA_044227195.1 Thiobacillus sp.
AATGATAGTAGGCTCCCGCCTGTGAAAGTAGGTCATCGTCAGACTCCTTATGCACGCCCTGGAAGAAAATCCAGGGCACCCAAACCCCCACCCAGATCAGGTGGGGGTTTTTTATTGCACAGGGGGGAAACGCGTTTGAAAGAAGACGTCGCCGTTGCGCATGTAAAATCGACGCGTGCCTACTCGAACCCATAAAGCGCTTTTCCCCATCGTGCGCCGTCTGTCCGACGGGGCCTTTCATTCGGGCCAGGATCTGGCGCGCGAATTCGGGCTGTCGCGCGCAAGCGTGTTCAATGTGCTGACGCAGGCGGAGAGCCTGGGCCTGACGATCCATGCCGTGCGCGGTCGCGGCTATCGCCTGCCGGATCCAGTTGAATGGCTGGCGCATGCCGATATCGCGCGCCATCTTGGCGAACTGAACGCCGCGTACGATGTGCGTATCCTTGAAAGCGTGGATTCGACCAACAGCCTCCTGATGGCCGAGGCTCTGCGCGGAGCGTGTGACGGCACGGTGGTCGCCGCAGAGCACCAGCATGCCGGACGCGGCCGTCGCGGCCGTGCCTGGTATGCGGCGCCCGGCGGCAGTCTGACGTTCTCGGTATTGTGGCGCTTCGACGGGGGTCTGCAGGCGATCTCCGGCCTTAGCCTGGCCGTCGGACTGGCGGTTGCGCGTGCCATCAATCGACACAGCCGGCATCCGGCGCGGCTCAAGTGGCCAAACGACGTGCTGGTCGATTACCGCAAACTGGCGGGCATCCTGATCGAGGTGCAGGGCGACATGCACGGCACGGCCTTTGCGGTGGCGGGTGTCGGTCTCAACGTGCGCTTGCGCGAGTCGCAACGCGACCGCATCGATCAGGCTGTGATCGACCTTGATGAAATGGGCGTGGCGGCAGGGCGCAATCGTCTGCTGGCCGACTGCCTGCGCGAACTCCATGCGGTCGTCGGCGTATTCCGGCAGCATGGTTTCGCCGCGCTGCTCGCAGAGTGGCTTGCACTCGACGCCTACAAGGGCAGAGCCGTAAGCCTGCACCTGCCGGACAGTCAAAAGATGCAGGGGATCGCTGCCGGCGTGGATGCGACCGGCGCATTCATGCTGCGCACGTCGGACGGCGCGCAGCATGCCTACAGCGGCGGCGAGATCAGTCTCCGGTTGAATGGGCGGCAATGAGTTTGGTGCGCTTGCTGCTCGACGCCGGGAATAGCCGCCTGAAATGGGCGGTAGTTGCGGACGGCCGCTGGCAGGCGAACGGTGTGACCGAATACACGGATCTTGCGCCGCTTGCCGCCTGGCATGCGCCGCAGACGTGCGCCTATGTCGCGAGCGTGGCAAACCCGGAAAACGAAGAACGGCTGCGGGTGTGGCTTGAAACGGCGCGGATCCCCGTGCGCTGGCTCGTCGCGGAAGCGGCATTCGACGACGTGCACAATGCCTATGCGCCGCCGGAGCAACTGGGCGTGGATCGCTGGATGGCACTGCTCGGCGCACGGCAGCGTACGCGTGCACCAGCTCTGGTGGTGTCGGCCGGGACAGCGCTGACGGTCGACGCACTGTCTGCGCAGGGCGAATTCGTCGGCGGACTGATCGTGCCCGGGATGGCGCTGATGCGTGGCGCGCTGCGGCAGGGCACGGCCCGCGTCGATGCGGGCGAGGGGACGTGGCGGGATTTCCCGCGTTGTACGGCGGATGCCGTGGAGACCGGCATTACGGCGGCGCTGTGCGGGGCGATCCGGTTGCAGCAAGCGCGGCTTGCGGACCAGTCGAATGGCGTGCCGCACTGTTTCGTTACCGGCGGCGACGCACCACGCCTGTTGCCCCATCTCGGTTTTGCGGCGGAACATGTACCCGGTCTGGTGCTCGAAGGCATCGACCGCGTGGTCAGAAAGGAAACGGCAGCATGAAATGGGTAGTGTTGGCCCTGCTCGCAATCAACCTTGCCGTGGCAGGATTTTTCATCGCCGACAGGCAATGGTCTGCCGGCACGGCGGAACAGAACGCGCCGCTCCACGTCGAGCGCTTGAGCCTGCGCAGTCAGTCGAGAACGGAGGAGGGGCCGTCCGCGGCGCAGCCGACGGCAGCGGACAGCAAGGCGCTGTGCGTCGAATGGCGCGGCCTCAATGCCGAGGAATTCGCCCAGGTCCGCGAACAATTGAAGGCGCTCGCAGGCGAGCATCCGATGTCCTTCACCGAAGTGCCGCTGAATACCCGGCAATGGGTGATCTTCCCGCCGCTGCCGAGCGCGCAGTCGGCGCAGGAAAAGCTGAACGAATTGACCGCCGCCGGCGTGCAGGATGCCTTCGTGGTGAAGGATGGCGCCTGGCGCAATGCGATCTCGCTTGGTCTCTACGCCAATGCCGAGGCGGCGGGCCGGCGCGTCAGCGAGGTGGAGGCGAAGGGCGTGCTTGGCACGCGTGTCGAGTTGCTGCCCAAGCAGGGCACCGATTTCTATTTCGTCATCAAGAGCGAAGACCCGGATACCCTGAAGAGTCTGGGCGACATCAAGCAACCGTACACCAACAGTCGGCAGTCGCGCGTGGCGTGCCCGTCATAGATAGCTGAGGGTGATACCCGCAAACACCGCCCCACCGAACCAGGTGTTGTGCAGGAAGGCGCGGAAACACGCGCGCGGTTCGCGTCCGCGTATCAGCCACAGGTGGTAGAGCGCGATCGAAGCAGCGGCGGCAAGCCCTGCGTAGAACGGCCATTTGATGTTGCGCTCCCAGCCCACCCAGGCCAGCAGGGCCAGCGTCGCCGCATAGCACAGGGCGATCGCAGCGAGATCGAATCGGCCAAACGTGATCGCGGAGGTCTTGATGCCGATCTTCAGATCGTCCTCGCGGTCGACCATCGCGTATTCGGTATCGTAGGCAATGGCCCAGCACACGTTCGCGGCAAGCAGCAGCCAGGCTTCCGTCGGCACTTCGCCCCACAGCGCGGCATAACTCATGGGAATGCCGAAGCCGAACGCAATGCCCAGATAGGCTTGCGGAATCGCGAAGAAGCGCTTGGTGAAGGGATAGCTCGCAGCGAGAAACAGCGCGACGACGGACAGTTTCAGCACCAGCGTGTCCAGCGGCAGGATGAGCAGGAAGGCGAGCAGCGACAGCCCCGCCGCGAGCAGCAAGGCCTCCTTCGGCGACACCGTGCCGGCAGCCAGCGGGCGATCCCGGGTGCGCGCCACGTGCGGATCGAAATCGCGGTCTGCGTAGTCGTTGATCACGCAGCCGGCCGAGCGCATCAGCACCACGCCGATGATGAAAATCCACAGGATCATCCAGTCCGGCCGGCCGTGCCCGGCGAGCCACTGGCCCCACAGCGTCGGCCACAGCAGCAGCAGGATGCCGATGGGCTTGTCGAGCCGCATCAGTTTTTCGTAGCGGGTCAGGCGTTCGGTCAGGGTCATAGGGTGTCGATGGCGGGCAGAAAGACTTCGGTCACCAGCAGGGGGTGGCCATTGAGGCAGAAGACGGAACGGCGTGCCCACAGGCGCTTCGGCACGGCATGCAGCTGCGCCGACACCGCGCGGTGGAGCGGATGGCCGCGCCGCACGCAGCGGAACGCCAGGGTCTGTCGCGCAATGCGGCGATCCCGGAACAGCGCCTCGCCGAGCGAGCGGTTGCCGAGCCGGGTGATGCCGTTCCAGCCGCCGCGCAGGCCGGCCAGCGGCAGCACGCTGTGCGCGAACACCATCGGCGTGTCGCCGCACATCAGCATCACTTCGCGAACGTAGGCACGCACGTCGGCTGGCATGGCCAACAGGGCAGCTTCGTCGGCATGCGGGCGCGCATGGCCGGTGGCGAGCGGGGCGACGCGAAACGCCGCACAGCGCGATCGCAGGCGTTGCGTGAGCGAACCGCGATCGCACAGCCAGCGGCGCAGCGGACGCGGAATCGAATGCGGGTGGGCGATCCAGCCCTGCCGGAGGTCGTGCACGGGGTATCGGCGTCGGTGAAAAGCAGAATTATGCCGCAGCTCAGATGGAGGACAGCGCCTGCCGCTGACCGATCCAGCGATCGACGTGCGCAGCGGCCACGTCGGGCCGCTCGGCAAGACAGCGGCGCGCCCAGTCGCGCGCGGCTTCGAGCAGCGCCACGTCGCGTTCCAGGTCGGCGAAGCGCAGCATGGGCAGGCCGCTCTGGCGGTGTCCCAGCAGTTCGCCCGGGCCGCGCAACTGCAGATCCTGACGCGCGATCTCGAAACCGTCGGTCGATTCGAAGACCACTTTCAGGCGTGCCCGCGCCAGCTCCGACAGCGGCGTTTCGTAAAGCAGCACGCATACCGATTCGCGACTGCCGCGACCGACGCGGCCGCGCAACTGGTGCAGTTGCGCCAGTCCCATGCGCTCGGCGTGTTCGATCACCATCAGTGCCGCATTCGGCACATCGACGCCGACTTCGATGACGGTGGTGGCGACGAGCAGGTGGATGCGGCCTGCCTGGAAGGCTTCCATCACCGCCTGCTTCTCGGCGGGTTTGAGGCGGCCGTGCACCAGACCGATGCGCAGTTCCGGCAATTGCACGGAGAGCGCGGCGAAGGTGTCCTCGGCGGTCTGCAACTGCAGCTTCTCCGATTCTTCGATCAGCGGGCACACCCAGTACGCCTGTCCGCCGCCGAGGCAGGCGTCGCGCACGCGCGCGAGCACGTCGTCGCGCCGGCCCGCGCTCACCAGTTTGGTGACGACGGGCGTGCGGCCCGGCGGCAACCGGTCGATGGTGGAGACGTCGAGATCGGCGAAGAAGCTCATCGCCAGCGTGCGCGGTATCGGCGTGGCGCTCATCATCAACTGATGCGGTTCGCGGCCCTTCTCCATCAGCGCCAGCCGCTGGCCCACGCCGAAACGGTGCTGCTCGTCGACCACCACGAGGCCGAGCCGGCTGAAGCTGCCGGCTTCCTGGAACAGCGCGTGCGTGCCGAACACGACCTCGGCCTCGCCCGCCGCGACCGCCGACCATGCGGCCGCCCGCTGTGCCTTGCGCTGGCTGCCCGAGATCCAGGCGCAGCGCAGGCCCAGCGATTCGAATAACGGCGTGAGTTTCTTTGCGTGCTGCTCGGCGAGGATTTCGGTAGGGGCCATGAAGGCCGCCTGAAAATCGTTCTCGACTGCCTGCAGGCAGGCCAGCGCGGCGACGACGGTCTTGCCGCTGCCGACGTCGCCCTGCAGCAGGCGCCGCATGGGATGCGGCGCGGCGAGGTCTGCGGCGATTTCCGACCAGGCGCGTTGCTGCGCATCGGTCAGGGCGAATGGCAAGGCGGCGAGAAAAGCGGCAGTGAGGCGCTGACGCGCGGGCAGCGGCTGCGTGCGCTGGCGCCGTCGCGCCGCCCGCGCTGCCGCCAGCGAGAGCTGCTGCGCCAGCAGTTCATCGAAAGCCAGCCGTTGCCAGGCGGGATGGCGACGCGACTCGAGTTCGGCCATCGCCGCATCGCGCGGCGGCTGGTGCAGCAGACGGATGCTGGCCTCGAAGCCGGGCAGGCCCAGCGCGTCCAGCCAGTCGGCGGGCAGGGTGTCGGCGAGCGGTGCTTCCAGGGCACGCGTGACGGCCTTGCGCAACGTAGCCTGGGCGAGCCCGGCGGTGGTGGGGTACACCGGCGTCAGCCCGCTCGGCAGCGGCGTGTCGTCGCCGGCCCTGGAAAAACGCGGATGCACCATCTCCAGTCCGAGAAAACCGCCACGGACCTCGCCGATGAAGCGAAAGGTTTCGCCAGGCTGGAACAACTTGACGTGACTGGGGTAGAAGTTGAGAAATCGGATGCCGAGCACGCCGCCGCCCGCGTCTTCCACCGTCAGCGTCAGCATGCGGCGCGGCCGGTAGGCGATCTTCGCGTCCCTGACCGCAGCCTGTACCTGTGCGGTTTCGCCGGGCAGCAGGTCGCGGATGGCGGTGAGCCGGGTTTCGTCCTCCCAGCGCAGCGGTACATGCAGCACCAGATCGGCGTCGCGGCCGAGGCCGAGCCGGGCGAGTTTGGCGGCGAGCGCGGGGCTGACGGGAAAGGAAAACGGCGGCGCCGTTTTCAATCGGGGTCAGCCGGCGACGACCATCACGGCATCGGCTTCGACCAGCGCACCGCGCGGCAGCGCGGCCACGCCCACCGCCGCACGCGCAGGGTAGGGCTGGCTGAAATAGCCCGCCATGATTTCGTTGACCTTGGGAAAGTGGCCGAGATCGGTGAGGAAGACATTGAGCTTGACCACGTCGGCGAGCGAGCCGTCGGCAGCGGCGGCCACGGCGGCGAGATTCCCGAACACCCGGTGGATCTGCGCGTCGATGCCGTCGACCATCTGCATGGTGGCATGGTCGAGGCCGATCTGGCCGGAGAGGTAGACGGTGTCGTTCACGCGCACGGCCTGCGAGTAGGTGCCGATCGCGGCGGGGGCGTCGGGGGTCTGGATGATGCGCTTGTTCATGTGGTCGGGATCGAGTGGGTTATTGGGATTGCGTCGCGCGGCCGTCCTTCTTGCCCTTGATGCGGAAGATCCGCACCACGTCGGGCAGCACGCGCAGGCCGCGCATCACGCGCGCGAGGTGCATGCGGTTTTCCACCTGCACGGTGAAGAACAGCACGGTGTAGGGACTGCCGTCTTCTTCTTCCATCGAGACGTTGCCGATGTTGGAACCCTGCTCCGAGATGGCGGCGGCCACCTTGGCGAGCACGCCGCGCTGGTTGCCGACGATGACCTTGATCTGCACGTCGAACAGGTGGCCGGGCTCGGCTTCCCATTCCACGTCCAGCCACTTGTCGGGGTCGGCGCGGAAGGCACGGATCGACGGGCAGTCGTGCGTATGGATGATGAGGCCGCGGTCCTTGTGGATGAAGCCGAGGATGGGGTCGCCGGGAATCGGATGGCAGCATTGCGCAAGCTCGACCGCGATACCTTCGGTGCCGCGGATGCTGATCGCGTGCGGATGCGCCGGTTCGCCCGTACGGTCGCCGTGCATGTGCAGCAACTGGTGCGCGACCACCAGCGGCAGCTTGCCCCCCAGGCCGATCGCAGTGTACAGCTCCTGCCGCGTCTGCATGCCGTAGTCCTTGAGCAGGCGGTCCCACACCGCCGCATCGGCTTCCATCTTCTCGGGATGCAGGGTCTCGATGGCGTGGCTGAGCAGGCGTTCGCCGAGCGCCGCCGCCTCGGTCGCGCGTGCGGTGCGCAGGTAGTTGCGGACGTGCGAGCGCGCCTTGCCGGTGACGACGAAATTCAGCCAGGCGGCGTTGGGCGTGGCGTTCGACGCGGTGAGGATCTCGACGTGGTCGCCGTTGCGCAGTTGCGTGCGCAGCGGCATCAGTTCGTAGTTGATCTTCACCGCGATGCAGCGATGGCCGACGTCGGTATGCACCGCGAAGGCGAAATCGACCGCCGTCGCGCCGCGCGGCAGGGCCATGATCTTGCCCTTGGGGGTGAACACGTAGACCTCGTCGGGGAACAGGTCGACTTTAATATGCTCCAGGAATTCCGGCGAATCGCCGTGGTCGGCCTGGATGTCGAGCAGGGATTGCAGCCAGCGGTGGGTGCGCGTCTGCACGTCGGACAGTGCCGTGTCCGCCGACTTGTACATCCAGTGCGAGGCGATGCCGGTTTCCGCCAGGCGGTTCATCTCGGCAGTGCGGATCTGCACTTCGATCGGCGTGCCGCTGGGGCCGAACAGGATGGAATGCAGCGACTGGTATCCGTTGGCCTTGGGGATCGCGATGTAATCCTTGAACTTGCCGGGGATGGGCTTGTACAGCGCATGCAGTGCGCCGAGTGCGAGATAGCAGTTTGGCTGGTCGCGCACCACCACGCGGAAACCGTAGATGTCGAACACTTCGGAAAAGGCCAGGTTCTTTTCCTGCATCTTGCGGTAGATGCTGTAGAGGTGCTTTTCTCGGCCGGTGATCGTGGCTTCGATGCCGGCCTGCTCGAGCTTGTCCTGCAAGGCCACCTTGATCTTCTCGACCAGTTCGCGGCGGTTGCCGCGCGCCGCCTTTACCGCCTTGGCCAGCACCTGGTAGCGGTTGGGGTGGTTGTAGCGGAAGCCGAGATCCTCGAGTTCCTGGTATACCGCGTGCAGACCCAGGCGGTTGGCGATGGGCGCGTAGATTTCCAGCGTCTCGCTGGCGATGCGCTTGCGCTTCTCGGACGGCATCGCGCCCATGGTGTGCATGTTGTGCAGGCGGTCGGCGAGCTTGACCAGGATCACCCGCACGTCCTGCGCCATCGCCAGCAGCATCTTGCGGAAGTTCTCCGCCTGCGCCTGCTGCTCCGATTCGAAGGCCAGCTTGTCCAGCTTGGACACGCCTTCGACCAGCAGCGCCACGGCCTTGCCGAAGCGCGCCTCGATCTCGCTCGCGGTGGCGGGCGTGTCCTCCACCACGTCGTGCAGCAGCGCGGCGGCGAGCGTCTGGGCGTCGAGATGCCAGCCGGCGAGGATGCCGGCAACGGCGAGCGGATGCGAGATGTAGGGTTCGCCGCTCTTGCGGAACTGCCCTTCGTGGGCGCGGCGGCTGAATTCGTAGGCTTCCTCGATGACGCCGACCTCGGCCGGCGACAGGTAGGACAGCGCGGGGCGCAGCGAGTCGAACGCGTGCGTCATCGCCGGCGCACGCTCGCCGTGCGCCGGCGCGTCGGGTTCGAGCGCCTCAGGCGCGGCCCCGGTTGAGGATTTCACGGCCGACCTTGCCGGCGGCGATTTCGCGCAGCGCGGTGACGATGGGCTTGTCCTTCGATTCGACCATGGGCTGCGAACCCTGCGCCAGCTGGCGCGCACGGTAGGTTGCGGCAAGGGTCAGTTCGAAGCGGTTGGGGATCATGTCGATGCAATCGTCGACGGTGATGCGTGCCATGCGGGTTCTCCTGCGAGGATTCAACTACGACGGAACTCCTCGAAAAGCGCGGCGTGCTGCTTGAGCTGGCGCGGGCCTTCGAGGCGGATGCTGCGGGTGATCGCGACCAGATCCGCGAGGGCGTGGTCGAAATCGTCATTGACGATTATATAGTCGAACGCATCGGCATGAGAGACGTCGTCGGCTGCTGCTGCGAGCCGGTGCTCGATGACATCGTCGCTGTCCTGGCCGCGCCCTTTCAGGCGGGTACGCAGGGCGTTGAACGACGGCGGCAGGATGAAGATCGAGGCCGCCTCCGGAAAATGCCGCTTCACCTGCGCCGCGCCCTGCCAGTCGATCTCCAACAGGATGTCGTGGCCGTAGTTCAGGTCGTGCGCGATGCTGCCCCTGGACGTGCCGTAGTAGTTGCCGTAAACCTCGGCGTGTTCGAGAAACTCGCCGTCGGCCAGCATGATCTCGAAGCGCTCGCGGTTGACGAAATGGTAGTCGCGGCCGTCGGATTCGCCGGGACGCGGCGCGCGCGTGGTGTACGACACCGACAGCCGGATCGCGGGGTCGGCCTTGAGCAGCGCCTTGACCAGGCTGGTCTTGCCGGCGCCCGAAGGCGCGGAGACGATGTAGAGGACGCCGGTGCGGTTGGCATTCATCATGTGGGTTCCGTGGAATTCATTCGATGTTCTGTACCTGTTCGCGCATCTGCTCGATCAGGACCTTGAGTTCGAGCGAAGCGCGCGAGGTTTCCATCGCGGCCGACTTCGAGCCGAGGGTGTTGGCCTCGCGGTGCAGCTCCTGCATCAGGAAATCCAGCCGCTTGCCGACCGCGCCCGGCTGGTCGAGTACGCGGCGCACCTCGGCGAAATGGGTGACCAGCCGCGAGAGCTCCTCGTCGATGTCGAGCTTTTGCGCGACCAGGGCGATTTCCTGCGCCAGCCGTTCGTGGCCGGCTTCGCCCAGCGCTTCGCGCAGCCGCGTCGCCAGCTTCTCCTGCTGCGCGGCGGCCAGCGCAGGCAGCAGGGGCTTCAGTGCGGCCACCTGGGCCTCGGCGGCGGCCAGCCGGTCGAGGATGTGCTGGCGCAACTTGGCTCCTTCGCGCTGGCGGCTTTCCGCCAGTTCGTCGAGCGTGGCGCGCATGCCGGCGAGCGCGGCTTCGGCTAGCGTATCCTGTGATTGCGTGGCCGCCGGCACGGCGCCGGGCCAGCGCAGCACGTCGCTGACCGTGAGCGGGGCCGCTTCGGGCAGGCGTGTGCGCACCTCGGCCTGCCAGCCGGCCAGACGCTCAAGAATGCCCGGATTCAGGCCGTTATCCTGCGAGTCGGCGTATAGCGGTGCGATGCCGATCCGGCATTCGACCTTGCCACGCGCCAGACGCTGCTGGAGGAGCTCGCGCAGTTGCGGTTCGAGCGCGCGGAATTCGTCGGCGAGCCGGAAATGCAGTTCGAGATAACGCTGATTGACGCTGCGCAGGTCGATGTTGACGCTGGCATGTTCGAGGGGGAGGCTATGGGCGGCGAACCCGGTCATGCTGGTGGTCATGAAGCGTGCGTGCTCGATTCGAGGATGAATGCCGGTGCGGAGCCGGCGGATGGACAAAGATAATAGACGTTCGATTATGGCGACTCAACCCAACCAGGCGCTGCCCAACGGCTACCGGCTGAACGAATACACCGTCGTGCGCAAGATCGGCGGCGGCGGCTTCAGCATGGTCTACCTTGCGCGCGACGACACCAACCAGCCGGTCGCGATCAAGGAATACCTGCCGGGTGCGCTGGTGCTGCGCACCGAGGGCTCGGTGCTGGTGCAGGCGAACTCCTCGGAAAACAACGCCATCTTTCGTCACGGCCTGAAATGTTTTTTCGAGGAAGGCCGGGCGCTCGCGCGCATCAACCATCCCAACGTGGTGCGCGTGATCAACTTCTTCCGCGCCAACGACACCGTCTACATGGTGATGCGCTTCGAGCGCGGCAAGACGCTGCAGCAGCACATCCAGGCCAACCGCGGCACCATCCGCGAGAGCTTCATCCGCCGGGTGTTCGCCCAGTTGCTGAACGGTCTGCGCGAGGTGCATACCCACAAGCTGCTGCATCTGGACATCAAGCCGTCCAACCTCTACATCCGCCTGGACGGCTCGCCGGTGCTGATCGACTTCGGCGCCGCGCGGCAGACGCTCACGCAGGAAGAGAGCAAGCTGCAACCCATGTACACCCCCGGTTTCGCCGCGCCCGAGCAGTACCACAACCGTGAGCGCCTGGGGCCGTGGACCGATATCTACAGCGTAGGCGCCAGCCTCTATGCCTGCCTGGCAGGCTATCCGCCGCAGGCGGCCGACGCGCGCCTGCTCAACGACAAGCTGGTACCGGCGGCGACCAACTGGCGCGGCGCCTATTCCGATCAGCTGCTCGAAACCATCGACCACTGCCTCAAGCTCAACTACATGGAGCGGCCGCAAAGCGTGTTCAGCCTGCAGAAGGTGCTGATGGACCGCAGCGCGCTGGAGCCGAAACGGGGTTCGCTGCTGGGCAGTATCAAACGCACACTCGGCAAGGATTTGTTCTAAAGTAGCGCCATGAAATTCACGATTTATCAGGCGTCCCGACAGGGCGGACGCAAGAACAACGAAGACCGCGTGGCCTATTCGTACAGCCGCGACGCCCTGCTGATGGTGGTGGCCGACGGCATGGGCGGCCACATGCACGGCGAGATCGCGGCGCAGATCGCGGTGCAGACGCTCACCGACCAGTTCCAGAAACAGGCCAAGCCGCGGCTGGCCGATCCGCTCGCCTTCCTGTCCGACACGATCACCCGCGCGCACTATGCGATCAACGACTATGCGGTCGAGCAGGATCTGCTGGAAATCCCCCACACCACCGTGGTCGCCGCCGTGGTGCAGGACAACACCGCCTACTGGGCGCACGTCGGCGATTCGCGCCTGTATCTGTTCAGCGACGGCGGGCTCATCGCGCGCACCGAGGACCACACGGCGGTCGCCCAGCTGGTGCGCGACGGCCTGATCACCGAGGAAGAGGCGGGCAACCACCCCGAGCGCAACAAGGTGTCCAACTGCCTGGGCGGCTACGTGATCCCGCAGGTGGAATGCGCCGTGCCGATCCCGCTGCACGACGCCGACACCCTGCTGCTGTGCACCGATGGCATCTGGGGCATGATCAACGTACACGAGCTTTCCGCCCTGCTGCACGCCTACACGCTGGACGACGCGGTACGCCATCTGATGGACCATGCCGAATTCCGCGGCGGCGAGCACGGCGACAACCTCAGCCTCGTCGCCATGACCTGGGGCGAGGCGCGCATGCCGAGCAAGGATTCGATTTCCACCCTGGCGCTGCCGTCCGGCGGCGTCACCACCCAGATCAACGCGCTGCGTCCGTTGCCCGGCACGCCGGTGGTGTCGGACGACGAGATCGAGCGTGCCATCGCCGAAATCCAGCAGGCGATCCAGAAGATTTCCGCCAAGTAGGGCGCGGCACCGGTCGCCGCATGCGCGGTAGAATCGCGCTTTGCCTTTTTCGAACGTGACCATGTCCGCCATTGCCCGCCCCAGCGGCCGCGCGCCCGACGCGCTGCGCGCCCTGTCGTTCACCCGCCGCTACACCAAGCACGCCGAAGGCTCGGTGCTCGTCGCCATGGGCGACACCCGCGTGCTGTGCACCGCCAGCGTGCTGGAGAAGGTGCCGCCGCACAAGAAGGGCAGCGGCGAAGGCTGGGTGACCGCCGAGTACGGCATGCTGCCGCGCTCCACCCACACCCGCACCGACCGTGAGGCGGCACGCGGCAAGCAGAGCGGCCGCACGCAGGAAATCCAGCGTCTGATCGGCCGCAGCCTGCGGGCGGTGGTCGACCTGAAGAAGCTCGGCGAGCGCACGATCCATCTCGACTGCGACGTGCTGCAGGCCGACGGCGGCACCCGCTGCGCCAGCATCTGCGGTGCCTACGTCGCGGTGGCGGAGGCTGTGGCGGGATTGCTTGCGGAGGGCAAGCTCGCCGAGTCGCCGCTTGTCGATAGCATCGCCGCCGTCTCGGTCGGCGTCTACCAGGGCCAGCCCGTGCTCGACCTTGATTACGCCGAGGATTCCGACTGCGACACCGACATGAACGTGGTGATGACCGGCGCAGGCGGCATGGTCGAGGTGCAGGGCACGGCCGAGGGCACGCCGTTCTCGCGCGCCACGCTCGAAGCCCTGCTCGATCTCGCCACCGCCGGCATCGCGCAGATCGTTGCAGCCCAGAACGAGGCGCTGCAGGCATGAGCAAGCTCGTCATCGCCTCCGGCAACGCCGGCAAGCTGCGCGAAATCGCGCGCATCCTCGCCCCGCTCGACATCCAGGCGGTCCCGCAATCCGAATTCAATGTGCCGGATTGTCCCGAGCCGCACGTCACCTTTGTGGAAAACTGCCTCGCCAAGGCGCGCCATGCCAGTCTGCACAGCGGCCTGCCTGCATTGGCGGACGATTCCGGCATCTGCGTCGAAGCCCTGGGCGGCGCGCCCGGCGTGTTCTCCGCGCGCTACGCCGGCGAACCCAAGTCTGACCAGCGCAACAACGAGAAGCTCATCGCCGCGCTGCAGGGCGAAGCCAACCGCCGCGCGCACTACACCTGCGTGATGGTCTTCGTGCGCCACCCCGACGATCCCGAGCCGGTGATCGCCGAAGGCCGCTGGTATGGCGAGATCGTTGATACCCCGCGCGGCGCGAACGGCTTCGGCTACGATCCGTATTTCCTTGTGCCCGAATACGGCAAGACCGGCGCCGAGCTCGACGAGGACACCAAGAACGCGATCAGCCATCGCGGCCAGGCGCTGCGCGATCTGGTGGACAAGCTGAAATCGCTGAAGCGGATTGGCTGAATCCGTCGTCCGGCTGTTCACCGGCGGCGTGAAGGTCCAACCGCCGCTGGCGCTCTACATCCACCTGCCGTGGTGCGTGCGCAAGTGTCCCTACTGCGATTTCAATTCGCACGCCGCCGGCGCCATCCCTGAGGCGGCGTATATCGATGCGCTGCTGGCCGACCTGGAATCCGCCCTGCCGGCCATCTGGGGACGCCGGATCCACACGGTGTTCTTCGGCGGCGGCACGCCGAGCCTCTTTACGCCCGAGGGCATCGACCGCATCCTGACCGGCGTGCGCACGCTTACCCAACTGGTGCCGGGGGCGGAAATCACGCTCGAAGCCAATCCCGGCACGGTGGAGGCGGGGCGCTTCGCCGGCTTCCGCGCCGCCGGCGTCACCCGCGTGTCGCTCGGCATCCAGAGCTTCGATCCGCGCCATCTCGCGGCGCTCGGTCGCATCCACGACGACCGCGAGGCGCGCGCCGCAGCCGCACTCGCCGCGACGCATTTCGACACCTTCAATCTCGACCTGATGTACGCGCTGCCGGGGCAATCGCTGGCCGAGGCGCTGGCCGACGTCGAGGCCGCGCTGAGCTTCCGGCCGCCGCACCTGTCGGCCTATCACCTCACCCTCGAACCCAACACGCCATTCGGCCACACTGCCCCCGCGAACCTGCCGGACGACGATCTCGCCGCCGACATGCAGCTGGCCATCGAGACGCGACTGGAAGCGGCGGGCATGGCGCATTACGAAACCTCGGCCTACGCC
>JBGAFQ010000057.1:0-13540 GCA_044227195.1 Thiobacillus sp.
GTGATGACCTCGAAGCCGTTGTGCGCGTCCACCACCTCGACGATGGTCATCGCGCCCATCAGGAAGAACACGATCTGCGCCGTGCCCATGAGCGATTCGCCCAGCTGTTCGCTCACCAGGTGATGGTCGCCCGTCGAGACGGCGTAGACCGTCCACAACAGGCCGGCGCCGATGAGCGCGGAGGCCGACTTGTTGATGTTGAGCGGATGTTCCAGGGCGATCGCAGCGTAGGCGACGATGAAGATCAGGACCAGTGAGGTGAGCATGGCATCGGTTTGAAATGGTCGGCGGCATCCAGCGCCGAAATGGGTTTGCGGTGTCGTTCCGGGCTTGGGCGGCGAGAGTGTCGCCGCGTCGCGCCGGCCGGGGCCATTTTATGCGCTGTAGGGCGCGCGCAGCCATTCCACCAGCAATTTGGCGTCCGGCTCGCGCAGGTAGTTGAAGCCCGCGTCCAGGTCGGCGGCCAGCGTGGCGGCGATCGCGCGCGGCGTCAGGCCGCCCGCGACCATGTGGAAATACCAGGCGCCGGGATAGCCGGCGGAGCGGTCGAAGGCGTGCAGCTGGCTGGCGGCGTCCACGCCGCGCGCCAGCGGGTTCCAGTGGAAGGGCTTGAGCGCCCGGGCGTGCAGCGAGACAGGCGCGGCGGACAGCACCGGGTTGCGGTAACGGTCCTGGTGTTCGCGCAGGGCGACGATCCAGTGCTCGCAGAAATGCTGCTTGCTGCCGGACTGGCTGGCGGCCCACTCGCCGAGGAAACGCGCCAGCGGGTGGAGCTGTCCGATCGGCGCGGGCAGTCGCGCGACGGCGTGGCGCATGTCGACCAGGCGGCGGAAGCGGTAGTGCGGCGGCGCCACGGGGTGCGCCTCCAGCGTGACCGGCTGCAGGGGGTCGACCAGTTCCTGCAGGTCGGCGGGCGGCGCATCGTCGGTGAAAAGATGCCGGTCGAGCACCTCGTGCAGTTCCTCGATTTCCAGCTGCAGGAAATCCGCCGGGGCGGGGCCGTAGGGCGCGACGAAGTAATGCGTGCGGCCGCTGTGCCGGGTGGTCAGCAGGCCGTCGCCGCCGTGACGCGCGATGAAGGCGTCGATGTCGCCGTCGCAGTCGGCGAGTTCCGCCTCGGCCCAGGCTTCCAGCCTGTCGGCGACGCGCACGCCGTCGGGCCGCACCACGCCGCCCGGGCGATACCAGCCGCCCCGGCTCAGCACGAAGCGGAAGGGCTGGCCCGGCAGCAGGCGGCCGGCGGTTTCCAGCAGGCCGCTGTGATGCGGGCGCGGCGGCGCGGCTTCGAGCTCGCCGATGAGTTGCTGCAGGGTGCGATCGTCGATGGGGCAGGCGTTCATGGGCTGTCCTTGGTCCGCATATCGTTGAGACGCGCCCGGACCTGTTCGCGCACGTCGGTGTCTTCGTCGTCGATGCAGGCGCGTATCGCGTCCAGCGGCGCGCGCGCGACCGCGCCCAGGCGCACCCGCCAGTCGGGGTCGCCGAGCATGCGCGCCGCGTCGTCGGGCAGCATACGCGCAGCGGCGATGGCCCGCACGTCCGGGTCTTCGTCGTCCGCCAGCTTCGACAGCACGAAGGCCGGCAGCCGGCGCGCGACTTCCTTGCGCACCTCGCGGTCCGGGTCGCGCACCAGCTGCGTGAGGCTGCCGTGCGGGATACGCTGCGCCACATGCTGGCGCACCAGATAGTCGGGGTCGCCGAGCATGCGGTGCAGGCTGGCCGGCGGCAACTTGCTCGCCACCGTGATGCGCACCTCGCGGTCGTCGTCGCGGAGGAAGATCGCCAGTTCCTCCGGCGGCAGCCGGGTGACGACGGCGCGGCGCACCGCTTCGTCGGTGTCGTGGGCGAGCGTGCGCACGGCTTCCAGCGGCGCATAGCGCGCGGCGATGGCGCGGCGTTCCCAGAACGCGTCCTGCAGGCAGGCGGCGGCGAATTCGGGGTTGGTGCGCAGGAAACGTTCGATCTGCCGTCCGCTGTGGGCGATCAGGCAGCGGTCGCCCGGCTCGCAGCGCCCGGCCGCCAGCAGCGTGTCGCGATGGGCGCAGGCCGAGCAGTCCGCGCGCGGCGTCTCGGCATCGCTGATGATGGGAAAGTGGCGGGTTCCTGGCACGGTTCGCTGGGTGATCAAGGGCCGACGGGGGCGTCAGGAATCCTTATCGCAAGGGCTGTGCCAGATACGCCCGCGCCGCAGCGGCTTGATTCGGCTGGACAAAATCCGTCGCCGCCGGCTGGTGCGACAGGCAAGCGACAAGGCCGGACGCGGCCTTGTCGCGAATCCTACAAACGCGCGTCGGCTTCGGCGTCGAGGTGGGCGGACAGGGCCGCGTCCATGGTTGCCATGTGCAGGTCGAACCACGGTGCCAGCCCGTCCTTCACGTAGGCGCGCGCCAGCGCGACGCGGCCGCGCTTGATCGACAGGTTGAGCTGCACCAGCTCGCCCAGCACCCGGTGATGCTCGCTCTCGTGCTCGGCGATGCCCGGGTAGCGGCTGGCGCGCATCAGCCCGCCTTCCTCGGCGACGTGCAGGCGCATCAGCGCGAGCATGGCCTGGAAGCGGCCGGGAAAGGTCTGGTTGTCGGAATCGATCAGGCCCTCGATCAGTTCGGCGAGCGCCTGATGCGTCGCGTCGACGCCGCTGGCCTCCAGCGGCAGCACCGGTTCGGCCTGCAGGGCGGCCAGCATCATGCGGCCTCCGCGCGCGCAAGACCGCCGGTCTGCCAGGCTTCGGCGGCGGCGAGGAAATCGGCCACGTCGGCGTCCACCCATTCGAAGCCGCGCTTGGCGAGGAAGCGCTTTTCCTTCTCGGTGGCGTGCGGGATCAGCGCCCAGCCGGTGGGCTGGCCGGCGCCGAAGGCGATGTCGCTCATCACCATGCGCTCGGTGTCGCGCGTGAGGCGCAGACCCAGCAGCAGATACTGGCGGCCCTGGCGCATGCGCTTGACGAAGGCGGGGATCGCGAAGCCGCCCATCAGTTCGGTGACGTAGTCGACGAAATCGGCGTCGGAGGCGATGTACTCCGATTCCGGCAGCGGCGTGCCCAGCGGCTTGAACAGCACCGGCAGGCTGGTGTTCACGGCTTCCTGTTCGATCGGCGTGTAGCGTGTGCCGTCGTACTGGTAGAGCCTGAAGCGGTAGGCCGTGCCGGCGATGCGCGCCACGCCCACGATCAGGATGTGCGGGGTGCTGGCGTAGGCCTTCTGCAGCAGCGTGTCGCGGTTGCTGTCGATCACGTAGGGCAGGTTCCGGCCGGCGAGCCAGGTGTGCAGCGCGGAGGCGCTCCACGCGGTGTCGCGGTAGACCGCATCCAGCTGGCGCGTCAGTGCCGAGCGGCCGCGCTTCAGTTCCAGGTGCATGGCCGCGCGCGAGAATTCGAACATCAGTTTCGGCGCCATCGGCTTGCCGTCGTTGATGGCCAGGATCAGGCTGTCGCTGTCGGCGGGGATTGCGCGTCCGGACTGCGGGTCGATCACGCCGGCCAGCGCACCGGGGCCGAGGTAGGGCACCACCGTGCCTTCGGCCAGTCCCGTCAGGATGGGTTCGAAGCGGGATTGCATGGACAACTCCTTGTGTGGGCGACACAGGGAGTGGTGCAAGAAGCGGGCCGTCACGCCAGGCAAGCATTGGCGCGGGTTTGCGGGGCACGGCGAATGTCGGGTTTGCGCCAAGGGCGGAAAGCGTGTCGCAAACGTCCCGCCCGATCCGGCGCATTCCGCACGCCGTTCAGGTGCTCGACACCACCACCTCGGCCACGCCGCCGATCGCCACGTATTCGTCCTCGCCCTTGAGCACGTCCGGCAGCAGTGTGTGGAAGTAGACGATCTTCGCCAGCGGTACCCGGACTTCAAGGATGAAGTCGCCGAACTCGCCGGCACGGTCGCGCGCGCCGCTGAAGGAGTTGAGGCTGTTCAGCAGTACCGTGCGTCGGCCGCCTGCGCCTTCGCCCAGCACCTCGTAGTCGTCGAGCCGGTTCACGCCGCGGTAGAGCGCAAGGTGCGTCTGCCCGGGGTGCCGGCGCGCCAGCTCGGCCTGGCAGTAGGCGTACAGCAGGTCGAGCTGCGCCTCCAGGGCGTTGGCGCCGTACAGCCCGCGGCTCCGCGCTTCCAGGTAGCGGCGATAGGCCTCGCCGGAGAAGTCGCGGATGGGTCCGCCGTGAAAGCGCGGCAACAGGCCGAAGCGCGATTCCACCCAGCCCTTCATCACCGCGCCTTCCTGCCCGTCCGGGTCGAAGGCCCAGCCGCGCAGCAGGCGCAGATACGTCGCGCGCGAACGGTCGTGCGCGGCAGCCTGGTGGCCGGCTTCCTCGGGGTGGTCGAGGCTGAAGCTTGCCGCCATGTGGGTCATGAACAGCTGCGCGCGCTGCATGGGATCGGGCAGCACGTCGAGCGCGTCGAACAGGCCGCGATGCAGTTCCGCCACGCCGTCGAGCGTGAGCGGCACCGGGTGCCGCTGGAAGCTCAGGCTGCCGAGGATGGCCGCCGGCAGGTTGCAGCGGTTGATCGGCAGGCGCGCGTGGATGGGCAAGCTGCCGGCTCTTGTCGCCACCCCTACAAAGCCAGCCGCATTGTTGCGTCCGGAACCCGCAATCGGGCGGGATGGGTTGCCGGCTTCTTCTTTCATATCAATGGCTTGGTGTGTGTCTGCGCGATTGGCACGGCGATTGCGATGAATGGGGTGCGAACGAAATCATTCAATCGCATTTCGTCTACACCCAAGGAGAGTGACATGGCTCGTCTGCGTCAATGTGCCATCTACGGTAAAGGTGGCATCGGCAAATCCACCACCACCCAGAACCTGGTTGCCGGCCTCGCTGAAGCCGGCAAGAAAGTAATGATCGTCGGCTGCGATCCCAAGGCCGATTCTACCCGCCTGATCCTGCACGCCAAGGCCCAGAACTCCATCATGCAGATGGCGGCGGACGCCGGCTCGGTCGAAGACCTCGAGCTGGAAGACGTGCTGAAGGTCGGCTATCGCGACATCAAATGCGTGGAATCCGGCGGTCCCGAGCCCGGCGTCGGCTGTGCCGGCCGCGGCGTGATCACCGCGATCAACTTCCTAGAAGAGGAAGGTGCCTACGAGGAAGACCTCGACTTCGTGTTCTACGACGTGCTCGGCGACGTGGTGTGCGGCGGTTTCGCCATGCCCATCCGCGAGAACAAGGCGCAGGAAATCTACATCGTCTGCTCCGGCGAGATGATGGCCATGTACGCCGCCAACAACATCGCCAAGGGCATCGTGAAGTACGCCAACTCCGGCGGCGTGCGCCTGGCCGGCCTGATCTGCAACAGCCGCAACACCGCGCGCGAAGACGAACTGATCATGGAACTGGCCCGCCAGCTCGGCACCACCATGATCCACTTCGTCCCCCGCGACAACGTGGTGCAGCGCGCCGAGATCCGCCGCATGACCGTGATCGAGTACGAGCCCACCGCCAAGCAGGCGCAGGAGTACCGCGATCTGGCCAACAAGATCATCGAAAACAAGAATTTCGTGATCCCGACCCCGATCACCATGGACGAGCTCGAGCAGCTGCTCATGGACTTCGGCGTGATGGAAGAGGAAGACGAGTCCATCGTCGGCAAGACGGCTGCTGAAGAAGCGGTCGCCGCAGCGTAATCCGGGAGCCCCTCCACCGCAGGCGGGGGAGGGGTTGGGGAGGGGGAGGCGTTCGATGCATTCACCCTCTCCCCCTGCCCCTCCCCCGCTTGCGGGGGAGGGGAGCAAACCGACCAACCTGTCGCAGGCTGTCCACGGATTGGTGGCGGCGTGCAAGGAGAACCGAATGTCTGCATTGACGCGTGAAGAAACCGAAGCCCTCATCAAGGAGGTGCTCGAGGTTTATCCCGAAAAAGCCCAGAAGGACCGGGCCAAGCATCTGGCGGTCAACGACCAGAGCATCGAACAATCCAAGAAGTGCATCACCTCCAACCGCAAGTCGCTGCCCGGCGTGATGACCATCCGCGGCTGCGCCTACGCCGGTTCCAAGGGCGTGGTGTGGGGTCCGATCAAGGACATGATCCACATCTCCCACGGTCCCGTCGGCTGCGGCCAGTATTCCCGCGCCGGTCGCCGCAACTATTACGTCGGCGTCACCGGCGTGAACACCTTCGGCACGATGAACTTCACCTCGGACTTCCAGGAGAAGGACATCGTCTTCGGCGGTGACAAGAAGCTCGCCAAGATCATCAACGAGATCGAAGGCCTGTTCCCGCTGCACAAGGGCATCAGCGTGCAGTCCGAGTGCCCGATCGGCCTCATCGGCGACGACATCGAGGCGGTGTCCAAGAAGGGCGCCGCCGAGATCGACAAGCCGGTGGTGCCGGTGCGCTGCGAAGGTTTCCGTGGCGTGTCGCAGTCGCTCGGCCACCACATCGCCAACGACGCCATCCGCGACTGGGTGTTCTCGCGCGACGGCAAGGACGTGAAGCAGGAATTCGTCCCCGGCCCCTACGACGTCTCCATCATCGGCGACTACAACATCGGCGGCGACGCCTGGTCCTCGCGCATCCTGCTCGAGGAAATGGGCCTGCGCGTGGTGGCCCAGTGGTCCGGCGACGGCACCCTGGCCGAGATCGAGCTCACCCCGAAAGTGAAGCTCAACCTCATCCACTGCTATCGCTCGATGAACTACATCGCGCGCCACATGGAAGAGAAGTACAGCATCCCCTGGATCGAGTACAACTTCTTCGGCCCGACCAAGATCGCCGAATCGCTGCGTGCCATCGCCGCGCACTTCGACGACCACATCAAGGCCAAGGCGGAAGAGGTGATCGCCAAGTACCAGCCCATGGTCGATGCCGTCATCGCCAAGTACCAGCCGCGCCTGTCCGGCAAGCGCGTCATGCTCTACGTCGGCGGCCTGCGTCCGCGCCACGTCATCGGCTCGTACGAGGACCTGGGCATGGAAGTGGTCGGCACCGGCTACGAGTTCGGCCACAACGACGACTACGACCGCACCATCAAGGAAATGGGCAACGCGACCCTGCTCTACGACGACGTCACCGGCTTCGAGTTCGAGGAGTTCGTGAAGAAGGTCAAGCCCGACCTGATCGGCTCCGGCATCAAGGAAAAGTACATCTTCCAGAAGATGGGCGTGCCGTTCCGCCAGATGCACAGCTGGGACTACTCCGGCCCGTACCACGGCTACGACGGTTTCGCCATTTTCGCCCGCGACATGGACATGACCATCAACAACCCGTGCTGGAAGATCCTCACCCCGCCCTGGCAGAAGAAGCCGGACGCGGAAGCGATCGCCAAGGCCGCGTGATGTAAGCCCCTCCCCCGCTTGCGGGGGAGGGGAGCAAACCCGATCAACCCATGTCCGTGTCCGCAGATTGGCGGCTCGGGCCAGGAGATGAACATGCAAGTCGTTGAAGACATCAAACCGTCGTATCCCTTGTTCCGCAATGACGAATACAAGGAGATGATCAAGAACAAGCAGGTCGCGTTCGAAGAGCGCACCGAGCAGGGCAAGATCGACGAAACCTTCCAGTGGACCACCACCCAGGAATACCAGGAACTCAACTTCAAGCGCGAGGCGCTGACCGTCAACCCGGCCAAGGCCTGCCAGCCGCTCGGTGCCGTGCTGTGCGCGCTCGGCTTCGAGAAGACCATGCCCTACGTGCACGGTTCGCAGGGCTGCGTGGCCTACTTCCGTACCTACTTCAACCGCCACTTCAAGGAACCGATCGCCTGCGTGTCCGATTCCATGACCGAAGACGCGGCGGTGTTCGGCGGCCAGAAGAACATGTTCGACGGCCTGGAAAACGCCAAGGCGCTGTACAAGCCGGACATGATCGCGGTGTCCACCACCTGCATGGCGGAAGTGATCGGCGACGACCTCAACGCCTTCATCAACAACAGCAAGAAGGAAGGGCACATCCCGCAGGATTACCCGGTGCCCTTCGCCCACACCCCGAGCTTCGTCGGCAGCCACGTCACCGGCTGGGACAACATGTTCGAGGGCATCGCGCGCTACTTCACGCTCAACCACATGGAAGGCAAGGTCGCGGGCAGCAACGGCAAGATCAACATCGTGCCGGGCTTCGAGACCTACCTCGGCAACTACCGCGTGATCCACCGCATGCTGAACGAGATGGGCGTCGCCCACACCATGCTGTCCGACCCGACCGAGGTGCTCGATACCCCGGCCGACGGCCAGTTCCGCATGTACTCCGGCGGCACCACGCAGGACGAGGTGAAGGATGCGCCCAACGCCATCAACACCTTCCTGCTGCAGCCGATGCAGCTGGAAAAGACCAAGAAGTTCGTCGAGGGCACCTGGAACCACGACGTGCCCAAGCTCGACATCCCGATGGGCCTGGAGTGGACCGACGAATGGCTGATGAAGGTTGCCGAAGTCACCGGCAAGCCCATCCCCGACTCGCTGGTGAAGGAACGCGGCCGCCTGGTCGACATGATGACCGACAGCCACACCTGGCTGCACGGCAAGCGCTTCGCCCTCTACGGCGATCCGGACTTCGTCATGGGCATGGTCAAGTTCCTGCTGGAACTGGGCGCCGAGCCGGTGCACATCGTCTGCAACAACGGTTCCAAGAAGTGGGACAAGGCGATGAAGAAGGTGCTCGAAGCCTCGCCCTACGGCGTGAACTGCAAGACCTATCCCGGCGCCGACCTGTGGCACCTGCGCTCGCTGGTGTTCACCGACAAGCCGGACTTCATCATCGGCAACAGCTACGGCAAGTTCATCCAGCGCGACACCCTGCACAAGGGCAAGGAGTTCGAAGTCCCGCTGATCCGCATGGGCTTCCCGATCTTCGACCGCCACCACCTGCATCGCATGACGACGCTGGGCTACGAAGGCGCCATGTACATGCTCACCACCCTGGTGAACGCCGTGCTGGAGCGTCTGGACGAAGAGACCCGCGGCATGGGGACGACGGACTACAACTACGACCTCATTCGTTAAGGCAGGTGTCAGGGGCCAGGATTCAGGATTCAGGGAAAACCGGTACGCCGGCCCCCTGACCCCTGGCTCCTGAATCCTGAACCCTGCAATTCCAGAGGAATTGCCCATGGCCAACATCATGATCCGACGCGGTGCCGCAGGCGAGTACGTGTTCTACCTGCCCAAGCGCGACCTGGAGGACACCATCACCTCGATGGAGTTCGACCAGGCCGACAAGTGGGGCGGGGAGATCAAGCTCAACAACGGCGGCGCCTACTACGTCGACCCCCTGCCCGCGCCGCCCAGGCTGCCCATTTCCGTGCGCGCCCGGCGCATGGACGCGGCCGAATGAACTGAAAGGAAACCATCATGGCACTCAAGATCGTCGCCGAACTCTGCACCGCCTGCGGGGATTGCGAACCGGATTGCCCCACCGCATCCATCCGCACCAAGAAGGGCGTGTACATCATCAATCCGGACACCTGCACCGAATGCGACGGGGACTACGACTCGCCGAAATGCGTCCAGCTCTGCCCGATCGACAACTGCATCATCCCGCTCTCGGCCTGATGCATTTTTTCCCTCCCCCGCTTGCGGGAGAGGGCCGGGGAGGGGGCAACCTACTCCCGCTTGAACAGGAGCACGCGACATGACCACCATCACCCAGGGCGCGGCCTTGCGCATCGCACTCGCCGCCCGCGTACTCGAAGGCGTCGATGTGCGCCAATTCACGCAGTGGATCGTGAAGAAGCTCAGTTTGCCGGTGAACGAGAACAAGCTTTCCGGCCTCACCGTCACCGATCTCAAGCAGGCCCTGTCGGCCGAGGAAACGGTGGAAACCTCCATCGAAACCGACGTCGACATGGAATCGCTGAAACTCGCCGTGCGCTACCTGTGGGGCGAGGACGTCGACCACGACGACGACCTGCCGCCCATCCAAGCCTACGCCGAGGGCGACATGCCCGGCAGCATCCGCGTGGCCGTCGCCTCCAACACCGACGAGAACCTGGACGGCCATTTCGGTTCCGCCCTGCGTTTTCTCGTCTATCAGCTGGGCAAGGACGAAATCCGCCTGGTCGCGGTGCGCCCCACGCTGGAAGCCGACCTGGCCGAGGACAAGAACGCGGCCCGCTCCGCACTCATCAACGACTGCCAGATCGTCTACGTGCAGTCGGTCGGCGGCCCCGCCGCCGCCAAGATCGTGCGCGCCGGCGTGCACCCCATGAAATATCCGCAGACCGGCCCGGCGCGCGAAGTCATCGCCCGCCTGCAGCCCATCCTCGACGCGCCGCCGCCCTGGCTGGCGAAGATCCTCGGCGTCGAGGCGCAAAGCCTCGCCAAATTCGCCGAGGAAGAAGAGGCCGACGCATGATCCCGCGCGAAACGCTCAGCCACATCGCCGACGCTGCGGCGGAATTCCAGTTCCTCGACGACACCACGCTGGACTTCCTGCGCGGCCGCTGGCCCGGCCTGCACTTCACCCTGTGCGGCGACGACGACGTGCCGGCGCGGCTGTCGCCGGTGCTCGAACGCCCCGGCTTCAACGTCTATCTGGTCAACGGCAGCGAACACTGCCTGTCGCTGACCAACGATCCCGAACTGGCGATCGGCGTGGTGCTGGCGTGGATGGACGAGGAATGAAAAAGGGCGCTGCCGTGTCGTCGATTTTTTTTGCCGGTCGTTATGTCGTGGCAGGTAACAACGCCGCCCGAACCGAGTCCTGGAGCCCGTCATGCACGCATTGCCCGATCCGCTGAAACGCGTCCCCTCGCCCGCCTCGCGCGGTCGTCGCTGGGACCACCTGGAACTGCTGGAACGCATCGACGCGTCCGGCTCGATCTCGGCCGCGGCCAACGCCATGGGCATGAGCTACAAGGCGGCGTGGCAGGCGGTGGAGGCGATGAACAACCTGTCCGAACAGGCTGTGGTGGCGCGCCAGACCGGCGGCAAGCATGGCGGCGGTACCACCCTCACTGAATACGGCCGCCGCGTGGTGGCCGCCTACCGTCGCCTGGAGAAGGAGCGCGAACGCGTGCTCTCGCAGCTCAACCGGATCATGGGCGACTTCGACCAGTACTACCAGCTCATCAGGAGATTCGACATGCAGACCAGCGCCCGCAACCAGTTCCTCGGCAAGGTGGCCTCCGTGAAAACCGGCCCGATCAACGCCGAGGTCATCCTCGACATCGGCGGCGGCGACCGGCTCGCCGCCGTCATCACCCACGACAGCGTCGATCACCTGGCGCTCGAGCCGGGCATGGAAGCCTACGCGCTGGTGAAGGCGCCGTGGGTCATCCTCACCACCGACGATTCGCTGAAGACCAGCGCACGCAACCGCCTGTGCGGCACCGTGGTGCGCTGCCAGGAAGGCGCGGTCAACGCCGAGGTCATCGTCGAACTGGCCGGCGGCAAGACCGTCGCCGCCATCGTCACCAACGACAGCATTCAGAATCTCGGCCTCAAGGTCGGCGTGCGCGCCTGCGCGCTGATCAAGGCCTCCCACATCATCCTGGCGGTTGCCGCCTGATGTTTTTTCCTTCACGCTGGAGTCCATCATGAAAACACGCCTGACCCCCCTCTTCGCCGGCCTCGTCGTCCTCGGTCTTTCCGCCCAACCACGCGCGGCCGAAGTCCAGGTCGCCGTCGCCGCCAACTTCACTGCGCCGATGCAGAAGATCGCCGCCGATTTCGAACAGGCCACCGGCCATCAGGCCAAGCTCGCCTTCGGCGCCACCGGCAAGTTCTACGCGCAGATCAAGAACGGCGCGCCCTTCGAGGTGCTGCTGGCGGCCGACGACGAAACCCCGGCCAAGCTGGAAAAGGAAGGCATGGCCGTCGCAGGCACGCGTTTTACCTACGCCATCGGCCAGCTTGCCTTGTGGTCGGCCAGGCCGGGCGTCGTGGACGGCAAGGGCGAGGTGCTGAAGAAGGGCGCGTTCGAACACATCGCCCTCGCCAATCCCAAGCTTGCGCCCTACGGCGCCGCCGCCGTCGAGGCGATGACCAGACTCGGCGTGCTGCCCGCACTGCAGTCCAAATTCGTGCAGGGCGAGAACATCGCGCAGACCTTCCAGTTCGTCAGCACCGGCAATGCCGAACTCGGCTTCGTCGCGCTGTCGCAGATCTATGAAGACGGCAAGCTCAAAAGCGGTTCGGCCTGGATCGTGCCCGCCAGCCTGCACGCCCCCATCCGGCAGGATGCGGTCGTGCTGGACAAGGGCAAGGACAACCCCGCCGCCGCCGCGCTGCTCAAGTTCCTGAAATCCGATGCCGCCCGCGCGGTGATCCAGTCCTACGGCTACGCGCTGTGAACGAAGGCAAGGCATGCTGAGCGACACCGACTGGAGCGCGATCCGCCTCACGCTGGAACTGGCCAGCGTCACCACCGCGCTGCTGCTCGTCATCGGCACGCCCATCGCCTGGTGGCTGGCGCGCACCCGTTCGGCCTGGAAGGGCGCGGTCGGCGCGGTGGTCGCGTTGCCCATCGTGCTGCCGCCCACGGTGATCGGCTTCTATCTATTGGTAGCCATGGGGCCGAACGGCCCGGTCGGCCAGCTCACGCAGTCGCTCGGGCTGGGCGTGCTGCCCTTCACCTTCGCAGGACTTGTCGTCGCCTCGGTGTTCTATTCGCTGCCCTTCGTGGTGCAGCCGATCCAGAACGCCTTCGAGGCCATCGGCGAGCGCCCGCTGGAAGCCGCCGCCACCCTGCGCGCTTCGCCGCTCGACAGCTTCTTCAGCGTGGTGCTGCCGCTCGCCCGGCCCGGCTACCTCACCGCCACCGTGCTTGGTTTCGCCCACACCGTCGGCGAATTCGGCGTGGTGCTGATGATAGGCGGCAACATCCCGGACAAGACCCGCGTGGTCTCGGTGCAGATCTACGACCACGTCGAGGCGCTGGAATACGCGCAGGCGCACTGGCTCGCCGCCGGCATGGTGGTGTTCTCGTTCGTCGTGCTGCTGCTGCTCTACACGCTCAACCCCACGGGGCGCCGCGCATGACCGTCGCCCTGCCCGCCATCCGCGCCTGCTTCAAGCTCGCCTGGCCCGGCTTTTCGCTGGACGTCGACCTCACCCTGCCCGGCCAGGGCATCACCGCCCTGTTCGGCCATTCCGGTTCCGGCAAGACCACGCTGCTGCGCGCCATCGCCGGGCTGGAACGCGCGCCGGGCGGCAGGCTGTCCGTGAACGGCGACGTCTGGCAGGACGCCGGCGTGTTCCGCCCCACCCACCAGCGTCCCCTCGGCTACGTGTTCCAGGAAGCCAGCCTGTTCCCGCACCTCTCCGTGCAGGCCAACCTGGCCTACGGGCAGAAGCGCGTGCCCGAAGCGCAGCGCCGCGTCTCGCTCGACCAGGCCGTGGCCCTGCTCAACATCGGCCACCTGCTCAAGCGTCGCCCGGACCGGCTGTCTGGCGGCGAGCGCCAGCGCGTCGGCATCGCCCGCGCGCTTGCCGTAAGCCCCCGCCTGCTGCTGATGGACGAGCCGCTCGCCGCGCTCGATCACGCGCTCAAGCAGGAAATCCTGCCCTACCTCGAACGCCTGCACGACGAACTCGACATCCCGGTGCTCTACGTCAGCCACGCCCCCGACGAAGTCGCGCGCCTGGCCGACCACATCGTGGTGATGGAAGCGGGCA
>JBGAFQ010000058.1:0-12579 GCA_044227195.1 Thiobacillus sp.
GCCAGGGCCTGCTCGACGGCGGGCGCTTCGGGGTAGGTCTTCACGACTTCCTTGGCGCGGTTGGCGGCGGCCACCCAGGCCTCGCGCTTGAGGTAGTACTTGGCGACGTGGATTTCGTTGCCGGCCAGCGCGTTGACCAGATACTTCATCCGCGCGACCGAATCGGCGGCGTACTTGCTGTCCGGGAAGCGGGTGGCCAGTTCCTTGAACGACTGGAAGGCCTCGCGGGCGGCCTTGGGATCGCGCTCGCTCATGTCCTGGTCGACCAGATTGCCCAGCAGGCCCAGGTCGTCGTTAAAATTCGCCAGGCCCTTCAGATAGTAGGCGTAATCGACGTTAGGGTGATTAGGGTGCAACTTGATGAAGCGGTCGCAGGCGGCGATCGCGGAAATCGGTTCGTTGTCCTTGTAGTAGGCGTAGGCGACCTCGAGTTGCGCCTGCTGCGCGTAGCGGCCGAAGGGGTAGCGGGATTCCAGCGACTCGAACAGCTTGACCGCGCGTTCGTAGTTGCCGCTGTCGAGTTCGTCCTTGGCGGTGGAATAGAGTTTCTGCGCCGACCAGTTCGCGGTTTCGTCCTTGACCTCGGGGAGGAGACCGCAGCCGCCCAGCGCGAGCGCAGCCGTCAGGGCGAGGCCGCCAAGCATGCGGTAAAAGGCAGTAAAACCGGAAGGACCAGGATTGAACATGGCAAAAGACACCGAAAAATCGTCGCCCGATTATAAGGGAAATGCGGAGGACAACGTCCGCAAGCTGGTCATCCCCGACGATCACGGCGGGCAGCGGCTGGACCAGGCGCTGGCGGCGCTGTTGCCGGAGTTTTCGCGCAACCGCATCCAGAACTGGATCCGCGCGCGCAAGATTTCGGTGGACGAGGCCTGGGGCACGACCAAGATGAAGGTGCTGGGCGGCGAGGCGGTGCGGGTGCAGGTCGAGCCCGACCCGGGCGCCACGCCCGATACGCCCGAGGCGATTCCGCTCAACGTGGTGTTCGAGGATCCGGTGCTGCTGGTGATCGACAAGCCGGTCGGGCTGGTGGTGCATCCGGGCAGCGGCAATCCGCGCGGCACGCTGCTGAACGCGCTGCTGCACCGCGTACCGCAGGTGGCCGAGCTGCCGCGCGCCGGCATCGTGCACCGGCTGGACAAGGACACCTCGGGCCTGCTGGTCGTCGCCAAGACGCTCATGGCGCATACCGATCTGGTGCGCCAGCTTCAGGCGCGCACGGTGAAGCGCGAATACCTCGCGCTGGTCTATGGCGAAGTCGATCGCGCCGGCACCGTCGATGCGCCGCTGGCGCGCGACCCGCACAACCGCACCAAGCGCACCGTGCACACCATGGGCAAGCCCGCCGTCACGCATTACGACGTCGTCGAGCGTTTCCCCGGCCTCACCCTGCTGCGCTGCAAGCTGGAAACCGGTCGCACCCACCAGATCCGGGTCCACATGCAGCACGTCGGTCATCCGCTGGTGGGCGAGCAGACCTATACCGCCGGTCGGCGCGGCCATCTCAGGATTCCCTTTCCGCGCCAGGCGCTGCATGCCGAGCGGCTGGGCCTGATCCACCCGGTCACCCACGAAGCCATGCAGTGGGAAAGCCCGCTGCCGCCCGATTTCGCCTCGCTGCTGCAGGCCTTGCGCGACAACACCGACTGGGCGAAGTGAGTTTCATCCTGCCCGGCTGGCCCGCGCCCACGCGGGTGAAAAGCCTGATGACGACGCGTGCCGGTGGCACGAGCGCCGCGCCCTGGGCGAGCCTCAATCTGGGCGACCATGTCGGAGACGATCCCGCACACGTCGCCGCCAATCGCGCCTGGCTGCGCGGCATCCTGCCGGACGAACCGGGCTGGCTCAGGCAGGTGCACAGCGCGCGCGTGGTCGAACTGGGTGGCGGCGAAACCGAGGCCGACGCGAGCGTCACCCGCGAACCCGGCCGCGTCTGCGCCGTGCTCACCGCCGATTGTCTGCCGGTGCTGTTCTGCGACCGCAGCGGCAGCGTGGTCGCCGCCGCGCACGCCGGCTGGCGCGGGCTGGCGGGCGGCGTGCTCGAAGCCACCGTCGCCGCCATGCAGGTGCCGCCGGGCGAAATTCTGGCCTGGATGGGCGCCGCGATCGGGCCGCAGGCCTTCGAAGTCGGCGACGACGTGCGCGCGGCCTTCCTGGCGCAACACCCGGAGACCGCCGCGGCCTTCGCGCCGCAGGGCGCGACCGGCAAGTGGCTGGCCGATATCTACGCGCTGGCCCGGATCCGGCTGAACCGTGTCGGCGTGCAGGCGATCCACGGCGGCGGGCGCTGCACGTTTACAGAATCGGAAACCTTCTTTTCCTATCGCCGCGACGGCGTCACCGGCCGCATGGCCTCCCTGATCTGGCTGGATTAGCCCCGGCAGGCCGGGCAGGGGCTATCAGGATATATTTGTCTGTTATATGATCCCCCCAACCCTGCACGGACAACGGGATTCAGCATGAGCACCAGCTTCGACGACCTGCAGCAGAGCTACGGCCGCTGCCTGCGCGACAAGAATTTCATCACGCGTTTCTACGAAATCTTCCTCGCCAGCCATCCGGACATTGCGCCGATGTTCGACAAGACCGATTTCGGAACCCAGCGCATGGCACTGCGCCACGGCATCAGCGCCGCGATCATGCATGCCTCGGGCAGTTCGCTGTCCAAACGCACGATCGAACAGATGGCCCGGGTGCACGGGCGCAAGGGGCATGCGCCTGTGCCGCCCAAGCTCTATCCCCACTGGGTCGACAGCCTCGCCCTGGCAGTCGGGGAGTGCGATCCCGAGGCCACGCCGGCATTGCTCGAACGCTGGCGCAAGGGCATGGGCATCGTCACCCAGACCTTCATCCAGCATTACTGAGTACGAAATTCGGGGAGGCCGCTTCTGCAGGCAACGCCCCCCGACGCTCAAAAATCTTCCCTGATTCGCAGATAGCGCGGGAAGCGCGGTACACCATTCTTCGTCAGATGCAGATAGCGGTACGTGATGCGCGTGCCGATCGGGGGCGGCTGGCGGCGCAGCGCATCGGTGAGGCCGATGCCGAGGCGGAAGCGCCTGCCGTCTGGCATCTCCATGTCCAGTGCGCCGGTCATGCCCCGGTATTTGCCTTGGCCGGGCACGTGGCCGACGACGACGGCTTCGGCGTCCAGCCAGGGTTTCAATTTCAGCAAGGCGTCGCTGCGACCGGTAAGGTAGGGCGCGTCGGCACGGTGCAGCATCAGTCCTTCGCCGCCGTCGCGCACCACGGAGTCGAGCCGGCGCATCAACTCGGCATGGCTGGTGACGCGCGTCTGATCGATGGCCTGCAGCCAGGGTACGCCGGCTGCGGCTACGAGCGTGCGCAGCGTTTCGGCGCGTTCGGCGAAGGTGCCGGGCGCGCCGGGCAGTTCGAACACCAGGTAGCGTACCCGCCGCCATTCGGCGTCCACCGGTTCCCGCTTGCGCACGGTGCCCGACAGTGCGTCGAACGCGCCGCGCGCGATCCACAGTTCGCCGTCGAGCGGCACTGCGGGGAAACCCGTGGTGAACCAAGCCGGCGCGGGCACGTTCCCGCCGCCGCGAAAACGCAGCGTGGCGCCGTCCCATTGCGCGCGCACGCCGTCGTATTTTTCGCTGACGAGATAGTGCCCGACGTCGATGCCGGCCGCGTAGGTTTCGGCCAGCAGCATCGCGGGGGCGGGCGGGGCGTCGGCCCGCGCGGGTACGCAGCACGCAAGCGCGGCCAGCAACAGCAGTACCGTGCGCGTCAATCCAGCCACTTTTGCATGAACCGCGCCTCACCCATCGTCGGGTCGAGGCGGTAGTCGTCGAAGCCGAGTTTTGCGTACAGGCCGCGTGCGGCGCGGTTCTCGGACAGCACTTCCAGGGTGAGCTTGCAGGCGCCGCGTTCGCGGGCGACGGCTTCCACTTCGGCAAACAGCCGCGCGGCGATGCCGCGTCCGCGATGCGATGTGCGCACGACCACGTCGTGGATGTTGACCAGCGGCTTGCAGGCGAAGGTGGAGAAGCCCTCGATGGCGTTGGCCAGCCCCACCGGGGTATCGTCGTCGAACGCCAGCACGCTGAACACGAAGGGGCGCGCGGCGAGCGCGGTGGCGAGGTGGCTGCGGGCGTAAGCCGACAGTGGCACGCCGCCGCCGGCCGGATCGCGCGCGTAGTGGTCGAGCAGGTCGACCAGCGCCGCGGCGTGCGCAGGATCGGCGTAGTCCGCGCGAACGATGCGCAGCGTATCCAGCTCAGACATCGGCAAGGATGCGCATCGACAGATCCACGGCGCGGATATGCTTGGTGAGCCCGCCGATGGAGATGCGGTCGACGCCGGTTTCGGCGATCGCCCGCACGGTTTCCAGCGTGACGTTGCCGGAAGCTTCGAGCAGGGCGCGGCCGTGGTTGATCTGCACCGCGTGGCGCATGTCGGCGAGGCTGAAATTGTCGAGCAGGATCAGGTTCGCCCCGGCGGCAAGCGCCTGGCTGAGCTGGTCGAGCGTTTCCACCTCGATCTGCACCGGGATGTCGTTGCCCGCCAGGCGGAAGGCCGCGTCCAGCACCGGCGCGATGCCGCCGGCCGCGGCGATGTGGTTTTCCTTGATGAGGATGCCGTCGTAGAGCCCGATGCGCTGGTTCTGCCCGCCGCCCACCCGCACCGCGTATTTCTCCGCCAGTCGCAGGCCCGGCAGCGTCTTGCGGGTGTCGAGGATGGCGGCGTGGGTGCCGCGCACGGCGTCTACGTAGGGGCGGGTCGCGCTCGCCACCGCCGACAGGGTCTGCAGGAAATTCAGCGCCGGCCGTTCGGCGGTGAGCAGGGCGCGGGCATGGCCACGGATTTCCACCAGCGCGTCGCCCGGGGCGACGGCATCCCCCTCGTGCACCTTCCAGTCGATGACGCAGGCCGGGTCGAGCGTCCGGAAGCAGGCATCGAACCAGGGGCGGCCGGCGATCACGGCCGCCTCGCGGGTGATCACCCGGGCGCGGGCGGTCTGCCCGGCGGGGACGAGCTGGGCGGTCAGGTCGTTAATCGCCCTGGGCGCGCGCAGCGCATCGTTCGCCCCCTCTCCCCCGGCCCCTCTCCCGCTTGCGGGAGAGGGGAGAAGTCCCGAATCCTCCTCCAGGGCGCGCGCCACATCGGTCTCGACGGTGGAAAGCAGCAAATCGGACATGACAGGCTAAATTAGGACACGGCGGGTTGAAATCGGCGGAAACGCCACTACGTGGGGTGCATCCAATATACCCCAAGCACGAGGTCACCCATGCGTTTCGACAAGCTCACCACCCAGTTCCAGCAGGCGTTTGCCGATGCCCAGAGTCTCGCCGTCGGCGGCGACAATGCCTATATCGAGCCGCAGCACCTGCTGCTGGCGCTGCTCAACCAGGAAGGCGGCGGCGCGTCGTCCATCCTGTCGCGGGCCGGCGCGCAGGTGCCGGCGCTGAAGGCGTCGCTCACCCAGGCCCTGACGCGTCTGCCCAGGATCGAGGGCCACGGCGGCGAGGTGACGATCTCGCGCGAGCTCAACAACCTGCTGAACCTCACCGACAAGGACGCGATGAAGCGCGGCGACGCCTACATCGCGTCAGAGCTTTTCCTGCTGGCGGCGGCGGACGACAAGGGCGAGACCGGCCGCCTGCTGAAGCAGCACGGCGTGCAGAAGCCGGCGCTGGAGCAGGCGATCAATGCCGTGCGCGGCGGCGAGGGCGTGACTTCGCAGGAAGCCGAAGGCCAGCGCGAGGCGCTCGCCAAGTACACGCTCGACCTCACCCAGCGCGCCCGCGATGGCAAGCTCGACCCGGTGATCGGCCGCGACGACGAAATCCGCCGTTCGATCCAGATCCTGCAGCGCCGCACCAAGAACAACCCGGTGCTGATCGGCGAGCCTGGCGTCGGCAAGACCGCCATCGTCGAAGGCTTGGCGCAGCGCATCGTCAACGACGAGGTACCGGAAACGCTGAAGGGCAAGAAGGTGCTGGTGCTCGACCTCGCGGCCTTGCTGGCCGGCGCCAAGTACCGCGGCGAATTCGAGGAGCGGCTCAAGGCCGTGCTGAAGGAACTGGCGATGGACGCCGGCCGCTACATCGTCTTCCTCGACGAAATCCACACCCTGGTCGGCGCCGGCAAGGCCGAAGGCGCGATCGACGCCGGCAACATGCTGAAGCCCGCGCTGGCGCGCGGCGAGCTGCACCTGATCGGCGCGACCACGCTGGACGAATACCGCAAGTACATCGAGAAGGACGCCGCGCTCGAACGCCGCTTCCAGAAGGTGCTGGTCGACGAACCCAGCGTGGAATCGACCATCGCCATCCTGCGCGGCCTGCAGGAGAAATACGAACTGCACCACGGCGTCGACATCACCGACCCGGCCATCGTCGCTGCGGCGGAACTCTCGCACCGCTACATCACCGACCGCTTCCTGCCAGACAAGGCCATCGACCTCATCGACGAGGCCGCCGCGCGCATCAAGATGGAAATCGATTCCAAGCCCGAATCGATGGACAAGCTCGACCGCCGCATCATCCAGCTGAAGATCGAGCGCGAGGCGGTGAAGAAGGAAACCGACGAGGCCTCGCAGAAGCGCCTGGCCATGCTCGAAGCCGAGATCGAACGGCTCACCCGCGAATACGCCGACCTGGAGGAAGTGTGGAAGGCCGAGAAGGCACAGGTGCAGGGCAGCGCGCACATCAAGGAAGAGATCGACAGGCTGCGCGGCGAGATGACCGAGCTGCAGCGCAAGGGCCAGTACGACAAGCTCGCCGAAATTCAGTACGGCAAGCTGCCGCAGCTGGAAGCACAGCTGAAGCACGCCGAATCGGCCGGCGAGAAACCCGCGTTCAGGCTGCTGCGCACCGAAGTCGGCGCCGAGGAAATCGCCGAGGTGGTGTCGCGCGCAACGGGGATTCCCGTGTCGAAAATGATGCAGGGCGAGCGCGACAAGCTGCTGCACATGGAAGACAAACTGCACAGCCGCGTGGTGGGGCAGGACGAAGCCGTGCGCGTCGTCTCCGACGCCATTCGTCGTTCGCGCGCGGGCTTGAGCGATCCCAACCGCCCGCTCGGCAGCTTCCTCTTCCTCGGCCCCACCGGCGTCGGCAAGACCGAGCTGTGCAAGACCCTGGCCGAATACCTGTTCGATTCCGCCGACCACATGATCCGCATCGACATGAGCGAATTCATGGAGAAGCATTCCGTCGCGCGCCTCATCGGCGCGCCGCCCGGCTACGTCGGCTACGAGGAAGGCGGTTATCTCACCGAAGCCGTGCGCCGCAAGCCCTACAGCGTGATCCTGATGGACGAGGTCGAGAAGGCGCACCCGGACGTGTTCAACGTGCTGCTGCAGGTGCTCGACGACGGCCGCCTGACCGACGGCCAGGGCCGCACCGTGGACTTCCGCAACACCGTCATCGTCATGACCTCCAACCTGGGCAGCCAGATGATCCAGTCGATGGCCGGCGACGACTACCAGGTGGTGAAACTCGCCGTGCTGGGCGAGGTGAAGTCCTACTTCCGCCCCGAGTTCATCAACCGCATCGACGAGGTCGTCGTATTCCACGCGCTTGGCGAAGCGCACATCGCCAGCATTGCCCGGATTCAACTCAAGGCGCTCGAAGCGCGCCTGGCGCAGATGGAGATGAAGCTCGACGTCACCGACGCGGCGCTGGCCGAAATCGCCAAAGCCGGCTTCGACCCGGTGTACGGCGCGCGGCCGCTCAAGCGGGCGATCCAGAGCGAGCTGGAGAACCCGCTCGCCAGGGAAATCCTGTCCGGCCGTTTTGCGGCGAAGGACACGATCCTGGTCGATGCGCGGGACGGGATGTTCCGGTTCGAGAAGGCGTAAGCGGCTTGCCTGATCGAACTCGGGCGGCAGGGCGGAGGGCGGGATTTCGCCCTCTTTTTTTGGTACAAGACCCGGGCTGTGGCCATACAGCCGATGGCACGTTGTCCTTCCGCTGCCCGGTCAGACAGTACGCTTGACCCGGGGGTGCGCAGAGCCTAGATTTCCAGTAGGCGTATCCTCGCCCAAACGAAAGGCACAACATGGAAGATGAACCCGTAGGATGTGCGCGGGTGTCGGGCTCGGTCGTCGATGACACGCCGCAGGAAGCACAAACGCAATCCCAAACCACACCAACACATGAGGCAAGAAAAATGACAGCACGTGTCGGGCAAAAAGCCCCCGATTTCAGCGCGCCAGCCTATTACCGGGGTGGCTTCACCAACGTCAAGATGTCCGACTATCTCGGCAAATGGGTGATGCTCTGTTTCTATCCCGGCGACTTCACCTTCGTTTGAGCAACAGAAGTGTCCGCGGTCGCGGCACAGTATGATGCTCTGCAGAAGTTGGGCGTAGAGGTCTTGTCGGTCAGCGTGGACAGCCATTTCGTCCACAAGATGTGGAACGACAACGAACTGAGCAAGATGGTGGATGGCGGCGTACGCTTCCACATGGTCTCCGACCAGGCTGGCAATGTCGGACGGGCGTATGGATGCTGGGACGAAACGCAGGGGATCGAGATGCGCGGACGTTTCATCATCGATCCGGATGGCGTGATCCAGGCCATGGAGGTGATGACCCCGCCGGTCGGGCGCAAGCTCGCCGAAACGGTGCGCCAGTTCCAGGCTTTCCAGCACATCCGTGCGACGGGCGGCAAGGAAGCCACGCCTGCGGGCTGGGAGCCAGGCAAGGCGACCCTGAAACCGGGGCCCGATCTGGTCGGGAATGTCTGGAAGGTCTGGAACCCTTCGATGGAGTAGTCCGCCCCACTGGCTTCATCGCCCTGAAACCCCGCCCCTGTGGCGGGGTTTTTGTTGAATGCATGCCGTGCGGACAGCGCTTTGTCAGGCAGGAGCTAGAATTCCATCAAGCTTGTTTCTGCCCGGTCGGGTGAAATCATGAATCCATTCTCGCAGCTTCCCTCGGTCGACCGTCTGCTTGCCGACGCAAGCATCACCGCACTGGCCGACCTCCACGGCCGCGCGGTCATCACGCAGCTCGTCCGCGCAACGCTGGCCGACGCACGCGAGGCGGCCCGCTCCGGCACGCCGCTCCCCGACGTCGCGAGCCTGATCGCAACCGTCGGCTCGGGTGCGGCGGCACATGCCCTGCCCAATCTGCGCCCTGTCTTCAACCTCACCGGCACGGTGCTGCACACCAACCTCGGCCGCGCGCCCCTGCCCGAAGCGGCCATCGCGGCACTGGTCACGGCCGCGCGCAGCCCCTGCGCCCTCGAATACGACATCGAGAGCGGCGGCCGCGGCGACCGCGACGACATCGTCAATGAACTGCTGTGCGAGCTCACCGGCGCCGAAGCCGCCACCGTCGTCAACAACAATGCCGCCGCCGTCTTCCTGCTGCTCAACACGCTGGCGCAGCGGAAGGAGGTCGTCGTCTCGCGCGGCGAGCTGATCGAGATCGGCGGCGCCTTCCGCGTGCCCGACATCATGAAGCGCGCCGGCGCGAAACTGGTCGAAGTCGGCACCACCAACCGCACGCACCTGAAGGACTTCGACGAAGCCGTGACCCCGCGCACCGCCATGCTGATGAAGATCCATGCCAGCAACTACGCGATCCAGGGCTTCACCCATGCCGTGTCCGAAAGCGAACTGGCCCGGCTGGCGCATGCGCACGGCCTGCCCTTCGTCGTCGATCTCGGCTCCGGCACGCTGGTCGACCTCGATCGCTGGGGGCTGCCGCACGAACCGACGCCGCGCGAGAACATTGCCGCCGGCGCCGACCTGGTGACCTTCTCCGGCGACAAGCTGCTCGGCGGGCCGCAGGCCGGCCTGCTGGTCGGTCGCAAGGACCTGATCGCGAAGATCAAGAAGAATCCGCTCAAGCGCGCGCTGCGCGTCGGCAAGCTCACCCTGGCCGCCCTCGAAGCCGTGCTGCGGCTCTACCGCGACCCCGACCGCCTGCATGAACGCCTGACCGCGCTGCATCTGCTGACCCGTCCAGAATCCCAGATCCGGGCGGCTGCGGAACGGTTGCTGCCCAGCCTGCAAAACGCATTGGCTTCGCTGCCCGTGACGGTGGAGATCGTCCAACTCAAGTCGCAGATCGGCTCCGGTTCGCTGCCCGTCGACCGCCTGCCCTCGACCGGCTTGGCTGTCCGTCCGCAGGGGAAGAAAAGCGGCGTGCTCAACCGCATCGAAGCCGCGCTGCGCGGCCTGCCGCGGCCGGTCATCGGCCGCATCGAGGACGGCGCCTTGCTGCTCGACCTGCGCTGTCTGCTCGCGCACGAAGAAACCGAATTCGCTGCCCAGCTTTCGACCCTGAGTCGACCGGGCGCGTAAGGACGCCTCTTAGGAGGCATGTAAGCCGCGGTGGCTTCCGCACCGCGGCGGTTAATTGAAATGGAGGAATACCCGATGGACCGTCGTACTTTCATGAAAGCAGGCGCGCTGACCGCCGCGGGACTCGGCTTCGGCCGCCTGGCCGCCGCCGCCGCCGACACGCCCTTCGCGCCCAGCCCAGCCCATGGCTGGCGGGTGTTCGAGGTCACCACCCGCGTCGAGCCCGCCGTCAACGGCGCGACGCAAGTCTGGCTGCCCCTGCCCTCGGTGGAGGATGCCGCCTGGATCAGACCGATGGGCAACCTCTGGCAGGGCAATGCCGCCAGCGTGCAGGAAGTGCGCGACCCGGTCTATGGCGCGCGCATGCTCGCCGCCCGCTGGGACGCCGGCGAGTCCGCGCCGGTGCTCGAAGTCGTGAACCGCTTCGCCACCCGCGACCGCGCCGTCGACTTCAGCCAACCGGGCAAGGTGGCCCCGCTCGACAAGGCCGCGCGCAGGCTCACCACCCAGGCCACCGCGCTGCTGCCCACCGACGGCATCGTCAGGAAAACCGCGCTGGAAATCACCCAGGGCGCGAAAACCGACCTCGACAAGGCCAGGGCGATCTACGAATGGATCGTCGACAACACGCAGCGCAATCCTAAGACCCGCGGCTGCGGCCTCGGCGACATCCGCTTCATGCTCGAAAGCGGCGATCTCTCCGGCAAGTGCGCCGACCTGAACGCGCTCTATGTCGGACTTGCCCGCGCCGCCGGCCTGCCGGCACGCGACGTCTACGGCGTGCGGGTTGCCGATTCACGCTTCGGCTACAAGAGCCTCGGCAAGAGCGGCGACATCAGCAAGGCGCAGCATTGCCGGGCCGAAGTGTGGCTCGCCAACTTCGGCTGGGTGCCGGTCGATCCGGCAGACGTGCGCAAGGTGGTGCTGGAGGAGCCGCCCGGCGGCTTGAGCCTCACTGACGACAAGGTGGTCAACGCACGCAAGCGCCTGTTCGGCGCCTGGGAAATGAACTGGCTGGCCTACAACGTTGCGCATGATCTGAAGCTGCCCGGTTCGAGCGGGGCCGTGATTCCCTTCATGATGTATCCGCAAGGCGAAAACGCCGCCGGCCGGCTGGACAGTCTCGACGCAGCCACCTTCGTCTACAAGCTGAGCTCGAAGGAAATCACGGTTTGATCCCATGCTGATCGGCACCGCAGGTCACATCGACCACGGCAAGACCACGCTGGTGAAAGCGCTCACCGGCGTGGATGCAGATCGGCTGCCCGAGGAGAAGGCGCGCGGCATCACGCTCGACCTCGGCTATGCCTACACGCCGCTCGCCGATGGTTCGGTGCTCGGCTTCGTCGATGTGCCCGGCCACGAGAAGCTCATTCACAACATGCTCGCCGGCGCGACCGGCATCGACTTCGTCCTGCTGGTGGTGGCGGCCGACGACGGGCCGATGCCGCAGACGCGCGAGCACCTGGAACTGCTCGACCTGCTGGGCTTGACGCAGGGAGCGCTCGCCCTGACCAAGATCGACGCCGTCTCGCCGCAGCGGCTGGACGAGGCCCGGCAGGAAGCGGCGACGCTCATCGCCGGCACGGGACTCGAAGGCAGTCCGGTTTTCCCGGCATCGGGCCGGACCGGGGAAGGCGTGGCCGCGTTGCGTGCCCATCTGGAGGCCACGGCTGCCGCGCTGCGCCGGCGTCCGGCAGCCGGCCGTTTCCGGCTCGCCATCGACCGCTGCTTCTCGCTTTCCGGCATCGGCACGGTCGTGACTGGCACGGCGCATGCGGGAAAAATCGGCGTCGGCGACACCGCCATCGTTTCCCCGCCCGGCCTGAAGGTGCGCGTGCGCGGCCTGCATGTGCAGGATCGTCCCGCCGAAAGCGGCCAGGCAGGGGAGCGTTGCGCGCTGGCACTCGCCGGCGATTCAGAGAAGAAGGACATCGCGCGCGGCATGTGGGTCGTGGATCCGGCGCTCGCCATGCCGCTGTCCCGCTTTCACGGCGAATTGCGCGTCCCTGTCGGCCAGAAGCCATTGACGCACCTGCAAACCGTGCATGTGCACCTCGGTACCGAGGACATCCTCGGGCGGGTCGCCCTGCTCGATTGTCAGGAAGTCGAAGCCGGCGGCACGGCGCTGGTCGAGATCCTGCTCGAGCGTGAAACACTGGCGCTGCGCGGCGACCGCTTCATCCTGCGCGATGCCGGCGCGCAGCGCACCGTCGCCGGCGGCCGCGTGCTCGACATTTTCCCGCCCGTCCGCCACAAGCGCGCGCCGCAGCGGCTCGCCCTGCTCGACGC
>JBGAFQ010000059.1:0-11460 GCA_044227195.1 Thiobacillus sp.
GGCAAGCAGGACTACATCTCGCTGCTCTACGTGCCCTCGCACGCGCCGTTCGACCTCTACGACCGCGAGAAGCGGCACGGCATCAAGCTCTACGTGCGCCGCGTCTTCATCATGGACGACGCCGAGCAGCTGATGCCGCAATACCTGCGCTTCGTCCGCGGCGTGATCGACTCGGCCGACCTGCCGCTCAACGTCTCGCGCGAAATCCTGCAGTCGAGCCACGACATCGACGCCATCAAGAACGGCTCGGTGAAGAAGGTGCTGGGCCTGCTGGAAGACCTGGCCGAAAACCAGCCGGAGAAATACGTCGAGTTCTGGAAGGCCTTCGGCAAGGTGATGAAGGAAGGCCCGGGCGAAGACTTCGCCAACAAGGAGAAGATCGCCGGCCTGCTCCGCTTCGCCTCGACCCACACCGACACCGACGCGCAGGTCGTCTCGCTCAAGGACTACGTCGGCCGCATGAAGGAAGGCCAGCGCGCGATCTACTACATCACCGCCGACAGCTTCGCCGCCGCCCAGCACAGCCCACACCTCGAAATCTTCCGCAAGAAAGGCATCGAAGTCCTGCTGCTGTCCGACCGCGTCGACGAGTGGCTCACCGGCAACCTGCACGAGTTCGACGGCAAGCCGCTCAAGTCCGTCGCCAAGGGCGGCCTCGACCTCGGCGAGTTGGAAGACGAAGCCGAGAAGACCGCGCAGAAGGAAGCCGAGGACAACCTCAAGCCGCTGGTCGAGCGCATCAAGACCACGCTCGGCGAGCGCGTCAAGGACGTGCGCGTCACCCACCGCCTCACCGACTCGCCGGCCTGCCTCGTCACCGGCGAAGGCGACATGAGCGCCAACCTCGAACGCCTGCTCAAGGCCGCTGGCCAGGCCGCGCCCACGGTCAAGCCCACGCTGGAGATCAACCCGAGCCATGCGCTCGTTACCCGGCTCAACAGCGAGTCCGACGAAGACCGGTTCAAGGACTGGGCCAACCTGCTGTTCGAGCAGGCGCTGCTGGCGGAAGGCGGGCAGCTCGACGATCCGGCGAGTTTTGTGCGGCGGTTGAATGGGTTGCTGGCGATGCTGCCGGGTTGATCTAGGTGAAAGGCCGTTCGTGTTGAGCTTGTCGAAGCACGAATGATCTTATCTGTTGTTCCGAGCGCGACTGAGTGATCAGTCGCGCTTTTTTGCTCATTTTCCAGTCGAGAATTGCGCCATAACCAGAATACTGCAATCCTACACCACACAAAATTGCTGCGCTGAGCACCCTCGCACTCTAAAATCTTCCAGCGCCGAACCATGAGAGACAAGTCAATGACAAACGATTTCGCTTCCATTCCTGATGATCAACAAGAAGACGAAGAGGACATCGTCAAGCAGGTCTCGTTCAAAGACGCTGTCGTACTGAACGCCGACTGGACTATTGAGACGATTAACCTCCAGATTAAGAAGGGCAACATTGACCTTCAGCCTGGCTTTCAACGCCGCGTTGCTTGGGACAACGTTCGCAAGAGCCGATTACTTGAATCAATCATCGTCGGCATGCCTGTCCCGAACATCGTACTTGCAGAGAACCGCGACCACCGTGGCAGATTCATTGTTATCGATGGTAAGCAGCGGCTTGCGGCTATAAGCGAGTATATGGAGGGAGCATACAAACTCAAGGGTCTAGATATTCGCAAGGACTTAAACGACAAGTTCTTTCTTAACCTTCCCCCCGGGGATCGCGAGTACCTCGAAAACGCCACTCTTCGCTCCACCGTGATTCGTAATTGGAACGACGAAAACTTCCTTTATGCCATCTTCTTCCGGCTTAACAGCGGCAGCCTGCCTCTGTCGCCTCAGGAGCTGAGGAAGGCCCTTGTTGGCAGCAACCTTCTAGATGCAATCGAAACCTACTTGGTGGGCAGTAAGCCCTTCAAGGCCATATTCGGAGACAAGCTCGATAAGCGCATGAGGGACTCCGAGTTGGCACTCCGTTTTCTGGCTTTTGATAAGAGCCTGCAAGACTATCGCGGTGACTTCAAGGACTTCCTGGATTCCACTACCAGATACTTTGAAATGGATTGGAAAAACCGTGAGAGTGAGGCTAAGGACTCATTTCAGAGACTTGACTCGGCACTTGAGATGGCGAGCACAATCTTTGGGAACGAGGCTTTCAAGAAGTGGCTTGGAGATCGATACGAACGCGTAATAAATCGTGCACTTTTCGACTGCGTTACTCGTTTCTTCTCTGATTCAGTTGTGATTCGCGGAGCCCATGGAAAGGAAGCTGAAATTGTGGAGGCGTTCAAGAGACTCTGTCTTGATCGAGACTTCCGTGACTCTATCGAAAAGACCACCAAGTCGGTAAATGCCACTTTTTATCGTATCGACAGATGGGGACGTGACTTGGCTGCTTGCCTCGGAAAGACCTATGACGAAGGCCAGCATCGCATCGTCTGAATATGCCAACGCCCTGCCCGCACTTTCGTCTGCTTGAGCAGCGAGTCAATGAACTAACGCACAAGTTCGTTGACGACCAGATCCAGGCAGAGAAGGACGATCCAGCCACCTTCCAACCCGACTTAGATCGGCTAGCGGCCTACCGGCTACTTGTTCATGCCGAAATTGAAGACTTCTTGGAGGCTAGAGCCACAGACAACATTTCTGCAATCGAAACCCGAATGAGTGGTGGCTCTCCGTGGATGCGCTTGTCGCCCGAGCTTCTGGCTCTTGCGATTGGCCTGAAACGCCAGTTGCCACAAGAGGACATATTGGATCTCTCTAGACACTCATACTTTGTATCCGATCTTCTTGGCGCGGCCCGTAACGCGATTGCTGACAATAACGGCGTCAAGTCGCAATCGTTCATTCTGCTTTCGCTTTGCGCCGGCAAGACACTCGACGAGGTCGATAGTGCTCTTTCCGCTAGTTTGAATAGCTACGGCAAGAATCGAGGGGATGTTGCGCACAAGAGCGTGACTCACTCAAATTCACTTCAGGCACCATCAACTGAGGTCGCAACGGCACGCACTCTCGTTCGCGAGATCGCCAAATACTTTGATGTCTGCCAATAGTGGCCTTCTCTCAGGAAGGGGTGGAGCGTCGGGGTTAGGTTTTGCATTCACCCATCCGCCCACCTGAACACCGCGGAATAAGAAAACAGTGGGGCACGCCCTGCGATGCAACACTCATGCGGGGCCGGATGAACCATCACGCCAAGGAGGCTACCCACCGTGGACATCCCTCGAATATTCAACATCACCGAAAGCGCGCACCGCATCAACAACCCGTTCACCCCCGAAAAGCTCGCCGCGCCCGGCGCGGCGCTGCGTCTGGAAACGGGGATCCGGATGCTCGACCTCGGCAGCGGTTCGGGCGAGATGCCGTGGACCCCGGCACGCGATCACGGCGTGGTCGGCACCGGCATCGACCTGACTCAGTTGTTCACCGGGCAGGCAAAACGCCTCGCACGCGCATCCGGCATCGGCACGATTGAGCCGACGCGTGGCGACAGGGCGACCGCCGCGCTTGCGGTCGCCGAAACGTCCATGCTCTAATCCCTGCCCATGCGACGCTGGTTCCTCCATCTCTGGCTGGTTCTGTTGCTGCTGGGCAGCCAGCAGCTGAGCTTCGCGCATGCCCTGACCCACGTCCCAACACCTGCGCATCAGCACGACAGCAAGGCGCCCGGCACCGACAAGCCTTGCGCCCAGTGTCTGGCCATGGCCGATTTCGACGATGTCCTGCCTAGCGTATGGATACCGCCGGCGCCTCCGGCCGCGTTCAACGCGCCGCCGGCCGAAACCTTCCGGCAGCGTCTGGCGCTGGCGCCGCTGCTGGGCTTCCATTCCCGCGCCCCCCCTTCCGCTTCGTACTTCGAACTGCATTACTGAGGCCCGGTCCGCGATCGGGCCTTGGTCCTGTTCGCCATTTACGGAGCCTCTGATGATTTATCGCACTCTTGCCGTGGCGGTGGCCGCGGCCCTCGCTACTTTTCACGCCTGCGCGGACGATGCCGCGGCAGGCAATCCCGCTAACCAGCCTGCCGCGACGGCGGGCACCGTACCGCCGTCGGCTGCCTCCGGCGGCGCGGTCGCGCTCAAAACCGTGACCGTGACCGCATCGCCGCTCACCGACGATGCGGATGCGCTGGCCACCGTGGTCGGCAGCGTCGGCCGCGATCAGATCCTGCGCGAGGGGGGCGCCAATCTGGCCGACGCGCTGAAGGACATGCCCGGCGTCAACGGCAGCGGCTTTGCCGCAGGGGCCAGCCGCCCGGTGATCCGCGGCTTCGATGCCAATCGCGTTCGCATCCTGGAGGATGGCATCGGCAGCTTCGACGTATCCGACATCGGTCCCGACCACGGCGTGCCGATCGACCCGCTGGCGACGGATCAGATTGAAGTGGTGCGGGGGGCCGGCACCCTTCGCTACGGCAGCCAGGCGATCGGCGGCGTGGTCAACGCAATCAACAACCGGGTGCCGCTGGATTTGCCGGACCAGCCGTTCGGCGGCGAAGTCACTGGCACCTACGGCAGCAACGGCGATACCGGCCAGGGCTCCGCCGAAGTCGACGGCCGGGTTGGCCAGTTCGCGTTGCACGCCGACGGTTTCGACCGCCGCGTCGGCGACTACAGCATTCCCGGCGGCACTCAGGCGAACTCCTTCGACCGCAGCGACGGTTATTCGGCCGGCGGCTCGTATTTCTTCGGCGACAGCAACAGCAGCCACATCGGGCTGGCCGCAATCCACTACGACTCCCGTTACGGCATTCCCAGCGACACCAGCTACATCGACATGCAGCAGACCAAGGGGCTGCTGCGCGGCTCGTTCGCGATCAACCAAGGCGCCTTGCGGACGCTCAATATCGACGGCGGCTACGCAACCTACCGACACACCGAAAACGATCCGGACGGCTCGGTCATCACCACGTTCAAGAACCAGGAATGGGATACGCGCGCCGAAGCGCTGTTCGGGCAGATCGGCGCGCTGTCGCGCTCCGCGCTGGGCATGCAGGTGCAAGGGCGCGACTATTCGGCCCTGGGCGCGGATTCGAGCTATCTGTTCCCGACCACGACCCGCAGCGCCGCCGGTTTCGCTTTCACCGAACTGCCGCTCGATCCGTCGCTGCGCTTGCAGGCCGGCGCCCGCCTGGAGAAAGTCAGCGTCGACGGCACGCCGGCATCGGACGTTGCCGTCTCGCGCGATTTCACGCCCGTCAGCGGGTCGCTCGGGCTGGTCTACGACGTGTCGGAACGCCTCAATCTCGGATTGACGCTCTCCAGCGCCGCGCGTGCGCCCGCCGTGACCGAACTGTTCGCGCGCGGCGGCCACGACGGCCCCGGCACCTTCGAAACCGGCGATCCCACGCTCGGCGTCGAACGATCGAATTCGCTGGAGGGCACCTTGCGCTGGCGCGGCGACGGCATGCGGGTCGAAGCCTCGGCGTGGGGTGCGCACTTCGACAACTATATCTACGGCGCGCTCAACGGCCAGTTCTGCGACGACGACGGCAACTGCCAGTCGGCGGAGGACGCCAACCACGATCTGAAACAGCTGAACTATGCGCAGACCGGCGCGCATTTCTACGGCGCGGAAACCAAGGCCACCGTGCCGCTGTATCGCGGCGACGCGGGCGACTTCGACGCGACGCTGCTGGCCGATACCGTGCACGCGACGCTGAGCGACGGCACGCCGGTGCCGCGGATTTCGCCCTATCACGTCGGCGCCGGGCTCGACTGGAAATACGGCAATGTCGACGCCGGATTCCTGGTCAAGTACAGCGGCGCGCGCGACGACGTCGCCGCCTTCGAGACGCCCACCGGCGGCTACACCAATGTCGACGCGCAGGTCGGCTGGCGGCCGCAGGGCACGAGCGGGCTGGAAATGCTGCTGGTCGCGCACAACCTCGGCAACACCACGCAGCGCAATGCCGTGGCGTTCAACAAGGACGACGTGATCCTGCCGGGACGCGATGTGCGGCTGACCGTGCGCCAGGCGTTCTGATCGCCGGGCCGGCGTGCGCGCCGGCTCGGCGTCGGCAGGCGAGGACCGGTGGACTCGCCGGTTTCCCGGCGCCGCGCAGAGTCCATCTACGAACGAACAGAACGAACAAACGGGCGCAGACTTCATCAATAACGGCGACAATAGCCAGCCATGCTGACCGCCATCCTCGCCGTATTCATTTTCTGCTTCCTGCTCGAACGCCTGGTCCCCGGCTGGCCGTTGCCGCAGGTGCGCACCTGGCCCCTGCGGGTGCTGCTGGTCAACGGCGTCCAGCTCGGCGTGATCCTGCTCGCGGGCGTCAGCTGGGAGCGCTGGCTGGCCTCGGTGTCGGTGTTCCATCTCTCGCAGCACGTATCGCCGGCCGTCGGCGGTTTGATCGCCTATTTCATCGCCACCTTCGTCTTCTACTGGTGGCACCGCTGGCGCCATGAGCACGACTTCCTGTGGCGCGGCTTTCACCAGATCCACCACAGCCCGCAACGGCTGGAGGTGATCACGTCCTTCTACAAGCACCCGGGCGAAATGATCGTGAACTCGATCATCGGGAGCCTGCTGGTCTATACCCTTCTTGGCCTGTCGCTCGAAGCGGGTGCGATCTATACGCTGTGCACGGCGCTGGGCGAGTTTTTCTATCACACCAACGTGAAGACGCCGCGCTGGATCGGGTTCTTCTTCCAGCGTCCCGAGATGCATCGCATCCACCATCAGTACAACCGTCACCGCAACAACTATGGCGACATCACCTGGTGGGACATGCTGTTCGGGACTTACGAGAACCCGAAAGACTGGGTACATGCCTGCGGTTTCGACGACGCGAAGGAGCAGCAGTTGATCCCCATGCTCCTGTACAGGGACGTGAACAGGGAAGCCTGATCCGGCGCCTCACCGGCTTCGATAAGGCCGCGCCCCTAGGCATAAACCGCAGGGCACGCGAAAATGCCGCCTGATCCAACCGCATCGGGACCCCCGTTGAATATCCCTGCCTTCCGCATCGCCGACCCCACGGTCAACCACGTCGCAGACGAACACACCATCCTCCACGCACTGCTGCCGCTGGCCGGGGCGCAGGTGCTCGAACTCGGCTGCGGCAAGGCGGAGAAGACGCGCCTGATGGCGCAGTCGGCAGCCTCGGTGCTGGCGCTGGAGGTGGACGCAACGCAGCTTGCCGCCAACCAGGCGGCGGAGGCGCCGGCCAACGTCCGTTTCGAGTACGGCGGCGCGGAGGCGATTCCGGCGGCGGACGACAGCATCGACATCGTGACGATGTTCAAGTCGCTGCATCACGTGCCGACCGAACTGATGGACACCGCGCTGACGGAAATCCGCCGCGTGCTGAAGCCGGGCGGGCTGGCCTACATTTCGGAGCCGGTCTACGCGGGCGACTTCAACGAGATCCTGCGGCTGTTCCACGACGAGCGTGTGGTGCGCGAGGCGGCCTTTGCGGCGATGCAGAAGGCGCTGGCCGAGGACCGGCTTGCGCTGGTGCGGCAGACCTTCTTCCTGCAGCCCATGCATTTCGAGGATTTCGCGCAATACGAGGCGCGCATCCTCAAGGTGACACACACCGACCACCGCCTGTCGCCGGAGCTGCTGGAGACGGTGCGCGCAAGGTTCGAGGCACACATGAGCCCGCAAGGCGCGACCTTCCACATGCCGATCCGGGTGGACCTGCTGCGCAAGGCGGGCGTATCCGCATGAAAGTGCTCTATTCCCTCATCGAATCGCCCTTCCACCCCGACCTCGGCGCCTTCTACAAGGCGCAGGGGATCGCGGCGGAGCGCTTCACCACGGCGCGCAACCTGCACCGCGCCATCCAGAAGCAGAAACCGGATTTCTTTGTGGGCGAGTTCATCTACGGCTGGGGCAACAACTACGCGGGGGCGAACGTCTCGAATCTCGACGTGACGCTGCGCACGCTGCAGTGCCAGGCGCCGCAGGCGAAGGCCATCGTGTTCATGCATCCGCGCGAGGCGGAGCACGTGGGCAAGCTGCTGGACCTGTTCCCGGTGCATGCCGTGTTCAGCTACCCTGTCGACGAGGCGGCGCTGGCCGCCGCGCTGCAACCTTCAACCTGACACCCGCAGGATTCCGCCCGACATGAGTACGCCGCAAACCATCACTCTCGACGCCGCCCACTTCGACGCCAAGGCCCGCCAATGGGACGACAACCCCGTGTTCGTCGAACGCGGGCTGAAGATCGCGCAGGCGGTGCGCAAGGCGGTGCCGCTGAACCGGACAATGCACGCCCTCGACTACGGCTGCGGCACGGGCCTGCTGGCGTTTCCGCTGAAGGATGAACTCGGTGCCATCCTGCTGGCGGACACTTCGCCCGGCATGCTGGACGTGGCAAGCGAAAAGATCGCTGCCGAAGGCGCCGCGCACATGCGGACGGCGAAGCTCGACCTGCTGGCCGACCCGCCACCGGCCGAGCAATTCGACCTGATCGTCTCCGCGATGACGCTGCACCACATTCCCGACACTGACCGCATCCTGCGGGTGTTTCACGACCTGCTGAGCCATGGCGGCTATCTGTGCATCGCCGATCTCGACCGGGAGGACGGTTCCTTCCACGGCATCGAGGTGGACGTGCACCACGGCTTCGACCGCGACGACCTTGCCCGCCGCGCCATCCTGGCCGGCTTCGGCGCCGTGCGGTTCGACACGGTGTTCAGCATTGCCAAACAACGCGAAACCGGCACGCGCGACTATCCCGTGTTCCTGATGACGGCCCGGCGGGTGGCTGACTGATGCCGGATTCGAGCCTGACCCGCATGTTCGACGCCATGGGCGGCGTGGCGCTGGGCCTGTGGGCGCTGGTGCTGATCGCGATACTTGCCGGCATCGCCCTGCTGCTGCGCGCCGAAAAGCGGCAGTTCGCGCGACGCGGCAAGGCGCGCGGCTGGACCTGGATGCGCCTGCTCGCGCTGCCCATGCTGGCCGTCACGGCCGCCGCGGTAGTGCTGCCCGCGCGTGCCGTGTCGGGGCCGGAGGCGCTCGCCGCCTTCTATCTCGCGCTCTTCATCCTGGCGCCGCTGGTCTGGTACGGCCTGCATTTCGTGGCCGGCTGGCTGCAATCGCCCCGCCTCGCGCGCAGCGAAAGCTTCGGGCTGGCGACCAGCGGGCTGGGCATCCTGATCGTGCCGGCCCTCCTGATCTCGGCGGCGCAGGGGCCCATTTTCATGATCGACCACCAGAGGCGCGAACAGCAGTTCGATCAGGCCGCCGCCCTGCCGCTGGCGCATCGCCCGGCCCCGGTCCGGCTCTTCCGCCTGGGCGAAGCGGGCATGCTGTACACGCAGACCCTGCAGGCGCCGGCCGGCATGCGCATCGAACGCATCCGCACGCAGCTCGGCGGCAATGGGCGCGACCCGGCGACGCTGCTGCATGGCTATTTCTGCCGCGATGGCGAGGATGTGCATCTGGCCTGGCCGGCGGGCGCAGCGCTGGCGCCGCTGCAGATCCACTGGCGCGACGGACAGGGCCGGCTGGTCCAGACCCTGTACCAGGTGGGTACGGCGGCCCTGGGCAGTCTGGCGCCGCAGGATTTCACGGTCGCCTGGCGCGACGACGGCCTCGATCTGCCGGCCCCGATTTCGCGCCGCCTCGTGCAACTCGGCTGGGCCGGACCGGACGGATCGTTGCACTACCGCTCGCTGGACATGCTGCAGCCCGGCGAGCGGTTCGAAAACGATTGCGTGAAAGCCGGCTACCGCCGCGTGGCCTGGCGGCAGGAAGGCCCGGTCGCCGGCGTGATCCTGCGCTTCTATCCGCCCATGCCCGCTGCGCCCTGGCAGGCCGAGTTCCGCCGCGACGCCAGCGTCACGAAACCTTTCTGAACGGTCCGCGAACATGTCCCGCACCACGCTCTACCACATCCCGGTCTGCCCCTTCTGTCAGCGCATCGACATCCTGCTCACGCTGAAAGGCATGCGCGACCAGGTCGATTTCCAGGTGATCGACATCACCCGGCCGCGGCCGGACTGGCTGCTGCAGAAGACGCGCGGCACGACGGCGCTGCCGGTGCTGGAAACGGCCGACGGCCGCGTCATCAAGGAAAGCCTGGTGATCCTGCAGTATCTGGAGGACATCTACCCGCAGCGCCCGGTAGCGCAGCGCGACCCGTACCGGCGCGCGGTGGAAGGCATGCTGACGGCGCTGGCCGGCGATTTCATCGGCCAGGGCTACGGCTGGCTGATGAACCAGGATCCGGCGCGGCGCGACGGGCTGCGCGAGAACATGCTCAGGCAGTACGCGCAGCTCGACGATTTCCTGCGCGCGCATGCGCCGGACGGGACATTCCTGTTCGAGGACTTCGGCTGGGCCGAGGTGGCGTTCACGCCCTTCTTCCAGCGCTTCTGGTTCCTGGAGTACTACGAGGATTTCGCGCTGCCCGACACGCCGGATTTTGCGCGCGTGCGCCGCTGGATCGATGCCTGCGTGGCGCACCCGGCCGCGCAGCAGACCTCGCGCGAGGAAATCGTGAAGCTGTACTACGACTATGCGCAGGGCGCCGGCAACGGTTCGAGCCGAATTGGCGGACGCGCCCCTGGCCGCCGCGCGACAAGTACGGCCACCACGCGAGCGACGCGGAACTGGGACTGTAGGGCGGAACAGGCGCGGGGATGCGCCTTGCCTGAGGGCTAGCCTAGTCGGCCGGCTCCGTTTCCCGCCGCAGGCGCTTGAGCGCCTCGATCAGCGCGCTCGATGCGCTGGAAAACGCGCCGGACAGGCCGAGCATGGCCCTGGCTTCGTCTTCGTTACCGGCGCCGATGCATTGCACGACCCTGCCTGCCTGCTGGTGGAAATGCATATGCTTTCTGTAGCAGTCGCGGTAGCTGTCGAGATGGCCGAAGCGCTCGCGCGCTTCGCCGTTGAGCCAGCTGCCCAGTACGCAACCGCAGTCGTCGGATGCCGATGCGACATCCACGGTTTCCTTGTCCGCCAGGGCGGTGCGCAGGCGTACTTTCCAGTCCAGATGGTGCGTCAGGGCTTCCGATAATTCCATCTCTATTCCTTTTATCGCGACTGGTTTGTCAGATAGAGCCTGTTTATGCAGACCTTGGCCTCTGTATCGGCAAGCCGGCGCCGATCTTGACGGAATCGGCCATGCGCCTGTAAGGCCGGGCGCGGCGCCACGACTGATCGGATATTGGTCAACGGAGCCTGCCATGCGCACCGGTCTGCTGTTCTGCCTGCTCGTCGTCCCTGCCGCGCACGCAGCCACTTGCACCGCCACCAGCGGCGCCACGCGCGCGCGCCTGGTCGAGCTGTACACCTCGGAAGGCTGCAGTTCCTGCCCGCCGGCCGACCGCTGGCTGTCACGCCTGCCCGCCGCCGCCGACACGGTGCCGCTGGCCTTCCACGTGGATTACTGGGACCGCCTGGGCTGGCGCGATCCGTTCGGCCAGGCCGCGTTCAGCCAGCGCCAGCGCGCCCGCAACCGGGGCGCGGGCTGGGTGTACACCCCGCAGGTGATGCTGGACG
>JBGAFQ010000060.1:0-11850 GCA_044227195.1 Thiobacillus sp.
GTACGGCACGTCGAGCAGGGCGAGCAGCAGGCGCACCTTGTAGGCGTTGCCCGAGCCTTCGCGGTCGTAGAGTTTGAGCATGGCGTTGTCCTTCAGGATGCGGATTCGAGTTCGCGCAGCAGCGCGTCGGCCTCGGCCAGCTGTGCTTCGCTGAACACCTGCACGCCGGCTTCGGTCAGCCGTGCCGCCGTCACCCCCAGCGTGCCCGGCACGCGGGTGTCGGTGAAGCTGCCGTCGAGCGTGAAGCCGCTGCCACACGAGGGACTGCCCTCCTTCAGCACGGCGATGCGGATGCCCTTTTCGCGCGCGCGGGCCAGCGCCACGTCGGCGCCGTGCACGAGTTCGAGGCTCACGTCGCGCCCCGTCGTGTCGAAGGCCTGCGCCTCGCCGGCCAGCACCCGGAAGCCGCCCGCGCCGCCGGCGATTTCCGCGCGCGGGCGCGGTACGCCGAGACCGCCCGCCACTTCCGGGCACACCGACACCACCCGGCCTTCGTTCAGCCAGCGCAGCAGGATGGCATTGTCGCAGCGCATGTCGCCGCCGTTGAAGCGCACCGCTTCGCCGAGCAGGCAGGCGCTGACGAGCACGTGTTCCATGGCTAGACGAGTTCGCCCCGTACCGTGAGCACGGTCTGCCCGCCGACCTCGATCTCGGGCACGCCGTCCACCCTGCGCGCGCGCAGGCGAATCGAAGAAGGCCGGCGCAGCTCGTGGCCCTGCTCGATGCGCAGGTCCACACCGGCGTGGCCGTATTCGAGCAGGTAGGCGCCGAGGAAGGCGGCGCCGTTGCCGGTCGCCGGGTCCTCGCGCACGCCGTGCGCCTCGAAGAAAAAGCGCACGCACAGGTCGCTCGCCGCGTCGTGCGTCTCGCGCGTGAACAGATAGGTCAGCGGCGGAAAGCCCTGCGCCAGCAGCGGCGCGTAGGCCTCCAGGTTCAGCCGGCTGCGTTTCAGCGCGGCCAGACTGCGCAGCGGCACGATCATCGCCGCCGTGCCCGCCGCCGCCTGCCGCACCGGCGTCGCCGGATCGATGTCGTCCGGGTCGATGCCCAGCGCCGCTGCCATCGCCTCGCGCGGACAAGTCGCACCCAGCGTCACCGGCGGCGCGCGGAACCACAGCGTCTCGCCGTCCGCCCCCGCTTCGAAGCGCACCGGCACCTGTCCCAATTGCAGGTTCAGCCGCACCGGGCCGCTCGCCTCCGGTTCCATGAAGCGCCGGATCGCCCACGCCGTGCCCACCAGCGGATGCCCCGCAAACGCCAGCTCGCGCGCCGGCGTGAACAGCCGCACGCGGTAGCCGCCGTCCGCCTCCGGCTGCGCGTTCACGAAGGTCGTTTCCGAGTAATTCGTTTCTGCCGCGATCGCCTGCATCGTCTCGGTGGAGAGATCGTCGGCGTGGGTGACGACCGCCAGCTGGTTGCCGGCATAGGCGCGGTCGGCGAAGACGTCGAGGATGTAGAAGGGATGGGACATAAGTGAATGAGCCACGTTGTCATCAAGCATCGGGGGAACAGGAGACTATCCGGCCGAAATGCAGTCGTTTGAGAACCAGGTGAAAACCAGGCGGGATGCTAGCGAGATCCGGCTTACCCGTTCCTGACGATATCGACCGAGATCTCCACCGCAGGAATCGTTCCCCTGTTCTCGAGCCAATGTGTGGTGTTCCTGTCCTCGGGCCAGCCCACACCCGGCCCGTAATCGGTCGCAATGCCATTCCGGTGGTCGGTGATCGTTCCCTGCAGGATGTAGACGGTGCCCGGCCTGTCTTTATGGTCATGCATCGGACCGAAGACCCCCCCGGGCTCGATGGTCACCATACGCATTCGAAGTTGACGGCCTGACATGCCTTCAATCTCGGGCCCGAGATCTACTGTCGAAAGCAATTCCACCGTCACCCCTTTTGTCTCGGGTGCAGCCTGTTCGTTTTGCATCGTGCTCTCCTCGCTGTGGCTTCCCTTCCGGGATTTCACGTCATTCGGACAGCAACTGAGAATAGTGCTCAGCGCAGCCTAATTCAAGGCAAGCCGACAAGGTCATGGACTGACGCACCGGATTTGCGGGGCGGGCGTATCCGCGCTCACCCCAATCAATACTCCACCCTCACCGTCACATACCCCCGCGGCTCGAACGCCCGGTCCGGGTTCACGCTCAGCCGACGAGGGCGACTTCGGCGCGCGCGCCGTTCCATTTGAAGCGCCTGGCGATGCGCAGGTCGAGGCGGTCGTGGGCAGGGACGTCGTCGTAGTTCACCCAGCGCATGGTGCCGCGGGCGTAGTAGCCGAGGCTGGCGACGAAGGGGCCGAAGTCGTGGTTGGCCAGCAGGGAAAGCTGGTGGCTGGGCGCGGAACGGCGCAGGTCGCTGGTGTCGGCGCGGGTGCGGGTCCAGGACTGCGTGAGCGTGACCCAGCTGCCCTGACCGGCCTGCCAGCGCAGCTGGTATTCGAAGCCGGTCTGGCGGGCCTCGTAGAGGTTGGCGAAGACGATGTTGGGAATGCTGTTGCTGATTTCGCCGCTGACGACGTAGCTGCTGTCGCTGTCGATGAGGCTGTGGAGGCGGTTGTGGAACAGGCGTGTGTCCAGGTCGAAGGGGCCGCGGTGGAAGAGATAACCGAGTTCGGCGCTGTCCATGCGTTCGGGCTTGAGCGTGTAGGGACTCAGCAGGATCTGGTCGTAGACGGCGCCGCCCAGGCGCAGGGCGAGGTCGGATTCCTGTTCCAGAATGGTGGGCGAGCGCCAGGCGCGGCTGGCGCCGAGACGGAAGCTGTGGCCCGGCGCCGGCAGCCAGTTGAGCGCGAGGCGCGGCGAAAGCCGGGTGCCGGCGTAGTAGTGCTTTTCCAGCATGAGGCCGCCATGGAAGGTCCACGCGGCGAGCGGGCTCCATTCGGCATTGCCCGAAAGCCGGTACATGTCCCCTTCGTGGATGTCGGGGCCGGCGAGGCTGGGCGAACGCGCGCGGTCGCGGCGGGCTTCGGCGGTCCACACGGTGCGCAGCGTGTCCAGCGGACGGGCCTGCATGGAGAATTCGAGCGCGCTGCGGCTGAACCAGTAGTTGAGGTTGTCCGGCGTCAGCACGCCGTAGAGCATCGGAAAGGTTTCGTCCGCCCGCGTGTAGGTATGGTCGAAGCGCAGGCTCCAGCTGTTGTCGGCGGAAAGCGTGCGCTGCCAGCGCGCCTGGACGTAGGCGCTCGAAAAGTCGGTCGTCTGCGCGGGAGAAAAGCCCAGGTCGACCGTACTGCCGTCCCACTCGCCGAGGGCGCCGCCGGCCTGGAAGACGACTTCGTCGCGCGCATTGGGCCGCCATTCCACGCGGCTGTCGAACAGGTGGTCGTGGGCACGGTCGTCGCGGCCGTCGAGCCAGTCGTCGCGGCGGCTGTTGAGCGTGGCGCGCCACTGCCAGTCGCCCGCGCTGCCTGCGTGGCGCACCAGGCCGTCGCGGATGTCGGTGCTGCCGAGCGCGCCGGCCACGGTCCAGCTGGGCGTATCGGCCACCGCGCGGGTGAAGATGTGGATGCTGGCGACTACGGCGTTGGCGCCGTCGTTGGCCGCATTGGGGCCGCGCACGACCTCGATGCGATCGATGTCCTCGATGGCGAGCGGAATGCCGCGCCACTGCACCGAACCGTAGCCCGGGTTGTACACCGAGCGGCCGTCGACCAGCACCTGCACGTGGCGCGAGAAGATGCTGGACAGGCCCTGGTAGGTGACGGTGGGCACGTTGCCCGCCACCCAGCTCACCTGCATGCCGGGCACCAGGCGGAACACGTCGGGCAGCTGGCGAAAGCCCGAAGCCTCGATCATTTCGCGGGTGATGACGGTGACGGCGGCGGGTGCGCGGTCGAGCGACTGCGGGAGGCGCGAGGCCGAGGACACCAGCGGCAGGTCGGCGAGGAAGACGTCTTCCGAGAAGGTGTCGGCCGAGGCGGCCCAGCCAGCCGCCGCGTAGAGGCAGGCCAGCCCTGCCATCGTGGCTTTCAACATTGAGAAGCTCCCTGCGTATTGGTTTTATTCGCCTGCGTATTCAGGCCATGCGCGTTGCAAGTGCAAAAAGTCCATTCAGCGTATGCGCGGCTTGCGCGTGTGCTTGTCCGGCACGCCGCGCGTCTGCCGGCGCGGCCCCGCTTCGAGCCCGGCCCATTCCTGCACGCGGGCGACGAGGTCGTCGTCGAGTTCGGTCTTCTGCCCGCGCTTGAGCTGCGGCGGCAGCGCGATGGGACCGAAGCGGATCCGCGTCAGGCGCGACACCGTGAAGCCCAGGTGTTCGAAGATGCGGCGCACTTCGCGCTTGCGGCCTTCCTTGATGATCACGCGGTACCAGCGGTTGGCGCCCTCGCCGCCCGCGCGGAAACAGCTCTGCAGGTGCGCCGGGCCGTCGTCGAGCTCGATGCCGTCGACGAGCTGCTGGATCTGCTCGTCGGTGAGTTCGCCCAGCAGGCGCACGGCGTATTCGCGCTCGACCTCGAAGCGCGGGTGCATGAGCCGGTTGGCGAGTTCGCCCGAGGTGGTGAAGATCATCAGGCCGTCGGTGTTGTAGTCGAGACGGCCGATGGAAATCCACTTGGCGCCGCGCAGTTTCGGCAGCGCGTCGAACACGGTGGCGCGGCCCTTGGGATCGTCGCGGGTGACGATCTCGCCTTCGGACTTGTGGTAGATGAGGATGCGGGTGCGGCGCGTGTCCTCGAAGCGGAGATAGATGCGGCGGCCGCCGATCTTCACGATGTCGCGCGGGCCGACCTTGCTGCCCAGGGTGGCGGCTTCGCCGTTGACCTGCACGCGGCCCTCGGCGATCCATTCCTCCATTTCGCGGCGCGAGCCGAGGCCGGCGGTCGCCAATGCCTTCTGCAGGCGTTCGGCCGGCACCTCGGGGGCAGTGGCCTGCGCAAGACGGGCGGCGGCGCGGCCGCGGGGCACGACGGGACGGCGGATCGGGGACGGACGGGTGGCCATGTCAGGCGCTTTCGAAAATGCCGGCGGCGGCGATCTCGATCACCGCACCGAAGGTTTGCGGCTCGACGCGCCGGGCGGTTTCGATCAGCGCGCCATGGACGGGCTGGCCGGCGATCTCGATCACGGCGCCGAACGCGCCCTGCTCGCGCAGTTCGGGGATGAGCGCGGTTTCGTCCGGCGCCACCAGCGTGCCCAGTTCTTCCAGCGGCGGCAGGTCCGACAGGCTCAACAGGCCGAGATCGCTGAGGAAGGCGCTGGTGGTGCCGAACAGCGCGGGCCGGCCCGGCACGTCGCGGTGGCCGATGGCCTCGATCCAGCCGCGTTCTTCCAGCGTCTTGACGATGTTGGGGTTGACCGACACGCCGCGGATATCCTCGATGTCGCCGCGCGTCACCGGCTGGCGGTAGGCGATGATCGCCAGCGTTTCCAGCACCGCGCGCGAATACCGCGGCGGCTTCTCGTCCTTCATGCGCGCGAGCCACGGCTGCATCTCGGGGCGGCTCTGGAAGCGCCAGCCGTCGGCCACCTGCACCAGTTCCGCGCCGCGGCCGTGCCAGTCGGCGCGCAGCGCGTCGAGCGCGTCCTGCAGCGACACGGTGGCGGGCGCGGGGTCGAACAGGCGGCGCAGTTCGGACAGCGTGAGCGGTTCGTGCGCGACCAGCAGCGCGGCTTCGAGCACGCGCTTCAGGTCGTCAGGATTCTGGTTCGGCTGAAGATTCATGGAGCTTCACGTAAATGGGGGCAAAGGCCTCGGCCTGCGTCACGTCGACGAGGGTTTCCTTGGTGAGTTCGAGCACGGCGAGGAAGGTGACGACGAGTTCGTGCACCGTCGAAGCTTCCGGGAACAGGTCCTTGAACGCCATGAACTCGCCCGGCACCAGCGTCTTCAGGATGCGGCTCATGTGTTCGCGGATCGACAGTTCCTGGCGGCCGATGCGGTGATGGGTGCGGTTCTTGGCGCGCGACAGGATCGCCAGCCAGGCCGCTGCAAGTTCTTCCGGATGCACGCTCGGCAGGCGCTTCGCCGCAGCGGGCAGGAACACGCTCACCGTCTCGAAATCGCGCCCGGCCTGCGGCAGCGAATCCAGCTTCTGGCCGGCGAGCTTCATCTGCTCGTATTCCAGCAGGCGGCGCACCAGCTCGGCGCGCGGGTCCTCGCCCTCGCCCGCCTCCTCGGACTGCTCTCGGCGCGGCAGCAGCATGCGCGACTTGATGTCGATCAGCATCGCCGCCATCAGCAGGTATTCCGCCGCCAGCTCCAGCCGCGTCGCCCGCGCGGCCTCCACGTAGGCCATGTACTGCTTCGTCAGCGCCGCCATCGGAATGTCGAGCACGTCCAGGTTCTGTTTGCGGATCAGGTACAGAAGCAGGTCGAGCGGGCCCTCGAAGGCATCGAGGAACACCTCCAGCGCGTCGGGGGGAATGTAGAGATCCTGCGGCAGTTCGGTGAACAGCGCGCCGTTGACCTTGATGACGGGCGCGGGCGGCAGTTCGAGCGGCGGGGGATCGAGCAGGTCGGCTTCGGACATGGGGGCATTTTACCCCGAGGGCGGGGTGGACACCCGCACGACGGAATGTTTATACTTCGTTTAAACATTCTCCGAGGGCACCGACATGGCCGAGGTTTATCTGGACATCAAGCAATGGGGCAACAACCTGGGTGTGAGGCTCCCCGCTGCCGTGGCGCGCGCTGCGCATCTCCGCGCAGACCAGCGCGTGCGGGTATCCGTGGAAGACGGACTGATCGTGATCCACCCTGCCGACGAATCGGTCCTCACACTGGAACAGCGCCTGGCGCAATACGACCCCGAACGGCACGGCGGCGAAGTCATGGCTGTTGCTCCCGTCGGTGCCGAGAAGTGGTAGCCGCATCGAAATCGACCCAGTGGACACCGGATCGGCAGGAAGTCATCTGGATCGACTGCAATCCGCAGGCCAGACGCGAGATGCGTGACGTTCACCCCTTCCTGGTGCTGTCCCCGCGCAACTTCAACGCACGCACCTCGCTGGTGATCGGCCTGCCCATGACTACTGCCGAGTACAACGCCGACAATCCGTTTGCCGTGGCAGCAGGAGTAGCGAAAGGACGCAGCAAGGCCGGCAAAACCAGCTACGTGCTGTGTCACCAACCCAAATCCTTCGACTGGCGCACACGCAGCGCCAAAGCACACCCGCTGGGCAAACTGCCGGATTCGGTATTTGCGGAGGTCTGCGGCCGTCTGAACCAGATCATCCGGCTGGCTTGAGCCAGCATGCAGACCAATCGCTAGCTGACCCTTTATCGGGTCGCAGGACCTCGCCCGGCCCGTAGATGAATTACAGTTTCCTTGCAGCGAAACGGCCGGGGCTTGCATTTTACCGAACGGTCAACTAGCATCCGGCCCATGAACGTAGCCACCGACACCCGCTCCCGCATCATCGCCGCCGCCAAGCCGCGCTTCCATTCGCGCAGCTACGCCAACGTGGGCATCCAGGAGATCTGCGAAAGCGCCGGCGTGCAGAAAGGCAGCTTCTACCATTTCTTTCCGTCCAAGCGCGATCTGGTCATGGCCGTCATCGACGAGTTCGCCGACGAATGGGCCCACGGCTTCGTCGCCGAGGCCTTCGACCCCGCCCTGCCGCCGATGGAGCGCATCGACTATCTGGTCGACGCCGCCTACTTCTGGCAGAAGTCGATCAAGCAGGTGCACGGCCGCATGCTCGGCTGCATCTTCGGCAACCTCACGCTCGAAGTCAGCACCCAGGACGACATCCTGCGCGCCAAGCTGCTGGCGATCTTCTCGCGGGCCAAGTCGCGCTTCAGGGACACTCTGGAGGAAGCCGTCGCCGCCGGCACCATCCCGCCGCTCGATGCCGACCTGACTGCGGAAGCCATGCTGGCCTACCTCGAAGGCGTGATCCTGCTGGCCAAGTCGCAGAACGACCCCGAGGTCATCTACCGCCTCGGCCCCGCCATCAAGACGCTGCGCGTCGAGAAAGCCGCCTGATCGCCATGACCGCCAGCCGGTTTTTTTTCGTTGCCAGCTTAACCGACCGGTCTAGCAACCGGTCTGGCTTCACCCTGGTCAAATGGATACCCCTGCAGTGCCCTGCCTTTTCACCCGGCAATTTTTTTGCCGATCGTTTTGACCGAACGGTCATCTACTAGAGGAGGTTTCACCATGAGCTCGAACGCAACCCAGACCCTGGATACCCGCGGCATGAACTGCCCGCTGCCCATCCTGCGCACCAAGAAGGCCCTGGCCGAACTTGCCGCCGGCGAAACGCTCGCCGTCACCGCGACCGACCCCGGCTCGCTGAAGGACATGCAGGCCTTCTGCAAGCAGACCGGAAACGAGCTGGTTTCGTCGAGCACGAACCAGGGCGAATTCGAATTCCTCATTCGCAAGGCATAAGGAGACGACCATGGGTGCACCTGAAAAAATGCTTGCGGACAGCCTCGATCAATCCGCGTTCAACCAGTGGTTCGACCAGCGCTTCGAGGCGAAGATGGCCGAGCGCGAAGCCGCGCACGTGCCGTCGCTCTCGATCATCGCCACCAAGGGCACGCTGGACTGGGCCTACCCACCCTTCATCCTCGCCTCAACCGCCGGCGCGCTGGGTTGGGACGTGTCCGTGTTCTTCACCTTCTACGGTCTGGAACTGCTGAAGAAGGATCTGCACCTCGAGATCAGCCCGCTCGGCAACCCCAGCATGCCGATGAAAATGCCGTTCGGCCCGCAATGGCTCAAGGACATCAACTGGCACATCCCGAACGTCGTCATGGCCGGCGTGCCCGGCTTCGAAAAAGTGGCGACCGGGCTCATGCAGCAGACGGTGAAAAGCAAAGGCGTCGCCAGCATCGACGAACTGCGTAGCGCCTGCCTCGAAGCCGACGCCAAGCTGTTCGCCTGCCAGATGACGGTCGACCTGTTCGGCTATTCGCAGGACGAGTTCATTCCGGAGATTGCGGGCTGGATCGGCGCGGCGAGCTTCCTGCCGCAGGCGCAGAAGTCGGACGTGTGTTTGTTTATCTGAGTTGAGCCCTGCCTGGGTCACGCGACAGCATGAGCGGCCTGGGCAGTTCGCACTGATCCAATCTACTGCGAAGCTGACCCCTTATCGGTACTGAGGTTTGCGGGAAGTGCGGGGTTTGGTTCGCATGGGCAACACCACAGGTGTACGTGTTGTGTCAGACAAGGCAAATGCGAAGCTGACCCCTTATCGCTGCTTTTACCCGAGGGCGGCAGGTATCCGGCCTACGACTCCCGAGCGGGTTTCAACGACGATATTGCAGGCACGAAAAAGCCCCCGGTGGCGGGGGCTTTTTCAAGGCTGGCCGAAACAGATTTATTTGGCTGTGCGGCGGCGGCTCATGGACAGGCCTGCCAGACCGAGGCCGATAAGCAGCAGCGAGCCCGGTTCCGGCACGCTTTGACGGCCGGCAACGTAGGAGAAGTTGTCCAGAAGAATCCAGTCCACGCCCGCGTCGTTGACGTGCGTCATCTGGGTGGCGCGGGCCGAAGCAATGCCGCTGGCCGCGATGCCGAAAAAGTCACCTGCGTTGCTGAACCAGGTTTGCGTCAGCGTATGGCTTTCCAGGAGGTTGTTGCTGGCATCGAAGGCTTCCAGCAGCCAGTCTTCGTTCGAGGCGCCGAAGTTGAAGCCGAAGGCGCTGGCAGGGCTGGCAAACGTGAAGTTCAGGATGGAGGTGCTGCCCTGATTCTGCTCGTTTTGCAGATTGCGTCCGGTGGTGTTGTAGCTGCCTGCCAGATTGTCGGTCACGAGGAAGGTACCGTTACCGCCACCGAATGTGACACCACCGACAGCGAGGCTCGTATAGGTACCCGCTGTCTGGGCGGAAAAGTCGACCACGGTTGCGCCAGCCAACGAAGGATCGGAAGCGGGCAGGCCGAATCCGGAAATCAGGCTCGCGCTGGCCGGGGCAGACAAGCCAGTACCGGCAATCAGGCCGACAGCAAGAAACAGACGTGTGATTTTCATGGTTTTCTCCCTAGATGAGGCAAGTAGTTGAAGAAACTCACGCAAATCTCGTACCCGACTCAGGGCTGGAACTTTATCTATTTGATTGTTCGTGCTTTTCTTTCATTCCCTGTCCGGAGAACAGGGTGCATCAACCTGCTTTGTAAAATATTCCGACGTAAAAGAAGCACGACGCTTCGTTCCCAGGCGCTGTGAATTCAGGCTGCTCCCCTTGCGGGCTTACCGAACACGACCTCGGCGACATCCTGATACCGCCTGGCGAAATGCACCGTCAATCCGGCGCGGATGTGCTCGGGCAGTTTGTCGAAGTCGCGGCGGTTGGCCTCGGGCAGGATGAGTTCGTGGATGCCGATGCGGCGCGCGGCGATGACTTTCTCGCGGATGCCGCCGACGGGCAGGACCTGGCCGGTGAGCGTGAGTTCACCGGTCATGGCGAGCGGACGCGGGATCTTTTTGTTCTTCGCCAGCGACAGCAGCGCGGTGGCCATGGTGACGCCGGCGCTGGGGCCGTCCTTGGGCGTGGCGCCTTCTGGCACGTGCAGGTGGACGAAGCTCTTGTCGAAGAAGGTCTCGTCCGCGCCGTAGGCCTTGAGGTGCGAGGCGACGTAGCTGTAGGCGATCTCGGCGGATTCCTTCATCACTTCGCCGAGTTTGCCGGTGAGCTTGAAGCCGCGGTTGAGGGTGTGCACGCGGGTGGCTTCGACCGGGAGGGTGGCGCCGCCCATCGCGGTCCACGCCAGGCCGGTGACGACGCCGACGCCGGTGATCGGCTTTTCTTTCGTGAACACGGGCTTGTCGAGGTAGGTCTCGATTTCCTTCGTGCCGATTTTGATGGGCGTTTGCGCGCCGCCAAGGATTTTGACGACGGCCTTGCGAGCGACGCGGCCGAGCTGCTTTTCCAGGTTGCGCACGCCGGCTTCGCGGGCGTAGCCCTCGATGACGTGGCGGATCGCGCCTTCGGTGATCGTGAGCTGGTTTTTCTTCAGCCCCGCGCGTTCCAGCACGCGCGGCCACAGGTGGTGCCTGGCGATGGCGAGCTTTTCCTCGGTGATGTAGCCAGACAGGCGGATGACTTCCATGCGGTCGAGCAGGGCCGACGGAATGGAAAAATCGTTCGCCGTGCAGATGAAGAGCGTCTTCGACAGGTCGAAGCGCACGTCCAGATAGTGGTCGAGGAAGTCGGCGTTCTGCTCAGGGTCGAGCACTTCGAGCAGCGCGCTCGCCGGGTCGCCCTGGTAGCTGGCGCCGATCTTGTCGACTTCGTCGAGCATGATGACCGGGTTGGACGATTCCACTTCCTTCAGCGCCTGCAAAAACTTGCCGGGCATGGCGCCGATGTAGGTGCGGCGGTGGCCCTTGATCTCGGCTTCGTCGCGCATGCCGCCGACCGAAAAGCGGTAGAACTTGCGCCCCAGCGCCTCGGCGATGGATTTGCCGATGGAGGTCTTGCCGACGCCGGGCGGGCCGATGAGCAGCAGGATGGAACCCGACATGCGGCCCTTCATCGCCCCCACGGCGAGGAATTCGAGGATGCGGTCCTTCACGTCGTCCAGGCCGTCGTGGTCGCGGTCGAGAATCCTGCGCGCGCGTTCGAGATCGAAGCTGTCCTGCGTGGTCACGCCCCAGGGCAGCACGGTCAGCCAGTCGAGGTAGTTGCGGGTGACGGTGTATTCGGCGGAGCCGGTTTCCAGCAATGAAAGCTTGTGCATCTCCTCGTCGATGCGCTTCTGCGCGTGCGGCGGCACGACCAGTTTGGCCAGCCGTTCGCGGAAGGTGTCGAGCTCAGCGGTCTTGTCGTCCTTGGCGATGCCGAGTTCCTTCTGGATCGCCTTCAGCTGCTGGCGCAGGAAGAATTCGCGCTGCTGCTCGCTCATCTTCTCGTCGACCTTCTCGCGGATGTGCGATTGCAGGCGCGCGACGTCGAG
>JBGAFQ010000061.1:0-10992 GCA_044227195.1 Thiobacillus sp.
CCTACGTCGTCGCGCAGATCCTGGGCGCGTTCGCCGGCGTCGCGGCGGCGCACCTGATGTTCGGGGAACCACTGTTCTTCGCCTCGCAGCACGTGCGCGCAGGCCCCGCGCAGTGGTGGAGCGAATTCATCGCCACCTTCGGCCTGCTCGCCACCATCCTCGGTTGCGCGCGCCATCGCCCCGCGGCCATTCCGTTCGCCGTCGGCCTCTACATCACCGCCGCGTACTGGTTCACCGCGTCCACCTCGTTCGCCAACCCGGCGGTCACGCTGGCGCGCGCGGCCTCGGATACCTTCGCCGGCATCCGCCCGGCCGATGCGCCCATGTTCATCGTCGCGCAGCTTGTCGGCGCGGTGAGTGCGGTGGGGGTGTTTGGCTGGTTGTTTCGTGAAAACCGAAACGAGGCTGACTCAGCTGAGTGGGTGAAGGACGGGAAATAGGGCGTCCGGCCCAATGAAAAACGCCGCTGGGGAGCGGCGTTTTTTTTTCGGGTCGGTACTGTCAGCACCTCGGTCGAAGCCGCCGTTAAATGTCGCGGAGAGCTATGTCTACAGTCGGCCAGAAGCGGACGCACAGCGAGCCCGTGTATCGACGTGCCACCGATCCCCTGTTCCATAACGTAATATTAAGAGACCGGGCAAACAGCTACCTTCGTGCAATCAAAGGGTTACTGGCGATAATGGCCTGTCTCTATTATTAGAAAATGTCCGGGCCCGTGGGTCTCTTGATTAACTGTTAGCTGTCTTAGTCCATGTCACGCGATCCAGTCATTGATGTTCTCTACAGAGTGAAGCGCGGGCTCGCTGGTTACGTCAGCTATTTGGCCGCCTGCGAAATGAATCAATCGTTCAGCGAGTACATCCTATACGAGCCCACACTTCGAATCCTTTCGGCTCAGGGCTGGTCTGTCGAATGCGAATATCCTTGCCCTGGCTACGAAAAACAGGGGGCCGGTGATCACAAGAAGATTGATTTTGTTGCCAACAAAAACGGGGCTTCGTTCGCAGTCGAAATGAAGTGGGCAAAGAAATCTAAGATCAACATCAACACTGACATTGAGAAACTACTGAAGTACATTCAAGCCAACAATCAAGCTAGAGGGTTCCTAACCGTCTTCGGTAAAAAAAGTGACATCGAGAAACTCGACCTTGGCAATCACAATTTGAAAGAGCATGGCAATCCTATTTATGCCGAGTTTGGCGTGACCAGATATGGATGCAGGAACTATGAAGTCACAGCCGGTTAACAATTCCGTCGAGAGAGACCGCCTGCAAGCTGCGCTTTCCACTCAGCAAAAAACCATATCTGTCTACGTTCTGCGACTTCAGGACGAGAAATACTACGTGGGTCAGTCCAAACACCCAGATGAACGAATCAAAGAGCATTTCGAGGGTAAAGGATCAAAATGGACCCAGGAGCATTCACCCGTTGAACTTGTAAAGGTTATTCAAACAGTCACTACTAGCTGGCGTGCGGCATTAGAAATCGAGAAGACATTAACACTTGAACTCATGAAGATTTATGGCTGGGAAAATGTCAGAGGTGGAGGCTACAGTGCATGCGATCTCGCCAAGATTCCCAAAGACTTACCTAGGTAGCCTATGTGCGGTACAACCGCCAAGCTTCATCGGCGCCCCATGGCTAACACGCGCTTCGAGCGGGACGCACCAAAAGCCGGCTTCTCCGCTTTTTCCCGCGCACCTAAAGTTCGATGTTAGGCTTTAAGAGCATGTCGAGCGCGACTGAATTCGACCCTATTAAAGCAGCGCAGGCATACCTGCCCTTGATGCATGAGTTTGCGATACGCACTGACCTCGTTGCGCAGGCGTTCGATGGAGGCTTGGGGCTCACACCACCTTTCGCTCGAGAGTTTGCATACCTGCAGTTCCGGCGGATGTGCGAACTCATCGCTCTTGGCAGCTTGTACCTCCATGGAGACTTGCCTATCGCCCAACAGAAGGCTCTCACGAAGGAGTGGCACGCTGAAAAACTGATGAAACTACTTCACAAGCAACACCCCTTTGCCTACCCTCAACCAATAGAACGCACCAAAACAGAAAATGGCTGGCACATCCAGGGGAATTGCAAACCGGATGCGCTTTCATACGAAGAGTTCTTAAAACTCTATGCAGAGTGCGGCAACGTGCTCCACAGGGGAACGGTACGCACAGTACACGCCACGAGTTTTTGCTCGCAGGACGACTACGAGAAAGCTGTCTTTTGGCAACGGAAGCTGGTCGCGCTCATGAACGAGCACATCATCCCGAGAGCGAAGACTAGTGGCTACTACTTGACCTCTCTCCGTACAGAGTCTGGCTATCCAGAATGTTCAATCTTTGAGCTTAACGACTCAGGCGAGACAAAAGTACACACACAAAAGATGACCGTCAGCGACGATGTGGTGCACTCATACGTCTCTAATCATCGTGCGTGAACATCTGCAACTCCATGGGCTCATGGCTAGCGGCAACATCCAATTGCAAAGCCGTGCCAGCACTCCCCAGCCCAACCTTGGTCGTTGAACGTCCGCTTCCTGGCCGAAACTAGGCAAAATCAAAAAATAGCCTGACTTCCGCTTCGGCCGAACAAGCGCCTTCCAAACAAAAACGCCGCTCAGACGAGCGGCGTTTTTTACATCTGGTGCCGGCGATCGGAATCGAACTGACGACCTTCGCATTACGAATGCGCTGCTCTACCAACTGAGCTACGCCGGCGAAAAACAGGGCGCATTATAGCCAAAACCCTGCGGCTTGTGGCCCCTACAGGGCGGCTTTCAGGCGCGAAACCACCTTGTCGCGGCCGATCAGTTCCAGGGTGGCGTCGATGGCGGGGGTTTGCGTTTCGCCGGTGACGAGCACGCGCACGGGCATGGCGAGTTTCGGCATCTTCAGATTGTGGGCGGCGAGGGTTTCCTTGAACGCGGCGGAAATGGCGGCGCGTTCCCAGGCGATGGATTCGAGTTTGACGGCCAGCTCGGCCAGCGCGGGCAGCACCTCGGGGGTGACGTGCTGGGCCAGCAGTTCGGGCGTGGGGTGGAGGGTGCGGTAGAACAGGGTGGCGGCGTCGGCGAGTTCCTCGATGGTGGCGGCGCGTTCCTTCACCAGCGCGACGACGGCCGTCAACGCGGGGCCGTCGTCGGGGCGGGCACCGTTGCGAAGGAGAAAAGGGATCATCAGATGCGCCAGGCGGGCGTCGTCGGCCACCTTGATGTACTGCTGGTTGAGCCAGCGCAGCTTCTCGGTGTTGAACTGCGCGGCCGAGGGCGTGATGTGGTCGAGGTCGAACCACTGCACGAACTGCTCGCGGCTGAAGATCTCGGCGTCGCCGTGCGACCAGCCCAGCCGGGCGAGGTAGTTGATCACCGCTTCCGGCAGGTAGCCTTCCTCGAAATACTGCATCACCGACACTGCGCCGTGGCGCTTGGAGAGCTTGGTGCCGTCGTCGCCGAGGATCATCGACAGGTGGGCATACTGCGGCACCGTCGCGCCCAGCGCCTTCAGGATGTTGATCTGGCGCGGGGTGTTGTTGACGTGGTCGTCGCCGCGAATCACGTGAGTGATCTGCATGTCCCAGTCGTCCACCACCACGCAGAAGTTGTAGGTGGGCGTGCCGTCGGCGCGCGCGATGATGAGGTCGTCGAGCTCGGCGTTGGAAAATTCGATGGTGCCCTTGACCAGGTCCTTCCACGCCACGCTGCCCTCGGTCGGGTTGCGGAAGCGCACCACCGGTTGCACGCCGGCTGGCGGCACCGGCAGGGTCTTGCCTGCTTCCGGGCGCCAGCGGCCGTCGTAGCGCGGTTTTTCGTTGCGCGCGCGCTGCGCCTCGCGCATTTCATCCAGCTCTTCCGGGCTGCAATAGCAATGGTAGGCGTCGCCGCTGGCCAGCATCTGCTCGATCACTTCCTTGTAGCGATACAGGCGCTTGGTCTGGTAGAACGGGCCTTCGTCGTGGTTGAGGTCGAGCCAGGCCATGCCGTCGAGGATCGCTTGCACCGCCTCCGGCGTGGAGCGCGCGATGTCGGTGTCCTCGATGCGCAGGATGAACTGGCCGCCGTGATGCCGCGCGAAGGCCCACGAGAACAGCGCGGTGCGCGCGCCGCCGATGTGCAGGTAACCGGTGGGGGAAGGGGCGAAGCGGGTGCGGATCATGGCGGGGCGGTGCGGGAAAAGCCGCCATTTTACCCGCCATCATCCAATACGGCCGGGCGCCGCCAAATTGACCTTTGCAGCCGGGTTGTGGTTTAATTCGCGCCGCTTCGGGGCAGTTAGCTCAGCGGTAGAGCATCGCCTTCACACGGCGGGGGTCACAGGTTCAAACCCTGTACTGCCCACCACCCGAACATTTTCCGTCCGGCCATTTCGGCCAGACCGCCCGCTTCCACCAATCGATGCGGGCTTCCCTGACGATCTCGCGATCCTCACTTCGTCTGCCTCGATTGGTGTTGCCGCATGCGCAACGGGCCGTCGCAGGAAACCATATGACTACTGAAACGACCTTTGCCAGCCTCGCGCTGGCCGACCCCATTCTGCGTGCCATCGCCGACGCCGGCTACACCACGCCCACCCCCATCCAGGCGCAGGCGATTCCGCAGGTGCTGGCCGGCGGCGACCTGCTCGCCGCCGCGCAGACCGGCACCGGCAAGACCGCCGGCTTCACCCTGCCGATCCTGCACCACCTTTCCACCCGCGCCGTGCAGGCCAGACCGGGTCGCCCGCGCTGCCTGATCCTGGTGCCCACGCGCGAACTCGCCGCGCAGGTCGAGGAGTCGGTCAAGACCTATGGCAAATACCTGTCGCTCACCTCGATGGTGATGTTCGGCGGCGTCAACATCAACCCGCAGTTCAAGGCGCTGAAGTCGCGCGTGGACATCCTGGTCGCCACGCCGGGGCGGCTGCTCGATCACCTGGGACAGAAGACGGTGGACCTGTCCGGCGTCGAAATCCTGGTGCTCGACGAAGCCGACCGCATGCTCGACATGGGCTTCATCCGCGACATCAAGAAGGTGCTCGCCGTACTGCCGAAGCAGCGCCAGAACCTGCTGTTCTCGGCGACCTTCTCGGACGAGATCCGCACGCTCGCCAACGGCCTGCTGCACAATCCCAAGAGCGTGGAAGTCGCGCGCCGCAACACCACGGTCGAGGTCGTCGAGCAGTCGATGCACCGCGTGCCGCAGGCGCATAAACGGGATTTGCTGGTGCATCTGGTCCACAAGAACGACTGGCAGCAGGTGCTGGTGTTCACCCGCACCAAGCACGGCGCCAACAAGCTTGCCGAAAAGCTCGTCAAGGACGGCATCAGCGCCGCCGCCATCCACGGCAACAAGAGCCAGTCGGCGCGCACCAAGGCCTTGTCTAGCTTCAAGGACGGCAGCGTGCGCGTGCTGGTCGCCACCGACATCGCCGCGCGCGGCATCGACATAGACCAGCTGCCGCAGGTGGTCAACTTCGAACTGCCCAACGTGCCGGAAGACTACGTCCACCGCATCGGCCGTACCGGCCGCGCGGGTGCCACCGGCTCCGCGCTGTCGCTGGTCGATGACGAGGAAATGGGCTACCTGAAGGACATCGAGAAGCTCATCAAGCGCAGCGTCGTGCGCGTGGAGATCGACCCCGCCTTCGTCCCGCCGGCCAAGCACGAGCTGATGTCCGACGAGCGTCCGCCGCGCCCGCCGCAGGGCCGCGGCGCGCCGCGCCAGAACAACGGCTCGCGCCACGGTCAGCCGCAAGGCCAGGGCCAGGGCCAGCGTCAGGGCCAGCCCGGCAGCCGCAGCGCCTCCGGGCGTGCGCCGCAGGGCCAGGGCAAACCGGGTGCGGCCGCGGCCAAGCCTGCTCCCAGGCCCGGCCCGCAGCCTGCCGCGCATCCGAAAAAACCGCGTCCGCAGGCAGCGCTGTTCTCGTCCAAGCCGGGAACGCGCGGGCATTGATTGGTGGTGGGCGGTAAGCGGTAGCGGGGAGGGGGAGCGGTAAGCGGGGAGCGAGGAGTGGATTGGGATTCTCCGCTCACTGCTTACCGCTCACCGCCTGCCCCTCACGCTACAATCCGCGCGATGGACACCCTCGCCAGCTACGACGAACTGCCCTACGACAGCCTGACGCTGCCCGAGACGCAACCGGATTTTCTCGCCGCACTGGCGAAGCTGCACGGCTTCGACGCCCCCGATCCGCGCCGCGCGCGCATTCTCGAACTCGGCTGCGCGCAGGGCGGCAACCTGATCCCGCTGGCCTGGCGCTGGCCCGAATCCGACTGCGTGGGCGTGGAACTCTCGCGCGTGCAGGCGGAGGCGGGCGCAGCCTTCATACAACGACTGGGTCTCGCCAATGCGCGCATCGTGCACGCCGACCTCGCCGCGCTGCCGGCCGATCTGGGCAGCTTCGACTACATCGTCGCGCACGGCGTGTTCTCCTGGGTGCCGCCGGCCGTGCAAGCGGCGCTGCTTGACGTGTGCCGCCGGCATCTGTCGCCGCAGGGCCTGGCCTACGTCAGCTTCAACGTCGCCGCCGGCTGGCAGCGCCTGCGTCCGCTGCGCGAAGCGCTGCTCGAACGCACCGCCGCCGAGCTGCCTGCGCCCGAGCGGCACCGCCAGGCGCTGCGCGTGCTCGACGACCTGGAAGCCGAGTGGAGCGATCCGCTGCTGCTGAAGGAAATCGCCTATCTGAAAACCGCCGCGCCTTCGTACCTGTTCCACGAATACCTGGCCGACACCAACGCGGCCATGGGCTTTGCCGACTTCGCCGCCGCGCTCGACGCGCACGGCCTGCGCTACGTGGGCGAGGCCGGCCCGCGCCGCGCGCGCGTGGCGCTGGAAGACGCCTGGGGGCTGATTCCGGAAAGCATGGCCGGGCGCTGGATGGACGCCGAGATCGCGCTCGACGACGCCTTCGCCACGCGCTTTCGCCGCGCCCTCATCGCGCGCGACGACGCGCCCAGCGCGCAACCGCCGTCTGCGGAGGCGATGACGGACCTGGCCTTCCACGCCGACCTCGCCTGCGACGAAGACATCGACCTGGGCGACGACGTGGAGCAGGCCTTCGTCAACCCGGCCGGCAACCGTTTCCCCGTCACCCTGCCTGCGCTGAAGGCGGCGCTGATGCTGCTGTCCATGCGCTATCCCGCCGCCATCGACTATGCCAGCCTCACCGACGCCACGCGTGCGCTGCTCGCCGAACACGGTGTGCCGCGCTTCGACGAGCACGCATTCCGCGAAGCGCTGTTCGATCTGGTCATGCTGCACGGCGTGGCCCCCACCGTGTGGCCCGGTAGCTTCGCCGACGAGCCGGGCGAGCTGCCGCGCGCGCACGATCTCGCCCGTGCGCAGGCGCGCTCGGCCGGCTGGATCGTCAGCGGCGCGCGCCACGTAGCCGTCGATCTCGACTTCGCCGGCCGCCTGCTGCTCGGCGCGCTCGACGGCAGCCGCAGCCTCGACGAACTCGCCGCCTGGATGCAGGCCCAGCTCGCCGAAAACGGCCTCGCCCTGCCGCTCGAACAGATCGAGGAACTCACCCGCCAGCAGCTCTGGTTGTATGTGCGGCAGGGGTTGCTGGTCTAATTCCATTCCCAGATCAACCATGACTGTGTCGCCTTCGCCTTGCCGTACTGCTTGTACTGTCTGCGGCTCGGCTTCGTGTCCTGATTGATCTGGAAATGGAATAAGCTGGAATTACATTCCAGCCGCTGAGGAGGCCGCATGCTGCTGCCTGCCATCCAGTCCCGCTTCGCCTGCCGCGACTTCGTGCCCGGCCAATCGCCCAGCCCGCAACAGCTTGCCGAGCTGGTCGAGGCCGGCCGGCTTGCGCCTTCCGCCTTCGGACTCGAACCCTGGCGCTTCATCGCCGTCACCGATCCGGCCGGGCGTGCCGCCATCGCCCGTGCCTGCTTCGACCAGCCCGCCGCAGCGACAGCGCCGGCCCTCATCGTCGTCGTCGCCCTCGTCGATGCGCTCGAACCCGGCAGCGACTACGTGCGGGACCGCTTCGACGCCGAAGCGCGCGGCGGCGACCCCGCGCCCATCCATGCAGCCTACCGCGCCTTCCACCGCCCGGCCGACATCGCCACCTGGGCCTGCGGCCAGTGCAACTTCGCCGCCGAAAATATCCTGCTGCAGGCCGCGCATCTGGGGCTGGGGAGTTGCCCGATCGGGGGCTTTGATGAAGCCGCGCTCAGAGAGGCGGCGGGGGTTCAGGCGGGCGAGGTGCCGGCACTCGTGATTGCGGTGGGGCGGTGTGTCGAAGCGCAGCCGGAGAGGGTGAGAAAGATTACGTACTGATGGGGGCAGTCTTTTTACGTCCGAGGTAACCGGCCTGCGCGGCTTTTCGCACTGGTTCGGTTGACCGCAGGGTTAGCCGACATTTCTGGTGAGCAGGGCGGCGGCTCACTTTTCACTCCCCGAGCGCTTTGTTTTCTTTGGCTTCGGTGCTGGTAGCTCTCTCTCAGTGATTCTGATGAGATTCGATATCCACTCTTGGTCGTCTAGTTCATCACCGATTAGGAAATGCGCTTTGGCGCCGGGATATGGAGGCGCTTCGGTAACCCGTTCGACAAAAGAGCGCCCAGCCGATGTTGGTTTCACGAACAGTTGATCGTCGCAAACCAAGGCTACGACCTTCCCCTCGCAGTAGATCGCATACTCACCAAACATCTTTCGGAATGCAATCGTTCCAGCGGCTTTCATTTGATCGCATACATATTCGACGAAGGCTAAGTCCGAGGCCATTTGCTATTCGATCGTTTCAGGAGTGTTGAGAATACGTGTAGAGGCCAATGTTGGCTAACGTAGAGGTAAGGGGCGCCGCTTTAGCGGCGTCCCAGCGTAGCGAAGCGGAGCGGTCTTGACCGCCGGGTTATGCCTGCTTTTTAGGTGACGATACTGAAATTGCATGATTAGCAAGAACGGTCATTACTGCGTCAATTTCCTTGAGTCGCTTTTCCGTTGTTTCAGGAGTAAGCGGATCACCGGAAAGAGCGAACTCACACATTTTTGCTGTGTGAATGATGTAGTGCTCCAACGGCATTACGGCCTTACTGTGTTCCGCGACAAGTTTCCAATGTTCCGTTGCAGCTTTAACAACCAATTCATTGAAGTGTTTTCTTTCGTCGGTTTTGCGATTGAGTATCGACGAAACAAAGGAAGGCAGCGCACCAATAATAGCGCCGCCAATAGTGCCGACAACGGCCAATTCTTCAGGAGATAAAGCCATGTGGTATTTCCTCGTCCCGTTTGTTGTAACGGCTGTGTTGGTAAACCTCGGGATTTGGTTGTGGATGCGCTACCCACCGAGACGCGGCAAGTGACGCATAACGTTCAAATTGAGCCGACGCCGCTTGCGGCGGTCGGCTCGAATGCAGTGTTAGAGCCCACCACTGCTCTGGCAACAGGGTGCAAAGAAACACAACAATAGAAACGGCTAACAGTGAGAGAGATTTGCGCATGACCTCACGCCAACGAAACAACAAAGCCGCCACGACAAAGAAGGCATACAAGATCGCTTGAGCAGCTGAAGCCACAAAGACCCCAACCAAAACAGAAGGCGTGTAGTGCTCAGGGTAATTCGGCGCGGGTGTGTAGAGCAGCATACCCCCGGGCGATTTGGCGTAGAGATATAGGGCAAAAGGGATGGCCAACCCCAAAACAATCGGAACAGCATATGGCCAGAATTTTGGCATGGGCTCTAACGTAGAGCTAACCGGCGGCGCTTTAGCGCCGTCCAGCGACCGAAGGGAGCGAGGTTGAGCGCCATGTTAGAGCTTGGGCCTTGGACCGACAGAGTTAACAATTGAATTTGCCTCGACTTCCGATAACCCGTTGATCCAGCATTCATCACCCGGCAATTGAGACAACGCCATCATCATGTGATCGGACCGAGCCCCGTTAAAGTACAGAAACAAGCCCACGTAATCTTCTAGTTTCTGCGCGCCGGAATTTTCAAGTGCGATTTGGTTAAATTTCGTTTGAGCGTTGCGGCTCAGCTTCAGCGCAACCACAGGTTTATTTTCGTTGGACAGTAGTTGTGCACCGACAAAATCACCGTGGATAAGAAAGTCTGACAACTCTACGTAGAGCGGAAGTGGGCCGAAGTGATGATTATCAACGCGAATCGCTTGCGGCACAGATTGGTGATAGGCGCGCCTGAAGCTGAGAGAGGCCATGGGTATTGAGCTCTAACGTAGAGCTAACCGGCGGCGCTTTAGCGCCGTCCAGCGACCGGAGGGAGCGAGGTTGAGCGCCATGTTAGGTGCCTAGCTTGAGGTAGGGCCCATCGAAAAGCTCTGCAACAACCTGCATGCTATGTACATCACTGAATTTGTCTCCCCACTCATGGAGGAAGGCTAGGCAATGACTTTTCGCTTGGGCTGATAGGCGAGGTGACTCGAATTCAAAGAAATTCAGCACATACGCAGCCAGAGACGACTCCTGCATTTCGGGACGCTGTAGAACACCGATGACGTAAAACGCATTGTTGTCCGGGATCATTCCATCCTTGTCGCGGATATTGCCGAGTGCGTAGATTGCGTCTTGCACTGCGTCGGCATCTCCACTTTCAAGCGCTCGCTCCAATTGGGAAAACATATGCACCTAACGTGCAATATGCACCTGTACAGGTGCATATATCGGCAATGAACCGGTGCCTAATCCAGATTGAATACATGTAACTGCATGGTTCATATAGCGCTCCCTGAAATTAGAGGGACTGGGCGAAAGCGCAAACACACCTTGTCGCGTTTTCTCTCGCGTCAGCGCGGCGCCTGCCAGCAATTGTTGTTCACCTGCCAGCTCATCGAGAGCTGTTCGCCGGCGGGGTAGAGCACGTATTTCAAGCCGATGTAGTCCGAGCCGCGCCGCCAGAACATGGCGAGGAGGTTCTTTTCGCCGTTGGCGACGACGCTGGTGTAGGGGATGACCTTGAGCGGGTTGCCGTAGAGGTTGGAGTAGTTGGACGCGATGATGACGAAGTGGCGGAAGGCGGGTTCGACTTCCTGGTCGAAGCCGACGAGCTT
>JBGAFQ010000062.1:0-10751 GCA_044227195.1 Thiobacillus sp.
ATCGGCGTGCCGACAAACGCCACCCCCACGCCGTCCGCACTGCGCCGAACCAGACGTGCCTTGAGATTGAAGGTCTGGGCGCTGATCGCGGCGGGCGGGCTGAAGCTGATTTCCACTTCCTCGCCGTCGTTCAGGCGCGCGAGCTCGGCCTCGCCGTTCCGATCCGGATCGAACCTGAGGAACATGCCGCCCAGGCAGAAGTCGCGAATCTCGCATTCGAACGCCGCTCCCGAGACGTTTTTCAGGCGCGCAGCCTGCAGAACCTCAAATCGCCTTTGCAGGCGCCGTTCTTTTTCGAAGGTTTCCATGACTACAGACATAATCGGGGCCCACTGGGTGGTTTGGTCATTTGTTGCCGCTTTCGCGTCAGGGCAAGCTCATTAACGACCATCGAAACTGTAAGGTTTAGCGCCAGAGCGGGCCCCGGCGCCTCAATTTGCGCATCGAAGTGTAAAATCCCGCAATGACGCATCCCCTGTTTTCCCACCGCAAGCACTGGGCCGCCCGCCTCGGCACCGCGCCCTTCCTGCCGATGTCGCGCGCCGAAATGGACGCGCTCGGCTGGGACGCGTGCGACGTGATCCTGGTGACCGGCGACGCCTACATCGACCACCCCAGCTTCGGCATGGCGCTGGTCGGCCGCCTGCTCGAAGCGCAGGGCTACCGCGTCGGCATCATCGCCCAACCCGACTGGCATTCGGCCGACCCCTTCCGCGCCCTGGGCAGGCCCGCGCTCTGCTTCGGCGTGACCGCGGGCAACATGGATTCCATGGTCAACCGCTATACCGCCGACCGGAAGATCCGTTCCGACGACGCCTACACCCCCAACGCCGAACCCAACAAACGCCCCGACCGCGCCGTGACCGTGTACGCGCAGCGCTGCCGCGAAGCGTTCAATGGCGTGCCCGTCATCATCGGCTCCATCGAAGCCAGCCTGCGCCGCATCGCCCACTACGACTACTGGTCCGACACCGTGCGCCACTCGGTGCTGGCGGATTCCAAGGCCGACCTGCTGATCTTCGGCAACGCCGAACGCGCGCTGCTGGACGTGATCCACCGGCTCGCGCAGGGCGAGAAGATCACGGAGATTCGCGACGTGCGCGGCACCGGCTTCATGGTGCCGCGCGAGTGGAAGCCGGCCCCGACCGAGTCAGGCGCAGCCTGGATCGAAGTCGCCTCGACCGAGCTCGACACCCCCGGCGCCATCGACGCCCACGTCGACCCCTACGCCATGTCGCCGAACAGTGCCACCGCGCAGGCGCCGGAAAGCGCGCCCGTACGCATCGTGCCCCGCGCCGCGCGGCTGGCCGAAAAGCAGGCCGTCCGCGCGCGCACCGTCATCCGCCTGCCCGACTACGACCAGGTGAAGAACAACCCGGTGCTGTACGCGCACGCTTCAAGGGTCTTCCACCTCGAATCCAATCCCGGCAATGCGCGCGCACTGCGGCAGGCGCACGGCGAGCGCGACGTGTGGCTGAACCCGCCGCCCATCCCGCTCACCACGCCGGAGATGGACGCGGTCTACGACCTGCCCTACGCGCGCGCGCCGCACCCGAGCTACGGCGACGCGAAGATTCCGGCGTGGGAAATGATCCGCTTCTCGGTCAACATCATGCGCGGCTGCTTCGGCGGCTGTACCTTCTGCTCGATCACCGAGCACGAGGGCCGCATCATCCAGAGCCGCTCGGAAGATTCGATCATCAGGGAAATCGAAGCCATCCGCGACAAGACGCCCGGCTTCACCGGCATCGTCTCCGACCTCGGCGGCCCGACCGCGAACATGTACCGCATGGCGTGCAAGTCGGAAAAGATCGAGCAGGCCTGCCGACGGCTGTCGTGCGTGTTCCCGGACATCTGCGACAACCTCAACACCGACCACGGCCCGCTGATCCAGCTGTACCGCCGCGCGCGCGCCCTGCCCGGCGTGAAGAAAATATTGATCGGCTCCGGCCTGCGCTACGACCTCGCCGTGCGCTCGCCGGAATACATCAAGGAACTCGTCACCCACCACGTCGGTGGCTACCTCAAGATCGCGCCCGAGCACACCGAGGCCGGGCCGCTGTCGAAGATGATGAAGCCCGGCATGGGCGCCTACGACCGCTTCAAACAGATGTTCGAAGCCGCATCGAAAGCCGCCGGCAAGAAGCAGTACCTCATCCCCTACTTCATCGCCGCCCACCCCGGCACCACCGACGAGGACATGGTGAATCTGGCCCTGTGGCTGAAGGCGCACGACTTCCGCCTCGACCAGGTGCAGACCTTCCTGCCCACGCCGATGGCGCTGGCCACCGCCATGTACCACACCGAGCGCAACCCCTTGAAGAAGGTGCTCGGCGGCAAGGCGGAAAAAGTCGACATCGTGCGCGAAGGTCGCCGCCGGCGCCTGCACAAGGCCCTGCTGCGCTATCACGATCCCGACAACTGGCCGCTCTTGCGCGACGCCCTGAAAGCCATGGGCCGCGAAGACCTGATCGGCAACGGCAAGAAGCATCTTGTTCCGCTGTACCAGCCCGCCGGTACCGGCAGGCAGCCGGAAGGCACGCGCGCGCCGACGCGTCCCGCCAAGCCGGCGTCGCCGCAACCCGCTGCAGCGCGCCCGGCACCTGCCAAACCCGCCGCAGGCAAGCCCCGCGGCAAACCCGCCCCCGCCGGCGACGGCCGCCCCCATCAAGTGCCCAAGCACCCCCTCAGCCAGCGCCGCGGCGGCGGCAAGGCCCGCTGATGTCCTCTTGTCCCTTGCATCTTGTACCTTGCAACTGAAGTCATGACCTCCAGCGACGTCCTCCGCGCCAAGCTCAACCTCGAAACCGCCCGGCTGGCCTGGCCCGAACTCGAACGCCATTTCGCGCGCGGCGTCGTCATCAGGGTTTCAGCCGGCATGGATCTCGTCGAGGCCGCCCTGCAGGTCGCCGAGAACAACGCCGAGGCCGTGCAGGCCTGGCTCGCCGACGGACGTCTCGCCAAGGCGGAAATCCGCGACGCCGGGAAATGGCATGCCGACCAGACAATTTTCTGGGCCGTGGTTGTCGCACCGTGGGTACTGGTGCAGGAAGCCCCGCAGGAACCAGCTTCGAAATGAAGCCCCCCGCACCCGGAGTGCAGCCGGGAAAGTCTCGATAGACAACAGCCGATTCGCATTCGGCAGAAGGGACAGCCAATGGACGAAACCTTCTATCGCAGGATGTTCCTGGCCAGCGCGCTGTGGAACATCGTCGGCGGGGCTGTGCTGGTGCTGTTCATGCCCTGGATATTCGGGCTTTCGAAACTCCAGCCCCCGGACCCGCCCGTCTGGTACTACTGCTGGATTGCACTCTTCGTGACCTTCGGTATCGGCGTGCTGTCGGTCTACCGGGACATGTATGCCAACCAGGCCTTCGTCCCGATCGGGATCATCGGCAAGGTTTCGTTCTCGGTCATCTACGTGTACTTCTTCCTCACGCACCCCGATCAACTCCCCGCCTTCATCCTGATCGGCGTGGTTGGCGACCTGATCTTTTCGGCGTTTTACGGCGCCTTCCTCCGGTTCGCCGCAACCCCACGTTGAACGGCGCGCCGGATGCCGGCATATCCACGTTTGATCGGAATCGAAGGCAAACGGCTCAGGCGCTCAGGCTGTCCTTCACCCGCATCAACCGCGCCCGCGCCTCGCTCGCCACGCCGTGCACGGCCGTGTTCGACACCAGCTTGACCATGATGCCGGGGTCGAGGAAGGACACCGTCACCTTGCCGTCGGCTTCCTCGCGCACCACCACGTTGCATGGCAGCAGCATGCCCACGTCCGGCTCCGCACTGATCGCCTGGTTGGCCAGCGGCGGATTGCACGCGCCGAGGATGCGGTAGGGCCGCATGTCCACGTCCATCTTCGCCTTCATCGTGCTTTTCACGTCGATGTCGGTGAGCACGCCGAAGCCTTCGGCCTTCAATGCGACGGTGACTTTTTCGATGGCCGCGTCGAAGGGGCCGTCGATCCGGGTGTCGAATCCGTAGTCGCTCATGGAATGCTCCTGATGAAAAAACGTTCGGGCCTATTCTAGCTGCCCGCACAAAAGAGAGGCCCTGCTTCGCTCAGGGTTCCGGCCGCGCGACAAGTCCGGAATAAAACGCAAGGCGGCTGCGTCTTCCGCCTGTGCATTCCGCACCTGCCCGAGGAGACCCCAATGACAATGAATCGCCGCACTTTCATCCACCTGGCGGCCGGCAGCATCGCAGCCGGCATGACGGGGCGTCTGCGCACGGCCCGGGCCGCGCCCGCCCGTCGTTACCAGGCCATCGCCTTCGATGCTTTTCCCGTATTCGATCCGCGCCCCGTCTTCAAACTGGCGGACACCCTGTTCCCCGGAAAAGGTGCCGAACTCGGCACCGCCTGGCGCACGCGCCAGTTCGAATACCAGTGGCTGCGGGCGCTCGGCGGACAGTATGCGGATTTCTGGCAGGCGACCGACGATGCCCTCGTCTTCGCGGCCAAAAGCCTCCAGCTCGATCTGGGCGCGGACAAGCGCGATCAGCTGATGCAAGCCTACCTTCAGCTCAATGCCTGGCCGGACGCGCTCCCCGCGCTCAGGGCGCTGAAAGAATCGGGTTTGCGGCTCGCATTCCTGTCCAACATGACACGCGCCATGCTGGAAACCAACATCCGCCATGCCGGCCTCGACGGCCTGTTCGAACAGGTCATCAGCACCGATCAAATCCGCAGCTACAAACCCGACCCCAGGGCTTACGCCCTCGGCATGAAATCGCTGGGACTCAAACGTGAACAAATCCTGTTCGTTCCTTTTGCAGGTTGGGATGTCGCCGGTGCGAAATGGTACGGCTACCCGACCTTCTGGGTGAATCGCCTGAAAAACCCGGCAGAATCGCTGGGCGTATCGGCGGATGCAACAGGGGCGGGGCTGGACGAGCTGGTGCGTTTCGTCCTGCCGGAAGGCGGCACAACCTGATCCCTGCGCCGTGTCCGGCCGAGGTCCTGCGCCGGTTCAGGTTGTCCGCTCGCTCATCAGCACCGCGTCGAGCACGCGCTGCATGTTGCGCCAGTGCGAGCCTTCCCAGTACACCCGCCCGCAGGCATCGCAGGTAGAGAAGCGTTCGTAGTGCTCGCGCACCCGCGGCGGCAGGCGATCCAGCACCTCGGCCTTGTCCACCGCGCGCAGCGGCGCGTTGCAATGCAGGCAGCGGGTGAAGGGCCGCGCGCTGCGTGCCAGATCGAGCCGTGCGACGACTTCGCGCAACTGGTCCTCGGATTTCAGCGCATGCACGTAGCAGCCGTGCGTCACCGTGCGGCGCTTCAGCAGTTCCCGGTCGCGGGTCAGCACGATGCGCCCCTCGCTTTCTGAAAGCCTCACGATGTCATCGTCGTGGAAGTGATTGTCGTACAGCGTGTCGAAACCGAGCATGCGCAGCAGGTGCGCGAGGCCGCCGAGGTGCGCGTCGGCGACGAAGCGCGTTTCCCTGAGCGGGAATGCGCGTACCCGCAAGAGCGGTGTCACGTCCATCGCCTCGAAGCGCGGATACACCGCCACCCGGTCGCCCTCTTCCAGAATGCGGTCGAAGCCGACCGACTCGCCGTTGACCAGGATCAGCTCCACCTCGGTGTGCGGCACCCCCAGCGCCTCGATCATGTGCTTGGTCGTCGCCCGCCGCGCGCACGACACGCTGAATTCACGCTTGCGCCGGTCGGGCGCGAGGAAGTCGTTCAGTTCTTCGTAGAAGCGGAAGGTGGCGGTGACCATCCGCTCATTGTCGCCATTCGGGCCCATGCGGAAAACCTGCCACGCTTGACTCCGTTCGCCCTGCGCCTGTCGCAGGGCCTGTGTGCGCTCCACAGGCCGCTGATGCAAAAACGCCACCTCGGCGGTGGCGTTTGTACCGGGCCTCTCGGCACTCAGTGCCGGCTTTTTACCGGATTGCCGGCCTTGACCGGCGTAATGAACGATCCCGCCGGAACAACAACCTGTTTCGGCTTCTTGGGTTTCTTCGCTTCCTTGTTGCCACGTACCTGACCTTTTGCCATGGTGATTCTCCTTGCGATGGCTGCAGAAGTGCCGCGCCCGGGTTCGTTCCCCAGGCAAATGCAGCACGGGTCGATCATAGGCCGATACGTGGGAATGGGGGATTTATATCCATGCAGCAAGCCATGAACGGGCAAGTGCATGCTAGCCGATTCGCCGGGGGCGACTTGCCGGCCAATAGCAGTCTGTCAACGTGGCAACGGCGAATCGCCGCTCCTCGGCCGAAGCGGTCTGTCATGGCATGTTGCAGAACGTCTGTTTAGCGGCCGACAGCCGCCAGCTGTAAACGGATACCCTATGGTTTAAACTCCTTGACTGTTAAGGGACATTCGATTTTCCCGCATCAAAAATAATCGTGTCCCACCCCATTTGTTGACCCCATTTGTTCACGCATAAATTGAATACCAATATGCAAAATACTGGATCCCTGAAGGCTCAGATTAGAAGCAATGGCTATGTGGTGGTACGAGACTTAATTTCAATCGATGAAATTTCCAATCTTAGGGCCGCACTTCTAAAGCATTTTTCCCATCGCGGGGAGTGTGAAGGACTCGGCAAACATCAACCGAATGCAGCGGAAGAGTTGAAAGGAATAGATTGGCTATTCACTCACCCTAAAATCGTTGGGGTTTTTCAAGAGTTATTTGAGTCACAAAATCCAATTTTCACAACCAACTGTGATGCACATCTGAATATGCTCAGTTGGTGGCATAAGGATATTGGTGAAAGTTGTTTTCCCGGTGATTATTTCTCCCGCAAAGAGTGCCAAGTCTATCGTGCGGGGCTCTATCTGCAGGACCAGCCTACACGAGGCCTTACTGTTAAAAGCGGTTCTCATCAATGCAAAGATATTACAAAAGGTGATACTAAATTGCTTAAGACTCGGGTTGGCGATGTTGTTTTTTTTGATATTCGTCTAACACATGCCGGCCAGTTTCCGGACCCGATCGAATGGCTTCTGCTTCGGGGGGCGCGCTACTTCAATTGTGAACAACAGGCCATGGCACTTAAGAATTGGTATCAACGAATTTCCAGGAAGCCGGAAAAGTTATCGATATTTTTTACTTACGGTGCCCCATCACCCGATACTGATGCATACATTGCATTCGAAAAAGCATCAAGGCTGAAGAGAAAGCAAACGCTCAAGCATCGGCTTTCTGGAAGGAGTTAGGTCTTTGCTTGCTGGCCACATCCACCAGCTTCTATCGGCTCTATCTGTGGCGGGGTCATGAAAATACGACACACAAATTATCCCGTCAAAATATTGCATGTTGGTCCGTTACCCCCGCCCGTGGGCGGGATGGCTACAGTAATAAATAACCTTGCGACAGCTCTAACAGACTTTTGTGAAGTTAAGGTTTTAAACAACATCAAAACTACTGCGAAAACCCGCAGCTTATTTCAAGGCGTGGTTGCGCAACTGCGCTTGTTGGTTCGTCTGGCGTACCTATGCTTGGTATGGCGACCGGATGTTGTACACATTCATACCTGCTCTTGGTTTAGTTTTTGGCGATCATCAGCAGACGTAGTGTTAGCGCGCGTCCTATGGCGACATGTCGTGCTACATATCCACGGCGCTGAGTTCAAAACATTTCTTGATTCTTTGCCACCGTTTATGGCCAGACTAGCGCGCATGATTCTGAGCACTTGCAATAGAGTGATTGTTCTGGGGCAAAGCTGGAAAAATCTCTTGGATTGTTGGTGTTGCCCAGCACGGGTGAAAATTGTGCCAAATGGTGTAGAAATGCAGCCTCAGCGGGAGCTAATCAAAGATGATGTTTTCACTATTTTGTGCTTAGCTAATTATGAGCGTCGTAAGGGGCAAGCGGATCTATTGCATGCTGTTGCAGCCATCCGAACGACACGGCCAATTCGTGTTGCTTGTTTAGGGTATGAGGCAGAGCCTGGACAACAATTAGCTTTGCTAACTCTGGCTGCAGAACTTGGGTTGACCGATAAAATTGATATTTCAGGTTCTGTGACGGGAGCACAGAAAGAAGCATGGTGGGCACGTGCCAGTTGTTTTTGCCTACCGTCCTACAACGAGGGTCTTCCTATGTCTATGCTCGAAGCAATGGCAAGAGGGGTTCCCGTGATTGCGACACGTGCCGGAGCCATTCCCGAGGCCGTGGATGATCGCAGGGATGGTTTTCTTTACGAAGCGGGGGATATTCCTGGGTTGACCTCTCTTATTCAGAAACTGCTAGACGATCCAGTAAGAGCCGAAATTATCGGTCATGCTGGCAGGGAACGATTACTTCAGGATTTTACTCTGGAGCAAAGTTGCAAGTTACTGCTGTCAATATACTGTGGCCTGATACAAAACAAGTGTAGTTAGACTTGTGCCAAACGGTCGTTCGTGCTGCAAGTGGTGAATGGCCGTTCAGGGTTGGGAGTGTGAATTTGCCGTTTTTTGAAAGCGACTATTCAGCTTGGATTTCTAATCCATGACGGGTGTGCAGTGCATAGCAGACCTGATTTTCACAGAGCACCACCGGCAGCTCAGGCCGAACATAAGCCGGTCGTGCCGCTCAACCTGGATTTCCGCTCCTGGCCGGCAGGGGACTATGCCGACGACGTGTTCCTGTGACGGCTTCGGCCGATGATCAGCAATCACAGCGTCTTATCCTGGCGACTCTACTGAGTCGATTTGAGCCATTTCTCGCTGCCCCTTGGCAGCGCGTTCCAGCCCATCAAGCCAGACCTCCAGGCAATCAAATCTGGCCAACCATCGTGCCGTACCCGGCACTTCAGACCCGGCTCGCCGTCTGCCGCATCACATCCGCCGCAAACCGCATCGCCATCTTCACCGGCATCGGCAGCGGCGCGCCGCCGTGGTCGACGGCGGTCTGGGCGTGCTTGATCTCGTCGGTTTTCATCTGCTCGACGACGGCGCGGCTGCGGGCGTCGGCTTCGGGCAGCTTGTGCAGGTGGCCGTCGAGGTGGGCTTCGACCTGGCGTTCGGTTTCGGCGAGGAAGCCGAGGTTCCACTTGTCGCCCAACAGGCCGGCGACCACCCCGATGCCAAACGCGCCGCCGAACCACAAGGGATTCAGCAGGCTCTTGCGGCCGCCGAGTTCGGTGATGCGCTGTTCGCACCAGGCGAGGTGGTCGGTTTCCTCGCGCGCGGCCTGTTCGAGTTCGCCGCGCACTTTCTCGTTCTTCGCTGTGAGCGCCTGTCCGGCGTAGAGGGCCTGGGCGCAGACTTCGCCGACGTGGTTGACGCGCATGAGGGCGGCGGCGTGGGCCTTTTCGGCTTCGCTCATTTCGGCTTCGGGCGCGGCGGCCGCGGGATACGGACGGCTGGCGTGCGGCGTGGCGAAGACGGTGCGCAGGCCGAGATCGAAGGTGGTGATGAGCTGGTCGAGTGTGTGCATTTTCAAATCCTCACTTCACGTAGTAATTGAAATTGGCGTACGCCGCCTCGTTCACCTTGAACCACTGGAACTCGGTGTCGCGGAACTGCTTCCACGGGCGGTAGATGGCGGCGAAGTCGGGATTGGTCTTCGCCTCTTCTTCATAGAGCTCGAAGGTGGCGCGGCGCGCGGCGAGCATCACGTCCTTGGGATAGGGATGCAGCTGCACGCCCTGCCCCACCAGCCTCAACAATGCGGGCGGGTTCTTGGCGTCGTATTGCGCCAACATGAGTTGATTCGCCTCGGCGGTGGCGACTTCGAAGGCCTGGCGATACAACTCGGGCAGGGCTTTCCAGGCGGCCTGGTTGACGTAGAAACTCAACTGCGGCCCGCCTTCCCACCAGCCGGGGTAGTAGTAGTGTTTGGCGATCTTGTGGAAGCCCAGCTTCTCGTCGTCGTAGGGGCCCACCCATTCGGCGGCGTCGAGCGCGCCGCGTTCGAGCGCGGGGTAGATGTCGCCGCCGGGCAGGGTCTGCGGCACGGCGCCGAGCCGGGCCATGATCTTGCCGCCGATACCGGGGATGCGCATCTTCAGGCCCTTGAGGTCGGTGAGCGACTTGATGGGCTTGCGGAACCAGCCGCCCATCTGGGTGCCGGTGTTGCCGCCGGGAAACTGCACGACCTTGTACTTGGCGTAGAGCGCACGCAGGGCCTCGATGCCGCCGCCGGCGTACATCCAGGCGTTCTGCTGGCGCGCGGTGAGCCCGAAGGGCACGGCGGTGTCGAAGGCGAGCGCGAGGTTCTTGCCGACGTAGTAGTAGCCGGCCGAATGGCCGCATTCGGCGGTGCCGTTGCCGACGGCATCGAGCACCTGCAGACCGGGCACGAGTTCGCCGCCGGCGAAGACGCGGATCTGGAACTTGCCGCCGGTGAGCGCGGCGATGCGCGCAGAAAGGGTGTCGGACGCGCCGTAGATGGTGTCGAGGCTCTTGGGAAAGCTGGACGCCAGGCGCCAGCGCACGGCGGGCAGCTGCGCCAATGATTCGGGCGCCGCCTGCGCAGCCAGCGGCAGCATCGCGGCGATGCCGGCGCCGCCCAGAAAATCGCGTCTTTGCATGCTGAATCCCCGTGTTTTGCCCGATTATACGGGCACGGTGCCCCCATGGGCTGCATGGTAAAATGCGCGGCTTTGAAGCCCCTTCTATGTATTCGAGCGCGCCATGTTCAATCGCACCCAGACCCTCGCCCAGACCGACCCCGACCTGTGGGCCGCCATCCAGCAGGAAGACCGCCGCCAGCAGGATCACATCGAGCTGATCGCGTCGGAAAACTACACCAGCCCGGCGGTGATGCAGGCGCAGGGCTCGCAGCTCACCAACAAGTACGCCGA
>JBGAFQ010000063.1:0-10779 GCA_044227195.1 Thiobacillus sp.
CCGGATGGCTGCCGGCGCTGTAGGCACGGAAGCGCCCCTTGCCCAGCTGGTTGAGCAGGGATTCGGCAAGGATCGAGCGTGCCGAGTTGCCGGTGCACAGGAACAGCACCTTGTAGTTCGATTGATCCATGGTCTCTCCGGGTTGATTATTCGAATCAGGCAGCGGCCTGCAGGCCGAATTTCTCGCGCACGGCGCCGACCAGCCGATTGCGGATGTCGTCGCGCACCGCGAGGAAACTCTCCAGCGGCTCGCCGTGCGGGTCGTGGAACGGCAGGTGGATGCTCGGGATCGGCTTGGGGAAAATGGGGCAGGCTTCCTTCGCGTTGTCGCACACGGTCACCACCAGATCAATCGACTCGTTCATCACGGTGTCGATGTCCTTGGGATGCAGGCCGTCGGTATTCAGGCCGGCAAGCTTCAACGCCTCGATCGCGCCGTCGGCGACCCTGGGCTGCGGTTTGGTACCGGCGGACAGCGCACGGACCTGGCCGGCGAGGTCGTGGTTGAGCAGCACTTCGGCCATCTGCGAGCGGCAGGAGTTGCCGGTGCACAGCACCAGCACGGTGTAGGGTTTGTTCACGACTTGTGTTCCTTCTGGTTTGAAAATGGTTCAGCAGCAGCCGGACGGGGCCTTGCCCTTGACCGGGATGCAGCCGGAGACCTTGACCACGGCGGGCTCGGGCACGCAGCAGCCGCCCGCGCGCGCCGCGTCCTCTTCCGCCGCGCCGAACACGGGAATGCTGTCGAGCGTGTGGTAGGTCTCCCAGGCGATGCCGGTGGGGTCGGTGGCCCAGTACTTGTCCGACTTGGCGTAGCAGCAGGCGGTGCCCATTTCCTCGATGACGTCGGCTTCGAGCTGCTGCAGGCGGGTGTTCATCTCGGCGAGTTCCTCGGCGCTTTCCACCTGCACACCCAGGTGATTGAGGCCGGGCGCGGCGCCGCGCGCCGAGATGGCGAAGTTCACGCGCGGATCGTCGAGCATCCATTTCGCGTAATCGGGTTTCTGTACGGTCGGTTCGCTGGCGAACATGGTTGAGTAGAAGCGGATGCTGCCGGCGAGATCGTCGACCGCGACATGGACATGCAGGCGTTTCATGCGGGTTCCTTTCGGGATGCGGATTTTTTTGAAGCAGCTTTGGGGGTACAGGCCGTCGCCGACGTGCAGGGATTGCCGCCGCAGCAGTTGTCGGTGAGATAGCCGAGCAGCGCGTTCATCGTCTCGTAGCGCGCGGTGTAGATGACGAAGCGCCCTTCCTGGCGCGATTCGGCCAGCCTGGCGTGGCTCAATTCCTTGAGGTGGAAGGACAGCGACGACGGCGCAATGCCGGTGAGTTCGGCCACCCGCCCCGCCGGCAAACCGGCCGGGCCGGCCTGGACGAGGGTGCGGAACACGGCCAGGCGGGAGGACTGGGCGAGTGCGGCGAGGGCGGTGACGGCGTCTTTTGTTTCCATGTTTTGATGGTAATCGAAATATCGAACCAAAAACAAGCCCCCTGGAAACAAGACTCTGGCGGGCTGATTGACGGCAGGGGTTTTGCGGGCGCAGGGATCAGGCGAAATCCAGCGGCGCGAAACGCCCGCCGAGCACGCCCGCCGCATCCAGGCCCCAGTGCCGCTGGATCGCGGTGGCGTACAGGCTGCGGAAGTCGACGCCGTACGGCAGATTGCCGCCTTCCAGTTGCGCAAGGTCGGGCGCCCTGCCGTAGAGCCCGCCGCGCACGCGGCCGCCGGCAGCGAGATGGACGCTGGCGGTACCGTGGTCGGTGCCGTTGCTGCCGTTCTCCGCCGGCCGGCGGCCGAACTCGGCGTAGCTGAGGATCAGGCTGCGCTCCCACAGGCCCTTCTCCTTCAGTGCGGCGGACAGCGCAGCAACGCCGCCCGCAAGTTCGCCGAGCAGGCGCGCGTGCTGCGCGGGCTGGTTGACGTGAGTGTCGAAGCTGCCGAGCGACAGCCTGATCGCCGCCACGCCCGCCGGGCTTGCTGCAACCTGGGCTGCGGCACGTACCGCATTGCCGAACGGCGTCTGCGGAAACGCGGTATCGAAATCTGCGCCCGCCCCCAGTCCGCCCGCCGCCTGGCGGATGTCGCTTTCCACCTTGAGGATGTGCGCCAGCGCCGCGTTGGGCGTGGTCGCCGTCTCGCGCCCGGCCAGGCGCGACTGGCGGCGGAATTGTTCGGTGTCGGTGAGCGTTACGGTACGCGCCCCGCCGCCGGCGAACGGCCCCAGTTCACTGCTGCCGACCGCGACGCCGTCGGCCGCGAATCCGGCCGGCGGCGGCGACTGCCGGAACAGGCGCGCGAGCCAGCCGCTGTCCAGCGTCTCGTCGCTGGCCGACGCGGTGTCCCAGATCTCGATGGAGCGGAAGTGCGAAAGATTGGGCCGCGGGTAGCCCACGCCCTGCACCCACGCGAGCCGCCCTGCCTGCCAGAGCGGCATCAGCGGCGTCAGCGCGGGATGCAGGCCGGCCTGTTCGGACAGCGGGATCACCTGGTCGCGCGGGATCGCGATGCGCGGGCGCAGCTGCGCATAGCGCGGATCGGCGTAGGGAATCAGGGTGTTGAGCCCGTCGTTGCCGCCCTTCAGTTCGATCAGGATCAGCAGGTTCCGGTAGTTCGCGCCGGCGGCGGCCCCTGCGCGCGGCGCCAGAGTGTAGAGCGTCAGCGCCGACAGGGCCGTCAGGAAATCGCGTCGCTGCATCGCATGCGCTCCTTCATTTCGGTTGGTCCTTCACTTCAGCTGGAATGCCGCGTCCTGCGCCAGCGCCTGCAGGAAGCCGCGGCGGTCGCGCGCGCCGAGATCGCCCGCCGGCGGCACGGCCAGCGTCAGGCTGGCAAAGCGCGTTCGCGCGCCGGCCTCGTCGCGTCCCAGTCCGTCGAGCACGCCGGCATCGACGCTGAAGGCGTCCATGCCGCGCGCGAGCCGTTGCGCCAGGCGCGCATCGCGCCCGGCCGCGCCCATCGGCGGCCGCATGACCGCGTAGGACCCGGCTTCGTTCGCCCGGAACAGGCGCTCGACCATCTGCCGGCGCGCGAGCAGCGTGGTCGAACTGATCCACGCGTCGCCCCCGGGCCAGCCTTTCACGTTGGGCGGCGCGAACAGGTCCTGTCCCAACTGGCGCGAGGCCAGCGCGAGCACGCGCGGATCGACGCCCGACACGTCCAGTGTCCCGACCAGGCCGAGCAGGAATTCAACCGGCGACTTCACCAGCACGCCACGATGCGCCGGCGTCCAGAACGCCGGCGACAGCAGCAGGGCGCGCAGCCAGGGGCGGATGGCGTAGTGCGATTGCCGCAGCACGGCGGCGATCCGCGTCACCTCGGCCGGATCGGGATCGGGCGAGACGAATTCGCGCCACAGCTTGCGGGTGAGAAATTCCGCCGTGGCCGGCTGGGCGAGCAGGATGTCGAGCACGTCGTCGCCGTCGAAGGCGCCGGTCCGGCCGAGCACGGTCTTGTCGCCGCCGTCGTGCAGGAAACGGTAGAAACGGAAATTGCCGGTCTGGCGGTCGATGCTCCAGCCGGTGAAGGCGCGCGCAGCCTCCTTGACGTCGCGTTCGCCGTACTGCCCTTCGCCGAGGGTGAACAGCTCCATCAGCTCGCGCGCGAAGTTCTCGTTCGGCGCGGCGCGGCGGTTCTGCGCCGAATCCAGGTACAGCACCATCGCAGGGTCGCGCGCGATCGCGTGCAGCAGCGTGCCGAAATTGCCGAGCGCCTGTTGCCGCAGCAGCCGGTTCTGGTCGACGAGCAATTTGGGGAAACGCACCTTCTGCTGGCTCGACACGAAATGGTTGTGCCAGAACAGCGTCATCTTTTCGGTGAGCGGGCTGTCGGTGGCGAGCATTTCGGCAAACCACCAGCTGCGCATTTCCAGTCCGAGTTGAACCTGCTCGCGTTGGAACGCCTTGCGTTCCGCCTCGCTCAGCTCGCCGCGTTGACGCGGCGGCGGCGTGAAAGCCTGCAGGTCCGCAGGCAAGGGCGTCGCGGCTTCGCCGTGCGTGCCGTCTAGCACGCGGTCGACGGCTTCGGCACGCGAGAGCTGCGCGTAGACCGCGACCTGCTGCGGCGTCGCCGCCCAGCCGGTGCGCAGCAACAGATGCCGCGCCTCGTCCTCGCCCATGCCGGCGAAGGCCAGCACGGGAAAGCAGACGACAAGCCAGAGCAGCGTTCTCATGTCAGGCTGGTGAGCACGTAGGCGAACACGAGGCACAGCGCCCCGACGATCAGCACATCGCGCATGGCCTTACGGGTTCGGCGTGACGGTCGTGCTGTGCGTGCGGGTCTCGCCGTCGAAGCCGGTACCCGTGACCGTGCGGGTAATGCTGCCGTCGGCATGCGTCACGTCCACCGTGCGGTTCGCGGTCTGGCCGTCGCTGTTGGTCGCGCTGTTCGAGCGGGTGTAACCCGTGTCGGTGCGCGTCAGGCTGCCCGCGGTGGTGCCGGTCCTGCCGCTGCCGGTGGTGTAGCTGCCCGAACTGGTATAGCCGTCGGCTGTGGGCGTCACGGTCTTGTCGGTGGTGAGGCTCCTGCCGGTGGTTTCGTTGACGCGGGTGGTTTCCACCGAGCGGCTGCCGTCGTCGTTCTTGGTGATGCTGCGGTCCATGCTCACGTCCTGGCCGCGGAAATTGCTGCCTTCGCCGTGGACGACCGCGCCGGTGTCGGTTTTCTGGCCGGACTTGCTCCAGGTGGCGGTATTGCCGTTGCCGTTGGTGACGCTGCGGTCGGACGACCAGGTGCCCGCTTCGCGGTCCCGGGTGCGGTCGAGCGAAGACGAACCGCTGCGACCGTTGGCGTTCTGCCAGCTGGTGTCGCGCGACAGGCTGCCGCGCTCGCGCACGGTGTTGCGTTGATAGCTCCCGCTGCCGCCATGGCTGTTCTGCCAGGTGCCGCTGCGGCTGCGTTCGCGCGCGTCGGCGTCGCCGGCGTGCAGGGTGGAAGCGAGGACGAGCGCGCCGGCGAGGGCGGCGAATACGGGTTTCAAAGTCGACATGGTCTTTCCTTTCCTTACCTGAGTGGCGCCCGGAGACCGGGCCGGTTGGCGTTTTCGCGCCGCATTTCCTGCAGGCGGCGCAGGGCGTCGGCCAGTTCCTGTTCGCTGGCCTGCCCGTCGTGATTGGTATCGATGCGGTCGAAGTGCCGCGCCAGCATGGGGCGCAGCCCGGCCATTTCGTCGCGGCTCAACAGGCCGTCGCCGTTGCGGTCGGCCTCGGCGAAGCGCGCGCGGGCGCGTTCGCGGATCGCCTGCCGGCGCGCCTCGAAATCGCCGTCCGGGCGGCGCGCGCCGGCATCGACGTCGCGGCGGAGCTGGCCCCAGTCGGGCGCAGCATCGCCTGGCGGTTCGGCGCAGGCCATGCCCGCACCGAACCCTGCCATGCCGATCAGCAGCCAGACCCGTGCCGTGCGCATCATGCCGTCATCGATTCCGGGTTGCGATCAGCGACGATCCGGGCTGGCGCCGGGGCCACCGACGGGGCCGGGGGGATTCTCCCAGTTGGTGCCGGGACCGCCGCGCGGACCGGGCGGATTGCCGTCGCGGTCGCATTTCTTCGGGTATTTCTTGCAGAAGGGATGGCGGTCGGGACTGGCGCCGGGGCCGCCTTTGGGACCGGGCGGGTTTTCCCAGTTGGTGCCGGGGCCGCCGACCGGGCCGGGGGGGTTGCCGTCGCGGTCGTAGGAGAAAGCGGGCAGGCTGAGCGCGGCAGCCAGAATCAGCGTGGCGAAAGTAGCGGTGCGTTTCATGTTCGTCTCCCAGGGTTGAAGGGTGGTGGACGCTTCGTCCACGCCTTGCATTCTCGACAGCCTATGTAAACCGCGCTTGTCCGGCCAGGGGAATAGTGTAAGGATTTGTGTCCATGCCGGTGCCGGAAACATTCCGAAACAAATCCTCCGTCGCCACCCCTTACGCTAGCGCCATGACGACGACACCGACCAAAGTCCTGCTGCTCGACGACGACCTGCGCCTGCGGGATCTGCTGGAACGCTATCTGGCCGAACAGGGCATGACGGTGCGCGCGGTGGCGGATGGCAAGGCACTCGACGCTGCGCTCGAACGCGATCGCTTCGACGTGCTGGTGCTCGACTGGATGCTGCCGGGCGAGGACGGGCTGTCGATCTGCCGCCGCCTGCAAACCACGCATCCCGAGCTTCCCATCGTGATGCTCACCGCCAAGGCCGACGAGATCGACCGCATCGTCGGCCTCGAAATGGGCGCCGATGATTACCTGCCCAAGCCATTCAATCCGCGCGAACTGGTGGCACGCATCAAGGCGGTGCTGCGTCGCCGCGTGGCACCGCCGCCCGGCGCGCCAGCCGTCGACGACCACGAAATCGCATTCGGCGCCTGCACCCTCCGTCTCGGCGCGCGCGAGCTGTTCCGCAACGGCGAGAAACAGCCGCTGACCGGCGGCGAATTCGCGGTGCTGAAGGTGCTGGTCGAGCACCCGCGTCATCCGCTGTCGCGCGAGCGGCTGATGGCGCTGGCGCGCGGCCGCGACCACGACGCCTACGACCGCAGCATCGACGTGCAGGTCTCGCGCCTGCGCAAGCTGATCGAGGCCGATCCCGCCGCGCCGCACCACATCCAGACCGTGCGCGGCTTCGGCTACGTGTTCGTGCCGGATTGATGCTGCGCGCGCCCCACACCTTGCTGGCGCGTACCGTCGCGTTGATCGGCATCCTGCTCGTCGTCAGCCTTGCAGCCTGGCTCACGCTGTTCACGCTGGCCGAACAGGAACCGCGCGCGCGCCAGATCGCTACCCGCGCCGCCGCCGTCGTCAACCTCACGCGCGCCGCGCTGCTCGCCGCGCAGCCCGAACGCCGGCAGGCCCTGCTGCAGGAACTGTCGCAGCGCGAAGGCATCCGCGTCGTGCCGATGACGCCGGAGGAAGCCTTTCTGCCACCGCCCGAGCATGGCATGCAACGGCGCATCTGGCAGGCACTGCAGGCCCAGCTCGGCGAGGACACCCTGCTGATCGCAGACCCGAACGACGACGAGGCGCTGTGGATCAGTTTCCCGCTCGGCCCGGACGAGTACTGGCTGGTGCTGCCGCGCGCGCCGCACCGCGACGGCCTGCCCTGGCAATGGATCGGCTGGGGCGCGCTGACCTTGTTGTTGGCCTTTGCCGGCGGCTGGGCCGTGGTCGCGCGCATCAACCGGCCGTTGCGTGATGCAGCCGCGGTCGCTGCCCGCGTCGGGCGCGGCGATTTCGCCGCCCGCCTCGACGAACACGGCCCGGACGAACTCGCCGCGCTGGCGTGCGCCTTCAATCGCATGAGCGCCGACCTCGGCGAACAGGAAACCGACCGCGCCCTGCTGCTCGCCGGCCTGTCGCACGACCTGCGCACCCCGCTTGCCCGCCTGCGCCTCGCGGTCGAGATGCAGGTGGCCGACGCGGCGGAACGCGAAGCGATGGTCCGCGACATGGACGACATGGACGCGCTGACGCAGCAGTTCACCGAATATGCGCGCGCCGACGCGGAAACGGCCAGCCCGGTCGATATCGATGCCCTGTGCAATGCTCTCGCCGCAAGCTTCGCCGCGCGCGGCCTGCCGGTGACCGTGCATGGCAAGGCAGGCTCGACCACGCTGCCCGTGAATGGGCTCAAGCGCAGTCTCGCCAACCTGCTGGAGAACGCCCACCGCTACGGCAAGCCGCCGGTAACGCTCGAAATCGAATACACGGCGGACGCGATCCGCTTCGCCGTCGTCGATCAGGGAAAAGGCTTGCCGGAAACCGGGATCGAAGCCGCGAAGCGGCCATTCTGGCGCGGCAACGCCGCGCGCACCGGCGCACAGGGTACGGGACTGGGGCTCGCCATCGTCGAGCGATTCGCCCGCCAGCACGGCGGCAGCCTTGTGCTCAGTAACCGCAATCCGGGTTTGCGCGCGTGCCTGAGTCTGCCGCTGGCAAGCCCAGCATCTCCCGCGCCACCGCTTCGGCAACCTTGATGCCGTCCACGCCGGCGGAGAGGATGCCGCCGGCGTAGCCCGCGCCCTCGCCCGCCGGATACAGGCCTTTCACGTTGAGGCTCTGGAAGTCGTCGCCGCGGGTGATGCGCACGGGCGACGAGGTGCGCGTCTCGACGCCGGTCAGCACCGCGTCCTTCATCGCGTATCCCTTGATCTGCTGATCGAACGCCGGCAGCGCTTCGCGGATCGCGGTGATGGCGTAGTCGGGCAACGCCGACGCGAGGTCGGTCAGATGCACCCCGGGCTTGTACGAGGGCTCGACGCTGCCAAGCGCGGTGGAAGGCTTGCCCGCGATGAAGTCGCCGACCAGCTGCGCGGGCGCATCGTAGGTGCCGCCGCCAAGCTCGAACGCGCGCGCTTCGAGTTGCCGCTGCAGCGCGATGCCGGCGAGCGGATCGCTGCCGGGGAAATCCGCCGGCGTGATGCCGACGACGATGCCCGCATTGGCGTTGCGCTCGTTGCGCGAATACTGGCTCATGCCGTTGGTCACGACGCAGTTCGGCTCCGAGGTCGCGGCGACCACGGTGCCGCCGGGACACATGCAGAAGCTGTAGACCGAGCGGCCGTTTTTGGCGTGATGCACGAGCTTGTAGTCGGCCGCGCCGAGCAGCGCGTTGCCGGCGTTCGGCCCGAGCCGCGCACGGTCGATCAGCGACTGCGGATGCTCGATGCGGAAGCCGATCGAGAACGGCTTGGCTTCCATGTAAACGCCGCGCGCGTGCAGCATTTCAAATGTATCTCTGGCGCTGTGGCCGAGCGCGAGGATGACGTGATGGCTCGCGAGCGTCTCGCCGTCGGCGAGCGTGACGCCGGCGATGCGCTTGCCGCCGTCGGGCCCGTCCTCGATCAGCACGTCGGTCACCCGCTGCTGGAAGCGGATCTCGCCGCCGAGCTGCTCGATCTCGTGGCGCATCGTCTCCACCATGCCGACCAGGCGGAAGGTGCCAATGTGCGGCTTGGAGACGTAGAGGATTTCCTCCGGCGCGCCCGCCTTGACGAACTCGGTCAGCACCTTGCGCCCGAGATGGCGCGGATCCTTGATCTGACTGTAGAGCTTGCCGTCGGAAAACGTGCCGGCGCCGCCCTCGCCGAACTGCACGTTGGATTCGGGGTTGAGCTGGTGCTTGCGCCACAGGCCCCAGGTGTCCTGAGTGCGTTCGCGCACCGCCTTGCCGCGTTCGAGCACAATCGGTTTGAAACCCATCTGCGCCAGCACCAGTGCGGCGAAGATGCCGCAGGGGCCGAAGCCGACCACGATCGGGCGTTGGGCAAGCGGTTCCGGAGCGTGGCCGACGAAGCGGTATTCCATGTCGGGCGTCGGCGCCACCTGGCGGTCATCGCGAAACTTCTTCAGCAACGCGGCTTCGTTTCTGGCCTCGACATCGACGGCATACACCATCAGCAGCGCGTGTTTCTTGCGCGCGTCGTAACTGCGCTTGAAGATCGTAAAGCCAACGAGATCGTCGTCGGCAAGGTGGAGGCGTTGCACGATCGCGGCGCGCAACGCTTCGGGCGGGTGGTCAAGCGGAAGCTTGAGTTCAGTCAGTCGCAGCATGTCGGATCTTCAGATAATTCAGCACGCCCTGCCCCGCGGCGCGGCCGCTGGCAAAACAGGCCGTGAGCAGATAGCCGCCGGTGGGCGCCTCCCAGTCCAGCATTTCGCCGGCGCAGAAGACGCCCGGCAGGTCGCGCAGCATCAGATGTTCGTCGAGCGCCTCGAAACGTACGCCGCCCGCGCTGCTGATGGCTTCGTCGAGCGGGCGCGCGGCGACGAGCGTGAGCGGCAGCGATTTTATCGCCTGTGCCAGCCGGGCCGGGTCGTTCAAGGCATCTTTCGGTACGCATTCGTGCAACAGCGCGACTTTTGCGCCCTTCAGCCCCGCGCGGCTTTGCAGGTGGCTGGCCAGCGAACGCGAGCCGCGCGGATGCGCGACCTCGGCCAGCACCCGCTCCGGCGATTTGTCCGGCAGCACATCGAGGTGCACCGTCACGCTGCCCTGTGCCGCGATCGTATCGCGCATAGGCGCCGACAGCGCATAGACCAGGCTGCCCTCGATGCCGGTGTCCGAGAGCATGAGTTCGCCGTGCCGTTCGTGCAGCCGCCCGTGTAAATCGGTAAAGCGCAGCACCACGGTCTTCAGAGGCTGTCCCGCGAAATGCGATTTCATATGCGCGCTCCAGCCACCCGCCACGTCGAAGCCGCAGTTCGACGGCACGAGCGGCGCGACATCCACGCCGCGCGACGCCAGCAGCGGCACCCAGGCGCCGGTCGAGCCTAGCTGCGCCCAGCTCGCACCGCCGAGCGCCAGCACCACCGCGTCGGTCTGCGTCCGGATTTCGCCTGCCGGTGCCGCGAAACGCAGCGCGCCCTCCTCCGCCCAGCCCAGCCAGCGATGCCGCGCATGGAAGCGCACGCCGGCTTCGCGCAGGCGGTGAAGCCAGGCGCGCAGCAGCGGCGCGGCCTTCATGTCCCTGGGGAAAACGCGGTCGGACGAGCCAACGAAAGTCTCGATGCCGAGTGCATGGATCCATGCGCGCAAATCGGCTGGCGGAAACGCGTCCAGCAGCGGCCGCATGCTGGCTGCGCGTCCGCCGTAGCGCGCAACGAAGGCATCGTAGGGCTCGGCGTGCGTGATGTTCATGCCACCCACGCCCGCCAGCAGGAACTTGCGGCCGACCGAGGGCATGGCGTCGTAGACATCGACCTGCGCCCCGCCCTGCGCCAGCACTTCGGCTGCCATCAGACCAGCCGGGCCGGCCCCGATGACGGCAATCGAGGGCACTACCGGTTCATTCCCACTCAATTGTTTCC
>JBGAFQ010000064.1:0-10785 GCA_044227195.1 Thiobacillus sp.
CGTTCGCCACTCGCCACCAGGAGCAAGCTCCCGTGCTGCCGTTCGACTTGCATGTGTAAAGCATTCCGCCAGCGTTCAATCTGAGCCAGGATCAAACTCTTCAGTTCAATCTCTGCAATTACTTCAAATACTTCTATCGCTCAACTCAAATGAATTACTTCATTCGGCATGAGCATCTATGCTAGACAACCCTCGCGCTCAGGCAAAAACCCAAACACTCAGGCCGTACCGCAAAAACACCCACACCTATCGGCTGTTAATTGTTAAAGATCAGTTCGACCGAACACCGATTCGCCGGCGCCGTTTCGAAGGGTGCGCATTCTACGGGCTGGCCGCAAAACGTCAACACATTTCGAAAATGGTTGCGGGGGCAGGATTTGAACCTACGACCTTCGGGTTATGAGCCCGACGAGCTGCCAGACTGCTCCACCCCGCGCCTGTCGCAAAACTTCGCGTCAATCGAGAAGCGGGACTATAGCAAAGCTTCAGTGCGTGCGTCAACCGTTTGCCCGCATCGATTCCGGAAATGGCGACAGGCACCGGCGGGCAAACCCGCTACCATTAGCCGTCTTCAAGAAAATCATCGTTCCCGGACTGGCCGTGCACATCACGCATTTTTCACTCGCGCGCTTGCCGCGCATCGAATTCGGCAGCGGCGTCATCGCTCGCCTGCCCGAGACCGCTGCCATCTATGGCACACGCATCCTGCTGGTTACGGGTGCGGGCTCACTGCAGCGTTCGGCGGTGTGGACATGCCTCACCGAAGATCTCCGCCAGCGGGGGCTGGCCTGGCTGCACCTGACCGTCCCCGGCGAGCCCTCGCCCGACATGGTGGACGAAGCCGTGCGCGCTTTCCGGACCGAAGCCATCGACGTCGTGGTCGGCATCGGCGGCGGCAGCGCGCTGGACGCGGCCAAGGCCATCGCCGGCCTACTCAAGCCCGGCAACTCGGTCATGAACCATCTGGAAGGCGTCGGCCCGGAATTGCCTTACGCGGGACCGGCCACGCCCTTCATAGCGGTACCGACCACGGCGGGCACGGGCTCGGAGGCGACCAAGAATGCGGTGCTGAGCGTGCAGGGCGAGGGCGGCTACAAGAAGTCCTTTCGCGACGAGCAACTGGTCGCTGCCCATGCGCTGATCGATCCGGATCTGCTCTCCACCTGTCCGCCCGGCGTGATCGCGGCGAACGGCATGGATGCATTCACGCAACTGCTCGAATCCTACGTGTCGAGCCGCGCCGCGCCCCTCACCGATTCGCTTGCCTGGGGCGGCATGAAGGCGGCGCGGGACGGCCTGCTGGCCCTGTACGCCGATGCGGGCAACGCCGCTGCTCGCGAAAAGATGGCCTACGCCGCGCTGGTGTCCGGCATCACTCTGGCCCAGGTCGGGCTCGGTTCGGTGCACGGGCTCGCCGCCCCGCTCGGCGCGTTCTTTCCGATCCCCCACGGCGTCGCCTGCGGCACCCTGGTCGCCGCGGCAACCCGCATCAACATCGAAGCCCTGCGTGCGCGTGCGCCGACGCATCCCGCGCTCGACAAATACGCGCAGGTCGGCCGCTTGCTGTGCCGACGCGGTGATCTGGACAGGGACGCCGCGCATGCCGCATTGGTCGATACGCTGAACGACTGGACGCACGCCCTGAAACTGCCAAAGCTGGCACATTACGGCGTCACCGGGAGCGACATCGCGCGCCTCGTCACCAACAGCCGGGGCAGCAGCATGAAGACCAATCCGGTCGTGCTCGACGATGCGGAAATCGCGGCCCTCGTTACCGCACGCTTGTAGGCACGTCCATCTCAAGTTCGGCAGGCACGGGACCGCTAATCCATCGACCTGAACCCTATGGAGTAATGCCATGACCGGTGGCCTGATTCTGCTCATCGTCCTCGCCCTGCTCGCCATCTTCGGCGTGTTCGTCTACAACCAGCTGGTGCAGCTGAAGCACAACGTCGGCAAGGCCTGGTCGAACATCGACATCCTGCTGAAGCAGCGCCACGACGAACTACCCAAGCTGGTCGAAACCTGCAAGCAGTACATGCAGTTCGAGCAGGAAACGCTGGAAAAGGTGATGCAGGCGCGCAATCAGGTGGCGAGCGCGCGCGAATCGCGCAACATCTCCGCCCTCGGCCAGGCCGAAGGCGCATTGCGGGTCGGACTGGGCAACCTCTTCGCCGTGGCCGAAGCCTATCCCGAGCTGAAGACCAACGAGACCTTCCGCCACCTGCAGGCCCGCATCACCGGCCTGGAAAACGCCATCGCCGACCGCCGGGAGTTCTACAACGACTCGGTCAACGTCAACAACGTGCGCGTCGAGCAATTCCCCGACACCATCGTAGCCCGTCTCTTCGGCTTCCGGCAGTTCCCCCTGCTGCGGTTCGCTTCGGAAGAGAAGAAGGACGTGGACATCAAGCAGCTCTTCACCAGCTGATGTTCGGCCAGGACACGCTCGCAAGGTGGCAGCACCACTACGCCAACTTCGCGCTGACCGGCGGCAATCTCTTCATCCTGCTGCTCGGTTTCCAGATCGGCTCGGTGGGTGGGTGGAAACTCGCTTTCGGCCTCGTCGCCCTGACCAGCGCCTGGGCCTGGTACGCCAATCTCCGGCGCTACCGCACAGTGGCCGACACACCCACCTCGCGCATCGTCTCCGCCCCGCAGGGCTATATCGAAATCGCCGGCCGCGGCAAGCACCCGCCCGGAGAACGGCTCGTCAGTCCGCACAACGGCCTACCCTGCCTGTGGTATCGCTACCGTCTCGAACGCAAACGCGGCGACAACTGGGTACTGGTGGAATCCGGCGCCTCGCATGACACCTTCGGCATCGACGACGGCAGCGGCCAGATGCTGGTTGACCCGGACGGCGCAGAAATCGTCACCTCGCACAGACAGATCCACCAGCAGGGCAACTACCGCACGATCGAATGGACGCTGATCGAGAATGAAACGCTCTACGTCATCGGCGAACACGTCACCCTGGGCGGTCCCAACGCGATGCTCGACAAGCATGCCGACATCTCCCAGCTGCTCGCCGAGTGGAAGCGCGACAAGCAGGCCCTGCTCGCGCGCTTCGATGTCGACCGCAACGGCGAGCTCAGCCTGGAGGAATGGGAACGCGCCCGCAAGGACGCCTCGGACGCAGTCGACCGCGCGCACCTCGACATCCGCCTGAAGGACGGCGTTCACCTCATGCGCAAACCCTCGCACCGGCGCCCCTTCCTCATCGCCAATCGCGAAGTCGATGCGCTGACGCGGCGTTATCGATTCTGGAGCTGGGGTCACCTTGCCGCCATCGCCGGCTCGCTGGTTGCGCTGGCCCTCATCTAGCGGCCGCTTGCCCTCGCCCGCCCAGCTTCCTATAGTTGATACACGGAGGACGCGCCATGAAACATCCCATACCCGAAACACCAGCGGACTACGACCACACCCGCATCGTCGAGCGGCCCGACGGGGTCTACTGGATCGACGCCCAGACCGGCGCGGAATACGGCCCCTTCCCCAGCCTGCTGGAGGCCATCCAGGACATGGAATACAACGCCGAGAGCGATTACGAACCGGGCGAAACCGTGGAAGAGGCGGAAGAAGAACTGGGCATCACCGACTGGATCGACCCCGACACCGGCGACCCCGGCGAAATCTCCCATCGTCCCGTCGAATAATTCCCGCGACTAGTCACGTCCCTCGGCCAGGCGCGCCTCGCGTTCGAACGGGTTGTCGCGGTAAGGATCGCCGCCGCGCAGCCAGGCAAGTCCGCCAGCCAGCGGGTACAACACCAGCATCAGCATCCCCCAGCGTTCGAACTGCCGCACATGCGCGCGCTCGTGCGCACGCGTCGCATCGAGATCGCCGGCGCTGGCACCCAGCACCACATGGCCCAGCGTGATCGCCGCCACCGCGCCGCTGAACGGAAAACCGATTTTCAGCGCCTTCGCCGGCCAGCCGCCCGCCGCCTCCAGCACCCCGTCCACCTGCCGCCATTCGCCCCCGCTGGCACGCGCAGCCAGGGCCAGCACTGCTCCCAGCAGCGTCACCGGCAAGGGCCACAGGTACAGCAGCACACGGAACATCAGGCGTCGAGCGCGCCCGCAAACCAGCGCGCGGCATACATGCCCTCGCGCACGAAATGCTCGCGCGCCCGTTCGAGCGCTTCCGCCGTCCCCGCCGCATAGACGTCGAAACGGTGCAGGTCGGGATAGTCCACCGCGATGCTCCGCAGCACGGCGTCGAGATCGCCGGCCGGCGGATGCGGCACATAGTTGAAATTGTCCAGCGCGTCGGCCCAGGCGCGGCACAGATTGTCCTGATAGTGCCCGGCCTCGTCGGCCAGCCAGTGCAGGTCCATGGACTCGGCCAGATCGAGCGACATCGCGTGCTGCACCAGGCTCTTGATCGGCGCGAAGCCCGCGCCGAAGGCGAGGAAGATCACCGGCCGAGGCGAATCCTCGTCGAGCACGAATTCGCCGTACGGCCCTTCCACCTCCACCGTGTCGTTGGCCTTCAGCGCCGTGAACAGCGTTTCGGCGAAAGCGTCGCCCGCGCGGCGCGGCACCTGCACCTCGATGTGGCGGTCCTCGCACGGACAGCTGGCGATGGCGTAGCGCCCGCTGGCGCCGTTGACCGCCAGCCGGATGCTCTGCCCGCCCAGAAAACGCAGGCGCTGGCTGCGCGGCGCCAGGATGTGCAATGCGGCCATCCGCGGATTGAACACCTCGACCGACTTCACCTTCGCCTGCAGGGTCTGCACCGGAATGTCGCGCGCCCCCGCCACATTGGCTTCGATCACCACGTCGCCCACCGGCGCGCAGGAGCACATCAGGATCGTGCCGTTGTCCTTTTCCGCCTGTTTCAGCACGTAGTCATGCGCGTGCACCTTCTTCACCTCGCCCGACACCAGCCGCGCCTTGCACTCGCCGCAGTTGCCGTTGCTGCAGCCGTAGTTGAGCGACACGCCGTTGCGCAAGGCCGCCTCGAGCAGGGTGTCGGCGCCCTCGACGAAGAACTCGTGGCCGCTGGGCTGGATGGTGACGTGGGCTGACATGATCCTGAGTATCCTTTCACGCGCGATCGCCGCCTGCGCCTGCGCCGCGTCGGCCGGCGCCTCGGCCAGGTTGCGCAGCAGAAACGCACGCACCGTGTGCAGCGCGTGGCGCGTCTCGTCGCTGCCGTCCTCCTCGATCTCGTCGATCTTCTCGTCGAGCCAGGTCATCACGCTGGAATAGTGGTTGAGCAGCGCCTTCGCCGCCGCGTAGTCGTTGCCCAGTTCGGTCAGTCGCGCCGCCAGCACCTCCTTGTCCGGCAACGCGCGTTCCAGCACCCGCTTCGCGAAGGCCTTGTCCTTGATCTCGCTGACCCGGCGGAATTCCGCGTCGTCGTCCCACTTCACGTCGGGAAACGCACGCAGCAGCTCATCGAATTCGACCATGCCATCGAAGGTGGCGAGCGTGCCGCTGCGGATCATCTCCTGCAGGACGTGGCGCGACTGCCCGACCAGCTTGGCGACGCGCGAAAGAGGCAGCAGATGGCTCATGCGGCGAGTCTACTCCCGGCGCGCGACGGAACAAAAACGGCAATTCACCAGATTCTGAATCTGTGATCCAGCCCGGCCAATTACAATTCCGCCATGCCCGCCATCACTACCCGTCCCTGCCCTGCCGGCGCCCGCGCCGCCCTCGAACAGGCCGGCCTGCCCGCCGCCTGGGCCCGGCTCTACGCGGCGCGCGGCGTCACCCGGCCCGACGAGATCGCGCATCGCCTGGACGGCCTGCTGCCGCCCGCCGGACTGCTGCACATCGAGCGCGCCGCCGCGCTGCTGGCCGACGCCATCGCGGCCGGCAGGAAACTGCTGATCGTCGCCGACTACGACGCCGACGGCGCCACCGCCTGCGCCGTCGGCGTGCGCGGCCTGCGCCTGCTCGGCGCCCGCGTCGACTACCTCGTACCCAACCGCATCGAGCACGGCTACGGCCTCACGCCGGAAATCGTCGCCCTCGCCGCCGAACGCCAGCCCGACCTGCTCGTCACCGTCGACAACGGCATCGCCGCCGTCGCCGGCGTGGCCGCGGCCAACGCACGCGGCATCCCGGTGCTCGTCACCGACCATCACCTGCCCGGCGACGTGCTGCCCGACGCCGCCTGCATCGTGAACCCCAACCAGCCCGGCTGCGGCTTCGCCTCGAAGAACCTGGCCGGCGTCGGCGTCATGTTCTACGTCCTGCTCGCGCTGCGCGCCGAACTGCGCCGGCGCGGCGCATTCAGCGCCGACCCCCGTCAAGCACAGCGCGGCACCTCCGCCAGCGCGCCCGAGCCCGACCTGCGCAGCCTGCTCGACCTGGTCGCGCTCGGCACCGTCGCCGACGTGGTCAAGCTCGACGCCAACAACCGCACGCTCGTCGCGCAAGGGCTGGCACGCATGCGCGCCGGGCTGGCTTCCGCCGGCATCCAGGCCCTGTTCCGCGTCGCCGCGCGCGATCCCGCGCGCGCCACCGTATTCGACCTCGGTTTCACGCTCGGCCCGCGCCTCAACGCCGCCGGCCGCATCGACGACATGGCGCTCGGCATCGAATGCCTGCTCGCCGACGACCCTGCCGCCGCGCGCGCCCTCGCCCAGCGGCTCGACGCGCTCAACCGCGAACGCCGCGACGTCGAAGCCGACATGCTCGACGAAGCGCTCACCATCCTCGCCGGCTTCAACCCCGCCGACAGCCACAGCCTCGTCGCCTACCAGCCCGACTGGCACGCTGGCGTCATCGGCATCCTTGCCTCGCGCCTCAAGGACAAGTTCCATCGGCCCACCGTCGTCTTCGCACGGGCCGACAACGGCGAACTCAAGGGCTCCGGCCGCTCCATCCCCGGCCTCCACCTGCGCGACGCGCTCGACCTCGTCGACCGGCGTCACCCCGGCCTCATCGTCAAGTTCGGCGGCCACGCCATGGCGGCCGGCCTCACGCTCGCCCCCGACGGCCACGCCGCCTTCGAAGCCGCCTTCGAAGCCGTCGTCCGCGAATGGCTTTCCCCCGCCGACCTCGAAGGCGTCATCGAAACCGACGGCGAACTCGATCTGGCCGAACACAGCTACGCGCTCGCCGAATCGCTCGACCATGCCGTGTGGGGCCAGGGTTTTCCGGCGCCGCTCTTCACCGGCACCTTCGACGTCGCCGCCCAGCGCATCGTCGGCGAAAAGCATCTCAAGCTGAAACTTGCGCGCGAAGGACAGGTCTTCGAAGCCATGCGCTTCTTTCACCCCGACCCCCTGCCCGACCGCATCCGCGCCGTCTACGCCCTCATGCCGAACGAGTTCAATGGCCAGCAGTCGCTGCAGCTCAAGGTGCAGCACTGGGAGGCGGTTTGATTCAGGGGTCAGGATTTAGGGACTAGGATTCAGGGGGGCTTTGTGCGGCTGCGCCGCATTCGATAAATTCATGTAGCGTGGCGCAGCCGCACAAAACCCCTAGCCCCTAGCCCCTAGCCCCTAGCCCCTAGCCCCTAGCCCCTAGCCCCTAAATCCTAGTCCCTAACCCCATGCCCCCCATCACCCTCGCCCTCATCCTGCTGAACGTGCTGGTATACGCGCTGAGCGTATTCACCGGGCCGGACATCGTGCGCACCTTCGGGCTGTGGCCGCCGGGGTCGGGCGGCACGTTCCATCTCTGGCAACTCGTCACCTACAGTTTCCTGCACGGCTCGCCGCTGCATCTGGGCTTCAACATGCTCGCGCTGTGGATGTTCGGCGCCGAACTGGAAAGGCGCTGGAACGACCTGCGCTATCTCCTCACCTACCTGCTCAGCGTCGTCGTCGCCGCGATGACGCAGATCGCCGTCAGCGGCTATTTCCTGCACGCCAGCACCGCGGTCGTCGGCGCCTCCGGCGGCGTGTTCGGGCTCCTGCTCGCCTACGCGCTCTATTTTCCGCGCAACGTCATCGGCATCATCTTCCTGCCCTTCGTCCGCATACCGGCGCGCACCTTCGTGCTCGGCTACGGTGCGATCGAACTGCTGCTGGGCGTCACCCAGACCGACGCCGGCGTCGCGCACTTCGCCCACCTGGGCGGCCTCTTCGGGGGCTGGCTGGGAGTGCAGTATTTCCGGGGACGGGGGATATTCGGGACGCGGCGCTAGGACGGCAAGATTCAAGGTGCAAGCAAAGCTGGGCCACGGGGTTTTACTTGAATCTTGTACCTTGAGCCTTCTCAGGCGTAGCCCTCCGGGTTCTGCGACTGCCAGCGCCACGCATCCGCGCACATGCGCGGCAGGTCATACACCGCGCGCCAGCCCAGGTCGTGCGCGGCGCGCGAAGGATCGGCCCAGCATTGCGCCACGTCGCCGGGGCGGCGGGCGACGACCTCGTAGGGTACTTTCTTTCCGCTGGCCGCCTCGAAGGCGCGCACCATGTCGAGCACCGACACGCCACGGCCGGTGCCCAGGTTCCAGGTATGCACGCCACCCGTCTTGTGGTGCAGGCGATTCAGCGCCGCCACGTGGCCGCGCGCGAGATCGACCACGTGGATGTAGTCGCGCACGCCGGTGCCGTCGGGCGTGGGATAGTCGCCGCCGAACACATTGAGGTGCGGCCGCCGGCCCACCGCCACCTGCGCGATGTAGGGCATGAGATTGTTGGGAATGCCGCGCGGATCCTCGCCGATGAGGCCGGATTCGTGCGCGCCCACCGGGTTGAAATAGCGCAGCAGCGCGATCGTCCAGCCGTCGTCCGCGTGCGCGATGTCGCGCAGCATCTCCTCGATGAAGAGCTTGGAGCGGCCGTAGGGGTTGGTCGCCGACAGCGGGAAGTCCTCGGTGATCGGCACCGTCGCCGGATCGCCGTACACCGTGGCGGACGACGAGAACACCACCGACCTCACCCCCGCCTCGGCCATCACCTCGAACAGCGCGATGCTGCCGCTGATGTTGTTGTCGTAGTACAGCAGCGGCTTTTCCACCGACTCGCCCACCGCCTTGAGGCCGGCGAAATGCACCACCGCGTCGATGGCGTATTGCGCGAACAGCGCCCGCAACGCCGCGCGGTCGCGGATGTCGCCCTGCACGAATTCCACCCGCCGCCCGGCGATCTGCGCCACGCGCTCGAGCGCCGTCTCGCTGCTGTTCGACAGGTTGTCGAACACCACCACCTCGTGGCCGGCTTCCAGGCATTCCACCGCGGTATGCGAGCCGATGTAGCCGGCGCCGCCGGTCAACAGTACGTTCAATTGGATTCCCCCTGACATCGATCAGGCTTGCACACCCGCCTGTCTCAGCCCTGATCTTCGATGTAGAACTTGATAATTTAATTACGCCCCTGCCAGATTGCCGGATTGCGTGCACTGTGAAATACCGCAAGCACAACAACCACATTTCCGCGAACACGGAAATACAGACAATAAGGGAAACGCTTCACGACCGCCTTGTGAACGCCATCGAACATTGCGGGAAACGCATCCGGATTATCGAGAATCAGCTTCAGTGTCCGATCCACCTCGGCGAGGAAATCGCCGCCCAATCCGGGGCGCTCACGTTAGTACCACTCGCCCGCCGCCACAAACTCTTCTCTGGCCTGCCGGCGGAATACCAGGCTCCGGTTCACGGTCGCCAACGTTTGGCAGCGTCGGCCTTGATTTCATCCCATGTCAAAACATCCTCGGGCGACGCCTGATCTTCCGCAAGGCGACGTTCAAGTTCCACTCGCTCCTCCGGGGCTGGCGGCAGGGCACCCACCTCTTGTGCAATGGAGTCCCAGATTTCCTGGACAAGCTTCACTTTCTGGTCAACCGGAAGCCGATCAATCCCCAGATCCTGCAATGCGTGTCCCATTCTCGTCTCCTGTATTGAAACTGGTTCAATTATCACCCCATCTCTCTAGAGCCTGCCAGCCCTCACGCCCCCATGCACAACGCCAGCGCCTCGCGCCAGTCGCGCAGGCGCAGGCCAAAGCTGCGTTCCAGCTTGCCGTTGTCCAGCCGCGAATTCAACGGCCGCCGCGCCGGCGTGGGATAGTCGCTGCTGGGGATGGGCAGCAGGCGGGCCGGCGTCACGGTCTCGTCGAATTCGTCCAGCGCCTGGATCGCCTCGGCGAAGCCGTGCCACGAGGTCTCGCCCGCGTTCGTCATGTGATACACGCCCCAGCGCGCATCGTCCTGCGCACAGCCGGGCACGCGCAGCTGCGCCAGCACCTGCGCCGTCGCCTCGGCGAGGTCGCGGCACCAGGTCGGCGCGCCGATCTGGTCGGCCACGATCTTCAGTTCCGGCCGTTCGCGCATCAGGCGGCGCATCGTCAGCAGAAAATTGCTGCCGCGTGCGCCGTACACCCACGACGTGCGAAAGATCAGATGCCGGGCGCCCGCCGCCGCGATCGCGCGCTCGCCTTCCAGCTTGGTCGCCCCGTACACGTTGAGCGGGCCGGTCGCGTCGTCCTCGCGCCAGGGCCTGGCTTCGCCACTGTCGAGCACAGCGCCGCTGCCGTCGAACACATAGTCGGTGGAGTAGTGCACCAGCAAGGCACCCAGCCTGGCCGCCTCCTCCGCCAGCACGCCGGGCGCCACGGCGTTCACCGCATGCGCACGGTCGGGTTCGGATTCCGCCTTGTCCACCGCCGTGTACGCAGCCGGGTTGACGATGATCGCCGGCGCGATCGACCGCACGTTGGCCCGTACTGCGTCGGCATCCGCCAGATCCATCGCCCGCGAATCCAGCGCCACGATCTCGCCCAGCGCGCCCAGGGTGCGGCGCAGTTCCCAGCCGACCTGGCCGTTGGCGCCGGTGAGGAGGATTCTTGGGGGAGCGGTGCGCGGCGAGTGG
>JBGAFQ010000065.1:0-10487 GCA_044227195.1 Thiobacillus sp.
AAGCATTTGATAATAAAGCGCTCTCGAAACTGGCACGCTGTCTGCTAAGACTGGATTGAGTATCCAAACCGCAAGGCCAGGTTGCTCAGGCAGTCTCCTCCGATCTTGCGGCCTCTCCGGAGGCCGCCTTTTTTTGGAGAGCACATGACCATACCGAGAACAACATGAGAGTACTGATCGTAGAGAACCAGCCCGACCGGCTGGCGATGCTGGTGCCCGCGCTGGAGGCGGCGGGCTGCGTGGTGACCGCCACGCTCAATTCCGCCCGCAGCCTGGATGCGCAGGTACAGGTGCTGCGCCCCGACGTGGTGATCATCGCCACCGACTCGCCCGATCGCGACACGCTGGAACACATCTGCGTGGCGAACCAGGATTGTCCGCGCCCCATCGTGATGTTCACCGGCGACGGCAGCACCGAAGCGATCCGCGCGGCGACGCAGGCGGGCGTGACCTCCTACGTGGTCGACGGCCTCGACCCGTCACGCATCCGCCCCATTCTCGACGTCGCGGTATCGCGTTTCGAAGCCTACCAGGCCTTGCACGACCAGCTCGAACAGACGCGCCTCGAACTGTCGGAACGCAAGCTCATCGATCAGGCGAAGGCCCTGCTGATCAAGCAGACGGGGGCTTCGGAACCCGAGGTCTATCGCGAGATGCGCCGCGCCGCGATGGACCGCGGCCTGAAGCTTGCCGACATCGCGCGGCAAGTGCTGCAGAAGACGGCCTGATTGGTGCACGCCCGCCCAAACACGCACACATTAGGTGCATGCCAGACAGAGAGACGGGGGGCCCGAAACGGCAACAATCCGCTCCACCCCAGGCAATACAAGGGTTTGCCGTAACTGGCACAGCGGTTGCTAATACCTCACTGAACAGTCGCAACGATGTGGCTTTCAGTGTGACCGTCAAATCATTCATCAATGGACAAAGGCGTCCGCCCTGAAGGCGACGCCTTTTTTATTTGGAGAGCACCGTGAGCGACACCCCGAACAAACCTCTCGTACAAGACCCGAGCAAGCGCGATTTCATGAAAAAGACCACAGGAATGTCCGTTGCCGCCGCCCTCATGGCCCTGGTGCCGCCCGGTGTGCGCGAAGGCGCATGGGCAGCCGGCTCCGATGCCCCGGAAAAACCCAACCTCACCATCGGCTTCATCCCGCTCACCGACTGCGCCAGCGTGGTGGTTTCCTCGGTGAAGGAATTCGACAAGAAATACGGCCTCACCATCACGCCGTCCAAGGAAGCCTCGTGGGCGGCGGTGCGCGACAAGCTGGTGAACGGCGAGCTCGACGCCGCGCACGTGCTCTACGGCCTGGTCTACGGCGTACACCTGGGCATCGGCGGGCCGAAGAAGGACATGGCGGTGCTGGCCACGCTCAACAACAACGGCCAGGCGATCACGCTGTCGAACCAGCTCAAGGCCAAGGGTGTCACCGACGGCGCCAGCCTCGCCAAGCTGATCCACGCCGAGCCGCGCGAGTACACCTTCGCCCAGACCTTCCCCACCGGCACCCACGCGATGTGGCTGTACTACTGGCTTGCGGCCAACGGCGTCGACCCGTTCCGGGAAACCAAGGTCATCACCGTGCCGCCGCCGCAGATGATCGCCAACATGCGGGTCGACAACATGGACGGCTTCTGCGTGGGCGAGCCCTGGGGGGCGCGCGCGATCAAAGACAACATCGGCTTCACCGCAGTGACCACCCAGGACATCTGGAAGGATCATCCGGAAAAGGTGCTCGGCACCACCGCCGAATTCGTGCAGAAATATCCGAATACGGCACGCGCCATGACCGCGGCGATCCTCGACGCAGCCAAGTACATCGACGACATGAAGAACCGCTCGGAGGTGGCGAAGATCATCTCGGCCAAATCCTACGTCAACACCGATTTCGATTCGGTCGAGGACCGCATGCTGGGCCAGTACGACAACGGCATCGGCAGGAAGTGGAAGGATCCGAACTACATGAAGTTCTACAACGACGGCGCGGTCAGCTTCCCCTATCTGTCGGACGGCATGTGGTTCCTCACGCAGCACAAGCGCTGGGGCCTGCTGAAGGAGCATCCCGACTATCTCAAGGTCGCCAAAGAGGTCAACCGCATCGACATCTACAAGCAGGCCGCCGCAATGACCAAGACGCCGCTGCCGAAGTCGGACATGCGCAGCAGCAAACTGATCGACGGCGTGGTGTGGGACGGCAAGAACCCGAAGGCCTACGCCGACGGCTTCAAGATCAAGGCCTGAGCGCCCCGCGCTGAAGGAGAATCCGCATGAACGCAGTCACCTTGAACGAAACGCTGGCCGACGCGATGGCCGCGCCGGAAACCGAAAAACCGGCTGCGCCCGCCATTGCGGAACCCGCGCGCCCGCCACGACGCACGCCCCTGCTGGAAACCGCAGGCGGCCGGCGCTTCCTGGAAGGCGTCGGCAATGCAATCAAAGCCGCCATACCCCCACTGCTCGGCATGGTGCTCTTCGTCGCGCTGTGGGCGATCATCGCCAATAGCGGCGGCAAGATCCCCGGCCCCGGGGAAACCTGGACGTCGGCGGTCGAGCTGTTTTCCGACCCGTTCTACAACAACGGCCCCAACGACCAGGGCATCGGCTGGAACATCCTGAACTCGCTGTACCGCGTCGGCATCGGCTTCGGCTTCGCCGCGCTGATCGGGATTCCGCTGGGCTTCATGATCGGCCGCTTCGCCTTCCTCAACCAGATGATGTCGCCCATCATCAGCATCCTGCGCCCGGTGTCGCCGCTGGCCTGGCTGCCGATCGGCCTCCTCATCCTGCAGAAGGCCGAGCCGGCGTCGATCTGGGTGATCTTCATTTCCAGCATCTGGCCGATGGTACTCAACACCGCCGCCGGCGTGCAGCGCATTCCGCAGGACTACATGAACGTCGCGCGCGTGCTCAACCTGTCGGAGTTCAAGGTCTTCACCAAGATCCTGTTCCCCGCGGTGCTGCCTTACGTGCTCACCGGCGTGCGCCTGTCGATCGGCGTGGCCTGGCTCGTGATCGTCGCGGCGGAAATGCTCACCGGCGGCGTCGGCATCGGCTTCTGGGTTTGGGACGAATGGAACAACCTCAACGTCGCCCACATCATCATCGCCATCTTCGTCGTCGGCATCGTCGGGCTCCTGCTGGAGCAGGCGCTGATGCTGGTTGCGAAACGGTTCAGTTACGAGTGACAGGGGCCAGGGGTCGGGATTCAGGGGTCAGGGGGTGTCGCTTCGCGCCTTTTCGAAAAAGCGCGGCCGAAGGCCGCACGTCCCCTGAATCCTGATCCCTGAATCCTGCAGGGCCTCGCTCCTAGAAAGGAAAAATGATGCAAAGCTACGTCCAGATCGAAAACGCCGGCATGACCTTCAACACCAAGAAGGGCAAATTCACCGCGCTCACCGACATCAACCTGCACATCAACCAGGGCGAGTTCATCGCGCTGATCGGCCACTCGGGCTGCGGCAAGTCCACCCTGCTGAATCTCGTCGCCGGCCTGCTCGACGCCAGCGACGGCGTGCTGCTGCTCGCCAACAAGGAAATCAAGGGCCCCGGGCCGGAACGCGGCGTGGTGTTCCAGAACCACTCGCTGCTGCCCTGGCTCACCGCCTTCGAGAACGTCTACCTCGCGGTGGAAAAGGTCTTCGGGGGCAAGGAAAGCCGGGCGCAGCTGAAGGCGCGTACCAGCAAGGTGCTCGACCTCGTCGGCCTCTCCCACGCCGCGCACAAGCTGCCGGGCGAAATCTCCGGCGGCATGAAGCAGCGCGTCGGCATCGCCCGCGCGCTGGCGATGGAGCCCAAGGTGCTGCTGCTGGACGAGCCCTTCGGCGCGCTCGACGCGCTGACCCGCGCCCACCTGCAGGACGAGTTGATGAAGATCGTCGCCGCCACCAAGAGCACGGTGGTGATGGTGACGCACGACGTCGACGAGGCGGTCCTGCTGTCGGACCGCATTGTGATGATGACCAACGGCCCGGCGGCGACCATCGGCGAGATTCTCGCGGTCGATCTGCCGCGCCCGCGCGACCGCCTGCAGCTGGCGCACGATCCCCAATACCACGACCTGCGCAGCCAGGTGCTGGAGTTCCTCTACAGCCGCCAGATGCGCCCGAAAGAGGCGGCATAAGCCTGGATGGCGAACGCCAGCACGCTCGCGATCATCGAGCGTTACGAGGAATATCGGCACGCGCTGAACGAACTGATCGCGTCCATCGTCACCGGCATCGCCAGTCCGGCGCTGTTCGACGACGCGGCTGCGCGCGACGAGGCGGTGCGCTGCGCAGGCCGCCACTATCCTTTCGTCGATCTGCTGTATCTGCTCGACGCCGCCGGCGTGCAGATCACGCCCAACCTGCCGGTTCGCAAGAACCATCCGGCCGGCGGCCTGGGCCTCGGCACCAGCCGCGCGCCGCGTCCCTACTTCGTGCTGGCGCACGCCCAGCCCGACGGCGTCGCGATCACCGCGCCCTACCTGTCGCATGCCAGCGGGCTGCTCTGCATCACCGCCATCGTGCGCATCCACCACGGCCAGGAATCGGGCTATCTGGTGCTCGACATCGATCTCGCCGAGGCCGTGGCCTTCCTCATGGGCGACGCCCCGCGCAAGCGCTTCGTGCCCTTCTTCAAGGGCGTGTACAGCGTCATCGTCGCCGGACTGTTCGCGGTGGTCGTGCTGCTGGGCTATGCCGCGCTGGCGGAACTGCTGGAAATCTTCGGCTCGGCCGGCCACGCGTCCGACCTGCACCTCAAGCCCTTCGGCGTGATCATCTTCCTCACCCTGGGGCTGGCCGTGTTCGATCTCGGCAAGACCATCCTCGAAGAGGAAGTGCTGATGCACAAGGACGTCTACCGCCACAGCTCCACGCGCCGCACCATCACCCGCTTCATGGCGGCCATTCTCATCGCGGTGTCGATCGAGGGCCTGCTGCTGATGTTCAAGTCGGCGGTGGGCGACGGCGAACACGTGCTCGACGGCGTGTGGATGATGGCGGCCGCCGTCGGCCTGCTGATCGGGCTGGGGCTGTACGTGTATCTCGGGGCACGTGCCGAACAATTGCTCTTGAGCCAGAAGCCGAAAACGGGCACGATGAAGGCCGACTGAAGAAAACACCAAGGCCATGACTTACTGCGTCGCCATCAAGACCGACGGCGGACTGGTTTTCGCGTCCGACTCGCTCACCAATGCCGGCATCGACCATGTCAGCACCTATTCCAAGATGCACACCTTCGTGCAGCCTGGGGAGCGCATGTTCGTGCTGCTGGCGGCGGGCAACCTCGCCACCACGCAGAGCGTGGTCAAGCGCCTGCGCGACGACTGCCGGCTGGGCAACCAGCCCTGCCTGTCGAACGTGTATTCGATGAGCGACGCGGTCGATTACGTCGGCACCGTATCCACCGAAGTGCAGCGCACCCAAGCGGCGCGCGACACCGCCAACACCAATTTCGAGGCCACCTTCATCTTCGGCGGCCAGATCGCCGGCCATGCCCCCGAGATCTACATGATCTATCCGCAGGGCAACCACATCCACGAATCCGCCGCCCACCCCTTCCTGCAGATCGGCGAAACCAAGTACGGCAAGCCGATCCTCGACCGCGTCATCCGCACCGACACCCCGCTGGAGCAGGCCGCGCGCTGCGCGCTCGTATCGATCAACTCGACCATCCGCTCCAACCTCACCGTCGGGCCGCCGGTCGAACTGCTGATCTACCACGCCGACGCCCTCGACGGCGGCCGCCGCATGCTGCTGTCCGAAGACCACCCCTACTACCGCGCCCTCGGCGACGCCTGGAACGAAGGCCTGCGCCAGGCCCTCAACGGCCTGCCGCCGTTCGAGTGGGAAGAACAGCCGCAGCCGCTGCAGGTGGTGGCGAGCAGCAAGACTGGGCAGATGCAGGGATAGGGGCGGCGGGTTGCGCGAGGGTTTTCGTGACGGCGCCTGTGGCGCCGTTTTTTTCGAACGCCTCCAGCTGCGTATTGGTCGACTGTATGACTCGCTGGCCTACTGCTTGTCGGCCTTTGCGGCCGGTCAGGCTTCCCGCTCAATATGTCCGGTCTTCGCCCCTGAACAGACTCCGGGCCCTTGAACGTGAAAGTGAGCGGCCTGCGCGGCTTTTCGCGCAGGTCCGCTCGACTGCAAGGTTATGCGTCGCGTTTGCTAATCCCACCACAGAAAGACCCCTTTGCTTTCTGCAATCGCTTGTTCCAATGCGCGGACATCACTAACTCCCTGATCAACGATGTCAGGACAGAACTTGTACACGCGAGCAGCAAACTCATGAAGATTCTTTGGAGCAGTTCGAAGACGAAGTTGAATGGTGTCAGTTTCAGCTTGCCAGATGTCTATGCCGTACTCCTGATCCCAGACCTGAAGCTCCCGAACGATGTCTTCTGTCTGAAGCCCGTAATTGATGCCGTCTGTGCTGGCAACGCGAAGAATGTCGAACTGGTTTTTCCCTTCTGCGACGACCAACTCCACGCCTTCTGGTTTCGGGCGGGCGAGACTGTTGGTGACTCCCACAAAGGCAATGGCTCCGGGCGGGAGTTGTTGGCGCACCAATTCAAGGAAGCGTTCAGCGGAGTCCTTGGGAACCAACACTGAACGGCCTTTCGGATTGTGTTCACGTCCGAAATCTCTGGAGGAAAACGGACGAACATCCTTTCCCGTCACTTGAGCTAGCGCAACTGCTGCCTGATCGAGTGACGATGTCTGTGCGGAGGATGACATGGCCAGGAATACACCAAGAAGGAGTAGTGAGAAATGAGCGGCGATGAGAGGATTAAGACGCATAACGTTCAAATTCACCCGACGGCGGAAGCGGGCGAAGTCCGCTGTAGCCGGTCGGGTGGAATGCAGGGTTGGGCGGCGAGTGCGATTCCGTGGCTACTACCATTTCATGTCCGACGCAGATTTTCGCGCTGTAAGGTTGTAACTGGTTTCATTGAAACCAGGATGCTCTTGTTTCATGCGAGCGACTGCATCCTCGTAAGGCAACGCGTCTTTGTAATTCCAGTGGGATGCGCCCACATAGCTGGTTTGATGCAACAAGGCCTTCGCAGTTTCAAGGCAATTGTTGTATTCCCTTTCATCAAACTGAAGAAAGGCTTCCTGAGGACTGATCTCGGTAGGCCACGGACGTGGGCCAACTGTTCTAATTTCAAAATTGTAGTAATGAATTAAAAAAACGGCATCAAGAAATGACGGTTCACATCTCGCCTTTTCAAGCCATTGCTTGCGCAACTCCAAATTGTGTTGTTCAAGTGACATGCTCACAATAAATGCGTCCCCTCATCATCTGACGCCCAACGTTCAAGGTAAGGGGCGCCGCTTTAGCTGCGTCCCAGCGGAAGGCAGTGGAGCGGTCTTGACCGCAGGGTAGGCATAGCTAGTGCTGTTAACACGTGCACTCATGTGCTTTAGCGCGTCGGCTGGCTTTGGCTGTTGGGGTTTGCGTTCATGGCATTTCGAGTGTTTGCAGCAATTATGTACACGCTAGAGCCGATAAGAATTAAAGACACGCCAAGAGGTATTAGTATCGAAGTGACTTTGTCGCCGAATGGGAAATACTCGCTTTCAGTGATATATGCCTCGTGCTTTTTGGCAGACCAAGAAGCGTAGCTGACCATTACATCGCCATTCCAAAACTCGAGAACATATCCATTCTTGGGGGGCGCTCCGACGTTTTTTATCAGGTCCATCGGAAATTTTGAAGTAACGAGCCGATATGCTCGGCTGTCTAGGCCTGGGAATTCTTCTTTTTGCGCCTGTGCCCAAAGAGAAAACTCAATGTCTGTGGGTGTTTTTCGAGAGTCTGATATTTGCTTATCCACGTACTGGGAGGCAACACGTATGAGCTCCAAGTCGTCACTATGAAGACTATAAAACTGTTCAGACAACCGTGCGTTAAGTACGAAAACTACCAGGAGAACGAAGGGCGTGCTTAATACAAGTAGTGCCGCTGGAAGAAGACCATTGAATTCTCTTTTTTTGGCGGCAGCATTATTTTTCATACGAAAAGGCCTAACGTCCAAGGTAAGGGGCGCGCCGCTTGCGGCGCGTCCCAGCGACCGAAGGGAGTGCCTTGACCGAAATGTTAGATGCCATGGGGGCCAAGCACCAACCAAAGACCTACAGCACGCTGCGCATACCACAGGAAATAGATGGCAACAAAAACACGGGCGAGATACCTCCAGGCACGAGTGGCTGAATTGCCCGAGTTGCGCCAAACGATGAAGCCAGCGGTGGCAACAAGAAGCAGAGCGATGGAAGAAAAAGACATTGCAAAGGTTGCAATATCAGCCATGGGGTTCAATCTCAACAAGGCCCACAGCGAAGCGACATAAGCGAAATATAGAACCAATAGCAGTGGCAGAAACACCAGCCAAAAAGCTTTCCAAAGAGGCAACTGTCCCTTGAACGCACGCTCAATGAAATAGCCACTAGGTGAGGGAGGTGTCATGTTCATGGCATCTAACGTGCGATATACACCTGTCCAGGTGTATATCTCGGCAAGGGGTAGGTGTATAACCCGCTCGATTCCTGCCCAAGTACTTGTTTGGATTGACGCGAGCCCGGATTAGGGTGCCATGGCGGAAGCGGCAAACACACCCGCCCGGCAACCAGGGCGACTCAGGTCGGGTAAGCGATGCGTAGATAACTGTTTCCCCTGCCCATGGGCTCCCCCTTGCCTGATTGTTGTTTTCAGTTCTTCCGCGGGGTCGGCCAGCGTGCGTTGCGCGTGCCGTAGTGTTCCCGGACTCTAGTTGGGAAAGCAGGGATGGGTCAAGCGGGCGTCTGGGTCAAAGGGGTTGCCGTGTATCGGCGCGAGCCGTCGCCGGGGGTTCACAGCGAGGCCGGGCTATGTACTTTCAAAATCGTATTCTTTTGCGCATTTGCAGACGTCCGTTCCAGCCCCAGAGCAGACTATCAAGGCGTTCCCCATAACAGTCCGCTCCGGCCGAACACCAGGCGCCCGGGTTCGCGCGCTCGCAACAATGCCCGGCCCCGCTTCACCCTTCGCCCCCACCTCGATCAAATTGTCGCCGCCGCAAACAACCCGCAGCGGCGACGCACAACCGGCGCAGCCTTCTTCAAGCCGGCGCGTAAGCAGCCTCCTTCATCACTCCCGCCAGCGTGCCGTACGCAGTCGCCCACGCGGCTTTCACGTCCTCGGTGAACGCGGAGCCGAGGCCCTGTTCCAGCGTCCACAGCAGCGCGGCGCCGACGGTGTCGTAGTGCTGGGCCTGCACGCCGTAGCCGACGTGGCGGCGCGCCATGTCCTGCGCGACCGGGACGACTTCGTCGAGCCGGGTGAGGCTGTTGACGATGAAGCCGAGGGCCTGCATGAGCTTCTTCCCCTGCGACTGCAGGTCGCCCTTGAACATGGGCCGGACTGCGGGATCGAGCACGAACAGGCGTTGATAGAAGAGGCCGGCGGCGGTGTCCTGGATGGGGACGACGGCGGCCCAGGAGGTCTGGATCAGGGAAATCTGCTGGGGGGTCATGGTGTGCTCCTCATGGCGATGGGGGTTGCAACGGGGGGACGATGAAACCCGCGGCGGTGCGGGCTTCGGCCTTGCCGAAGTCCGGGCCTGCGCCGACGATCGCCAGCGGTGGTTCGCTGTGCGCGTGTGTCATTTGTCTGCCCGAAAACGAAAAAACGGCGCCCTGGCGCGTACGCCACGGGACACCGTTGTCCTTGCCGGGCCGCGCAACGGTGCGCGGCCCGGTAATGCACACTCAAGCAGCGGGCATGCCAGGCATGCTCGCGCCGCTGCATCGCGTCTGCGTGCGGGTGGGCGTGTCTTGTGGCGTGCGGTCGTGCTGCGTGATCGGGCACGCCGCACTGTCGATGTGCATTTGGGCGCTGCGAGCACGACCGGAAGATGGGGTCAGGGCATGCGCGTCCGCGCTGGCGTCAATCGCCCAGCCGCAGCGCGCGCGTCGCCGCATCGTCGGCGATACGCCGCACTTCGACGCAGCCGCGCTGCGCGCCGGGGATGCGGGCGGCGATTGCGAGCGCCGTGTCCATGTCGGGCGCGTCGATCAGGTAGTAGCCGCCGATCATTTCCCGCGTTTCGGCGAACGGTCCGTCGGTGATCTGCGCCTGTCCGTTGCGGACGCGCACGGTTTTGGCGGTGTCGGGCGGGGCCAGGCGGTTGCCGGAAAAGAAATGGCCCTCGCGCTTGATCGCCTCGGTGAACGCGGCGTACTCGGCGAAATGCCCGGCCGCGTCGGCGGGCTCGAGGTGTTCCATCATCTGTTCGGCGCAGATCAGGCAAATGAATTTCACGGCAGCTCCTCAGGCTTGCGCCGCGCGTTCGAGCGCGGCGATGTCGATATTCTTCATCCGCATCATGGCTTCCATGACGCGCCCGGCGTTCTGGCGCTTCAGCCGCCCGCGATGGCGCCGACGACGAGCAGCGGTTCGCGTCCGGCGGCAACCGCATCGGGCAGCAGCGCATCGGGCGCGAGATTCGACAGGTCGTCCT